>DATNKO010000026.1:0-23811 GCA_035603345.1 Steroidobacteraceae bacterium | reverse complement strand
GCGATCGAAATTCAAGGGCTTCATCCTCACGGGGGGCGCTGCCGGTAGTACCCTCACGTTCAATGACGCAGCGACGCTGGGGGCAGCCGGCGCGGCGAATCAGATCATCACGTACACGTTGCCCGAGGGCGCGATGGTCTGCCCGGTCGGTGACAACGGTTGGCTCGACTGGCCATTGCTAAATGGCCTGGTCGTCAGCGCATTCCCGACTGGCGCCGTCCTCGCGGTTGTCTGCACCGAATTCGTTCAGTGACGCCGGCTCTGGCGCTCTCAACTACTGCCGGCGCGCGCTGATGGCATTCGCCGAGCGCATGCTGCGGTTTACGTTCTCCGGAGCGCAGACCGGCACGCTGTCGGTCGCGGGTCTGCGCGCTGTTGTCAACGCGCAGGAATTCCTGGGCAAATCCGCTACCATAGCGAAGGCGCGTATCTGGGGCCTCTCGCTCGATCAGATGAATACGTACTCGACGGCGTTGCCGGGTGCCGTGGCCCTTGAGAATTTCAGCCTGTCCATCGAGGCGGGGGACGTGGGCAGCGAGCCCGTGACGCTGGTCAACGCGCTGATCTACACGAGTTGTGTCGACCTGAGCGAAGCGCCCGACTCCGCGTTCAGCGTCTCGGTGGCAGGCGCTGCCTACCAGTCCGCTAAAACCGTCGCGTCGCAATCGTGGGCCGGCGCGCAGGACGCGCAAAAACTGATTCAGGCCGTCTGCTCCATCGCCGGGCTCACGCTCGTCAACAACGGCGCGCACGCGGTCCTCAACAATATGGCGACCTACGGGTCCGCCATCGATCAGATCCAAAAGATTGCGGACGCGGCCGGATTCTCCTGGTGCGTCGAGGGCACGACCGTCTCGATTTGGCCCCGCGACGGTCTGCGCGATGACACCGTGGTTCAGGTCGGACCGGATACCGGGATGGTCGGGTACCCGCAATTTACCGATGTGGGCCTGATCGTGCGCTCGCTTTTCAACTCCGAGATCCAGGTCGGCCGGCAGATGCAGGTGACCTCCAGCATCCCGAAGGCCAATGTCACGTGGCCCATTGTTCAGGTTCAGCACGACCTCGCGACGATGCTGCGCAACGGCCCCTGGTTCACGACCGCGGTGCTCGGGCCGCTCCTGAATGGAAGCTCGAATGACGAGTGATGAGATCGCGGCGCGCGCGCCTGTGCGCCTCACGGGCCCGGAGCAACTGCTCGAGGGGGCCTACACTGTGCATGGCGCGATTCATCTGCAGCTCGTCGCGGCGCTCGGGTCGCTCCGCTCAGGCGATCACGACGCTGCGCGCCGCTACATGGAGATCGCGATCGATATTTCGGAACGCTGGTCGGTCACGCTGGCCACGACGGGGGGGTAACCGATGAGCAGCCTGCCCTGGACAGCCGATACCTCAGGCATCACGGCCGACTCCGGGCAGTATCTCGCCGACGATTCGAATTTCATTCTCTATCCGAACGTCCCGCCGTTCCCGGGCGTGCCGCCGCTCAACCGGGTGCCGACGAGCGTCCAGCAGCTCATCGATCCTGACACCGGGGCGGCCGCCTCCCAGATCACTACGGCGCCATTTGCCGGGGCCGTCACGCTGCCGGCGCCCGGGCCGTTGCCAAAATATTCGTTCTCCGCGAGCTCTGGCGGCGCTACGGTCCCGACGCCGGATTCGGTCGTCGAGGTGGATGTGAAGGCCGACTCGGAAGTCATGTCGCACCCAATCGAGCAGGGGCAGTTCGAAGCCTACAACCGCGTGCAGGACCCGATCGGCATTCGCCTGTTGCTCGCCTACCGGGGCACGGGCGGCACCCAGGGGCGGAGCGACCGTCAGAACTTTCTCTCGACGCTTGAGAGCCTTCGTGAGGGCACCGAGCTCATCACGATCTCGACCCCGGATGCCATGTACGCGAACATGGCGCTCAAGAGCTATGGCTATCGCAAGAGCGCCGATCACGGGATGGTCACGCTCTGGGTGGATACGGAATGGGTGGAGGGACGCTCCACGGGCGTCAGCGTCTCACCCCCTCCGACAGCGCAGCCGCAGGGAGCGTCCACCTCGAACCTCGGGAGCGTCCAGCCCCAGACCCCGACCGGCGCCGAGAGCGCCGCCATCGCGTCGCCGCCGGTGACGCCGAGCCCGCTCCCCGCTGAGGTCGCGAATGAGGCGCCGTCCTCAGGGGCTTGTTTTTGACGCAGCAGACCTTTCAAGCGATTCTCGGCGGCCAGAACTGCACCGTGATGCTGCAGCAGATGTCGACGGGCCTCTATCTCACGCTCGTGATCGCGGGCGCCGTGATCGTGGGCTCGAAGTACTGCGCCGATCGCGTCAGCCTGGTGCGGTTCGACTTCGACGGGTTCTCCGAGCATCTGTATTTCCTCGATACCTTGGGAGCGCAGGACCCCGAGCTGTCGGGCGTCGGGACGCGGTTCAAGTTGCTCTACGCGACCGTGCGCGATCGGGGTCCCGAGGAGATCCGGCAGGTGCTGCAGTAGCATGCGCGCTGCTGAATTGCTGGCGCTCGCGAGCGCGCACGGAATCAACCTCGCTCACGTTCACCTAAACGGCGCCGCCGGTCCGCGCAAGCCCTGGCACGACGGCATCGACCTGGTGCCCAACGGCCGCCGGTGCGACTCACGCCGGCGCCGCCCCGAGCCCGACCCCGCGGCGTTCGATGAGGATCTACCCTGGTGTGCCGTGCGCTATTCGCTCGCGGGCGACATCAGCGTGCACTGGCCGCTGTGGAACGGCCTCGTGTTTCAAGCGGTGCGCCTCGGCCGTCGGGAGCACTGGCCGCCGCAGGTGTCGGCCCGGCGACTCAACGGGACGGAGCCGCCGCCAAGGTTCTACCTGCTCGAACTCTGCCAGCTCGTGCTCGATGAGGAATCAATGAAGCCGGCCTTCGCCGCAGCTCCACAACTGCGCGCGATCTGCCTCGGGATCGCGGACAGGGCCTGGGCGCACGCTGTCGAGCCGCACTACCTCAAGCTGCAGGCGGTGTACGGCCACTGGCTCGAGCTCGGGCGCGAGAGGATCCGCGCGTGGATCTGCGAAGCGGCGGCGATCGACAGCCTTGATTTCAAAGGGTTACGCCCCAAACCTACGGGAATCCCGACTGCCGTGTGAGGCTCTAACTACCCGGATCCGGGCCCCATGTGCTAGGGTTCCGACCCGATAGAAAGCGACCCACTCGTTCGTCCCTGATCAAGCACGCCGCAAGGCGTCACGAACGAGTCGGGTCCCTCTAATTTCCAAAAAGGCGCCGCTCCGCCGTGTCCTTCCCTCTACGGTACGCGGTATTAATTGACGGTGACTTCCTGTTGCGCAAGCTCCAGGAGAGGCTTGGTGCGTTCCCGAGCGCGGACCAGGTCGAAGCAGTGGCCACAGCGGTCGCTGCGCATGAATGCGTCAAAGACATGGCTCGCCTGCGCGTACTCTTCTACCACGCAAAACCAGCAACCGGTACGCTGATCAACCCACTGAGCAAACAAAAGCTGAACCTCGCCGCCACAGCCGTCTATACAAGCCATGAGAGCCTGATCGACACACTCGAGCTCAGGCCTGATTTTGCGTTGCGGCTCGGCGAGACAAGCACAATGGGATGGAAGCTGGGCAGCAAGGCCCTTAAATCGCTGCTGTCGGGCAGAGCGCGTAATGTTACCGCGCAAGATCTCGTTCCGAACATCGAGCAGAAAGGCGTCGACCTCCGAATCGGCCTCGACATTGCGAGACTCGCGCTGACGCAGTCTGTCCAGGCCATAATTGCAATCACCGGCGACAGCGACCTCATCCCTGCGTTCAAGTTCGCGCGACGAGAGGGTCTCCGCGTGTTTCTGTGTCACTTTGGTCACGGCGTGAAGCGCGGCCTCAAGGCGCACGCGGATCGAGTCATCGATGTGCCGCTTCCTGCGGCCAAACCCGCTGCGGTACCAACCCATCCCTGAAACGAAAACGCCGCCCGAAGGCGGCGCTGTCGTGTCTGCACTCCGGCGCGCTGCTGCTACGTCCCCCGCGTGTTGTCGACCACGAGCCGAAGGGTCGGCTTGCGCACCTGCTCCGGGAGCTCCTTGACCTGGAAAAGCTGCGCGTCCTGGCCTTCGGCGGCTCGCCATTTTAGCCACCGGTTGTAAGCAGCAATGGCGTCGTGGGCGCCCGGAAGCCCCGGGGCGCGCTCCTCGGGCTTCAGACGTGTGAGCCGGAAATACCGGTACGGCGCGCACTCCTTGCCGTCGACAGTGGACCTCCAGTAGCGCTCGAGCTGAAAGCGGTCGCCATCCTGGTCAACGCGCTTCCTGTGACGACCGGCGCGAGGCCGGCGGTCGAGCATCGCGGCCGTCGCAATTCCGGCCGCAATGAGATCCTCCGCGGTGCCGTAATAGTTGATCGCGACCAGGGCCGGCTCTGACTGCTCGCGCGGGCACCGGTGAGAAAACTGAACCTGGACGCGCGGGAAGCCCGGCACGGTGGCGTACCACAGAGGCTCCTCCCGCTCGTCTGACGCCGGCGTGACGTTGCCGGCGCTCATGGCTGCTTCTCCCCCGCGCCGGCCGGCTCCGGAAAGATCGCGCCGTGCGTCTTATCGAGCAGCTCGAGCACGACCGCGAGCGTCCGGGCCAGCGATTCCTCGTTGCTCGGCGGCTCGATCGCCCCGCGAGCCGCTGCGCCCTGCAGCAGATCGACAATGCCGATCGCCTGACTCAGGGTGATCTCCGCGGCGCCGAGGTCACGGCCGGGGCGGATCGAGGTGACGGCGCTCATGACTGCTCCTCCTTGGAACGCAGCGCCGCCTCCGCGCGCTTGACCTCACTCAGCGCCGCGTAGATGCCGTGTATCAGCGTGTCTTTTTCCGCGTCAGGCAGCCTGATGTCCTCGCCGTCCGAGGCCGCGGCCAGCAGGTTCAGGATCGCCGCAGCCTGGCTGAGCGCGAGGGTTGCCGTGTCGATATCGCACCCGGGCGGGTACTCCAAGCGTGCGGGTGCTGCGGCCTCCGAGCCGGGCGTACCGTTGGTGGCGCTCATGACCGTGTCTCCGGACGCTCCCAGACGCCGTCCCAGCGATCGCGCGCGAGGGCCAGGACATCGCGGGCGGTCAGGGCCTCGGTCCCGGACTCGCTGTCTGACAGCAGCGAGATGGCTGCTCGCACGGCCTGCGCGAGTAGGAAGCCGGCGAGCTCGATCTCCTCGCGCTTTTCCAGCTCAGCGCCACGCACCGAGCGTCTGAGGCCTCGAGATCGCTTCCTGGGCGGCGGCGGTGGCGAGGGCGCGGGGCTCATGTCTGCGGCTCCCGCTCGAGCTTCTCGAGCTCGCCGGCGACCCGTTCGAGTTCCTCGCGCATGCGGTCGAGCACCAGGGGCATGCAGTCCGCGCACTGCCTTTCGCGCTCGGTCTCGAGGCTCGCCCCGACGAGGGAGTCTGCGGCTCCCGCGGCGACGGCGCACTGGGCAATCAGCTGATTGACCCTGCGCAGGAGCGGGCCGTCGCCGCGGGCGCTGGCGGACGGGACGAGTTGTAGATTTCGGCTGGCCATGTTTGCATCTCCTGTGTGAGCCGCTCCAGCGGCGGCCGGCGCTTTTGTCTAGACGCGGTGATACAGTACGCCGTCGTGAGAGACACGTCTAGACATCGGTAGACGGATGGCACCGCGAACCGGCCAGCAACTTGGATTATGGGTGCCGAAGGAGACTGCCGAGCGGCTCCGGGCGCTCGCGGAGCGCACAATGATTCCCCAAAGCCGGCTGCTTCGCCGGGCGCTCGAGCTACTGTTCGCGGAGTACCCGGAAGGGCCGCGCGAGCCAAGGGGCGGCAAGGCCCGCAGGTAGCGGAGTGGGAGCTACTACTTCGGCTTTGGCGACGCGCCGAAGTACGAGCTCCTCGGAGGGCCCTTCGCCGCCTCGAGAATAATCCTTGCCATGTCCATTGCGCCCTTCACCACGGCCTTGTCATCTAGCGGCGCTCCAGCGAGACGGGCGATCATACCGGCCGCGATCTGCGCGGCGAGTTGGGCGAGCAATTCGTGTTCGCGTTCCACTGAGATAGATCTGTCGCCAGGGCGGCTGAAATCTCATCGCCGACCGCACCCGCGAGCGCGGGTAGGACTTCGGGTAGGCACCGGGGTGTGGATACTGCAAAGGCTTGCGGCTCAACCGCTTACGTCGCGCCTTCGAGTCCGGCCCCAGGCACCAGAGAACCTGCCCGGCAGTGGCCCGCGAGTCAGGGTCTGAAGGGTGACCGCCAGCGTATTGCTGCTGGTACTGCTGGGTGCACTCCTGCACGCAAGCTGGAACCTGCTCGTCAAGAGCGGGCGCGACACACGTATCACGACAGCGGGCGTTTACATCAGCGCCGGCCTCCTTGCCGGTCTCGCATTGCCGTTCCTGCCAGTACCGCACCCGGCGAGTTGGCCCTACCTCGCCGCGTCGACAGTGCTCGAGGTGATCTATGGAGTCCTGCTGGCGGCCGCCTATCGGGTCGGTGATCTCAGCCACACCTATCCGTTGATGCGCGGCACCGCGCCGCTGCTGGTCGCGATCGGGAGCGGCACGTTGATTGGCGAGCAGCTGTCGCGAGGCGTCTGGATTGGGGTGGCCCTGGTATCAGGCGGCATCCTCTCGATGTTCTTTGACGCTCGCTTGCGGGGTCACTCCGCCGCCGCGACGCGTCTGGCGCTGCTCAACGGTTTCATGATCGCGGCCTATACAACAATCGATGGTCTGGGCGTACGCGTCTCGGGTAACCCGATCGCTTTCAGTCTCTGGCTGTTTCTGCTGGTTGCCTTGCCGTGGCTGATCTGGGCTACGGCGCGGTCACGCGCACCGCGCTGGGAAAAATTGCGGCGCCAGCTCCCCACTGCCGTCCTGGGCGGCGCGTGCTCGCTCGCTTCCTACACTCTGGCGCTCTGGGCGATGACGCGCGCGCCGGTCGCGGCGGTCGCCGCCGTTCGGGAGACCTCGATCCTGTTCGGCACGGCGCTTGGGGTTGTGATCCTGCACGAGCGCATAACCACCGTGCGCGTCCTCGCCGTGGTTGCGATCGCCCTGGGTGTGTGGACGATCCATGCTCACTGACGCCGCCGGCAGACAGTGGATGGCGCTAAGCCGCTGAATTTGCGAGACTCCCGCGCCGTGTCCCATGCCCTCGAAGCCGAGAACCTGCAGCTCTGGCGCGGTGAGCGCCAGGTGCTGCGCGGCGTGGGTTTCTCGCTCGCCGGCGGCGAATGTCTGCAGGTGCGGGGCGCCAACGGCGCAGGCAAAACGACCCTGCTGCGGGCGGCGTGCGGCCTTCTGTACCCGGAAGCCGGCCGGATCCTCTGGGACGGCACCGACGTGCGGGCAGACCCCGCCGCCTACCATGCGCGCCTCATATATATCGGCCACGAGCCGCCGCTGAAGCCCGACCTGAGCGCGCTCGAGAACCTGCGCTTCTGGATCGGCGTGCGCCAGCCCGTGGAGCGCTCGGTGATGCAGGCGGCCCTTGAACGGGTTGGGGCGGACCGCTGGAGCACGCGCGCGGTGCGGACGCTCTCAGCAGGACAACGACGCCGTGTGGCACTTGCCGCGCTCGCATTGCTCGCCGTGCCGCTGTGGTTGCTCGACGAGCCGACGACCAACCTCGACGCCGAGGGGCAGCAGCTGGTCGGCAACCTGATCGAGGAGCAGCTCGTCCGCGGGGGCCTGGTGGTCGCCGCCGGGCACCACGAGCTGCCGGTCAGCGCGGCTCGCGTGCGTCGTCTGGAGCTGCCGCTTGAGTAGTGCGCGCACCGCCGCCGTGCAGCCGGTTGCGCCGCACCTCGATGCCTCCGGGTGGCCGGCGAGCCCCGTGGGTACGCCGGCGCTGGCGGCTGCGCGCCTGGTGCTGCTGCGCGACCTGACGCTCGCGTTCCGCAGGCGCGGGGAGCTCATTCAGCCGCTCGCCTTCTTCGCGATCGTGACCACGCTTTTCCCGCTCGCCGTCTCGCCCGAGCTGTCGCGGCTGCGCGAGATCGCGCCCGGGGTACTGTGGGTCGCAGCGCTCCTGGCCGCGCTTCTCGCGCTCGAGTTCCTGTTTCGCGACGACGCTCACGACGGCACGCTCGAGCAGTACAGTCTCTCGGGCCAGTCGCTCGCCTGGCTGCTGCTCGCCAAGACCGCGGCGCATTGGCTGCTCACTGGTATGCCGCTGTCGTTGATCGCGCCATTGGCCGCCGAGGCGCTCGGTGTGTCCGGCACGGGACTTGCGGGCGTGGTCGCCTCGGTGGCGGTCGGAACGGTCGCCCTGAGTCTCATCGGCTCGATCAGCGCGGCGCTCACGCTCGGCATCAGGCGCAGCGGCGTATTGCTCTCGCTCCTGACACTGCCGCTGTCGCTGCCGGTGCTGATCTTCGGCGCACGCGCCACCGAGCTCGCGATCCGCGGACTGCCGTTCACGGCGCCGCTGGAACTGCTGGCGGCGCTCGCGGTGCTTGGCATCACGCTCGCACCGCTGGCGGCGGCCGCGGCGGTGCGCATCAGTCTGGAGTAGCCGCAGAATGAGCTGGACGTGGTTTCATCGGCTTGCTTCTCCGCCCTACATCTACGGGCTGGCGGCACGCCTCACGCCGTGGTTCGGCTGGGCAGCGGCGCTCCTGATCCTATGCGGCCTTTACGGCGGCCTGGTGCTGGCGCCCCCCGATTACCAGCAGGGCAACGACTTTCGTATCCTCTACGTCCATGCGCCGAGTGCGTGGATGTCCCTCATGGTGTATACGACCATGGCGGTCGCTGCGGCGGTCGGACTGATCTGGCGCATGAAGGTGGCGCACGCGGCGGCGGCGAGCTGCGCGGCGATCGGGGCATCGTTCACGTTCGCGGCTCTCGTGACGGGCTCGCTCTGGGGTGCGCGGATGTGGGGCACATGGTGGGAGTGGGACCCGCGGCTCACCTCGGAACTGATCCTGCTGTTTCTCTATCTCGGGTATATGGGATTGCGCGGAGCGATCGAAGACATTCAGCGTGCGGACCGCGCCAGCGGGCTGCTCGCGGTGGTGGGCGTGGTGAACGTGCCCATCATTCACTACTCGGTGGTGTGGTGGAACTCGCTGCACCAGGCACCCTCGGTCATGCGCTTCGGTAAGCCGGCCATGCCGCCTGCGATGCTGCTGCCGCTGCTCATCATGCTGGCGGGCTTTACGCTGCTGTTCGCGGCGTTGCTGCTGGTGCGACTGCGCGGCGAGATCCTTAACCGCGAGCGCACCGCCAGCTGGATCCGCGCGGCGGTGCAGGCATGAGACAGTTCCTCGAGATGGGCGGTTACGCAGCCTATGTGTGGCCGGCGTACGCCGTGACGCTCGCTATCGTGGGACTCAACATCATCTGGGCGCGTAGCCTGCTCGCGCAGGCGCGTGCAGCGGCGCGGCGGCGCCTCAGCGGGCAGAGCGCACCGGGGGAGGGCGCGTGACGCCCAGGCAGCGCCGCATGACGCTGGTTGTCGGCATCGTCGCCGGGGTGAGCATCGCTGGCGCGCTGGCGCTCAGCGCCTTCCGCCAGAACGTCACCTTCTTCTTCGATCCGAGCCAGGTCGCGAGCGGCAAGGTCCCGCCCGGGGAGCGCTTCCGGCTGGGCGGGATGGTGGAAGAGGGCAGTCTGAAACGAGCGCCCGGCAGCCTCGAGGTGCGCTTCGTCGTCACCGACTTCAGTCGGGAGGTGCCTGTGGTCTATGACAAGGTCCTCCCCGACCTGTTCCGCGAGGGTGCGGGCGTCGTCGCCCACGGCCGGTTGCGCGCCGACGGGACGTTCGTCGCGGACGAGGTGCTCGCCAAGCACGACGAGAAGTACATGCCGCCCGAGGTTGCGCGCTCGCTCAAACGCCGCAACGGCGCATCACGGGCCGCGCCGACGTCCGCAGTCAGCGCGGGCACCACCGCGGCGGGAGGCTGAGCATGCTGCCCGAGCTCGGCCAATTTGCGCTGATCCTCGCGCTGCTGCTCGCGGGGCTGCAGGCGTTCTTCGGCATCGTGGGCCCGATGCTCGGGCGCGAGCGCTGGATGGCAGCGGTGACTCCCGCGGTGGCCGGACAGTTCGTCATGGTGGCCCTCGCCGCGGGCTGTCTCATCGCCGCGTTCGTCGGCAACGATTTCTCCGTCGCCTATGTCGCGGACAATTCCAACTCGGCGCTGCCGCTCTTCTACCGTGTGACCGCATTGTGGGGCGCACACGAGGGATCGTTGGTGCTGTGGATCCTGCTGCTCGCCGGTTGGACGGTGGCGGTGGCAGTCGGCGCCGGGCGGCTGCCGCCGCGCTTCGCGGCGCGCGTGCTCGGGGTGCTGGGGGTGGTGAGCTTCGGGTTCCTGCTGTTCACGCTTGCGACCTCCAACCCGTTCCTGCGCCTGGATCCCCCGGCCGCTGACGGTGCGGATCTCAACCCGATCCTGCAGGACCCGGCGCTCGCGGTGCATCCGCCGATTCTCTACACCGGCTACGTCGGGTTCGCGGTGGCGTTCGCTTTTGCCTGCGCCGCGATGCTCGAGGGCCGCATGGATCAGAGCTGGGCGCGCTGGACGCGCCCCTGGACCACGGTCGCCTGGGCGTTTCTCACCTGCGGCATCGCCCTGGGGAGCTTCTGGGCGTACTACGAGCTCGGCTGGGGAGGCTTCTGGTTCTGGGACCCGGTGGAGAACGCCTCCTTCATGCCGTGGCTGGTCGGCACCGCTCTGGTGCACTCGCTCGCGGTCACCGACAAGCGCGGACTCTTCAAGAGCTGGACGCTGCTGCTGGCGATCCTGGCGTTCTCGCTCAGCATGCTCGGCACTTTCCTGGTGCGCTCGGGCGTGCTGGTGTCGGTGCATTCGTTTGCCGCCGATCCGCGGCGCGGGGTGTTCATCCTCGCGTTCCTGGTCGTCATGGTCGGCGGTGCACTGACCTTGTATGCATGGCGGGCACCTCGGCTTCGATCGACCGCGGGGTTCGAGCTCGGCGCGCGCGAGTCGTTCCTGCTGTTCAACAACGTGCTGCTGGTCATCGCCGCGGCGACGGTGTTTGCCGGAACGCTCGCGCCGCTCATCTCCGATGCTCTGAAGCTCGGCACCCTGTCGGTCGGCGCGCCGTACTTCAATCCGACCTTCATGCTGTCGATGCTGCCGCTGCTGTCGCTGCTGGCGCTCGGGATCAACGCCGGTTGGAAGCGCGGGCGCCTCAAGGACAAAGAGCGCACGCTGCTCTTGACGCTGCTGGCGGCCGCGGTACTCGCCTGCGCCGTGGTATTCGGCATCTACGCTCACGGCAAGGTGTTGACACCGGTTGGAGTCATGCTCGGGATCTGGATCATTCTCGCCTCGCTGGTCGATCCGCTCGACCGCTGGCGGCGCAGCCTGTCGCTGCCGCGCGCCGTGCTCGGCATGACGGTCGCGCACGTCGGTCTCGGCCTCGCCGTGATCGCCCTCGCCACCGTGCAGTCCTTCACCGTGGAGCGCGACGTGGCGCTCGCCGCCGGCGCGAGCGCCCGGGTCGGCGGTTATGATTTCCGCTTCGAGGGGGTACGCCCCGTCGAGGGACCGAACTACGGCGGTACCGGCGCGCTCGTGGTGGTGACGCGCGGCGGTGCGCCGGTCGCGATCCTGACACCGCAGAAGCGTCAGTACTGGGTGCAGCGGCAGCTGACCAGCGTCACCTCGATCCGCATGAGCCGCGGCAACAACCTGCTGGTGGCTCTCGGCGATGACCTCGGGGCCGGCCGCTGGAGCCTGCGCATCCAGATCCGCCCGCTGGTGAGTCTGATCTGGCTGGCCGCGCTCATCATGGCGGTGGGCGGGACGCTCGCGGCCTCGGACCGGCGCTATCGCACCGAGCGGGCGCGCGAGTCCGCCACCGCAGGTGCCGCCAGGCCCGCCATCCACAGCCCGTGAGCATGAGCCGCTTTCTGCTGCCGCTCGCGGTGTTCGCGCTGCTGGTAGTGGTGCTCGCGATCGGCATCCGGCACGCACCCGGGAAGGACATCATTCCCTCGCCGCTGATCGGCAAGCCGGCCCCGCATTTCGCGCTGCCGGATCTCGCCGATCCCGCGCACACGGTCGACTCGCGCAGCCTCACCGGGCGCTGGTATCTGTTCAACGTGTGGGGCACCTGGTGCTTTGAATGCCGCGCCGAGCACGACACGCTCCTCGAGGTGCGCAATGCCGCCATCGTGCCGCTCGTCGGTCTCGACTGGAAGGACGACGACGGCGAGGCGCGCGCCTGGCTGGCGCAGCTCGGCAACCCCTACCAGGTGGTGGCGGTCGACCACAGCGGCCGCGCGGCGATCGACTGGGGCGTCTACGGGGCTCCCGAGACGTTTCTGGTCAATCCGCAGGGCATCGTGGTCTACAAGTACGTCGGGCCGCTGACCCACGAGGTGTGGACGCACGACATCCTGCCGCGCGTTCCGGGCCACCCGGTGGCGGGCTCATGAGGCGCCGCCTGACACGCCTGACAGGAGTGTTGCTTGCGGCGCTGCTCGTTGTGGGCGCGGCAGCCACGGCGTACGCCGTGGATCCGACGCAGCTGTCCGATCCGAAGCTGCAGGCGCGCTACCTGGCGCTCACCCACGAGCTGCGCTGCATGCAGTGTCAGAACGAATCTCTCGCCGATTCGCCGGTCGTGCTGGCCGCGGACCTGCGCGCCGAGGTGCGCGACATGTTGCTCGCCGGCAAGAGCGACGACGAGATCCGCGCCTTCATGGTGGCGCGCTACGGGGACTTCATCCTGTTCCGGCCGCGCTTCAACGCGCGCACCGCCTGGGTATGGCTGGCTCCCGGGGTGCTGCTGCTCGTCGGGGCACTGGTGTGCGTGCGGGTCCTGCGCCAGCGCGCGGCCCTCCTCACCGATGATTCCGACCCCGTGGAAGAGGACGTGCAAACCTGATGCTTAGCTTCGTGCTGCTGGCGGCGGTGCTCACCGTGGCCGTGGTCGCCGTGATCGCGGTACCGCTGCTGCGGCGTGGGCCGGCGCAGGCGGGGGAGCCCGCGACCTGGAGCGCGCTCGCCGCAGCCGGTGTACTGGTGGTGGGCTCGGCGGTGCTGTACGTGTGCTGGAGCACCTGGCCGTGGCATGCGCCGCCCGCGGCCGATTCACCGCAGGGCATGGTGGCGCATCTCGCGCGCCGTCTGGAGCAGGATCCGCAGAACCGGGACGGGTGGCTGATGCTCGGCCGCTCCTACATCGTGCTGCAGGAGTATCCGCTCGCGCTGCGCGCCTTCGAGCGCGCCGACCGCCTGAGCGGCGGCCGTGACGCCGAGGCGCTCACCGGCGAGGCCGAGGCGCTCGCGATGAGCGACCCCACGGAGCTCGACGGGCGCGCCGGCCGGTTGATCGAGCAGGCGCTCGCGCTCGACCCGCAGTCGGGCAAGGCGCTGTTGTTTGGCGCGGCCACCGCCGCGCGGCGCGGTGACCTGCCACTCGCCCGGCAGCGCTTCGCGAAGCTTCTGACCGAGAACCCGCCCGCAAACGTCCGGCCCTTCATCGAGCAGCAGATCGTACTTCTCGACCAGGAGCTCGCGCGCCGGGCCGGCGCGGCCAGTGCCGCGGGCACCGCCCCCGCGGCCGGCGGCACCTCATCCGGCGCGGGCGCCGGCGCCTCGGTGCGGGTGCGCATCACGCTCGCGCCCTCCATGGCGGCTACCTACGGGTCGGCGCCGCTGTTCGTGTTCGTGCGCGATCCGTCGCGTCCCGGGCCGCCGCTGGCGGTGAAGCGCCTCGCGAGCGAGTTTCCGCAGACCGTCGAGCTGACTGCCGGGGACTCGATGATGCCGGGGCGGGAGTTTGCGGCGGGAGAGAGTGTGCAGGTGGTCGCGCGGATCGCCCGCTCAGGGAACCCCGTGGGCGCGAGCGGCGACCCATTCGGGGAGGCCGCCTACCGGGTCGGCAAGGATCAACTGGTGGGTGTGGTCATCGACCACGTCGTACCATGAGTCTCATGTGGCTCCCGGTTCCGGGAGTCTTACGCGGTTCCAAGCGTATTACGTGGCTCCGAGCGTGCTGCGCCGTTCCATGAATCCTACGTGACTGCCCGGAAAAAGCCGCTGCGGGCTGTTCTCCCCACGCCCGATGCGGGGTATCCTCGGACACGAGGATCTGCCTCATCAAGGAAGGAGCGAGAGATGGCTCAAGCAATCGGTCACGAAGGACGCATGTCGCACAGGGGCTTCGCATCCATGAACACGGAACGGCAGCGGCAAATTGCCAGCATGGGCGGCAAGGCGGTGCCGGACGAGAAGCGCAGCTTCTCCCAGAACCGGCGCCTCGCCGCGGAAGCGGGCCGCAAGGGCGGCCAGAGCGTACCGGGTTCCAAGCGCAGCTTCTCGCAGAATCGCGCGCTCGCGGCGGTCGCCGGGCGCAAGGGTGGCCAGAGCGTGCCGGACGAGAAGCGCAGCTTCTCGCAGCATCCGGAGCTGGCCGCCGAGGCCGGGCGCAAAGGCGGACAGGCGAGCCACGGCGGCAGTCGATTCAGCGGAAACTGATTCGTCCGCCAACCGGCTGTAGTTAGCGCGGCCGTCCACATGCACGCTTGGGCTTCGGGCGGCGGTGGCGGTCGCGCGCCACCGCGCCAGACGGCGCTACGCCTTGAGCATCACGAACCAGGCGCCGGCGGCGATCATGGCGATCCCGAGCCAGTTCACGGCTGACAGCCGCTCGCCGAGAAAACCCACGCCGAAGATCGCAACCAGCACGACACTGAGCTTGTCGAGCGGGGCGACGCGCGCTGCATCGCCCAGGTGCAGTGCCCGGAAGTAGCACCACCACGACGCACCGGTGGCAAGTCCCGACAGGGCCAGAAACGCGTAGGCGCGCGCCGTGATGCCGGGGAGCGCTGCGTACCCGCGCGTCACCAGCACGGCGGCGGCCAGCACCGTGAGGATCACGACCGTGCGGATCAGGGTGGCGAGATCCGGGTTCACATTCTCGACACCGACCTTGGCAAATATCGCCGTCAGGGCGGCAAACACCGCCGACATCAGCGCCCACGCCTGCCAGGAGGCCATCGCCCGACTCCTTGACTCCGCCCCGCGCAGTTTCACACAGGTCCCCGCCGGGAGCATTGACTCCCAGGCAGCGGCATTGACCGCCGCGGCGAGTCGTACTACTTTCCGGCAAGCAAGCTAGGGGAGCCCCGGCAGGGGGCTGAGAGGCCATCGGCGGCGGCATGGGGCCGACGCGCGTGGCGACCCTTGAACCTGATCCAGTTAATGCTGGCGTAGGAAAGTCCTCGTGGAGCCCGTTCGGGCCTGCCTTCGAGCGGCAGGTGGGCGTACTCAAGCTTCCTGCGTGCGGTGTTCGCCGGATCTTCTTTGCGACCTTGAAGCGAGGAGCATCCGATGAACGCTGAAGCACTGCACGTCGTCACCGAGTCACTGCCGGCCTCGCGCAAGCGATACTCAAGCGGCAGCCTGCACGCGGGTCTGAAGGTCCCGGTGCGCGAGATCGCGCTGCAACCGGCGTCCGGCGAACCGCCGCTCGCGGTCTACGACTCCTCAGGTCCATACACCGATCCCGAGGTTGCCATCGACATCCATGCCGGGCTGCCGCGGCTGCGCGCCACGTGGATCGCCGCGCGCGGCGACACCGAAGCCTACGCCGGGCGGCGCGTGCAGCCGGTGGACAACGGCCATGCAACCGGTGCGCACGCGACCCCGGAGTTCCCGGTGCGCGCCCTGCCGCTGCGAGCGCGGCGCGGCGCCGCCGTAACGCAGCTCGCCTACGCACGTGCCGGCATCATCACGCCCGAGATGGAGTTCGTCGCGATCCGCGAGAATCTCGGCCGCGCACCGCGCACGACGGCCGCGACGCGCGACGGCAATTCCTGGGGAGCGGCGATTCCCGACTACGTGACGCCGGAATTCGTCCGCGCCGAAGTCGCCGCCGGTCGCGCCATCATTCCCGCCAACGTCAACCATCCGGAATCCGAGCCGATGATCATCGGCCGCAACTTCCTGGTGAAGATCAACGCCAACATCGGCAATTCGGCGGTGACCTCCTCGACCGCGGAAGAAGTCGACAAGATGGTGTGGGCGATACGCTGGGGCGCGGACACGGTGATGGACCTGTCCACGGGCCGCAATATCCACACGATCCGCGAGTGGATCCTGCGCAATTCCCCGGTGCCGATCGGCACGGTGCCCATCTACCAGGCGCTGGAGAAGGTGGGCGGCGTGGCCGAGGAGCTCTCCTGGGAGGTGTTCCGCGACACGCTGATCGAGCAGGCGGAGCAGGGGGTCGACTACTTCACCATCCATGCCGGCGTGCGGCTCGGCTACATTCCGCTCACGATCGACCGCGTCACCGGCATCGTCTCGCGCGGCGGCTCGATCATGGCGAAGTGGTGCCTGGCGCACCACCGCGAGAGCTTCCTCTACGAGCATTTCGAGGAGATCTGCGAGATCTGCCGCGCCTACGACGTGAGCTTCTCGCTCGGCGACGGCCTGCGCCCCGGCTCGATCGCCGACGCCAACGACGCCGCGCAGTTCGCCGAGCTCGAGACGCTCGGGGAGCTCACCCAGGTCGCCTGGCGGCATGAGTGCCAGGTGATGATCGAAGGGCCCGGGCACGTGCCGATGCACAAGATCAAGGAGAACATGGACAAGCAGCTCGCCACCTGCGGCGAGGCGCCGTTCTACACCTTAGGTCCCCTCACCACCGACATTGCGCCCGGCTACGACCACATCACCTCGGCGATCGGTGCGGCGATGATCGGCTGGTTCGGCACGGCGATGCTCTGCTACGTCACGCCCAAGGAGCACTTAGGGCTTCCCGACCGCAACGACGTCAAGACCGGGGTCATCACCTACAAGATCGCCGCGCATGCAGCCGATCTCGCCAAGGGGCATCCCGGGGCGCGCGAGCGCGACGACGCCCTGTCGCGCGCGCGCTTCGACTTCCGCTGGCAGGACCAGTTCAACCTGTCCCTCGATCCGGACACCGCCTGCGCCTTCCATGACGCGACCTTGCCCAAGGAGGGCCACAAGCTCGCGCACTTCTGCTCGATGTGCGGGCCGAAGTTCTGCTCCATGCGCATCTCGCACGAGGTGCGTGCCGAGGCCCGGGCCGCCGGGCTCGCCGAGATGGCGCACAAGTTCCGCGCCGCGGGCGGCGAGCTGTACGTGCCCGTGGATGGCAACGGCTGATCGCGAGCGCAGGCGATGCGTGTCACCGTGGTCGGCGCCGGAGTCGCGGGCCTCACCTGCGCGCTCGAGCTCGCCGAGCGCGGCGCCGAGGTGGAGGTGCTGGAGCGCTGCGCCGGACTCGAGGCGGCGGGCTGCTCGTGGTTCGCCGGCGGCATGCTGGCGCCGTGGTGCGAGCTCGAGAGCTCGCCACCTCTGATCGCCGAGCTTGGGGCGGAGGCGCCGCAGTGGTGGCGGGAGCGGTTTGCGGGCACCACGGTCAACGGCACGCTGCTGCTCGCCCACGACCGCGATGTTCCGGAGCTGCGGCAGTTCGGCCGACGCACGCGCGGCTTCGAGGCGCTCGGCGCGCCGCAGATTGCCGCGCTCGAACCCGAGCTCGGCGAGCGCTTCGGGCGCGCGCTCTATTTCCGCGAGGAGGGGCACCTCGATCCGCGCGCCGCGCTCGCGGCGCTGCTCGAGCGCCTGCGCTCGCTCGGGGTGACGGTGCGCTTCGGGGTCGAGGTCGGGCCCGGGATGCTGGCCGGACGCGCGGTGCTCGACTGCACCGGACTTGCGGCGCGCACCGCGCTCCCCGAGCTGCGCGGCGTCAAGGGAGAAATGCTGCTGCTGCGCCAGGCGGAGATCTCGCTCGCCCGTCCGGTGCGGGTGCTGCACCCGCGCCTGCCGGTCTACGTGGTGCCGCGGGCTGCGGGCGTCTTCATGGTGGGCGCGAGCATGCTCGAGAGCGACGCTCCCGGGCGCATCAGCGCGCGCTCACTGCTCGAGCTGCTATCGGCCGCTTACGCATTGCATCCGGCGTTCGGGGAAGCCGAAGTCCTCGAGATCGGCACCGGGGTGCGCGCCGCCTTTGCGGACAACCTGCCGCGGCTCATCCGCCGCGGCGGCGTGCTGTACGTCAACGGCCTGTACCGTCACGGCTTTCTGCTCGCGCCGGCGCTCGCACGCCGCGCTGCGCAGGTGCTGCTCGAGGGCAGGCATTTTGCGGAGGTGATGGATGAAGATCCTCGTCAACGGCGCCTGGCATGACACCGAGGCGGTGAAGCTCGCTGTCGCGCTCGGGGAGCTCGGCTACGGCGACCAGGTGGTGGCGACCGCCGTCAACGGCGAGTTCGTCGGCGCCGAGGCACGCGCCCACACCACGCTTGCCGAGGGCGATCGCGTGGAAGTGCTGGCGCCCATGCAGGGAGGCTGAGGTGCTCGAGCTCTACGGGGCCACGCTCCGCTCGCGGCTGCTGCTCGGCACCGCGCGCTATTCCTCGCCCGCGGTGCTGAAGGAGGCGGTGGCGGCGGCGCGCACCGAGGTGGTGACCGTGTCGCTGCGGCGCGAAGCCGCCGCCGAGCGCGCCGGCCAGGGCTTCTGGTCGCTGATCCGTGAGTTGGGTGTGCGCGTGCTGCCGAACACCGCCGGCTGCCACTCGGTCAAGGAGGCGGTGACCACCGCGCACATGGCGCGCGAGGTGTTTGCGACCCCGTGGGTGAAGCTCGAGGTGATCGGCGAGGACGACACGCTGCAGCCCGACGTGTTCGGGCTGGCGGAAGCCGCGCGCATCCTGTGCGGCGAGGGGTTCGAAGTGTTTCCCTACACTACCGAGGACCTGGTGGTGGCCGAGCGGCTGCTCACCGCCGGCTGTCGGGTGCTCATGCCGTGGGGCGCGCCGATCGGCTCGGGACGCGGACTCAACAATCTGTTCGGGCTCGGCGCCCTGCGCGCGCACTTCCCGCACGTGCCGCTGATCATCGACGCCGGCCTCGGCGTGCCTTCGCACGCCGCTCACGCCATGGAGCTCGGCTTCGATGCGGTGCTCGTCAACACGGCGGTGGCGCAGGCGGGCGATCCGGTGGCCATGGCCGCGGCGTTCGCCCAGGCGGTGGAGGCTGGTTACGCCGCGCGCGCGGCCGGTCCCATCGAGCCAAAGGACTTCGGCACCCCCTCGACCCCGGTGATCGGCCAGGCGTTTCTCGGATGACTCTGGCGCGCGTCTATCCCATCGTCGAGAGTTGCGCGTGGGTCGCGCGGCTCGCCGGCACGGGCGTGCGCCTGGTGCAGCTGCGCATCAAGGACACACCGCAGGCGCAGCTGCGCGCCGAGATCCGCGGCGCGCGCCAGGCATGCGCCGCCGCCGGCATGCAGCTGGTGGTGAACGACTACTGGCAGCTCGCGCTCGAGGAGCAGTGCGACTTCGTGCATCTCGGGCAGGGCGATCTCGAGTCGGCGGATGTCGCCGCGCTGCGGCGCGCGGGCGTGCGGCTCGGCGTCAGCACGCACGACCACCGCGAGCTCGAACGGGCGCTCGCGCTGCGGCCGGACTACGTGGCGCTCGGGCCCATCTACCCGACGCTCCTCAAGGCCATGCCGTGGCAACCTCAGGGGCTCGAGCGTCTCAGCGAATGGAAACGGCGCCTCGGGGCGATCCCGCTGGTGGCCATCGGCGGGCTGACGCTCGAGCGCCTGGCGGGCGTCTATGCCGCCGGTGCGGATGTCGCCGCCGTGGTGACTGACATCATGAGGAACTCGCAGCCGGAGATCCGCGTGCGCCAGTGGCTGACGGTGGCGGAGGCCGCGGCATGACCCGCCCGGTCGCACGCCGCGCAAGCGGGCCCCCGCCATGAGCGACCGGTATGCGCGCCAGATCGTGCTGCCGGAAGTGGGCACCGCCGGCCAGGCGCGCCTCGGTGCCGCGAGCGTCGCGGTGGTGGGAGCGGGCGGACTCGGCTGCGCGGTGCTGCAGTACCTCTCCGCCGCCGGCGTCGGGCGCTTGAGAGTCGTCGACCACGACCGCGTCGAGGAATCGAACCTCCATCGCCAGCCCCTCTATCGCATGAGCAATCTCGGCCAGCCGAAGGTGGCGGCGGCGCGCGAGGCGCTCCAGGCCCTGAGTCCGGCGATCCGCATCGATGCGCTCGAGGAGCGCCTGACGGCCGCCAACGCTGCCCGCGTCGTTGCCGGCGCGGACGTCGTGATCGACGCCGCCGACAGCTTCGCGGTGACTTACGTGCTGAGCGATGCCTGTGAGCCCCTCTCCAAGCCGCTCGTCAGCGCCTCGGTGCTCGGCCTGTCGGGCTACGTCGGCGCGTTCTGCGGCGGGGCGCCGAGCTACCGCGCAGTGTTCCCCGAGATGCCGCGCCAGGCGGGCTCGTGCAGCGAGTCGGGTGTGCTCGGGACCGCGGTCGGCGTCATGGGAACCCTGCAGGCGCATATGGCGCTCGCGCTGCTGCTCGGATGGCAGCCGTCCGTGCTCGGTCAGCTGCTGAGCGTCGACTTCCGCAGCCTGCGCATCGGCGGCTTCGCCTTCCAGGACGCGCGCGAGCCGACCGCCGACCGCCTCGCCTTCATCGCGCCGGCCGACGTTTCCCTGACCGACATCGTCATCGACCTGCGCAGCCGGGAGGAGGCGCCGGCATCGCCGTTTCCCTCCGCGATGCGCATCGGCGTCGAAGCGCTCGAGCAGGCCGGCATGACCTTCCCCGGCGACTCGCGCATCGTGCTGTGCTGCCGCAGCGGCGTGCGCGCCTGGCGCGCCGCCCGCGCGCTGCAGCAGCAGGGTCATCGCAACGTGGCGTTGATTGCCCTCGGCTAGCCGCAGCGCTGCGGTGCTGGTCATCGCCGGCGTCGACTCGAGCGGCGGCGCGGGACTCACGCGCGACCTGCAGGCGATCGGCGATCTCGGCGGCGTGGCGCTGTGCGCGGTCACCGCGCTGACCGCGCAGACCGATCAGGAGCTGCGCGCGGTGCACGTGGTGCCGCCGCGGCTGCTGCGGGCCCAGATCGCCGCGGCTCTCGACACGCGCCGCGTCGGCGCCATCAAGATCGGCATGCTGGCAACCCGGGCCACCGTGGCGGCGGTGCTCGCCAGCCTGCCGCCGCGCGCGCGCGTGCCGCTGGTGCTGGATCCGGTGCTGGCATCCTCTTCCGGCGGCCGGCTCATCGACGCAGCGGGGGAACGACTGCTGCGCCGCGCGCTGCTGCCGCGCGCGACTCTCCTGACACCCAACATTCCGGAGGCGGCGGCGTTGCTCGAGTCGCCGCTCGCGCACAGCGACGCAGATCTGCTCGCGCAGGCGCGGGCGCTGTGCCGCCTGGGTCCGGCAGCGGTGCTCTTGAAGGGCGGGCACGGCACCGGGCCGCAGGCGGTCGACCTGCTGGTGACGGCGAGCGGCGCCGTGCAGCGCCTGTCGGCCCCGCGGCTGCGCGCGACGCGGCGCGGCACCGGGTGCGCGCTGGCTGCGGCAATCGCGGCGGGACTCGCCGCCAACCTGAGCCTGCGCAGCGCCTGCGAGCAGGCCAAGCGCTACGTGTCAGGACTGTTGCAACACGCCTGAGCGGGCCGGCTGACTCGCGTCGCTGTCGCCCGCGGGCGACAGCTGCCGGCGACACCAATGGGCCGCTTCGCTCTCATCTCCGTCAACCAACTTCCTCCTCGTTCGCTTTAGTGTTGCGAAGGGTGAGCGGATGTTTCACCCCCAACGGAGGGAAGCAAACATGGAGCGCATTATGTCGCAGCGCGCGTTGTGCGGCGCGCTGGTCTCAGGTCTTGCCGCAGTGCTTGCGGCGTGCGGCGGTGGCGGAGACTCGAGCTCCGGCAACGCGCCGACCAATCCACCGACGCAGATGGCCAACATGCAGCTGTTGATCAGCGATGCATCGAGCGACGACTGGGCGACGATCGGGGTCACGGTGCTGAGTGTGGCGCTGGTTCCGCAGGGTGGCGGCAGCCCCGTCACGGTATGGACGGCGCCGTCACCGGCGCCGCTGATCAACCTCGAGCAGCTCGATCAGCTGGGCGAGATTCTCGGCAACGTGAGCGTGCCGGTCGGTAACTACTCGGGTGCGATTCTCACCGTCGGGGCCAACCCCGGAGAGCTGCTGCTGGTCGCGTCCTCGAATCCCGAAGCCGGCTTCGCCGGCACGGCGGGCGAGACCATCCCCGCGGATGCCATCCAGATTCAGGGCAAGCAGGGCAGCACCGGCAATCTGACGGTGCCGATCACCGTCAACTTTGCCAATCCGCTCGATGTCACCACCAGCGGCAGTAACGCGCTCGATCTCGAGTTCGACCTGGCGCATCCGGCGTTCATCGTCGCGCACAATCCGCCGGCAGCCATGGGCGCAACGCTCTGGGCCGTGAACTTCAACGGCCCGCTGCGCCGGCACCCGCACGACGACCTGCGCTGGCTGGTGCTGCGGCACACCTACGGTACGGTCACGGCGGTCGCGTCGGAGTCGGACAATTACGCCTCCATCACGATCGACAAGGACTTCCCGGTGCTGCCGCCGAGCAACCCGGAGAAGGAGATCACCAGCAGCGAGCAGCTGCAGATCCTCGCCGATGCCACCAACGGCACGATCTTCTACGACCTCGATGCGCACACGCGCACGGTGATCACCAACTTCTCGGCGCAGGCGAATACGCTCGATGGCCGCTACGTCCGCGTCGCGGCGCGCTACCAGCAGAACGGCACGCTGGTCGCGGTGCGCGTCTGGGCAAGCAGCACCTTCAACACGGTGTGGGTGAGCCCCGAGGGCCACGTGCTCAACGTCAACACGACCACCGACATGATCACGGTCGAGGACGAGGACGGCGTCGGCGTGCCCGTGCAGGTCAACGCCAACACGCAGTTCTTCTTCCGCGCGCCGCAGAACCCGGCAGCGGACGCCGCCCCGATCGCTACCGGCACCGGGTTCCTCGCCAGCGACGACCTGGTGCGCGGCTTCAAGGTGCACCTGAGCGTGGTCGATCCGCTCGCCAACCCGCTGGTGGCGCAGACGGTTGACATCGAGACGGCCGCCTACGCCGGCACCATCTCCAATGCCAACGCCACGACCGGCTTCACCTATACCCGCGACTTCGTGCGCACCACCGACGACTATAGCGTCACGCTCGACTACGCGCCGAGCGGTATGGCGGAGGTCGACCCGAGCGGCAGCGCTATCACGGGATTCGAGTGGTGGAACTTCACCTTCCCGACGCTCGCGACCACCGGCACTGATGCCGTGTCGAGCTTCGTCGCGGCCACCAACGGCGCGGTGAATTTCGGCGGCACGGTCGGTGCGATGTCGGCCTGGGGCCTGACGGACGCGGTGTGGAGCACTTCGACCGGCGGCTGGCTCGCGCCGTTCGCGATTCTCGAGCCGACCCCGCTGCCGCTCGCTGCGGTGGTTCAGGGACTCAACAACGGCTCCTTCACGGTGTCGGTGAACGGTGCGGCCAACCCCGGGACCGTCACGGTGAGCACCGAGTCGGGTGCGGCGACGCTGGTCTACCAGGTCGACCGCAGCAACGGCGTCGTGACGATCAGCCCGATCGACATCACCACCACGAGCGGACTCACCACGCTGACGGACAACCTGACGGGCGGCACGCCGGTGCTGGTGTCGGGAGTGCCGCAGGCGAACGGCACGCTCAAGGCCTACGTGCTCATCTACTACACCGGCATGCTGCCCTCGATGTAGCACGACTGCCCGACCCCGCGGCGGGATGCCGCGGGCCGGCAGCAGAGGGCGCCGTTTGAAGCGGCGCCCTTTTTCCTTGGTGCGCCCGGCAGGGCGCACTCTCTTGGAGGTGAAAGTCCTCTGCATACCCGACACGGGGAAATGCTAGCTGCACGGCAAGGGCTGCTCGGGCGACCGGGGGTCTGAAGGAAGCCGGAGGCAAAACGCTGGCGCGACGAACAGGAAGCGGATAGAGGCGAGCACTGCGGGGTGAGCAGGCCAAAAGATGC
>DATNKO010000014.1:0-11470 GCA_035603345.1 Steroidobacteraceae bacterium | reverse complement strand
GTCGCGACGGCGCAGCGGCGCTCACCGGCGCGGTGATCGAGGTCGAGCGCGCGGCGCTCCCGCCGACCGCAGAGCGCGAGTACTACCGGGTGGACCTGGTGGGCATGAGCGTGCGCAACCTCGAGGGCGTGCCGCTCGGAGTGGTGAGCCACTTCGTGGATGCGCCGGCGGGTGCGGTGATGGTGGTGAAAGAGCCGGACGGTCGCGAGCACTGGGTGCTGGCGCTGCCGAAGCACTTGCGTCGGGTGGACATCGCCTCGCGCAGCGTCGTGGTGGACTGGCCGGTGGAGCTGGAGCAGTGAAGATCGAGGTCGTCACGCTGTTTCCGGGCCTGATCGCGGGCGCGCTCAAGTTCGGGATCGTCTCCCGCGCTCTCGAGCGCGGGTTGCTCGAGGTCGGCGCCGAGGATCCGCGTGCGCACACCGAGGACCCGCACCGCACCGTGGACGATCGGCCGTACGGCGGCGGTCCGGGCATGGTCATGAAGGCAGGTCCGCTGCTGGCTGCGATCCGCGCCGCGCATGCGCGACTGCCCCCCGGGAGCCCGCGCATCTGCCTGAGCGCGCAGGGCGAGCCGTTCGGCCAGGCGCAGGCACAGGAGCTGGCCGCGCTTCCCGGGCTGCTGCTGGTCGCCGGCCGCTACGAGGGGATCGACGAGCGTGTGGTCGAGCTCGGCATCGATCGCGAGCTGTCGGTGGGCGACTACGTGCTCTCGGGCGGGGAGTTGCCGGCGCTGGTGGTGATCGATGCGGTGGCGCGGCTGCTGCCGGGGGCACTCGGCGATGATCGCTCGAGCGTCGAGGACTCGTTCGTGCAGGGGTTGCTCGACTGGCCGCACTACACGCGGCCGGAAGTATTCGAGGGGCTGAGCGTGCCGCCGGTGCTGCTGTCGGGTGATCACGCCGACATCCGCCGCTGGCGGCTGGAGCAGGCGGTGGAGCGCACCTGGCGGCGCCGGCCCGACTTGTTATCGGATTTTCCGCTTGCGCCGGAGGCGCGGCGCGCGCTGGACAGGCTGCTCACCGCGGGTGCGGCGGGCGGCACCGATCGAGGTAAGTGACATGAGCAAGATCGTCGAGGAACTCAACAAGCGGCGCATGACCCGCGAGATCCCGGACTTCAAGCCGGGCGACACCGTGGTTGTGCAGGTCAAGGTGGTGGAAGGCGACCGCGAGCGCGTTCAGGCCTACGAAGGCGTCGTCATCGCGCGCAGCAACCGCGGGCTGAACTCCTCCTTCACCGTGCGCAAGATCTCGCACGGCGAGGGTGTGGAGCGCGTGTTCCAGACCCACAGCCCCGCGATCAGCGACATCACGGTCAAGCGCCGCGGCAGCGTGCGGCGCGCGAAGCTCTACTACCTGCGCGATCTCGCTGGCAAGGCGGCGCGCATCGAGGAAAAGATCTAGGGCCGGAACCCTAAGGCGGAGGCCCCATGCGCGCGCGTGCGTTCTTCCAGGGACTGTGGCGCGGCCTCGACGGCCTGCGCAAGACGCTGCATCTGATCGTGCTGCTGCTGATCTTCGCGGTGGTGATCGGCGCGTGGCTCGGTACGGCACCGCGCATTCCGGGCAAGGCAGCGCTGCTGGTCGCGCCCGAGGGCGAGCTGGTCGAACAGCTCTCCGGCGAGCCGGTCGGGCGGGCGCTCGAACAGGCGCGCGGCGACGGCCGCTCGCAGACGCTGCTGTGGGACCTGACCGACTCGATCCGCGCCGCGGCCACTGACGCGCGCATCGCGGTGATCGCGCTCGACCTGGACAAGCTCGACGGCGCGACGCAGCCGACGCTCGAGGAGCTCACCGCGGCGTTGCGCGAGTTCCGCGCCACCGGCAAGAAGGTAATCGCGTACGGCACCGAGCTCACGCAGGAGCGCTACTACCTCGCCGCCCAGGCCGACGAGAGCTATCTCGATCCCATGGGCTTCGTGCTCATCGACGGCTACGACCGCTACCGCACCTACCTGAAGGACGCGCTCGACAAGCTGGGTGTGGACATCAACGTGTTCCGCGTCGGCGAGTACAAGAGCGCGGTCGAGGCGTTCACGCGCACCAGCATGTCACCCGAGGACCGGGCCGAAAGCCGCGCCTACCTCGATGCGCTCTGGAGCAGCTACCAGCAGGCGGTGACTCGCGCCCGCAAGCTCCCGCCCGATGCCGTCTCGAAGTACGTCGACGCGCTCGCGCAGGCCGTGCCGGCGGCGCACGGCGATGCGCCGCAGGTGGCGCTTGCGGCCCGGCTCGTCACCGGCGTCAAGACGCGCCTGGAGGCCGAGAAGCGCCTCATCGAGCTGGTGGGTGCGGACGACTCCACCGGCTCGTTCCGCTCGGTGCCGGTGACCGACTACGTGCGCTACGCGCATGTCATGAAGAAACGCGCGACGGTCGGCAAGCCGCGAATTGGGGTAATCGTGGCCGAGGGCGACATTCTCGACGGCGACCAGCCGCCGGGGGCCATCGGGGGCGATTCGACCTCGCACCTGATCCGCCAGGCGCGCCTCGACCCGGACGTCAAGGCCGTGGTGCTGCGCGTCGACAGTCCCGGCGGCAGCGTCATGGCTTCCGAGGAGATCTACCGCGAGCTGGTGGCGCTGCGCGAGGCGGGCAAGCCGCTGGTCGTGTCGATGAGCGGCTACGCCGCTTCCGGCGGCTACTACATCTCGGCGCCCGCGGACGAGATCTGGGCGAGTCCCGCGACCATCACCGGCTCGATCGGCATCTTCGCGATCATTCCGACGGTCGACAAGACTCTCGCAAAGGTGGGCGTGAGCGTCGACGGGATCGGCACCACGCCGCTGTCGGGCCAGCTGCGGATCGACCGGCCGCTGGGGAACGAGGCGCGCGCTCTGTTGCAGTCGGAGGTCGCCCGCGGCTACGACGAGTTCCTGGACCGGGTTTCGAGCGGCCGCAAGAAGAGCCGCGCCGACATCGATGCCGTCGCGCAGGGGCACGTCTGGGCGGGCAGCGACGCGCTGCGAATCGGCCTGGTCGATCACCTGGGCTCGTTCGACGAGGCCGTGCAGGCGGCCGCGCGGCGCGCCAAGCTCACGCGCTATGCGCCCGAGTTCATCGAGCCGGAGCTCACCTGGGCGCAGCAGCTGGTGCTGGCGCTGCGAACCCGCGCCGCAGGCATGCTGGGCGCCGCCGCCGCCGGCGACTCCCGCGGCGCAGCGCTCGCCGCCCTCGCGCAGCGGCTCGATCCGCTGACGCGCGAGGTCGAGCGTCTCGCGCGCCTCAACGTGCCGAACCGGCTGTACGCCTACTGCTTCTGCGAGGTCCGCTGACGGGCGGAGATTCGCCCTATAGAGATGTCCAGTCGAGGATCACTTTCCCGGATTTGCCCGATCCCATGGTGGCAAAGCCCTGTTGGAATTCCTGGATGGGAAAGTGGTGGGTGATGATCGGCTCGATGCTGAGGCCACTGTGCAGCATGCTCGCCATTTTGTACCAGGTCTCGAACATCTCGCGGCCGTAGATGCCCTTGATGGTCAGCCCCTTGAAGATCACCTGATTCCAGTCGATCGCCGTCTCCTCGGGCGGAATCCCGAGGATCGCGATCGAGCCGCCGTGGTGCATGGTGCGCAGCATCTCGCGCAGAGCCGCTGGGTTGCCCGACATCTCCAGGCCCACGTCGAACCCCTCCTGCATGCCAAGCTCCTTCATGGTCTGGTCGAGCGCTTCGGCGCGAGCCACGTTGATGGCGCGTGTCGCACCCATGCGACGCGCGAGCTCGAGACGGTAGTCGTTGACGTCCGTGACGACGACGTAGCGCGCGCCGGTGAAGCGCGCGATCGCCGTGGCCATGATGCCGATCGGGCCCGCGCCCGTGATCAATACGTCCTCGCCTACCATGTTGAACGCCAGCGCGGTGTGCGTGGCGTTGCCGAACGGGTCGAGGATGGCGGCAATATCGTCGGGAATGCTGTCGGAAAGCTTGAAGGTATTGTCCGCGGGAATCGCCAGGTACTCGGCGAAGGCGCCCGGGCGGTTGACCCCAACGCCCACGGTGTTGCGGCACAGGTGGCGGCGCCCGGCGCGGCAGTTGCGGCAATAGCCGCAGGTGATGTGGCCCTCTCCCGAGACGCGGTCGCCGGGCTTCAGTCCCTTCACCTCCGAGCCGATCTCGACGATGCGCCCGCAGTACTCGTGGCCCACAGCCATGGGCACCGGAATGGTCTTCTGCGCCCAGGCGTCCCAGTTGTAGATGTGCATGTCGGTGCCGCAGATCGCGGTCTTGGCGATCTCGATCAGCACGTCGTTGTGGCCGACCCTGGGCTCGGGAATGTCTTCGAGCCAGATGCCGGGGGCCGCGTGCTGTTTGACCAGTGCTTTCATAGGTGACTCTGTTGGTGGGTGCGGCGCGCGCGTCCGGCGCGGCCGTCAGCCGCTGACGCCGAGCTGCCGCCCGACGTCGCGGAAGGCGGCGACCGCGCGCTCGAGTTGCTCGCGGGTGAGCGCCGCCGACATCTGCGTGCGGATGCGCGCCTGGCCCTTGGGGACCACCGGATAGGAGAAGCCGATGACGTAGACGCCGCGCTCGAGCAGCGCGTCCGCCATGCGGCTCGCGAGCGCCGCATCGCCCAGCATCACCGGAATGATCGGATGCTCCCCTGGCTTGAGCGTGAAGCCGGCGCGCGTGAGCTGCTCGCGGAAGAAGCGCGCATTGTCGAACAGCTGCGCGCGCAGCTCGGGCGTGTGCTCGAGCAGATCCAGCACCGCAAGACTCGCCGCCGCGACCACCGGCGGGATGCTGTTGGAGAACAGGTAAGGTCGCGAACGCTGCCGCAGCCACTCGATGATCTCGCGGCGCGCGGCCACATAACCGCCGCTGCCGCCGCCCAGGGCCTTGCCGAGCGTGCCGGTGAGGATGTCAACGCGCCCGGCCACGCCGCAGTGCTCGGGCGTGCCGCGCCCCGTGGATCCCATGAAGCCGGTCGCGTGCGAGTCATCGACCATGACGAGCGCGTCGTAGCGTTCGGCGAGCTCGCAGACGCCGCGCAGATTGGCGACGAAGCCGTCCATGGAGAACACCCCGTCGGTCGCGATCAGGCGGGTGCGCGCCCCGCGCGCCTCCTGCAGGCACTTCTCCAGCTCCGCCATGTCGCTGTTGGCGTAACGGTAGCGCTGCGCCTTGCACAGGCGGATGCCGTCGATGATGCTCGCATGGTTCAACGCATCCGAAATCACCGCGTCGCGCTCGTCGAGCAGCGTCTCGAACAGGCCGCCGTTGGCGTCGAAGCACGAGGAGTACAGGATCACATCCTCGGTGCCGAGGTAGCGCGCCAGGCGCTCTTCCAGCTGCTTATGGCTCGACTGCGTGCCGCAGATGAAGCGCACCGAGGCCATGCCGTAGCCGAGCTCGTCCAGGCTGCGCTGCGCTGCGGCACGCACCGCGGGGTGGTTGGCCAGGCCCAGGTAGTTGTTGGCACACAGGTTGATGACGTCGCGCCCGCCGGCGTGCACGACGCCGCCCTGGGGGCCCTCGAGCACGCGCTCGCTCTTGTACAGGCCCTGTTCGCGCAGGGATGCAAGCTCCGCGCGCAGCCGCTCGATGACAGCCGGATTCATGGCGCACAATTATACTCAAGGCGCTCTTGCCGCCGTCGCATTTGAGTCCCCGGAGGTCGCCGCAAAGCATGTGGCCCAGCCGTCGGAACTGCAGACTCGGCGGCGGCGGATGGCTGCGCCTTAACCACGCCGTCGAGGTTGGAGTGTCGTGACCTTAAGCGTTTTTGACATCTTCAAGGTCGGGATCGGGCCGTCGAGCTCCCACACCATGGGCCCGATGCGGGCGGCGCGCGCCTTCGTCGCGGGGCTGAAGCGTGACGGGCTGCTCGCCGGCACGCAGGAGATCGCCGTGCGGCTGTACGGCTCGCTGGCGCTCACCGGCGCCGGCCACGGCACCGACCGCGCCGTGCTCGCCGGCCTCGAGGGCGCCGATCCCGAGACGGTCGACCCGGACAGCATCGAGGTGACGGTACAGCGCATCCGCGCCAGCGGGCGCATTCGCCTGTTCGGTGAGCACGAGATCGCGTTCGACGAGCCGATGCAGCTGCTGTTCATGTACCACGAGCGCCTGCCGCGGCATTCCAACGGCATGCGCTTCAGCGCGCTCGCCTCAGGCAGCGTGCTGCGCGAGGAGGAGTACTACTCGATCGGCGGGGGCTTCATCGTGCGCGGCGACGAGTCCGAAGCGGCCGAGGCGAGCGCACATCCGGCGCCGCCGTACCCGTTCACCTCCGGCGACGAGCTGCTGGCCCGGTGCCGCGAAACCGGCCTGGAAATCTTCGAGCTGATGCTGGCGAACGAACGCAGCTGGAGCAGCGAGGCCGAGGTGCGCAAGCGGCTGCTGCACCTCTGGAGCGTCATGCAGGCGTGCGTCGAGCGCGGCTTCCGGCAGAGCGGGGTGCTGCCGGGCGTGCTCAAGGTGCGGCGGCGCGCGCCGCGTCTGTACCGCCTGCTCATCGAGGGCGGCTCCGGCCTCAAGCCGCTCGATGTCATGGACTGGCTCGACGCATACGCGCTGGCGGTGAACGAGGAGAACGCCGCCGGCGGCCGTGTGGTCACCGCGCCGACCAACGGCGCCGCCGGCATCGTGCCCGCGGTGCTGCACTACTACCGGCGCTTCGAGCCGGGCGCCAACGACGAAGGCGTCATGCGCTTCCTGCTCACCGCGGCCGCGATCGGCATGCTGTACAAGCGCAACGCCTCGATCTCGGGAGCGGAGATGGGCTGCCAGGGCGAGGTCGGAGTGGCGTGCTCGATGGCGGCTGCCGGGCTGGTCGCCGCGCTCTCCGGCACCAACGAGCAGGTGGAGAACGCGGCCGAGATCGGCATGGAGCACAACCTCGGGCTCACCTGCGATCCGGTCGCCGGCCTGGTGCAGATCCCATGCATCGAGCGCAACGCCATGGGCGCGGTCAAGGCCGTCAACGCTGCGCGCATGGCGATGCGTGGTGACGGCACCCACAAGGTGTCGCTCGATCAGGTGATCGCCACCATGCGCCAGACGGGCGCCGACATGTCCACGATCTACAAGGAAACCTCGCAGGGTGGACTGGCGGTCAACGTCCCCGAGTGCTAACGAAACAACCCAAAGATGCGCGCCGGCGGGACCTCGCGCCGTACGTCTTTGACGCACTCCGGTCCGATCGTCGACCAGGCGCCGGCATCGAACTCGATCGAGCAGAGCGCCGCGCTGGTGAGCGTGCTGATGCCGCCGCGCGGCAGCAGCTGGTGGATGAGGTCGGAGAGCCCCGGGTTGTGGGCCACTACCAGCAGGTGCGCGATGCGCGGGCCGGTGGCGCGCACGATGCCGAGGATGTCGGCGGCGCTCGCGAGGTACAGGCCTTCTTCGGGCAGCACGTGCCGCGGCGGCAGCGTCAGCTCGCGCGCCACCAGATTGGCTGTCTGGCGGGTGCGCTGCGCCGGGCCCATGATCACGCGGTCCGGCACCAGTTGCAGCTCGAGCAGCCGCTTGCCCATCGCCTCGGCGGCGGTGATGCCGCGGCGACTCAGGGTGCGCGCCAGATCGTCGCCGGCGGCGTTCTGCCAGCGCGCCTCCGCATGCCGCATGAGTGTCAGGCGTCTCATGCGCTAAGGTCTCACCCCGGCACCTCGAGGAAGATCCGTCCCTGCTGCTCGCGCACCCGGTAGGTGCGCAGCGGCTCGTAGGCCGGCGGCGTGAGCGCCTCGCCGGTGCGCAGGCAGAAGTGCGACCCGTGCCGCGGACAGATGATCTCGCAGGCTTCCACCTCGGCTCCGGAGAACGATTCGCCGTCGTGCGTGCAACGGTCTTCTACTGCGTACAGGTCGTTGCCACAGCGTACGACAACGACCGGGATGCCGTCGACTTCGACCGCGAGCGGCGCCGTCTCGCGCACCGCGTCGGCGGCGGCCACGTCGATCCAGCCGGGGGCTGCTCCTGGGATCGTCATCGCCTGACCGTCATCGCTGCGCGCTGCGGGCCCGCGCCGCCGCTCAGTACATCCCCGTCTGCAGCCGCGCGGCCTCGGACATCATGCTCTGACTCCACGGCGGATCGAAGGTCAGCTCCACGCGTACCTCGCGCACGGTCGGGATGCGGCGGATCTTGTCGCGCACGTCCTCCACCAGGATCTCGCCCATGCCGCAGCCCGGGGCGGTGAGAGTGATCGTTACGTCCACGCTGCGCGTGCCGTCTTCGTTCTGCGTGACGCTGCAGTCGTAGACCAGACCGAGGTCGACGATGTTGATCGGGATCTCCGGGTCGTAGCAGCTGCGCATCTGCTCCCAGGCGAGCTTGCGCACGTCCTCTTCGGTGGCGTTCGGCGGCAGCTGCGGCGGCTTGACCGTCTCCTGTCCGATCGCGTCGGCATCCTCGCCGGCGATGCGAAACAGGTTGCCCTCGAGGTACACGGTGAAGCTGCCGCCGAGCGCCTGGGTGATGTAGCCGGCCTGGCCGGGCTTCAACTTCACCTCCTGGCCGGCCGGCACGATCACCGCCCGCACCTCGCGGTTGACGACGAACGGCTCGTTCTCGTGCCTGCGCATGGTTACTCGGTCGAGACGGTCGCGGCTCCGTCGGCGAGCGCCGCGTTGAGGGTGTGCCAGCAAAGACTCGCGCACTTGACGCGCGCGGGGAATTCGCGCACGCCCGAGAGCGCGGCCAGCTTGCCGAGCTCGGCGTCCGCGGCGGCGTGCGGCTGTGTGAGCAGCGCGTGCACCTTGTTGAACAGCCCGGCGATCGCCGCCCGGTCCTTGCCCTTGACCGCTTCGGTCATGAGCGAAGCGGAGGCGGTCGAGATGGCGCAGCCGTGGCCCTCGAAGCGGATGTCGGCGACGCGCTCGCCGTCCAGGCGCACGAACACCGACAGCCGGTCGCCGCACAGCGGGTTGTGACCGTCGGCACGGCCGTCCGCCGGCTCGAGCGAGCCGAAATTGCGCGGCTGCCGGTTGTGATCCAGGATCACGTCGCGGTACAGGTCCTTCAGGTCCATCAGACGAACACCTCGCGGGCGCGCGCCAGCGCCGCCACCAGCCGCGCCACGTCGTCCTCGGTGTTGTAGCAGGCGAAGGAGGCGCGCGCAGTGGCGGGGATTCCGAGGAAGGTCATCACCGGCATGGCGCAGTGATGGCCGGTGCGCACCGCCACGCCCTGGGCGTCGAGCACCGTCCCCAGGTCATGGGCATGCACGCCTGTCATGGTGAAGGACAGCACGGATGCCTTGTGAGCCGCCGTGCCGATGAGCTGGATGTACGGCAGGCGGGTGAGCTCCGCCGTCGCAGCGGCAAGCAGCCGCTGCTCGTGGGCTGCAATCGCATCCAGCCCCAGGCCCTCGACGTAGTCCATCGCGGCCGCCAGTCCCACCGCGCCGGAGATGTTGGGCGTCCCGGCCTCGAACTTGTACGGCAGCTCGTTGTACGTGGTCTTCTCGAACGACACGCTCAGGATCATGTCACCACCCCCCTGCCAGGGAGGCATCGCCCCGAGCAGCGCCTCGCGCCCGTACAGCACGCCGATGCCGGTGGGCGCGTAGAGCTTGTGGCCCGAGAAGGTGTAGAAGTCTGCGCCGATCGCCTGCACGTCGACGCGGGTATGCGGCACGGCCTGCGCGCCGTCGATGAGCACGAGCGCGCCGGCCGCGTGGGCGGCGTCCACGATGCGCTCGACCGGCAGCACCGTGCCGAGGGCATTCGACACGTGCGCGACCGCCACCAGCCGGGTGCGCGGCCCCAGCAGCTTCAGGAACTCATCCCACAGCAGCTCACCGCGCCTGTCGATCGGCGCCACTTTGAGCTCGCAGCCGGTCTGCTCGCGCACCATCTGCCAGGGCACGATGTTGGCGTGATGCTCGAGAGCCGTGATCAGGATCTCATCGCCGGGCCCGAGGCGCTCGCGCGCCCAGGCCTGGGCGACCAGGTTGATCGCCTCGGTGGTGCCGCGGGTGAAGATGATCTCGCGGACCGAGCGCGCGTTGATGAAGCGCCGCACGCGCTCGCGTGCGCCTTCGAAGGCAGCGGTGGCCGCCTGGCTGAGCGCATGCACCCCGCGGTGCACGTTGGCGTGCGACTGCGTCGCATAGTCCTCGACCGCGCGCAGCACCTGCCGTGGCTCCTGCGCCGAGGCTGCGCTGTCGAGATAGACGAGCGGCTGGCCGTTGACCAGCCGGTCGAGAATCGGGAAGTCGCGTCTGACGCGTGCCGCATCCAGCACCGGCGCGTGGGCCGGCACGGCAGCCGCGCGCGGCACGGGTGAGATATTCGCTGCCATACTAGAGAAGCTCCTGCAAATGCTGCGCGTCCTCGAGCTGGCTGGCGACGCTCGTCTCGACCTGACGGCGCAGCTCCGGCAGCTCGATCTGCGCGATCACATCCTCGAGGAACGCCCACTTCAGCAGGCGCAGCGCGGTCTCACGGTCCAGCCCGCGCGACAGCAGATAGAACAACATGTTGTCGTCGAGCTTGCCGGCGGTCGCGCCGTGGCTGCAGCGCACCTCGTCGGTGTAGATCTCGAGCTGCGGCCGCAGGTCGATCTCCGCCTCGGGGCCCGCCAGCAGGCCGCGCAGCGACTGCCGTGAATCGGTCCCGGTCGCGTCCTTGGCCACCACGATCTTGCCGTTGAAGGCCACGCGGGCTCGCCCGGCGGCGATGCCGCGGAAGGTCTGCTCGGTGCGCGCCCGGGGTGCGGCGTGCTCGACGCGCGCGTAGCAGTCCTCAACCTGGGTGCGGTTGCCGAGCGCCACCACGCTCAAGGCGAGCGCCGCCCGCTCGCCGGCCAGGCGCACATTGAGCGTCGAACGCGCCGCCTGCGCGCCGCTCGAGATACCGTGCAGCCGGTAGGTAGCCGCTTCCGCCACCACCGCGGACAGCGTGTCGAGCATGAGCGTGCGGGAGCCAAGCTGCTGCAGCCGGTAATGCCTGAGCGTCGCGCCGCGGCCGACGTCGACCGTCACGGCGCTGGTGACGAAGCCCGCCTGCGCGCCCGCGCTCACGTGCCTCTCGATGAGATCGAGCGTGGCTCCCGGCTCGAGGCGAACCTCGGCGCGCGGGTAGGAGGCGCCGGACTGCGCGTCCGCACTCGAGACGAACACCAGCTCGAGGCGGGCGCTGCCCGATACGACGATCGCAGCACCGTCGGTGGCGAACGCCTCGTTGAGCAGCGCGAAGCGCTCGTCGGGGGAGAGCTGCGCGGCGGCGCCGCGACCCGCCCCCGCCGCATCGCCCGCGGCTGCCAGCGGGCTGAGGACCGCGCCCGGCGTCCGGGTCGCTGCGGAGAGTTTCGGCGCGAACAGCGCGTCGAGGAACACGTAACGCGCAAAGCCGGGCAGGGCAGGTGGTAGGGCGGCCTCCAGGGATGCTGGCGCGCCATCAGCCGGGGCTGCAGGGGCCGGGGTGAACCTGAGCCGTTCGAGCGGGCGCAGGTTCGCGTATCTCCAATTCTCATCGCGCGAGGTGGGGAGCCCGCTGGCCGCGAGCGCCGCCATGGCGGCGCGCCG
>DATNKO010000056.1:0-3920 GCA_035603345.1 Steroidobacteraceae bacterium | reverse complement strand
TCATAGCACAAACCTGGCCCCGACGAAAGTGCATGGCGTGCGATAACCTCAACCCGTAGCGACGCCAACGCGGGTTGTCCAAGCGCTTCGCGAACGCCGAGACCAATCCATGTCGCAGTGCCTGAATTCCTTATGCTGTAGCGTTGGTGCACTTGCCGGAAGGTGGGCGATCTGGCGCCAACTCCGAGCCGCTATGCGATGACCAATCGGCGACGAATAGATCTCGGGCGTCCGGCCGCCAGCATCTGATTAAGGACCACCACGCCGATGGCAGCCTCCGTCTGCTGCGCGGTGAAACCGCGTGCGCGCAGCCGAGGTCCGATCAGCGCCTTGTAGCGGCACATCGCCGTTTCGACGAGCGAGCGCTGGCCATGGTCGGTGGCGGCTTGCCAGGCGAGTCGTCCTCGTTCGGTGATCATTTTCAAATGGTGATCACGCTGTGTAAGCTGATCTGGTTCGCTGCTGGACACAGCCGTCGAGCGCGGTGGAATCACCACGTCGATGCCATCGCCGTGCGCCGCGATCGTTTGGTAAGTGGGTCACCGTCATACGCGCCATCCGCCGTCACCCGGGCAATCCGGTCGTCAATTTGATCGAGCAACGGCGCCCCCTGCGACGGATCATCCGCGTCCTGATCGGTGAGGGCCTGCGCCACGATCATGCCGCTGTCGGCATCCACCGCCAGATGCAGTTTGCGCCATTTCCGGCGCGACTTCGCGCCATGTTTCGCCTCCAGCCATTGACCCGCCCCGTAGACCTGCAGGCCAGTACTGTCGATCAACACGTACAACGGACCGTGCGGCACCTGCGCTGGCTGGATCACCGGCAGCGTCGCCGCGCGACGGCTGACCGTGGTGTGGTCAGGCGCCGAGATTGTCAGATCCATCAACTTGAGGACCGATGCGATCAGGCCTTCGGTCTGCCGCAACGGCAGTTTGAACGCAGAGCGCAACATCAGGCTCGTCTGGATTGCCGCGTTTGGTAATTGCTCACCCCGGGTCAGTTAGCGGTAGCTCCGGCTGGCTGGCGAGGAACACGGCGCGCAGCACTGCGAGCACCGAGACGCGATTTGCCTGCGCGGTGCCGACCACTGAGCGGAAGGCGGCATAGGTCTCGGCGCCCCACTCACAACGGAAGCCGTTGGTCACCTTGCGGAAGATGACGCTGGGCCGGAGATGGCGCTCCGAGACGTTGTTGGTCGGCGGCACATCGCGGTTGGTGACGAACACGAACAGGTGCTCGCGGATACGGCCGATACGCCGGCGCAGTTTGGCGCCATCGCGGCCGATCGGCTCAATCGCCATGATCCGGTTCAGCCGACGGTCGAGATCGAGCTGGTATTGCGCGAGCGTGCTGTCCTTCAGCGCCGGCCGCCGCCGTCCGATCGCGATGGCCCGCAGCAGCAACCATTTGAACGGCAGGCTGAAAGCGATGTCGCCGCAGTCGATGGTGTAGCGCGTGTCACGCAGCAGATGCGCCAGGCAAACCTGCCAGGCCGCTGCATGGCCGCGCTGGCTGCCCAGCATATCCGATACCCACACTGCCGGCCTGATCGCGCCGAACAGCGTCCGTACCACCACTTTGCCGCGGCTGGGACGTATCACGTGCAGCACCGAGCGCGTGCCCACGAACACCCATTCCCACCAGGTTTTGCCCCTCACCCGGACCGATGTCTCGTCCGAGCAGACCACGTTACTGGCAAGCACGGTGTCCTGGATCGTCGCGGCGGCAGCCAGCAGCGGCGTGCGTGCCCGCAAGAGGATGTTGCTGATCGAGCCTTCGCTGATCGACAGCGCGAACACCTCGCCCAACAGCCGCGCCAAGCGTTGCATGCCGATGGCATGGGCGTAGTGCAAATACACCACCAACGCCGCGATCGAGCGACCAAACGTCGGACCGGGCTCCAGTCCGGCCGGAGCCTGCGCCGTCACGAGCTCGCCGCAGCAGGCGCAGCAACCGCCGAACAGGCGCACGCGCGTCACATCCGGCTTGATCGGCGGAAGTTCGATCCGGTCGTAGACCTGATGCGGACTTTGCGCGGTATCGGGGAACGTAGCCAGGCACTTCGGGCAGTGTGTCAGCGTGGCATCGACCACGCGATCCGGATCCGGATGCAACGTGCGACCCACACCAGGGCGGCTCTTGCGCGGTGGACGCTCGCCATCTGGCTTTGAGCGGTCCCGCTTCTGGCCTTGCGATGGCGGTTTGGACGAGTTGTCCGGGGTCTTCGGCGGCTGGGTCAGTTGCTCAAGCCGCGCCTCAAGTCCCGCAATGCGCACTTCCTGCGCTGCGATGGTCGCCTGCGCCGTTGCAAGCTGGGCGCTCAGCGCCACGATCAGCGCATCTTTCTCGGCGACCGACAGCTTGCTGAGGTCCGCGGTCTGGGTCACCCCCCGCTTAGAGTCGAGTCGACCGTGACCGTGTCAAGCAATTTCCGCGGCGTCGTCTAGCATGCCAACGAGCCAGGCGATCTGCCCGTCTCCCTGCCGATCAAACGCCCCGGGGTGAGTAAATACTCAGTAATACCAACCGCCCTAGACATTGACACACGCCCAAGCGCGAGTGCCGATGGAGGCGATGCGTTTTGGATCGTTGACGAGGAAGTCCCAGGCTTTTTTGCAAGCTCCAACAATTGCGTCATAGCTGTCCCAGACGAGGCGGCTCAGCTGATTGGCCCGCAAGTATTCCCAGACGTTCTCCATTGGGTTCAGCTCGGGCGCATAGGGCGGCAGGGGTAGCATGGAGATGTTGTCAGGTACGCACAGTTTTTCACCTTTCTGGTGCCATCCTGCGCCATCGCAGATGAGTACCGCGTGGGCGCCTTGGCCCACCATAGCACTGACCTCCTTCAGGTGTTCGTTCATCGCCTCGGTGTTGACCGCGGGCATGATGATGGCGGCCCCGACGCCGCGGGCCGGGCAGATCGCACCGAACAGATGAACGGAGTCATGCCGATTGTCGCGCACCATCGGCGGACGGGAGCCGATCGGTGCCCAGACATAGGCGATTGAGCCCTTCTGGCCGATCCTTGCTTCATCCTCGAACCACACCTCAAGCGGCTTGCCAGCGGCCGAAGCAGGCAATGCCTCAGTTACCGAGACCGCGAAGTTTTTTTAAAAGCCTCCTGGGCAGCAGCGTCCTTCTTCGGGTGATAAGGTCGCGGCTGCAACCGGGTCAGATCAAGCTTGCGCAGCAGCTTGCCCACCGTCCGTTCGTGCACTGCAACCGAATAACGCTGATCGATCTGCACGCGCAGATCGGCGCATCGCCAGCGCACGATCCCATCTTTCTCGGGGTCCGGCCCCGCGACCACCAGAGCCTTGAGTTCGGCCATCTGCTGATCGGTCAGCAACGGCGTGGCGCCAGGAGGGGTCCGCGACGTCAGGCCGGGCACGCCCTCGGCGTTGTAGCGGTGGACCCAGTCGCGCAGGGTCTGTCGCTGCATCCCGCATTGCGCCGCCGCTTCCGTGCGCGACTTGCCCTCCAACAGCAGGGCCAGCGCAAGCAGGCGTCGCACGACTTGCCCGTCCTTGGCCTTGGCCGCCAGGTGGCGAAGCTCCGTCGCCGAATGCTCCAGATCGGTGATCGCGATCGCCTTGCCCATCCGTCATCCCCCAAACACGCGAATCGGCGTGTGGCAGGATCGAGTCACATCGCCAGCCGGTTGGGAATCCCATGAGAGTCAGGGCCACGGGCGGTTGGTATACCCTGAATCCGAGAAAATCCGGCGGAAGTACTGGACAGGGCGAATCGGGTCTGATTCCCTGCCCCACATGGCTGGGTCGATTCTCACCCCCACGGACCGTGCGCACCTGCTTCGGATGATGCGCCGCCACACCCCGAGCCCGGTTCATCGCCGGATGAACGCGCTGCTGCTTCTGGACGATGGCTGGGCGGCGGAGCGGGTGGCGGAGGCACTG
>DATNKO010000051.1:0-11170 GCA_035603345.1 Steroidobacteraceae bacterium | reverse complement strand
GAGCCGCTTGTCTGCGGCCAGCTCGCCGTCGAGCGCAGCCAGCATCTCGACCTTCACGCGGCTCAATAGTGCGCCGATCGCCTTGCGCGGCTGGTAGCTTGCGCTCTCATAAATATCGCTCATGGCGGCTCCTGCGGAAATCTCCCGGACGGGGGATACAGACCCCCACCGGCGGGTAACGCGCGCATAATAGTTGCCTAGGCTGTAAGTGTCAAGACTGTAACTGTTTTCACTTTAATTGTCAGGGCTTTATTTGCCAGGGCACGACTGCCGCCCGCCGCGACCGGCGCGTGTCCACGGACTGTCACACACGGCGCGCAAAATCCGCCCTCGCAGGTCCAAGCGCCACGGATCCAACCCATGTCCCAGGCACCCACCGTGCAGCGCTGGCGGCGAGCTAGACTGCCGCCGCCAGGCGCGCACCAGGACCTATTGCCAATGTTGCTGCCGTCACCGCGGGTACCAGCGGCGCTGCTCATGGCGGCGCTGACGGTCGCGGCCGGCGTGGCGCGCGCCGCCGACCCGGGTCCTGACCCCTGCCCGCGGCCGGCGCCCGGCGCGGTCGTGACCGAACCGCATGCGCTGCGCAGCGACCATGGCGTGCTGCGCGTCGCTCTCACGCTGCGCAATGTCCGTGAACCGGACGGGGCGCTGCGCTACTGCTACCTGCTCGCCGACGGCACCCAGTCGCCGACGCTGCGGCTGGCGCCGGGCGATACCTTGATCCTCACCCTGAAGAACGCGCTCAGCGTGCCTGCGCCGGAGCCGGCCGGGGCCCCGGCCCACACTCACATGACTGCCATGCCGGCTGAGTCCGCAACGTCAGCGGCCGACCCCTGCACCAGCGGCGCCATGACGCCGCTCGCCACCAACCTGCACTTTCACGGAACGACCCTGCCGCCGCTGTGCCATCAGGACGATGTCATGAAGACCTCCATTCAGCCGGGGGATGCGCCGTTCGAGTATCGCTTTCGCATTCCGCCGGATGAGCCGCCGGGCCTCTACTGGTATCACCCGCACATTCACGGCTTCAGCACGCCGGAGGTGGAGGGCGGGGCCTCGGGGGCGCTCATCGTCGAGGGACTCGAGCGCGCCAACCACGCGGTCGCGGGACTGCCGGAGCGGGTGCTCGTCATCCGCGATCAGAATCTGCTCAATCCCAACGCGCCGCCGTCGAAATCCGAGCCGGTCGTGCCGAAACTGTTCATCGACCGCGACGGCGACTCGGCCAACAACGGCACCGGGTTCGGGCGGCCGGCGAAAGATCTGTCGATCAACTTCGTGCCGGTGCCCTACCCCGACTACCCGCCGGCGTTGCTGCGCATGCGGCCCGGCGAGCGGCAGCTGTGGCGTGTGCTCAACTCCTCCGGCGTCACCTACCTCAACCTCGCGCTGCTTTTCGGGCGCGTTGCGCAACAGCTCGGCGTGGTAGGGATCGACGGCGTGCCGATCAACTCCGGCGGCGCCGCGTTCCCGTCCATCGACTGGGTCGATCACCTCGGTCTGCCGCCGGGGTCGCGTGCAGAGTTCATCGTCGACGGACCGCCGCTCGGTGTGCCGGCGTTGCTGGTCACGCGCACGGTCGACACGGGCCAGGGAGGCGAGAACGATCCGAACCGCGCGCTCGCCGCGATCGTCGCCGCAGCCGGCGCGCCCGAGCCCGAGGCACGGCTCGCCGCATCCGGTCCGCCGCTGCCGCCGGCGCGCCCGTGGCTAGGGAGCGTGGCGCCGGTGCGCGTGCGCAGGCTGTACTTCTCCGAGAAGCTCACCGACCCCAAGGATCCCAACAGCGCCACCATTTTCTATCTCACCGTGGAGGGCCAGACGCCGGCAGCGTTCGACCCGGCCTCCCCGGTACCGAACATCGTCGTCAGGCAGGGCGACGTGGAAGACTGGATCATCGAGAACCGCTCGAGCGAGCTGCATGCCTTTCACATTCATCAGCTGCATTTCCTGCTGCTCGAATGGTCGGGCATCAGGGTGAACGAGCCGTTCCTGCGCGACACGGTCAACGTGCCCTATTTCAACGGCCGCACGCTCCGCTACCCAAGCGTGCGGCTGCGCATGGACTTCCGCGACCCCGACATCGTCGGCACCTTCGTGTACCACTGCCACCTGCTCGAGCACGAGGACGGCGGCATGATGGGCACGATCCGGGTGCTGCCGGCAGACGCGCCGGCGCCGCCGCCGGCCGCCGCGTCGGCGCACAATGCCGTGCCCGCGGCCGCGCTCGCCTCCGACGCGCTGCGCTGAGGTCGTCGTTGCGCTTCAGCAGCGCACGCGGCGCGTGTCTCCGGCCTGCAATCTGAGGATCACGCCACTGCAACAGGCGGCCCGTAAAACGGCTTGCGCCCGCTGCACGGGCGCATCACAGGGAGAAACCGCCATGACACCCAGAGGATTTATGTCGCAGGCACTGAGTGGCGCTCACGCGGCGCTTGGCGCCCTGGCGGCGCTGCAGCTTGCGGTCGGCGTGCCGCTCGCGAGCGCGGCAGCCGCACCGGCCCGCACCGGCGATCAGCTGACCAATACGCCCATCAAGCACGTGATCGTGATCATCGGCGAGAACCGCAGCTTCGATCACGTGTTTGCCACCTACCAGCCACGGCACGGCGAGCACGTCTGGAATCTGCTCTCCGAGGGGATCGTCAACAACGACGGCAGCCCTGGGCCGAACTTCGAGCGCGCGCAGCAGAAAGCCGCCTCCGACCCGGCCACGGATGCGTTTCTGCTCAACCCGACCAAGACCACGTTCCCGAAGGGCGTGCTGCCGGCACCGCTGGTGGGCGGGCCGTTCGACTCCTACGTGAGCGGCGACAACCTGCAGCTCGCCAAGGAGTCGGAGAACGGGCTGCCCGAGAACTACTACCAGTACCTGGTCTCAGGCGGCACGGGCCTCACTTCCAAGACGCCCGACACGCGCATCACGGACGTCGACAGCCTGCTGCCCGGGCCCTTCCAGCTCACCAACGGCAGCACGTTCGTCTACAACTCGTACGCTGCGAGCCCGGTACACCGCTTCTACCAGATGTGGCAGCAGCTCGACTGCAGCCTCGAGCATGCGACTCCGCAACGGCCTTCGGGGTGCGATGCGGCGCTGTTCTCGTGGGTCGAGGTGACGGTCGGTGCGGGCACCAACGGGCTGAAGCAGCCGTCGGACTTCGACATCGACTATGCCAGCGACAAGACCACGACCGGCGAGGGATCCACCTCGCTCGGGTTCTACAACGTGCAGCAGGGTGATGCGCCCTACCTCAAGGAGCTCGCCGACCGCTACGCAATGAGCGACAACTTCCACCAGTCGGTGAGCGGCGGCACCGGCGCCAACCACATCATGCTCGGTCACGGCGACATGATCTGGTTCAGCGACGGCCGGGGCCATGCCCTGCCGCCGCCGCATAACACCGAAGTGGCCAAGGGCAGCGCCAATGCCGGCGTCGTCGACGAGGTCGAGAACCCGAACGCCGCATCCAAGACCAACAACTGGTATGCCGAGGACGGCTACGGCGGCGGCTCCTACGGCTCGCCCTCCTACGGCGGCGGCTCGTACACCGACTGCGCCGACACGAGCCAGCCGGCCGTGGCGGAGATCGTGCACTACCTGCGCTCGCTGCAGCGGCCGATCGACCCGCGCTGCGAGCCCGGACACTATTACCTGCTGAACAATTACAACCCGGGCTACTTCGGCAACGGGGACAACGCCTACACCGACACCAGCCCGAACAATACGGTGTTCACCGTACCGCCGTCGTCCACCCGCAGCATCGGCGACGTGATGCTGGCGGCGAAGATCTCCTGGAAGTACTACGGCGACCAGTGGGATAACTACGTGCCCGACCCCTACCAGCTCAACTACGGGGCGATCGGCAAGAAGACCGACGAGTACTGCAACATCTGCAACCCGTTCCAGTACGACACCTCGATCATGGCGAACGCCGCGATACGCGACGCCCATATCCAGGACACCGCCAACCTGTACACCGACATCACCAACGGCACGCTCCCGGCGGTGTCATTCGTGAAGCCGAGCGGACTGGTCGACGGCCATCCGTCTTCATCGAAGCTCGATCTGTTCGAGGGCTTCGCCAGGAAGATCGTCGATGCGGTCCGGGCCAACCCCAGGCTGTGGGATAACACCGCCATCTTCATCACCGAGGACGAGGGCGGCGGCTACTACGACTCAGGCTACGTGCAGCCGCTCGATTACTTCGGCGACGGGACGCGCATTCCGCTCATGGTGGTGTCGAAATACACCGATGCGGGGCATATCTCGCACAACTATGCCGATCACGTCTCGATCCTGAAGTTCATCGAGAGGAACTGGGGACTGTCACCGGTCACCGAGCGCAGCCGCGACAACTTCCCCGATCCGGTCACGCAGCCGGACGATCCGTATGTGCCGGTCAACTCACCGGCGATCAGCGATCTGTTCGACCTGTTCGACTTCCATCACCCGCAGTACCCCTGAGCGACGAGCCTTCGCACGGGTGAAGTAAGGGGCGGCCGCGAGGCCGCCCCTTTTTTCGCGCTTGGACATCGGGGCAGCAGGATTCGAACCTGCGACCCTCTGCTCCCAAAGCAGATGCGCTACCAGACTGCGCCATGCCCCGAACCGGCAGCGAGGATACGGAAGCGCCGGCGGTAGCGTCAAACCAACGCCGCACGTGAGCCTGCGGCGAGGCTAGGCGCGACGCCAGGTCGTCTTGCCGCCCGGCTGGTCCTCGAGAATGACGCCCGCGGCCGCGAGCTGGTCGCGGATGCGGTCGGACTCGGCCCAATCCTTGCCGCGGCGCGCCGCCACGCGCGCCGCGATGCGCGCCTCGATCTCGGAGTCGCTGAGCGGGGCTCGCGCGAGGGCGCCATGCACCGCTCCCTGACCAGACGCCGCGCCGGCCAGTTGCGCAACCCCCGGCGTTGCGAGGCGGAACCACTCCGGCGGGGGTACGCCGAATAGCCCCAGCACCGCGCCGAGTGAGGTGAGCTCCGCGGCGAGCTGCGCGGCGCGCATCCCGTCGCCCGCGTCCCGGGCCGAGTTCACCTCACCTGCCAGAGTCTGCAGCACCGCGAGCGCTTCCGGAGTGTTGAAATCCTCGTCCATGACGGCGAGGAAGCGCTGGGTGTGTGCGCCGGGCGCCGCCGCCGCCGGCGGCAGGTCGCGGAGCGCGGTGTACAGCCGCCCGAGCGCCGCGTCAGCCTGCGTGAGCTGCTCCGGTGCATAGTTGATCGGCCCGCGGTAGTGGCTCGAGAGAAAGAAGTAGCGCAGCACTTCCGGGTGCCTGAGCATCTTCAGCACTTCGCGCAGCGTGAAGAAGTTGCCGAGCGACTTGGACATCTTCTCGTCGTCGACATTGACGAAGCCGTTGTGCATCCACACGTTGACGAACGCCTCGCCGGTCGCCGCGCGCGACTGCGCGATCTCGTTCTCGTGGTGGGGAAACTTCAGATCGAGTCCGCCGCCGTGCAGGTCGAAGTGGTTGCCGAGCAGCGCCGTCGACATGGCGGAGCACTCGATGTGCCAGCCCGGTCGGCCCGGGCCCCACGGCGAGTCCCAGCACGGCTCTCCCGGCTTGGCGCGCTTCCACAGCACGAAGTCGAGCGGGTCGCGCTTGGCCTCGTCGACCTCGACCCGCGCGCCGGCGCGAAGGTCGCCGAGACGCTTGCCGGACAGCCGGCCGTAGCCGGGGAAGCGCGCCACGGCGTACAGCACGTCGCCGTCGGCGGCGACATAGGCATAGTCGCGCGCCAGCAGCTCGCGCACCATGGCGATGATCTGCGGCACGTATTGCGTAGCGCGCGGCTCGGCGTCCGGCGGCAGGATGCCGAGCGCGGCGCAGTCGGTGTGCATCGCCTCGATGAAGCGCGCGGTGAGCGCGCCGATCGGCTCGCCGTTCTCGGCCGCGCGCCGGATGATCTTGTCGTCGATATCGGTGATGTTGCGCACGTACCTGAGGCGCAAGCCGCGGTGGCGCAGGTAGCGCGTCACCACGTCGAACACCGTCAGCATGCGCGCGTGGCCCATGTGCACGAAGTCGTACACGGTCAGGCCGCACACGTACATCGACAGCTCGCCGGGCGTGATCGGCTCGAGCTCCTGCTTGGCGCCCGTGAGGGAGTTGTGGATGCGGATCATGCGAAGCGCGCCAGCCGCTCGTGCGCCTTGCCGGGCGGCATCGCCCTGAGCAGCGGCGCGAGCTCCGGTCCGTGCTCGAGCCCGGTGAGCGCCGCGCGCAGCGGCATGTAGAGCTCGGCGCCGCGCCTGCCGGTCGCCGCGCGCACCGCCGCGGCGATCGCGGCCAGATCATCGCCGTGGGCCGCTGCAGCGGCAGCGGCGGCGGCGAAGTACGCCGCACCCGCGCCGCGCACCAGCGCCGCAGCGGACTCCGTGAGCGGCGGCGGCCCGCCGAACACAATCTCGATCCACGGGCGTGCGTCCGCCGGCAGGGTCAGGTTCGGCAGCAGCGCCGCGGCCAGCGCCTCGGCGGCGTCTGCGTCCAGCCCGGGCGGCAGCACTGGCGCGAGCCAGCTGCGCGCGGCCGCCGGCGACAGCCGCCGCACCACGTCCCGCTGCCACACCGCGAGCTGCTGTTCGTCGAAACGCGCCGGCGCGCGCCCGAGGTGCGCCGCATCGAACGCGGCGGCCATCTCCGCCAGCGTGGCCAGACCGTGCAGCGCCGACGCATGCCCGAGCCGGAACAGGTGATTGACGAGCGCCTGCGGCTCATAGCCCCGTTCGCGGTACTCGCGCACGCTCACTGCGCCGTGGCGCTTGGAGAGCGGCGCGCCGTCAGCGCCGACGATCAGCGCTACGTGCCCATAGGCCGGCGCGGGCAGCCCGAGGCTGCCGAGGATCAGCAGCTGCCGCGGCGTGTTGGTCAGGTGATCCTCGCCGCGCAGCACCTGGCTCACCCCCATGGAGGCGTCGTCCACGGCATTGGCGAACAGGAACGCCGCCGAGCCGTCGGCGCGCCGCACGATGAAATCGCCGATGTCATCCGACAGAAAGCTCTGCGGCCCGTGCACGAAGTCCGTGAACTCCAGGCGCGCGCCCTGCGGCACCCGGAAGCGCAGGCTCGCGCCGCGGCCCGCGGCCGCACGGCGCGCGCGCTCCACGGCGTCGAGACCGCGGCAGGTACCGTCGTAGCGCGGCGGTCTGCCCGCGGCGCGCTGCGCGCGCCGCGACAGTTCGAGCTCCTCGGGCGTGCAGAAGCACGGGTAGACGGCGCCCTGCTGCTCGAGCCGCGCGAGATTCCGCGCGTAGAGCGCGCCGCGCTGCGACTGGCGGTAGGGGCCGCGCTCGTCCTCGCAGTCGGGCCCGGCATCCCAGTCGAGGCCGAGCCAGCGCAGGTCGGCGAGCAGCGCCTGCGCGTGGGTCTCGAGGCTGCGTCCCGGGTCGGTGTCCTCGATGCGCAGCAGGAACCGGCCGCCGGAGTGCCGCGCGAGCAGGAGATTGAACAGCGCCGTGCGCGCATTCCCGAGGTGCAGCTCACCGGTGGGGCTGGGCGCAAAGCGGCTGACCGGCGGCGCGGTCGCGATCGCGGCTGCACTCATTGATGCCATGTTACGGGAAACCCACGAAACTCAACAAAGCGCGTCTGCCGCAGCGCGCAGGCCGCGGCCCCGCATTCGCCCAATTCCGCGGCGCGGCTTAGAATCCGCCGCCGCCCCCCCGAGTACGACCGCCGGAGGACTCGATGCGCCCGCCGTCCCGAATGCTGCTTGCCGCCGCTACCCTGCTGCTCGGCGCGTTGCCCGCCTGGCACGCGGCGCGCGCGGACGACACCAACCCGAATCCGCAGGTGCACGTCACCACCAATATGGGCGAGTTCACCATCGAGGTGTTCACCGATCGGGCGCCGCTCACGGCGGCGAACTTCCTGCGCTACGTCCGCGAGGGCTTCTACAGCAACGTGCTGATCCACCGCGTGGTGCCGAATTTCGTCATCCAGGGCGGTGGCTACGACGCCACCACGCAGAAGCTCAAGCCGGTACGCGACAGCATAGTCAACGAGTCGGGCAACGGCCTGCAGAACAAGCGCGGCACCGTGGGACTCGCACGCAGCGTGCAGCCGCACTCCGGCAACTCGCAGTTCTACGTGAACCTGGTCGACAACCCCGATCTCGATCCGGTGCCGACCCGCTGGGGCTATGCGGTATTCGGTCGCGTGGTCGAAGGCATGGACGTCATCGATCGTATCGCCGAGGCCTCCACCGGCGCGGTGGGGCCTTTCAAGCAGGATGCGCCGCTCAAGCCCGTGATCATCGAGAGCGTGACAATCGTGGCCCCGGGCGGGGCGACCACCACGCCGGCGCCGGTCGTCCCGCAGCCGCCCGCGGCCGACGACAAGGCGCAGTCCCCGAAGTAGTCGGCGCCGGGCTACGAACGCCGATGGCGCGCCTGTTCGTCTCGGACGTGCACCTGAGCGAGGCGGCCCCGGAGGCCGTCGAGCAGTTCGTCGGATTCCTGGCCGCGCAGGCCGCCGGCGCTGCGGCGCTCTACATCCTCGGCGATCTGTTCGAGAGCTGGGTAGGGGACGATGAGCGCAGTCCCGCGGCGCAACGGGTATGCGCCGGCCTGCGCGCGCTCACCGCGGGCGGGGTGCCGTGCTTCGTGCTGCACGGCAACCGCGACTTCCTGCTCGGTGCGGGCTTCTGTGCGCGCACCGGCTGCCGGCTGCTCGGCGACCCGCTGGTGGCGGAATTCGACGGCGAGCGTGTGCTGCTGACGCACGGCGATGCGCTGTGCACCGACGATCACTCCTACCAGGAGCTGCGCAGCGTGGTGCGCGACCCGGCGTGGCAGCGGCGCTTCCTCGCCCTGCCGCTGCCGCGCCGCGAGCTGCTGGCGGACGAGGTGCGCGCCGGCAGCCGCCGGCATATCGCGCGCACCGTGCCCACCATCATGGACGTGAACCCTGCGGCCGTGGACACCGCGTTCCGCGCGGCGCGCGTGCACCGCATGATCCACGGCCACACGCATCGCGAGGCGGTGCACGATCTGCAGATCGACGGCGCGCCGGCACAGCGCATCGTGCTCGGCGCCTGGTACGAGCAGGGCAGCTACCTCAGTTGCGAGGGCGGAAAGTACCAGCTGCGCGGGCTGCCGCGCTGATTCGGGGCGGCAGCCCGCGCGCTCACGGCGATCGCAATCAGCTGCCGGAGGGGCTCGCGGCGGCGGCGCCGCCGCCGAATCCGCGGTGGCCGAACCCGTGGTGGCGGGTCATCGACTCCAGCGTCTTGAACTTCGTCAGCTGGGTCGCCGACAGCACCGTCGATAGCTTAGTCAGCGTGGCCTGATGCAGCTGCTCGAACTCAGTGTGCATCTGCGCGAAGTCGGGCTTGGTGCCCGAAGCCTTCGCCGCCTGCCACTGCGCCTTCATCTGCGCGTGCAGCTGCTGCATCTGGGTGTGCTGGCCCTCGAGGATCGTCTGCACCTGCGTCTTCTGGCTGTCGGTGAGGTCGAGGAGCGTCGCCAGCTTGTCCATGTGGCTGGTCTGGGCGGTGGTGGTCGTGCTCGGGGTCTGCGCGAGCACGGCGCCCGCCGCCAGCGCCAGGAGCGCGACGCCAAGGGCCTTGGTCAATGATTTCATGAGTCATCTCCTTGCGGGTTGTGCTCCGCTTGCAACGCTAAACTAGCGGTCCCGATGACGGCCAAGCCGTGACCAATCGTGACCGACTGTCAAGTCGGCGCGGGGGCAGCGCCACGGGGCCGCTCAGCGCCGCCGCGGCAGGGTGAGGGTCGCCTCCAGCCCTCCCTGGGGCAGGTTGGCGAGTGTCAGCGAGCCGCCATGCGCCTCGGCGATATCGCGGGCGATGGAGAGCCCGAGCCCGGTGCCGCCGCTGTCGCGATTGCGCGAGGACTCCAGCCGGTAGAAGGGCTCGAACACCCGCTCCAGCTCGTCCGCGGGAATGCCCGGCCCGGCGTCCCGCACCCGGATGGTCAGCGCCGCGCCGTCCTCGACCAGGATCCGGGCGCGCGTGCCGAACTTGACCGCGTTGGCGACGAGGTTGGTGAGGCAGCGCTTGAGCGCCTGGGCTTTGCCGACCAAGGGCTGCAGCGCCCGGCCGCTGACCGTGACGTCCGCTCCCATCTCGGTGAACTGCTCCTGGACCCGCGCGAGCAGCGCGTTGACGTCGAGCGGCGCGGCCGCCTCGCCGTCGTCGAGGCCGCGGAACAGCGCCAGCGCCTGGTGCACCATGCTCTCCATCTCGTCGAGCTGCCGCCCGATGCGCTCCTGCAGCGACGGGTCCTCCAGCGTCTCGACCTGCAGCCGCAGCCGCGTCAGCGGCGTTTTCAGGTCGTGCGACATGGCGGCCAGTACCCGGCTGCGGCTGTCGAGATAGCGCCGCAGGCGGTCCTGCATGGTGTTGAAGGCGTGCGCGGCATCGCGCAGCTCGCGGGCGCCGCGCTCCGGCAGCCGCTCGGGGCGCGCATCGCGGCCGACGCTGTCCGCGGCGCGGGCCAGCGCCGAGAGCGGCCGCGTTATGTTGCGTGCCGAGACGTACAGCGCGAGTACCAGGATCAGCACCAGCAGGATGAGGTTGAACAGCAGGTTGCGCGGCAGCAGCGCGCCGCGTGGCATGCGGGTGATGCGGTAGACGATGGTGTCGCCGTCCGGGAAGCGTACCGTGACGTCGTAGCGCTGCGCGTTGCCCTGATGAGCGGCGAGCTCGTGCGCCTCGTAGAACGGCAGCGGCAGCGGAATCGCCGGAGGCGCCGGATCGGCGGTCCGTGCCACGTCGACGTCGTAGGCGGGCCCGAGCGCCGCGCGCAGCTGCTCCTTGAGCGTCTGCTCGAAGTCCGAGAGCAGCGGCACCGGCACGAAGCCGCGCAGCGGCGCGCGTGCCGTACGCGCGCCGTCCGGGCCCAGATGGTGCAGCGGCGGCCCGTGTGGCGCCGACAGACGGCTCACCGCCGCAGCGCGCTCGGCGGCGTCCATGGGTTGCAGCATCAGAGTGGTTTCGGCGATGCGCCGCGACCATTCGCGCACGCTGCTCTGTCGCACGAAGCCCTCGCGTTCCTCGGCGATGAGCGCCAGTCCCGCGGCCTGCGCCAGCAAGACTGCCGCCACCGAGGCGGCGATCAGCCGCCCGAGGAGCGTCCGCGGCCACAGCGGCGGCAGCCGCGGCCGGGGCCGCGGCTCATTCGCTGGCGACGCTGACGCCGATGACA
>DATNKO010000044.1:0-67441 GCA_035603345.1 Steroidobacteraceae bacterium | reverse complement strand
CGCAGCGCGAGGTTGCGGTGCACCGCGAGCGCCGTCCCCCCGAGCACCAGCACCGTCGATACGGTGAGGCGCAGCGTGATCGGCTCGCCGAACAACGCCACGCCCGCGAGAGCCGCAATCACCGGCACGGAGAGCTGCGCGTTCGCGGCGGCGATCGCCCCGAGCCGCGGCAGCGCGGTGTACCAGGCGGCGTAGCCCAGGCCCGAGGTGATTGAGCCCGAGAGCGCTGCGAGAATCAGCCCGGCAGGATCCGCGGTGCGGCGCGCCCAGAGAAGCGCGCTGATCAGGAGCGCCACCGGCACCGCCCGCACGAAATTTCCGGCGGTATCTGCGAGCGCGTCGGTCGAGCCTCGTCCACGCAACGAGTAGACCCCCCAGGCGGCGCCTGCGATGAGCATGCAGAGCGCATCCCGGGGGGGCGGCGCGGCGACCCCCGGCAGCAACAGCAGCGCCAGTCCTGCGACCGCGAGCAGCCAGCCGACGATGATTCCCGCGACGATGCGCTCGCCGGCGAAGAACCCCGTCGCGATCATCACCACCTGCACGGCCCCGAAGAGCAGCAGCGCGCCGGTGCCGGCCGTCAGTCCGAGGTATGCGAACGAGAACGCGATCGCATACGCAATCAGTGCCAGCGCCGATGGCCAGCTGCCCCCGGTGCCGCTCCCCCGTGCGCGCGCCCGCCCGATCAGCCACAGTGTCGCAGCGCCCGCAGCTAGACGGATGCTGGTGAAGCTCGCCGGATCGATGTGCGGCTGCCGCAGCGCCATGCGGCACAGGAGCGAATTGGCCGCGAAGCACAGCAGAGCGAACACCGCCGCGGCGATGGCGCGGCTCACTGCGACGGCTCCGCCGGACCCTCCATCCGCCGGCACTCTACACCATGGCCGCGCCGGGGCCGCGCGCCCTGGGCCCATTGCGGCGGTGACATTGAGCGCGGCGCCTTTAATAATAAGAAGATGCACTTGCCGTTACACCCTCGAATCCCCGGCAGCGTTTGCGCCCTGGCCCTGGCGGCCGGCGCAGCGGTGCACGCCGACCCCGCGCGCTTCGACCTGGTGGGACCCACCATCGAGATGAAGGTCACGCGAGGCGCGACCACTCTGCCGGCGGCCGAAGTGCCCAATCTGGTCGCCGGCGACCGCGTCTGGCTGAGGGCGGACCTACCGCAGGAGCAGGCTGCGCCCTACATCCTGATCGCCGCGTTTCTGCGAGGCTCGACTAATCCGCCGCCGCCGAAGTGGTTTTCGCGCTGCGACACCTGGAGTGAGAAGTGCGCCAAGCAGGGCCTAACGCTGACCGTCCCCAAGGACGCCGGTCAGTTGCTGGTGTTTCTCGCGCCGGAGACCGGGGGCGATTTCAAGACGCTGATGAACGCGGTGCGGGGCCGCCCGGGCGTGTTCGTGCGCAGCTCTCAGGATCTCAACCAGGCGACGCTCGATCGCGCCCGACTGGAGCGCTACCTCGCGGCGGTGCGCAAGCTCGACGAGACCGACCCGGCGCAGCTCAAGCAGGCCGCGCCGCTGCTCGCGCGCAGCTTCGCCATGAAGCTCGATGAAAGCTGCCTGCAGAAGATTCCGGAGCTGCAGGCCGCGTGCGTGATGGAGGGTCGCGAGTCACTGATCATGGACGACGGTCACAGCGTGTCGCTCACCCAGACGCTGACCTCGGGGCCGGCGGGCGATCTGGCGATGGAGGCGAGCAATACAGCGCAATTGCGCTACGGCTACTACGGCCCCTACATAGGCTCGGTATTCGATATCGCGCGGCTGTTCGACTCCTTTCGTACGGCGCAATACCAGTACATTCCGGCGCTCGCCACGGCCGAGGGCCAGCAGCTCGCGCTGGTACTGAACTCGCCGCCATCGTTCCACGATCCGAAATCGGTCCTGGTCATGGCGCTGCCGGCAATTGCCGCCCCGCAATTCCCGCCATTGCGCCCGGTCGATGCGGCGCAGAGCTACTGTGCGCGCAAGGACCCGCTGGTGCTGCCGGTCGAAGGCGCCCCGCTGGTGTTCTCCGCGAGCTACGCGCGCGACATGACGCTCGCGGTGACCGACGCCGAGGGCAAGGTGATCACGCTGCCGGCGCACGCGGACGCGGAGCGCGGCGGCTTCGTCGTGGATACTTCGGCGCTGGCGCCCGTGCGTCTCGCCGACAACGCGCATGCATCGCTGCGTGGCTACTGGGGCTTCGACCCGTACCAGGGCCCGGTCTTCCGGCTGGTCGGAGCGCGCGCCCAACCGTGGCAGCTGCTCGCCGGGGACGAGGGCGCGCTGGTCGTCGGCCGGATCGATACAGCGCACCTGCGCGCCGGCGACGTCAGCTGTCTCGACAGCATCACCATGCAAGACGCCGCCGGCGACAAACACCAGCTCGAGTGGAAGAGCGTCAAGCCGGATGAGGTGGAGATCAAGCTGCCGCTGCAGGACGCATCCCCGGGCGACCTGACGCTCGTCGTCAGGCAGATCGGTGTCGGTACGCCGCAGTCGCTCGCGTTGCGAGCCTTTACCGAGGCTGCCCACCTCGACAGCTTCGTCCTGCATGCCGGCGACACCGATGGGACCCTGAGGGGCAACCGTCTGGACGAGGTGCAGGGCCTGACGCTCAAGGGGCTGGCGTTCGGGCCCGGCGCGCTCACGAGCAGCGCCGGCAACGATGAGCTCGTGATGTCGACGGCGGACGCACAAGCCGCCGGCACGCTGCGGTACGGCGACACCTCGCAGGCCAAAGTGACTCTCAAGGACGGGCGCGTGGCCGACCTCAAGGTGACCGTGGAGGCAGCGCGCCCGAGCGCCCTGTTGATCGCCAGGAGTGCACGTCCCGTCCAGGCCGCGGACCCGGGCAACATCCAGCTCGCGAGCCCGGACGAGCTGCCGCAGCAGTCACAACTGACGTTCTCGCTGCGCACCGGGTCGCCGTCGGTGTTTGCCGCGAATGAGCAGGTCGAGGTCGCAACCGCCGACGGATCATCCTCGGCGGTTCTGGGCGCCGTCACGGGCGGCCTGACGTTCGAGAACTCCAGGGTCGCGATCGCGACCATCGAACCCGCGCGCACCCTGGGACCCGCGGCATTCGGTCCGTTGCGCTACCGCATGGTCGATGCCGGCGTTGCCGGCGACTGGCATCCGCTCGCGACGCTGGTGCGCCTGCCCGTGTTGAAGCAGCTCGAGTGTCCGCCGCAGCCGGCCCCGGCATGCATGCTCGTCGGCAACAACCTGTTCCTGCTCGCGGCCGTGTCGGACGACCCGCAGTTCCTCCGGCCGGTGACGGTGCCCGACGGCTTTCCCGGGCAGGAGATCGCCGTGCCGCGTCCGAGCGGCGCGCAGCTGTACGTGAAGCTGCGCGACGATCCATCCGCGATCAACATCGCGCACCTGGAGGTGCAGACGCAGGCGACACCGTCCTCGCAGATGCCGGCCGGGCCACCGCCGGCGCCGACTCCCTCATCGCCGTCATCCATGCCATCCCCGTCATCTCCTTCAGCGCCGTCGCAGACGCCGCATGCCGCGGCGCCGCCGCCGCAGGCGCTGAACTCCGCTCGGCGCGCACTGTCCGAACCGGGAGTGCGGTCATAAGGAAGTGGCCGTGATCACCCTCCTTGCGCTGGCGCCGCTGCTGCTGTCGCCAAATGCAGCCGCGCCCCCGGCGGTCAGCGATCAGACGCCGGCTGCGCAGGAGCGCGAGGCCGCGCCGCGCGTGCCGCACGCCGCGCCATTCGGATTCGCCAATGTGCAACGCCTGGCGCGCGAGCGCGCGGCGCACGACTATCGACCCACGTCGGAAGGACTCCCGCCGGTATTCGCCAACCTGACCGAGGACCAGTACCACAGCATCCGTTTCCGCACCGCGAGCTCGCTGTGGCACAGCCAGGCGCTGTTCGAGGTGGAGTTCTTTCACCGCGGCTTCCGCAGCCGCCAGCGCGTCAACATCTTCGAGGTCACCGCTGCCGGCCAGCGGCCGATCGATTACAACCCGGGGTATTTCGTCTTCGGCCGGCCGCTGCGGATTCCGAAGGCCACGGCGGGGCTCGGCTTCGCGGGCTTTCGCGTTCACTATCCGCTGCAGACGCCGGATTACAAGGACGAGCTGATCTCGTTTCTCGGCGCCTCCTATTTCCGGGTGCTCGGGCGCAACCAGCACTACGGCGCCTCGGCGCGCGCGCTGGCGATCGACACCGGACTGCAGAGCGGGGAGGAATTCCCGGCATTCACCGATTTCTGGCTGGTGCGACCGCAGCCGAACGACCGCACCCTCACCATCTACGCGCTGCTCGACAGCAGGAGCGTCGCGGGTGCGTTTGAGTTCGAGGTTCGCCCCGGCGGCATGACCCAGGTGGAGGTGCATTCCGAGCTGTACCCCCGTCGCGCCATTGAAAAGCTCGGCGTGGCCCCGCTCACATCCATGTTCCTGTACGGCATCGACGACGGCGCGCATCGCTTCGACGACTACCGCCCGGAGGTCCACGACAGCGACGGCTTCATGACCGAAACCGGTCGCGGGCAGTGGATCTGGCGGCCGCTCGCCAACCCGCGCGAACTGCGCATCAATCGCTTCATGGACCAGAGCCCGCGGGGCTTTGGCCTGATCCAGCGGCAGCGCAATTTCTCGCAGTACCAGGATGCCGCGTCGCAGTACGAGGCGCGCCCGAGCTTCTGGGTACAGCCGCTTGGCGACTGGGGCAAGGGGGGCGTCGAGCTCGTGGAGATACCCAGCGACGAGGAAATCCATGACAATATGGTTGCTTACTGGGTGCCCGAGCACGCCCCGGCCGCCGGCAAGGCAGTGTCCTTCGCGTACGTGCTGTATGCCTATACGTACGCGCCGGATTGGCCGCCGGGCGGGCGGGTCATCGCGACGCGCAGCGGCGCGCCGCTGCTCGGCCCCAACGAGGGACATTTTGCGTCGGGATCGCGCCTGATCCTCGTCGACTTTGCGGGCGGTGATCTCGATGGACTGAACGCGACGCAGCCAGTGAAGGCGGAGATCAACGTGGGCAATGGCCAGATCCAGGCGCTGACCGTGGCGCGCGTCCCTGAGAGCGGCGCCTGGCGGGCGGCGTTCGTGGTCACGCCCAAGGCGAAGCGAGCGGTCGATCTACAGTGCTATCTCACGCTGCACGGTGAGGTGCTGAGCGAAACGTGGGTCTATCAATGGACACCCTGAGCGTTCGGCGGCCGCGGTATGCGGTACGCGTGCGGGTGCGGCGTACGTTCTTCTTCGGCCTGACCCTGCTCTCGGCGGTCGGCGCGGGCGCGCTGCTGCTCGACGTCCTCGAGGCGAACGGACTCACGGGCATCGAGCTGCTGGGACTGGCGCTGTTCTTCGGCCTGTTCGCCTGGATCGCCGGTTCCTTCTGGACCGCTATTGCGGGCTTTGTGATCCAGCTCGTGGGCCGCGACCCGGCGGGCCTTGACCCCGCGGAGGTCGCAGGTCGTCCGCTCCATGCCCGCACTGCCATCGTCATGCCGATCTACCACGAGGACCCGGATCGGGTTGGCGCCGGGCTGGATGCCATCTGGTCCTCGCTCGGGCGCCAGGCGGACAGCACGGCATTTGACCTGTTCATCCTATCCGACAGCTACGACCCTGAGATTGCTCTGGCCGAGGAAGCGATGTACCAGCGCTTCCTCGCGCGCCACCAGGCCGTCGGCCGGGTGTTTTACCGGCGGCGCACCGATCGCAGCGAGCAAAAGGCCGGCAACATTGGCGACTTCGTGCGGCGGTTCGGCTACGGCTATGAGTGCATGATCGTGCTCGATGCCGACAGCATCATGACGGGCGAGGCGCTGGTGACTCTCGCCCGGCTGATGGAGGCGCACCCCGAGGTCGGCATCCTGCAGACGCTGCCGCTGCCGGCCGGACGCGAGACGCTGTTTGCGCGCCTGATCCAGTTCGGCGCGCGGATGCAGAGTCCGATGCTCGCCACCGGCCTGGCGTACTGGCAGCTGGGGGAGAGCAACTACTGGGGACACAACGCGATCGTGCGGCTGCGGCCGTTTGCGCGCTACTGCCGGTTACCGCGGCTCTCGGGCCGGCCGCCGTTCGGCGGCTCGATTCTCAGCCACGACTTTGTCGAAGCCGCTTTCATGCGCCGCGCCGGCTACGAGGTGCGCCAGCTCCCCGACGTCATCGGCAGCTGGGAAGAGGTACCGGCCAACGTCATCGACTACGCGGCGCGGGATCGCCGCTGGACACAGGGCAACCTGCAGCACGCGCGCGTGCTGCACTTCCCCGGGCTCCACCCGCTGAGCCGCATACACTTCGTGACCGGCATCCTGGCCTACGTCGCCTCGCCGATGTGGCTGGCGCTGCTGGTGATCTCTTCGGTGCTGAGCGCTATCGAGGCGGCGAAGCTGCCGCAGTACTTCCTGCCGGGACTGCACAGCCTGCCGCACTGGCCGGAGATCCGCAGCGGCGAGGCGATGTGGCTGTTCTTGCTGACGCTGGTAGTGTTGCTGTTGCCGAAGGTCCTCGGTGCGTATCTCGCGGTGCGCGACCCGAAGTTGCGCCGCGGCTTCGGCGGGGCGGGACGGCTGTGCGCGAGCCTCCTGATCGAGCAGCTCTTCGGCATGCTGCTTGCGCCTTCGATGATGCTGTTCCACTCGGCGTTCGTGGCGCAGACGCTGCTCGGCAGAACCGTAAGCTGGAATGCCCAGGCGCGCGGCGACCGCGCGGTGACGCTGCGCGAGGCATTCCGCCGGCAGACCTGGCAGCTGATCTTCGGGGTCGCCTGGGCCGTGATCATGCTGCGAGCGGCGCTGCCGTTCTTCTGGTGGCTGACCCCGGTGCTCGCCGGACTGATCCTGGGCGTGTGGCTCACCGTATGGACGAGCCACGCCAGCGCCGGCCGGATCGCGCGGCGCTGGGGCCTGCTGCTTACTCCCGAGGAGACGGCGCCGCCGCCGGAGCTCGCGGCGCTCAACGCCCCGGCGTGCGATACGGCCGCCGCGTTAGCGGGCGAGCGCCTCGCGCGCAGCGCGTAGACCGCTCTGCAGGGCTCCGGTCACCGTGCCGGCTTCGCCGCCCGTGTCGGTAGCCTCACCCGCGAAGAACAGCGTTGCCTCGATCGGGCGCGCGAGCGCTGCCCGCGCCTCGCTCCCGCCCACCGCCACGTAGCTGTAGGCGCCGCGCGCGAACGGGTCCTCCTGCCAGTCGTGGTAGTACCAGCCCTCGAGTTCGCCCGCGATGTCGACGTCGGCGCCGAACACCGTCTGGAGACTCTCGATCGCGAGGCGCGCGATCCCGCCGGGCGAGCGCCCGCGGCTGAGGGGCGGCACCCGCGGGCCGCCCGCCCAGGCGACCAGCAGCGGCGCGTGCACCGGCGCAGGTGTCCAGAAGGTCGGGATCTGCGCATTCGGTGACTGCACGAACGAGGTCCCGGCGTAGCGGCCGTCGTACAGTCGCTCCCAGAACGCCGTGGCGAAGCGTAGCAGCACCTTGATGACCGGGCCCGCGATGAGTCCCTCGAGCGCGTCGCGCTTCGCTTCGAGTGGCGGCGTGAAGCGCACCGCTTCCACCGCCCCAGGCGCGGCCTGCAGCACCCCGAGCGGCAGCGTGATGATCGCGCGGCGCGCACGGATCTCAAACGGCGCGCCGGCGCGCTCGCCGGCCACTTCGACCGACCGGTGCGACCAGCGGACTTCGCGCACCACCGACTGAAGCTGCAGCCGCCGGACAGCGCCCTCGTGCGGCGCCCGCTCGAACGAGGCGAGGAGCGCGTCGAGCAACGCCGCGTAACCGTCCCGCGGCCGGGACTGCGGCCCCTCGCCCAGGACATCGCCCAGCCACTCGGCGACGATGGCCCGCGCGCTGGCGCGAGTGGTGTCGGCGGCGTCGAAGCCCTCCGCCATGCGCTGCGCCCGCTGCCGCTCGTCCGGGGACAACGCCCCCGCCAGGTGGCGCTCGAGGAAGGCCTCGAAGGACATGTCTTGCCGCGCCAGCACACGGCTCTCAGCGAGCGCCCTGCGGAGCTTGGGAAAGAAGTCCTCGCGCGGCTGCAGCTCACCCTCATGCAGCGTCAGGTGCGAACCTTCCGCATCGACCACCGCCGCCCCCGCCTTGGCGAGCAAGTCGCGCGTGATGGCGGCCTGTCCGTGGATGAATTCCGCGCCCAGCTCGACCGGCACCGGCAGGCCGGGCTCGCGGCGCGTCCAGATGCGTCCGCCGACGCGATCGCGCGCCTCGAGCAGCAGCACGCTCGCGCCTGCGCGCGCGAGCTCCGCCCCCGCCAGCAGGCCAGCAGCGCCGGCGCCGATGACGACGACATCGAAGGATGATGCGCCCGCCACCGCGGCTTCAGTGCGCCAAGCGCGCTGCGTCCTCGAGGCGCGTCTGCTCCTGGGTGCCGCCGAGGCTCGAGAGGAAGCGTGAGCGCCAGGCGTCGACATCGTTGGCACGCAGCGCTTCCAGCAGCTTGCCGTGGCGCGCGCGTCGCTCGTCGCGCGGCATGTCGAGCGCCTGCTTGAGCGCCCGCGCGATGCCGCGCGTGTCGTAGGGATTGACGAGCAGCGCATCGGTCAGCTCGTTGGCGGCGCCGGCGCGATCGGACAGCACCAGCACGCCGGGATCGGCCGGATCCTGAGCGCCGACGTATTCCTTGGCGATGAGATTCATGCCATCGCGCAGCGGCGTCACCAGGCACACCTGGGCGAGCCGCAGGAATCCCATGAGGGTGGCGTGCGGAAAGTTGCGGTTGAGGTAGCGGATCGGCGTCCAGTCGACGTCGCCAAATCGCCCGTTGGTGTTGCCGGCGCTCTGCTCGAGCGCGCGGCGGATGCGGGCGTAGGCCTGCACTTTCTGCCGTCCGAGCGGGGCGATCTGCAGATAGGTCACTTTGCCGCGATGCTGCGGGCAGTCCTCGAGAAAGTGCTGGTACGCCGCGAAGCGCTGCAGCAGCCCCTTGCTGTAGTCGAGCCGATCCACGCCGATGATGAGACGCCGGCCCTGCAGCCCGTGCATCATCTCGCGCACGCGCGCCGAGAGTACCGTCTTGGCGGCCGAGCGCGCCGTTTCCGGCAGATCCACGCCGACCGGGAACACCCCGGTGCGCACCAGACGTTCGAGCGTCGTCACCGCGCCGCCCGCGGTCACGCGCTCCCTGCCCCAGACGGTGCGCGCCGCGTCGAGGAAGGACTGCCGGTCGGTCTCGGTCTGGAAGCCGAGCAGGTCGTAGGCGAGCAGCGCCTCGAGCAGCTCGCGGTACACCGGCAGCGAACGCAGCACCTCGAAGTGCGGAAACGGGATGTGCAGAAAGAACCCGATCGGCGAGCGCACATCCTGAGTGCGCAAGCGGGCGCCGAGCGGAATCAGGTGATAGTCGTGCACCCAGATCAGATCGTCCGGCTGCAGCAGCGGCTTGAGCTCGCGCGCCATCAGCGCGTTCACTGCCAGATAGGCCTGGTACTGCTCGTCCTGATACTGGAAGCTGTCGAGGAAGTAGTGAAACAGCGGCCACAGCGAGCCGTTGGAAAAGCCGTCGTAGTAGAGCTCCTGCAGCGGCTCGGGAAGGCTCAGGGTCACGTAGCTCGTGCCCGCGCGCCGCTGCGTCCTGGCCGGCGGCTGCGGGTGATCGGCCGGGTGCGTGTCTCCGCCCCAGCCGAACCACATCCCGCCCGAGTCGCGCATGGCACCGACGAGTGCCACCGCCAGTCCGCCGGCCGACACGCCTCCCTTGGGCACCGCGACCCGGTTCGAGACGTTGACCACGCGGCTCATACCTCATCCTCCCAGCGACGGCTCAAGCGAGGAGCGCAGCCAGCCAGCCGCGCACCTCGTCCACGGAATCGAGGTGAGTGCGCGCTGCGGTCGGGCGGTCGGTGCTCACCGCAACCGACATACCGCCGGCCTCGTTCACCCACTCGAATGCGGGCTCGTCGGTCAGATCGTCTCCGGCGAACAGCGGCTGCCGCCCTGCGAACGGCGCTTCGGCCATGAAGGCGGCGACGGCGCTCGCCTTGCTGACGCCGGCCGGCGTGAGCTCGACGACCATGTGTCCGCGCTGCACCTGCAGGCCGCTGCCGCGCACCCGTTGCGCGATCGCGAGCACCGCATCGACCACCGCCGACTCGAGTTTCGGCACGCGCCGGTAATGCAGCGCCAGGGCAGAGCCCTTGTCCTCGAGCATCAGTTGCGGATGCGTCCGGACCCACTGCTCCATCTGGCGGCGCGCGTCATCGAGCATGTGCCGCACGGGAGGCTGCTGCATCGTGAGCACGCCCGCAGCGTTACGGTGCTCGAACCCATGGAGGCCGGCGGCCGGCAATCTCAGCGGCGCGAACATCGAGTCGAGAGTCGCGATGCTGCGGCCGCTCACCAGCGCCAGCGCGCCGCCGCTGCGCAGGCGCAGCCTCTCGAGCAGCTCGCGCAGCGCAGCATCGGCGCTGACCGCATCCGGACGGGGAGAAAATTCGAGCAGCGTGCCGTCGACGTCGAGGAAGAACGCGCAGTTTTCCACGCGCAATGCTGCCGGAGGCCGCGCAGCCGCGGGGATCGGGCCCCCCACGTGCATCGCGGCATCCCATACCACGCGGTCATTCTAACAAATGCGCGATGTGTCGGCACGGAACGACGCTGGAGGTGACATAGCGCGCTCACCGAGCGCTGTGCAGCGCGTGCGTGCTGCCCGGCCGCGCCTGTTTGCTGCACGACTCAGAACGGGTGGTACTGGTACAGCCAGGTTTCGGACACCGCGCGCGCGTCGAGCTTCAGGAACAGCCGCATGTCGACCGTGGCGGAGCCCGCGGCGATGAAATCAAACTCGGCGCGCCAGTGTCCGGGCACTCCATCTGGAACCGCCTCGGTGAACGCGCGCGCGAACGTGCCGCTGGACGCCCACAGCACCGGCTGCGGCGCGACTCCGAAGGGCACGTCAGTGAGCGGGCCGCCGAGGAACTCCACCACGAACTTGCGCACGCCCGGCGGGCGCGGCTGCCCCGGCTGTCCGCCGCGCCCGATGCGCGTGGCGACGCAACGCGCCAGCGGCGTCGGATGCGGCTCGTCGGCGCTCCAGTAGAGGCGATAACGGAAGCGCAGGCTCGCGCCGGCCGTGGCGGCCGCCTGCGGCACCCACATGGCGACGACGTTGTCGTTGATCTCGTCCTCGGTGGGTATCTCGATCAGCTGCACCGCGCCCGGTCCCCAGTCGTCCAGGGGCTCAACCCACAGGCTCGGGCGGCGCTCGTAATACACGCCGTCGAGATAATGATCGAAGACGCGGTCGCGTTGCAGCAGACCGAAGCCGCGCGGTGTGCGGTCGGCGAATGCGGAGGCCGAGATCTGCGGCGGATCGTTGAGCGGCCGCCAGATACGCTCACCCGCTCCGGTCCACAGCGCCAGACCGTCGGAGTCATGTACTTCGGGCCGCCAGTCGATGGCAGTTGGCTTGGCGGTTTCCGAGAACCAGTACATCGAGGTGAGTGGCGCGATGCCGAGCCGGCCCACGTCGCGGCGCAGGAACAGCCGTGCCTCCACCTCCATCAGCACCGCTTTTTCGCGCCGCATGTCGAAGCGGTAGGCGCCAGTGATGCTCGATCCCTCGAGCAGAGCGTACACGGTGACGGTAGTCGCGCCGTCGGCGGGCGGCGCGAAGTAGAAGCTGGTGAAGACGGGAAACTCCTCCGGGTGGCCGGCGAGCGTCACGTCGATCGCGATACCGCGTGCCGACAGGCCGTACTGATACAGCTCGCCGATGGCGCGGAAATAGGAGGCCCCGAGAAAGGCTACCCAGTCGTTGGTGCGCCAGTCGAGCTTGTGCTGGTCGCCGAGGCGGCTCTCCTGGAAGCGAAAGCCGGCGAATCCCGCAGTGCGCGCCAACTGACGCGCCGGACTGTCGGGCGGCATGTGGAAGTAGTCCGGCTCGTAGAGGATCTCGCGCGCGAGCACCGGGCTCCCTGGCGCCGAGAGCACGAACATGCGCGCCGGCGTCGCAAAGTACCGGCCGACATGAAAGAAGGTGACCGGGTAGGCTCCCGGGCCGTCGCGAAACAGCGCGTAATCGGTATTGAACTTGATCCTGCCCCAGGCGTCGTAATCGATGCGCTCCACCACACTGTGCGGCAGCGCCGGCGGCGCCTGATAGGGTCGCGCGGCCCGCGCCAGCGCTTGCGCCGTCAGTGCGTCGAAAGAAAACTGCGCAGGCGCACCGAGTCTCAGGCCCGCGGCAGCGGTGGCCCGCGCCGGCAGTCCCAGAGCGGATGCCGCGATCGAGGCACCCGCGGCTCTCAGTACGAAGCGACGATCGAACATCATCCGCGGAGTTCACGCTGTTGCACGGTGTTGGCGCCGGATCATACCGCGCAGCGCGCGACGTGCTAAGTTTACTCATGCCAGAGCACAAGCCGCAGGAACGAAAAGAGCCCGAGTCGCGCCGCGGCGCTGTCATCGGTCTGTTGGTGACGGTGGCGCTGGTGATCCTCGGGCTGATCCTCGTGAAGGTACTCGGCAATGCCGGCAGGCTGCAGGACTGTGTGATGTCGGGACGCACCAACTGTGCTCCCATCGATGCCTCGAGCCCCGCACAGTGAACGTGCGCTGAACCGGGCAGCGTAGGCCGACTCCGACCCGTGCACACGGCGATCGGGGGATCCTGCGCACGCGTGCACGGCCCTATGCTCGGGTCTCGTTCAGATCCCGTGCACAGGAGGTTGCCATGACCCGACTATCCACAATGTTCGCACTTTTGGTGCTGACGGCCGCCGGCGTAGCTGCGGCCCAGACGCAGCAGACACCGCCGCCTGCCGATCAGGCGCCCCCGGCGGAGCAGGCGCCGAGCTCGAGCGCGCCCGACCAGCAGGCAGCGCCTCAGTCTCAGTCTGAGCAGCAGGCTGCGCCTCAGTCTCAGGAGGCGAGCCCGAGCAGCGGCGCGAACAGCGCCAGCAGCGCCGGCGACAAGAAGACGCAGATGAAAGCATGCGTCAAGCAGGAGCGCGCCAACAATTCGGGCATGTCCAGGAAGGACGCCAAGGCGGCTTGTGAAAAGCAGCTGAGCGGCTCACCGCAGAACTGAGCGGTTCGCCGAACTGAGGCAAGGCCGTGACGCGCGGCAGAGCTGCCGCGCGTCACGGCTGCGCCATGCTCGCGCGCAGTGCGCACAGGCGCGGTGCAAGGGTGGCGCGCATAGCGCCCCGAGGACGGGGCGGAGAAGCCCTCGAGCGGTGCTATGACGGCCTTCCGGCCCGCTCCGACCGGGCCCAAGCACGGCGGCGTCGCATGGCACGGCCATTGCACCGTGTGAGTCATGAGCCTGCCGCGCCTCCCCACGCTCGAAGAACACGCGGCCGAGTGGATCTGGCGGCTGGATCCCGACGAGTTCACGGCTGCGGATCTACGGGCCTTCAATGCCTGGCTGCGCCAGAACCCGTGTTACCGCCGGGCGGCGGAGCAATTCTTCGGACTGTGGCTGGTGCTGAATTCCACCGCGGCCGCGCGTTCCCGCAGCTGCGCCGCGCACCGGGGGTGGTAGGAACGTCAGCTGAGCGGTTAGACTGCGGCGATGCCCGCGGCATCACCAGTCCCTCGGCAACCGAGGTGAGATACCTCTAAATATGGCGTTGACTGCGCCGACCACGTCCGCCTCTTCCACAGCAGCTGCCGCGGTCGACGTGCCGGATCTGCGCGTCCTGGTATTCGCCATGTTCTTCATCTTCGGCGGCATCACCAGTCTCAACGACGTGGTGATCCCGAAGCTCAAGGGCCTGTTCACGCTCAATTACGGCGAGGTTATGCTGGTGCAGACCGCATTCTTCGCCGCCTATTTCATTTTCTCGATTCCGGCCGCCGAGGTTGTCGCGCGGGTCGGCTACATGCGGGCGGCCGTGCTCGGGCTGCTGTTGATGACGGCGGGATGTCTGCTGTTCATACCGGCGTCCAACTCGAGCCTGTTCGCGGTCTTTCTGGTCGCCCTGTTCGTTCTGGCCGCCGGCATCACGGTGGTGCAGGTGGTGGCGAATCCGCTGATCTCGCTGCTGGGGCCGCCCGCGACCGCGCACAGCCGCCTTACCTTTGCGCAGGCATTCAACTCGGTCGGCACGACCGTGTTCCCGTATGTCGGCTCGATCCTCATCCTCGGCTCACTCAGCAAGGTAAACCCGGCGCAGCTCACCGGGGCGGCGCAGGCGGCGTACCGCACCGCCGAGACGCACGTCATCGTCAGCACCTACCTCGGGCTGGCCGCGGTGCTGGTCGTCATGGCGGCGGTCGTGTGGCTGCGCCGCCAGCGCCTGCCGCGCACGGTGCTCGAGCGGGCATCGCTCCACGGCTATCTCGAGCTGCTTCGGCGGGTGCGCTTCATTTTCGGCGCGGGGTGCATTTTTCTGTACGTCGGCGCCGAGGTGGCGATCGGGTCGCTGATGGTCAGCTACCTCATGCAGAGCAACGTGTTCGATCTGGGCCCCGAGGCGGCGGGCAAGAAGTTGATCTACTACTGGGGCGGCGCCATGGTCGGGCGCTTCATCGGCGCGTACCTGCTGCGGGTGTTCTCACCGGGAAAGGTGCTGGCATCGGTTGCGGCCGTGGCGATCGCGCTGCTGTGCATCTCGGGGAGCACCACCGGACTCGTGTGCGGCTGCGCGCTGCTCGCCGTCGGCCTGTTCAACTCCATCATGTTTCCCACGATCTTCTCGCTCGCCTGCGAGAAGCTAGGCCCGCGGGCCGCGGAAGGCTCGGGCATCATCTGCGTCGCGATCGTCGGCGGCGCCATCGTCCCGCTGATCACCGGCCACGCCGCCGACTGGGTGGGACTGAGGGCCGCGCTCATCGTGCCTGCGCTGTGCTATGCCGGCATCGTGAGCTTCGGGATCTACGCCCGCCGACCTGCGTGATCGCACGACCGCAACCGCACCAACACGCCCTCTCGCTGCTTGCGGCACTGCTCGCCGGAGCACTCCCGGCGGCCGCCGCGAGCGCCGACACGCCGCCGATACAGCAGCAAGCGTCGGCACAGCCCGCGGCAACTCTCGAGCCGCCGCAGGTGCTGTTCAAAGATCTGTTCGTGGCCGTTCAGACCGCGGCGGTCTATCCCGATGGCAAGACGTTTGCCGACGCGGTGCCGGACGCCGCGCCGGAGGTGATCCTGAGGGAGTATCGCGCCGCGCATCCCGACTCGCCCGACGCGCTGCGCCGCTTCACCGACGCGCATTTCTCGCTGCCCGGGGCGCCTGCGTCCGCTGCCGTCGCGGCGCCGGCGACCGCAACCGCAGCAGCCGGGCGGGTGTCTCTCGAGGCTCACATCGATGAGCTGTGGAGCCGGCTGACACGCGAAACGCCCAGCGCGCCACCCTACGGGTCGCTGCTGCCGCTGCCAAAACCCTACGTGGTTCCCGGCGGCCGCTTTCGCGAGATCTACTACTGGGATTCGTACTTCACGATGCTCGGCCTTGCCGAGAGCGGGCGGCGCGACCTGGTCGCTGATATGGCGGACGATTTCGCGTACCTGATCGACACCTATGGACACGTGCCGAACGGTACGCGCAGCTATTACCTCAGCCGCTCACAGCCGCCGTTTTTTTTCGAGATGGTGGCACTGCGCGCGAGCGAGGATGCGGGCGCCGCACTGTCGCGCTATCTGCCTGAGCTCAGGCGCGAGTATGACTTCTGGATGGCGGGGGCCGAGGGGCTGCCACCCGGAGCCGCCCGCCGGCGCGTGGTCGCGATGCCGGACGGCGCGATTCTCAATCGCTACTGGGACGATCGCGACAGCCCGCGGGATGAGTCCTATCGGCAGGACGTCGAGCTGGCACGCGCGAGCGGCCGGCCGCCGGCACTCGTGTACCGCGAGATCCGAGCGGCCGCCGAGAGCGGCTGGGACTTCAGCTCCCGCTGGTTCGCCGACGCGCTGCGGCCCGCGACGATCGATACCACCGAGATCATCCCGGTTGATCTCAACAGCCTGCTGTTCGGGCTCGAGGACGCCATCCGCGCCGGCTGCGAGCGCCAGGCCGACGCGAGCTGCGCCCGCGAGTTCGCGCGGCGGGCCGCCGCGCGGCATGCAGCCATCGACCGTTATCTGTGGAGCGCGCCGGCAGGCGCCTATCTCGATTATCGCTGGACCCGGCGCGCGCCGGTGGCGCGTCTCTCCGCTGCCACGCTCTACCCGCTGTTCGTCGGGCTCGCATCTCAGGCGCAGGCGGCCGCCGTCGCCGCCGAGCTCCGCCAGCGGTTGCTCGAGCCGGGCGGGGTGGTGACGACCCCGGTCGATACCGGACAGCAGTGGGACGCACCCAACGGCTGGGCGCCGCTGCAATGGATTGCCGTCGATGGGCTGCGGCGCTACCGCCAGGACGCGCTCGCTGCGACCATCGCGTGCCGCTGGCTGGTCAATGTCAGACAGGTCTATCGCGCCAGCGGCAAGCTGGTCGAGAAGTACAACGTGATCACGACCGGCCGCGCAGGCGGCGGCGGCGAGTACCCGACGCAGGACGGGTTCGGTTGGACCAATGGTGTCACGCGCCGGCTGCTGGCGCTGTACCCGCAAGCGGCGCGCGCCGATCGCTGCCAGGAATAGTCGCGCTCGAGCCGGTCACGACGTCTGAGCTTGAACGCGGCTGCGACCGGCTTCGCATTTTTCTGCACGCCGCTGCTGCTTTTGTGACGCACGTCGGACTCTGTCCCCGATCTAAGTAGTACGTCATTGACGCACCTGCGTCAGTGACGTATAAAGCGCGCCATTCCCGACTCCCTTTGCCGATAAGCGGCTGCCATTGAAATACATGCAGCACGCAAGGGACTCACCGGTGTGAAGAGAAAGAGCAGCATTTTTGAAGAGCTTCTGGCGGGCGTACAGCGCTCACGGGGGGCTGCGTCCGGGACGCGCGCTGCAGCGCCCACGTTCCAGATCGATGCGGTGAGCATCAGAAAACTGCGCGGCACGACCCGGCTCAGCCAGCCGCAGTTTGCCGAGCTGCTCGGAGTGGAGCTCAGCACCCTGCGCAACTGGGAGCAGGGACGCCGCGAGCCCACTGGGCCTGCCAGGGCGCTGTTGCGCGCAATTCGCAACGACCCCGAGCGCGTGATCAGGGCACTTGCCCGTCCTGCGTAGGCACAGATGAGCGCCCCGAGTCTGAAGCAAAGGATTCCAGCGCTGGCGGCGTTTGCTGCCGGAGTGGTCGCGATTGCCGCGTGGGCTACCTCGGCTGCGGACGCCCTGCCGGTGTTCGACGACGTGCCGCCGGGATACACCGAGCTTTACAAGCCGCTGGTGAGCGATCTCGAGAAGCGCACGTTCATGTTCTTCTGGCAGACTGCGAATCCCGACAACGGCCTGATTCCCGACCGCTACCCGACGCCCTCATTCGCCAGCATTGCGGCAGTCGGTTTCGGACTCACCGCCTATCCGATCGGCGTCGAGCGCCGGTACATCACGCGCGGCGAAGCCGTGGAGCGGGTGCTCGCCACGCTGCGCTTCCTGGTCCGCGAGCCGAACGAGCACGGATTTTTCTACCACTTCCTCGACATGCGCAGCGGCGCGCGCGCCAACCACAGCGAGGTCTCGACCGTCGACACCTCGCTGCTGCTCGCCGGCGTGCTGTTCTGCGAGAGCTACTTCAGCACCAACGACCCGCGCGAGGCCGAGATCCGCGCGCTCGCCGACCGCATCTACCGGCGGGTGGACTGGACCTGGGCTCAGCCGCGGCCGCCGGCGATCGCGCTCGCCTGGACTCCCGAGGACGGGTTCTCGCACGAGGACTGGCGCGGCTACAACGAGGCGATGCTGGTGTATCTGCTGGCGCTCGGCTCGCCGACGCATCCCATCGGCGCGCAGGCGTGGAAGCTGTGGACCAGCACCTACAACGAGCACTGGGGCACGTTCTACCATCTGACCTACCTCGGCTTCGCACCGCTGTTCGGCTATCAGTACACGCACGTGTGGGTGGATTTCCGTGGTATTCAGGACGCCTACATGCGCGCGCACGGGCTCGATTACTTCGAGAACAGCCGCCGTGCCACCTACGCGCAGCGCCGCTACGCCATCGCTGATCCGATGGACTGGCGGGGCTACGGCAAGAATGTCTGGGGCCTGAGCGCCTCCGACGGCCCGGGTCCTGCGCAGGAGCACTACCGCGGCAAGGAGCTCTCGTTCCTGCAGTACGCCGCGCGTGGCGCGGCAGTCGACAGCACCATCGACGACGGCACCATCGCGCCAACCGCCGCCATCAGCTCGCTCCCCTTCGCACCGGAGATCGTGCTGCCGACTATGCTGGAGATGTACCATCGCTTCGGCGCGTCCATCTACTCGACCTACGGGTTCAAGGACGCGTTCAACGAGAGCTTCCGTGCCAAGCCGACTGACCCGCTGCGGCCCGGAACTCCCGGATGGGTGGACCCGGATTACGTGGCGATCGACCAGGGACCGATCCTGGCCATGGTCGAGAACTACCGCAGCGGGCTCATCTGGCGGGTGATGCACGGCAACCGCTACATCCGGCGCGGACTCGAGCGCGCCGGGTTCACGGGGGGCTGGCTCCCGCAGGTTCAGACACTCACGGTAGAGCGAGGCCAACTCGATGCGCTGGACGATACCGCTGCGGTCGATCACGCTGCCGCTGATAACGGTACTGAGCCTCGGAGTCGCGCCGCCGCTGGCGGCGCAAAGCCGTGAGATCGTCACGGTAGACGCTGGCGCGCCGACCCGGCCGTTCCCGCACTTCTGGGAGCGCATGTTCGGGTCGGGACGCGCGATCCTCGCGCTGCGCGCGAGCTACCGCGACGACCTGCGCAGCGTGCGCGCCGTGACCGCGATCGGCTACCTGCGCTTTCACGGTATTCTCGACGACGACGTCGGCGTCTATAGCGAGAGCCCGAACGGCGAGCCGGTCTACAACTTCTCCTACGTCGATCAGGTGTACGACGGGCTGCTCGCCAACGGCGTGCGGCCCTTTGTCGAGCTGAGCTTCATGCCGCGGCAGCTGGCGAGCCGCGACGTTACGCAGAGTTTCTGGTACCACCCGGTGGTCGCGCCGCCGAAGGATTACCGCCGCTGGGACGCGCTCATCACGGCGCTCGCCCGTCATCTCATCGAGCGCTATGGCATCGACGAGGTCAGCCGCTGGTACTTCGAGGTCTGGAACGAGCCGAATCTGGATTTCTGGGCGGGCCGCCCGAAGCAATCCAGTTATTTTGCGCTTTACGATCATACGGCGCGCACGCTGAAATCGGTCGACGGCCGCCTGCGGGTCGGCGGACCGGCCACCGCGCAGGCGGCGTGGATTCCGGCGTTCATCCGGCACTGCCGGCAGGCGCACGTTCCGGTCGATTTCGTCTCGACGCATGTTTATGGCGATGACACTGCGAAGGACGTGTTTCACACCGCTGAGCGCATTGCGCGCAACCGCATGGTGTGCCGCGCCGTGCAGAAAGTGCACGCCGAGATCGAGGCGTCCCCGGTGCCTTCCCTGCCGCTCATCTGGTCGGAGTTCAACGCGAGCTGGAGCAACCACACCGAGATCACCGATGCGCCTTACATGGGTCCGTGGCTCGCGGAGACCGTGAGTCAGTGCGACGGCCTCGTCCAGGACATGTCCTACTGGACGTTCTCGGACGTGTTCGAGGAGCAGGGCGTGGTGAAGACTCCCTTCTACGGCGGCTTTGGCCTGATCGCCGCCGGCGGCATTCCCAAGCCCGCCTTCAACGCCTTCGCACTGCTGCACCAGCTGGGTGAGCGGCGCTTCGTTACCGAGGCCGCCGAAACGCTGGTGACGCGCCGCGCCGACGGCAGCATAGTCCTGGCACTCTGGAACTATGCGGACGTCGGCTCCAGCTCGCCGCTGCGGCGGGTCGCGCTCACGGTCGCGCACAGCGATGCCCGCAGCGCGAGCGTCCAGTTGCTCGATCCCGGGCACGGCAACGCGGGCGTGGCGTACCGGGGAATGGGTTCGCCGCGCTATCCGACGTCCGGCCAGCTCACGCAGCTGCGTGCGGCGGCCGCACTGCCGGCACCCCTCGTGCGGCCGCTCGATCATGGCAGCCTCGATCTCGACATCCCGTCGGACGGTCTCATGCTGGTGACGCTCGCCGCGCAAGCGCCCGCTGCTGCGCAGGTGCGCACGGGGCGCGAGGCGGGGCGCTGAGGTGGCGCGCGCGCCGACCTGGGCGCTGACGGCGCTCGCTGCGGCCTGGCTGCCGTATCAGGCGCAAGCGCAGGGCCAGTCGGCCGTCACGGCCGGCCACGCGCGCTTGGAGTTTCTGACGGCATCACTCGTGCGCCTCGAGTATTCGCCCTCCGGCGTGTTCGTCGATGCGCCGACGGCGGTGGTGTTGAAGCGCGACTGGCCCGCCGTGCGCGTGCGGTCCACGCGCCAGGACGGCTGGCTGATCGCAACCACCGGCCCGCTCACGGTGCGCTACCGCCTCGGCTCGGGGCAATTCACCGCGACCAACCTTGAGGTGAGCTGGAAGGACGCGGCCGGGGCGGCGCGCACCTGGCACCCCGGCGTCACCGATCCTCTCAATCTGGGCGGACTCACCTATTCGCTCGACAACATCAGCGGCGACAATCTGCCCGCGGAGCCGCTAGGCAACGAGAGCCCGGTGAACGACGTGATTCCCGGGATCGACGTGCGGCTCGCGCCGGCGACGCCGGGGCTGCTGAGCCGCGCCGGCTATGCCTTCATCGACGACAGCCGCACGCCCGTCTGGAATGCGCAACGCACCTGGATCGAGCCGCGCCAGGAGCAGCACGGTCAGGACTGGTACCTGTTCGTCTACGGCCACGACTACCGCCGGCCGCTTGCCGAGTATGCCGAGCTGTGTGGAGCGATCCCGATGATTCCGCGCTTCGCGCTCGGCGCGTGGATCACGGACCTGAATTTCGAGTACTTCCCCGGCTCGCAGCAGGCCGCGCTGCCTGCGTTCAGACACTATGGCCAGCAGCACCTCGAGGACGAGGTCGCGAGGCTGCGCGCCAGCCGTATTCCGTTCGACACGCTGGTACTCGATTTCGCCTGGCACAACTACGGCTGGGAGGGCGGCTATGACTGGAGTCCGCTGATCCCGCAGCCCGCGCAGTTTCTCGCCTGGCTCAAGGCCCGGGACGTGAAGGTCGCACTCAACGACCATCCGGGCTACGCCAACACCGACGAGAGCATTCTCTCGTACAGCGACAGTCATGCGCCGCAGGTGCTGAAGGATCTCGGCCGGCCGCTGCCGCCGGCGCCCACGTTTGACCTCGACGTGTCGAAGCGCTGGAGCTTTGCCACCGACCCGGACAATTCGGGCCTCACCGACCACTGGTACGCGCCGGGGCACGAGGGCGCGCGCTGGCGGCCCGTGCGGGTGGGCCTGCCCTGGGAGGTGCAGGGTTACCCGAGCTATCGGGGCGTCGGATGGTACCGGGCGTTGGTGGCGCTGCCTGCAAAGCTGCCCGCGGCGCTGTACCTGTACCTCGGAGAAGTCGATAAGACTTATCGGATCTTCGTCAACGGCAAGGAAGCGAAGCACAGCGAGGCGCACTGGCCGCAGCAGCTGACCGCCACCGACCTCGCACCCTACGTTGAGCCGGGCCGGCAGAACGAGATCGTGCTGCGCGTCGAGCCGGGCGAGCGCGGCGCGGGCATCGTGCGTGGCCCGGTGGCCATTCGCGACGTGCCGCCGCCGCCGCGCATCTCATTCGACCTGTCGGATCAGCATCAGGCCGACGTATTCATGCAGGATCTGCACGCGCCGCTGATGCGGCAGGGCGTGGCGGTGTGGTGGGTCGACGGCGGGAGCGGTGCGGTCGACATGCCGGGCTTGAACAAGCAGCTGTGGACCAACAAGGTCTTCTACGACTACAGCCAGCAGCTCACCGGCCGGCGCAGCTTCATCCTGGCGCGCTACGGTGACTGGGGGAGCGAGCGCTACCCCGGGTACTTCACCGGCGACACCTATTCACAATGGCCGGTGCTCGGCTACGAGATCGGCTTCACCGCCCGCGGCGGCAACGTGCTGGTGCCCTACATCACACACGACATCGCCGGATTCCACGGCGGGCGGATCGACTTCGATCTGTACGCGCGCTGGATCGAGTTCGGCACGTTCAGCCCGCTGTTGCGCATGCATAGCGACCACGCCAATCCTCACGACGGCAACCTGCGCATGCCCTGGGTGTACGGACCCGAGGGCATCGCGCTCATGAGGAAGTACTTCACGCTGCGGACGCAGCTGATTCCCTATCTCTACACCTACGCCTGGCGCGCCCACACCGAGTCCCTGCCGATCCTGCGGCCGCTGTACCTCGAGTACCCGGAGCTGGAGGCGGCATACCGGCACCCGCACGAGTATTTTGTCGGCGAGCAGATGCTGGTCGCGCCGGTGGTCGATCCGAGCGGCAACGAGACGGTCTACCTGCCCCCCGGTGAGTGGCTCGACTTCTTCACCGGCAAGCGTCGTGCGGGCGACAGCACTTTCACGGCGCACTACGCGGTGGACGAAACGCCGGTGTTCGTGCGTGACGGGGCAATCATTCCTGAGCAGCCGGTGAGCGCCTGGTCGGATGCCAGCCCGCTCGACACCCTCATCGTCAACGTCTACGGATCGGGCGCGGGGCGCTTCGATCTGTACGAGGACGACGGGATCTCGCTCGCTTACCGTGAGGGCCAGTCAGCCACGACGGCGATGAGCTACGCCACCGGCAGCGATGGCTGGCATCGGCTCACCATCGAGGCCACGCAGGGCGCGTTTGCCGGCCAGGCGCGGTCCCGCGCCTATGAGCTGCGCATCCATGGCGCGGGCCGGCCGGCCGCCGTGACCATCGACGGTCGCGAGGTGCGCGGCTGGAGGTGGGATCCCGGACAGGCGATCGCCGTCGTGCAGCTGCCCCGCACCCCGATCAGGCAGCGCCTCAGCGTGGCGTGGCGCTCATGATTGACGATCACTTCGGGTAGGTCATCCGGTCCTGGATGGCGAGCAGCAGGTCGTGCCGCGAGACCTCGCCGAGCAGCGTGTTGCGCCACTGGTCCGAAGTGACGGGGAGTGCGGTCGCCTGCTCGCGCAAAAAGCCCTCGAGCGCCGCTGACAACGCCATGTCGGGCGTCAGCGCAAAGTTGATGGGACGGGCCACCGAAGCCACGGTGGTATCGGAAGTCAGGCGCTGCTCGTTGAGCTGTGCCTGGACCTCGCGGGGATCGAGCCACGCGCTCAGCACGTCGCGGTCCGTCACGTAGACGCGCGCGGGCGGCGGCCGCGGCAGCCGTTCGAGCAGGTCCCCGATGCGGGTATTGGCCGTGGTGGTAGCACCCACCGGCTTCACCAGCTCCTGGATGGTGCGCAGGCGCCAGTCGTCCACGTTGGCTGCCGTGAGCGCGCGTGTCACCGAGGCCTGATAGATCGATTCCCCGCCCCGGTACACCTTGGCGGTGAAGTGCGCGATGACGCACGCCAACATCAGCGGCAACACGATCTGGTAATCGCCGGTCATCTCGAACAGCAGCAGGATCGAGGTGAACGGGGCGTGCGTGGTGGCCGAGAGAAAGCCGCCCATGCCAATGAGCGCATAGGCGACGGGCTCCGAGGTGAAGGTCGGCAGCAGCCGGTGCAGCACTCCGCCGAACAGCGCCCCCACCGCGCAGCCGATGAACAGCGTCGGCGTCAACACGCCGCCGACGGCGCGCGAGCCCACGCTGGCAGAAGTGGCGGCCACCTTGGCCGCCAGCACCGCCAGCAGCCACAGTCCCGCGAGCTGCGCGTTCAGGATCGTGCCGACGACGCTGTAGCCATTGCCCCAGACCTCCGGCACGAATATGGAGATCAGCCCCACGATGAGACCGCCGGCGCCGAGCTGCCAGTACAGCGGCAGCCGCAGTCGCGCAAAGCACGACTTGGAGAAATCCAGCAGCGCCAGAAACGGCGGCGCCAGATGCCCGAGCAACACGCCGAGCACGGCATAAAAGATGAGCTCCCAGTTGGAGAGGAAATGGACCGGCGGCACGTCGTACACCGGCCCGTAGCCGAGGAACTGGTGAATCGTGGCGCTGGAGGTCACGGAAGCGACCACCAGGGGCCCGAAGCTCTCCATGGCGATCGAACCCAGCACGATCTCGGAGACGAACAGCGCACCTGAGATCGGCGCGTTGTAGGCGGCAGCAATGCCGGCGGCGCCTCCGCAGGCCACCATGAGCCGCAGGCGGGGAGTCGGCGCGCGCGCCAGCAGTCCGAGCCGCGAGCCGATCATCGCCGCGAGCTGCACCATCGCGCCTTCGCGGCCGATCGAGCCGCCCGAGGAAATGGTCAGGAGCGACGACAGGGCATTGCCGATGCTGGCCCTGAAGCCGATGCGTCCATCGCCGACCAGCACCGCTTCCATGTAATCGACTGCCCGTGGAGAGGCGCGCGAGCGCCCGACGTAGTACAGCACCAGGCCCGCGAGCACGCCGCCGATCACCGGCACCACCGCCCGGTGCCACCACACCAGCCCGGACGCTGCCTGCACCAGACTTTGGGACTGCCCGGTCAGCAGTCTCTCGAGCAGGCGCGTGGCTTCGCGAAATGCCACGCTGCTGAGCGCGCCGCAAATGCCGATGAGCGCGGCCCAGAAGACGATGTTGGCCAGGTCCTCGTGCCAGATCGGCAGCGATTTCGCTCGATTGAGCAGCGCCAGCGCGAAGCGCGCCAGGTCGCGCAGCGGGTTGTATATGGCTTGCGGGAGCATGCCGCGGATGCGGCCTGACTAGTGACCACCGCCGGCTGATTCGGCGTCGAGGACCATGCGCACGAGCTGCGCGAGCGATGCCGCACCGCTCTTCTCCATGATCCGCGCGCGATGAATTTCCACGGTGCGCTGGCTCACGCCGAGCTCCGCCGCCATCACCTTGTTGGGCATGCCGCGGGTGATGAGCGTCAGCACTTCCCGCTCGCGCTCGGTCAGCGAGTCGAGGCGCTCGCGGATCTTGGTATGCTGGGCCAGGGTCGTGCGGTTGCGGCTGTCGCGCTCGAGCGCGCGCTGGATGCGGTCGATGAGGTCCTGATCGCGAAACGGCTTCTGCAGGAAGTCGAAGGCGCCCTGCTGCATGGCCTCGACCGCCATCGGTACATCCCCGTGGCCGGTAATGAAGATCACCGGAATGACTGCACCGCGCAGATTAAGCTGCTGCTGCAGCTCGAGACCGCTCATACCGGGCATGCGCACATCGAGCACCAGGCAACCGGGCTGCTGCGGCTTGTAGCTCTCGAGAAACTCGCGCGCCGAGGCCAGGGTCTGCGCCGCCAGACCGACCGACTTCAGCAGGAAGCGCAGCGAGTTGCGTACCGCTTCATCGTCATCGACGACGAACACCGTGGATGCGGGTTGCTGCATATAACCCCGGGCTCTGGATACCCGCATAGCATGCCTTGTGAGGGGCACCGTGTCAGCAGGTATGTTTGGCAGCAGCGAGCACGTTCCACGTGCGCCCATCGTGAGATAATTTTCAATATGCCGCAGCCGCCAAACGTGCCGCGCGACGTCAGTGAGCTCGAGTCGGGCGCCGTCAAACCCGAGTTGCGCGATTTCGCGATCGCGGATTTGTTCAAGGCGTTGCGCGGCGAGTTTGCCAGCCTCGCCGCCGGCAAGGGGCTGAAGCTGCGTGTCGAAAGCTGCGCTGCAAGCGGCTACGGCGACCCGGCGCTCATCGAGCAGGTCGTCAGGGAGCTGCTGGCGCGTGCCGTCAATTGCACGCCACATGGGCGGGTAACGTTGCGCTGCCGGAGCGAGCAGGGGGTGGTGTTCCTCGAGGTGGAGCACTCCGGCAGCGCGGCTGCCGCCGGGGAGTTTAGCTCCGTGCAGCGCCTGGTCGAGCTCCTGAACCTGCGTCTGGACGTGACGGCCGAAACAGGCGGCCCCTCGGTGTTCTCGCTGAAGGTTCCGCGCGGCAGGTCGGCGCCGCGGGCTGCGCGCACGCCAGTCGCTGCGGCTCGCGCCGCCCACGCCGGCGAAATCCGCGTGCTGCTCGTCGAGGATGACGCGAGAGTGCGCGAGGCGACCAGCATGCTGCTGAGAGTCGAGGGGTATGGCGTCACCGCAGTCGCGTCTCTCGCCGAAGCCGAGCGCAGCACGCGCGAGGGGGGAGCTCCAGACCTCCTCATCAGCGATTACCGTCTGGCTAACGGAGAGCTCGGCACACAGGTGATCGCGGCGCTGCGCCGCAGCTTGGGCGCGGATCTCAAAGCGGTGCTGGTCACCGGGGACACATCGGCGGCGCTCAAGGACAAGGAACTGTCCAGCGACCCCAACCTGCGGATCCTGGGCAAGCCCTACCGGGTTGAGCAACTGCTGCAGCTGTTGGCGACGCTGTTGACGGGCTGAACACGCCGCGCAGCCGTGGACTACTCCCGGCCCGGCAGGACCATGTAGAAGCAGGCGCCGGTTGGCTGGTTCGGTCGATACCCGACGGTGCCGCCGTGGGCGCGGGCGATCCTTCTGTTGATGGCCAGGCCGAGGCCCAGGGCGCCCGACTTCGTGGAGAAGAACGGGTCGAATACGCGCAGCTCCGCATCGGGCGCAAGTCCCGGCCCGTTATCGATGACCGCCAGCTCCACGGCGTCGCCCGCCGCCACCGAGGTCTGAATGTGGATGGTGGCATCGGCCCTGGGCCGCAGGGCGAGAGCCTCGAGGCTGTTGTGAACGAAATTCACTATGGCGTGCTGGATCCGGGTGGCGTCGAGCAGGACCTCGGGCAGGTGTGGCGAGAGAGTCACGCGCAGGCGCGCGCCGTGAAGGCGTGCCTCGGTCTGCACGAACTTACGCAGCTCCGCTACCACCGTGTTGAGGCTCCCGGGCCTGCGTGCGGCGGGCTGGGTTTCGGTCCTGTCGCGCACCTGCTGGACGACGCCCGCGGCGCGCTCGGCCTGTGCCGTGATCTCGTGCAGAGCTTCCCGAAGCAGCAAAGGGTCGCTGTCAGCGCGCGCCAGCAGCCGCTCGCAGGCATGAGCATAATTCGTAATGGCGGTCAGAGGCTGGTTGAGCTCGTGCGCGACACCGGCCGCCATCTCAGTGACGGCCGCCAGGCGCGAAACGTTCAGCAGTCTCCCGTGAAGGTCCACCGGCGGAGCCCGGGACGCAGTGGCATCGACGTGCTCGGGGCGTTTCGTCCTGCGGGGCGCGGATCTCTTTCTCACGGTCCGGCGCGTCGGGGTGAGGCGCCGGCGTCCTTGAGCGCCGTGAACTTGTGGCGCAGCGCGCGCACGATCTCCGGAGGGTCGACCAGGACGACGCGCGGCGAGTCAAAATAGCGCGAGACGTAGCGCGCGATCACCTTGGCAGTCGTCTGTTCCTTGAAGAAGCCCAGGCGCAGCGCCCGACCGGCGGCTCCGTTCGCCTGCCTGGCGTCGGCGCAGTACAGGTGGTACAGCTCGAACACATCGAGGCGCGGGACACTGGCGGCACTCACGGCAGCTGCAGACAGGCAAAGCTGTACGACATACCTCGGCGTTGCCTCAGGCCTCGACAGCAACTGCGCAACCGCGTCCAGCGTGATCGCCCCCGATGCCGACGGTGATCCCGCGTGGCTGTCGGCATGATTGTCATAATACATATAAGTTTCTCGCCAACCCAGCCGACTTCAATAGTTGACTGTGACCGTGACGACGCCCGTGGGCGCAACGCCCTCGGAGCCGGGGCTGGCGTCGCTCAAGGACGGACCGTACGACCCACCGGCCGGCATGTTGAGCGTGGTCGCGACACTGCCTGCGCGGTCGGCCAACGCCCCAACCCGCGCTGCGGGCGTGTAGAGGCTGCCGGGCAACCCGTAGGCGCTGTTCATCAGGCGCGCGGCCAGCAGGCCGCCCGCGGCCGTATCGGCATTCACCGTGACGGTGATCGGATACGCCGTGCTGCAGCTCACCGCGAGGGGCGACGCCATCATATTGGTGCCCAGGGCGGCAAGGTTGGAGGACGCCTGGCAGGTGGATACCACCGTCGCCGAGACGCCGATCCTCTCGCTGGCTACGCGAGCCGATGAGGTGCCGGCGACGACCAGGAAAGCTCCAGTACCGAGCAGCGCGACTAAAACCCTGTTCATGACACCTTCTCCAAATTCCGCAGGCAGATGCCTTGCTTCGTTGGGTGACAGGATGCTTTTCAGACCGCGCGTATTTAATACGTACTTTCAGCAGTGGAGTTTCGGATGTGACCTAAGTCACGTTTACTTTTGGGAACCGCCCACCCCCAATGTGAGCTACGTCACGTTCGGTCTGCGCAAGCCCCCGTTAAGGGGCCCGGGCGAGCCCCTTTTGACATTAATCCGTCAGGGGCCGTCGGCTTCGGCGATGTCCTTGCGCATCATCAACGTCGCGAGCCCGAAGAGCGGCAGCGCGCAAAAGCACCACTGGCTCACCCACGCAAAGCACAGGGCAGCGAGAGCGCAGCCCGCCGCGAATGCCACCACGGTCAGACTGACGCGCCCGAGGCGCGCCCGCGTGGCCGCCGCGGCCTCGGGTCGCAGGCCGTGCAGGAGGTCGGCGAGGTCGAGCATGATCTGGGTACTCGAGCCCGTCATGATGGTCGAGGGTGGCGTGTGAGCCAGGTGCCCGCGGTGGATAGCATTCTGCACGGCCATCGCTGCCACCAGCGTCATGCCGACCACGAGCGCCGGCCAGCCGTCGGCGTCCTCGAACGGACCGAGCCAGACCGCGAGCACTGCACCGGCGATCAGCAGCAGCGCCTGCAACCGCAACAAGCTGCGCACCACCGGCCGGCCCCGGGCTTTGAGACGAAAGGCCAGCAATCTCACCAGCAGCACCACCAGGCAGAACATCGGCAGGGCGAGGCTCTTGGTCAGCGCGCCCCTGGTGCCCAACACCAGCGAGGAGCCCAGGGTCACGAAGTTTCCCGTGACGTGGGAGGTGAACAGGCCTTTGAGAGCGAGAAAGCCGCTGGTGTCGGCGTAACCTGCGGTGAGGCTCTGAGCCGCGGGAAGGGATCCTCGCATGGGTCATCTCCGGCGAACCGTCGCGAGCTCATATTGGCAGAGGGCGCGGCCCACGGTGTACCGCGCGCTCTGCGCCGCCGTGGCAAAATGCCGTTCGTGAGCCCTGGCGCGCGAATCCTGCTGCCGCTGTCAGCCCTGGCTGCGCACGCGGTTGTGGCCGCGGCGCCTGTCGGGAGCGAGCGGCTCGTGCATCGCTTCCTCGAGGTGCGCATCTCCCCCGACGCGACTCATGTCGCGGACGTCGAGGGCGATACGCCCGACGGAAGTTACTACCCGGACGTGCGCGAGCTGGTCATCCGGCTAACGGCAAACGACGCCCAGAAGCGGATCGTGCTGCCGTGCGGTCATGTGCCCGAGTGCTGGCCCGGCTCGCTCGCCTGGACACCCGACGGCAAACGCCTGAGCTTCACGCTGCGCAGTCCTGGCACCCACGAGTACGCTCTCTACAACGTTGCGGCCGACGGCAGCGGCCTTACCAGGCTGCTCGCTTTCAAGGGGACGCTCGAGGACCTCAAGTACGCATCCGACGGCACGCTGGCGATGCTCGCGGTCGAGAACGCGCGCAAGGAAGTCGGCGCCACTCAGGCGGGTGCCCCGGTCGCCGGCGATCTCGCGTCGGCCCCGGCCGAGCAGCGCATCGCCACGCTCGAGGCCGGCTCGCTTCACTGGGCATCCCCGCCCGAGCTCTTCGTCTATGAATACGACTGGCGCCCCGGCGGTCGCGGGTTCGTCGGCACCGCCGCCCCCGGCGATGGGGACGACAACTGGTGGACCGCGAGGCTCTACGCCTTTGCGCCGGGGAGCGGTGCGGCGCAAGTGATCTATACGCCGGCTTCCATCCGGCAGCAGCTCGCCGCGCCGGCGGTATCGCCCGACGGCGGGACGGTCGCGTTCATCGCGGGGTTGATGAGCGACTTCGGGTCGACCGGCGGCGATGTCTATTCGCTGGCGCTGGACGGCGGAGCCGCCGTCGACCTCACGCCGGGTATCAAGGCGTCCGCCACGGCACTGCACTGGAGCTGCGACGCGAAGCTGCACGCTGAGCTCCTGGCAGGCGACCGTTCGCAGATCGTCGACCTGGGATCGGGGCGTGCGGTCGCCGCGCCGCGGGTGCTGTGGAGTGGCCCGGAGGCGCTCGAAGCTCGGGACACCTCCCTTGCCTGTCCTTCGGGCGCTCGCGCCGTAGTCCATGAGTCCTTCACCGCAGCTCCGGAGATCGAAGTCGGAACTGCGGGATCGTGGCGCGATCTGACGAGCGTCAACGCAGGGCTGAGACTGCCCGCACGGGTGCGGAGCCTCACATGGACGAACGAGGGGTTCACGGAGCAGGGTTGGCTGTTGCTGCCGGCGCATGGCGACGGCAAGTTGCCGCTCGTGACCATCGTGCACGGCGGGCCGGCCGCAGCCGCCGTGCCGTACTTCCGCCGGCCCGCCGTGTTATCGGCCATGCTCGGGCGCGGCTGGGCCGTGTTCATGCCGAACCCGCGTGGCAGCTTCGGTCAGGGCGAACGCTTCACGCTCGCCAACGTGCGCGACTTCGGCTACGGCGATCTGCGCGACATCCTCGTGGGCATCGATGCAGCCGCGCGTTCAGCGCCGATCGACGCCGCGCGGCTCGGTCTCACCGGGGGTAGCTACGGCGGGTTCATGACCATGTGGGCGGTTACCCAGAGCACGCGCTTCAAGGCCGCCGTCGCCGCCGCAGGGGTCAGCGACTGGCAATCGTATTACGGTGAGAACGGTATCGACGGCTGGCTGATGCCGTACTTCGGCGCATCGCTCTACGACGATCCGGCTGTCTACGCCCGATCTTCGCCCATCGGATATATCCGCCGCGTACGCACGCCAACCTTCGTCTACGTGGGTGAGCGCGACATCGAGTGCCCGGCGCCGCAGACTCAGGAGTTCTGGCACGCGCTCAAATTCCTCGGCGTACCGACCGCCATCATGATCTACCCGAACGAAGGACATGGACTGCGCGATCCCGCGCATGCCAGGGACGCTCTCAACCGGACGCTCGCCTGGTTCGACAAGTACCTGCGGTAGCGCCCGAGCTTTGGCCCCGGCGAGCCACAGGATATATTCGCCGCTCACTTCCGGGACGCAGGGGCGCGCATATGCCGTATCGACTCAATATCAACGGCGCGATTCATCAGGTGGATGTTCCGCCGGAGATGCCGCTGCTGTGGGTGCTGCGCGATGAGCTGGGGCTGGCCGGCACCAAGTTCGGATGCGGCAAGGGGCTGTGCGGCGCCTGCACGGTCCATGTCGACGGCGCTGCGCAGCGCTCGTGTCAGTTGCGGGTCGGCAGCCTCGGGCAGGCGAGGATCCAAACGATCGAGCATGTCGGCGGGACCAAAATCGGCGCGCGACTGCAGGCGGCGTGGCTCAGGATCGACGTCATGCAGTGCGGCTACTGCCAGGCTGGGCAAATCATGTCCGCGGCCGCGCTGCTCGGGCAAACCGCGCACCCCAATGACGAGCAGCTCAACGCGGCGATGACGGGCAACATCTGCCGCTGCGGCTGTTACCACCGCATCCGCAGCGCGATCCGCATCGCTGCCGGCATGGAAGAGGAGCCCAGCCATGTCGCATGAATCGCGCGCGCTGCCGCATGAGTCTACCGCGGTCAGCCTCGGGCGGCGCACCGTGCTCAAGGCCTCGCTGCTGGCCGGCGGCGGGCTCGCACTCGAAGCTCTGATCCCGCTCCCCGCCAGAGCCCTCGGCGTCGCGCAGCAGAGCGCGCACGCGACAGCCGAGCTTTCCGCCTTCGTCTCCATTGCTCCCGATAGCACCGTGACCATCGTGGCGAAAAATCCCGAGATCGGCCAGGGCATGAAGACCGCGCTCCCCATGATGGTGGCCGATGAGCTCGACTGCGACTGGAGTCAGGTCCGCATCGAGCAGGCGGACGTGGATCAGGAGCGATACGGAGACCAGTCGGCCGGCGGCAGCACCTCGACACCCAAGAACTGGCTACCGATGCGCCAGACGGGAGCCGCGGCACGTGCCATGCTGGTGCAGGCGGCCGCGCTGAGATGGCGTGTCGACGCCACCGAGCTCACAACCGCCAGGGGACGCATCTTCCACCGTGCAACCGGACGGTCCCTCGGCTATGGCGAAGTCGCGTCCGCGGCCGCCGGCCTGACGCCGCCGGACCTCCACACCGTACCGCTCAAGGACCCCGCACAGTTCACCATCATCGGACGGCCGACGGTGGGCGTCGACAGCGCCCGAATCGTCAAGGGCGAGCCAATTTTCGGTATCGACACCCGCATCCCCGGCATGTTGTACGCGATCTATGAGGTCGCGCCCGCTCATGGGGGCCGGCTCGTCAAAGCGGACATCGAGGCGGCGAAACGCTCGCCCGGCGTGACCCATGTCGTGCCGATCTTCGGCAATGGTGACGCCGCCAACGGGCTCGCTGACGGCGTTGCGATCGTGGCGACCCACTGGTGGCTCGCCAATCAGGCCCGCTCGAAGCTCACGGTCGACTGGGATCTGAGCGCAGCCAAGGGGCACAGCTCGTCGGTGTACCGGGCCAAGGCCGACGCCGCCATCGCGGCCGGGCCGGGCGCCGACCTGCGCGCCGACGGCGATCCGGCGGCGCAACTCGCCTCTGCGGCCAGGCGACTGTCGGCGCGCTACGACTACCCGTTCATCGCACATGCGCCGATGGAGCCGCAGAACTGCACGGCGCTCTGCCGGGACGGGAAGTTCGAGATCTGGGCGCCGAGCCAGACCCCGCAGCGGGGACTGCAGACGCTGCAGCAGGCGCTCGGCATTGCGCCCGAGAACGTGACCTTGCATCAGAGACGCGCCGGCGGTGGTTTCGGCCGCCGGCTCATGAACGACTACATGGTACAGGCCGCGGCGATCGCCAAGGCGGTTCCGGGCGTGCCGATTCAGCTGCTGTGGTCACGCGAGGACGACATGCGCCGCGACTACTACCGCCCCGGAGGCTGGCACAGCCTGGAGGCGGGGATCGGCGCGAACGGCGAGTTGGTCGCATTCACGGATCATTTCGTGACCTTCGGCGATGGCAAGACGCCGGCGCCGGCCGCGGGCCTCAACGTCGCGATGCCGCCAGCCGGCCTGATCCGGCATCTGCGTTACAGCCAATCGATGATGCCGACGATCGTGACCACCGGCGCATTGCGCGCGCCGGGCTCGAACGCACTATGCTTCGTATCCCAGTCGTTCCTCGACGAAGTCGCGCTGGCGGCCGGCACGGAGCTTCCGCAGCTGATGTTGAAGCTGCTCGGCGAGAGGCGCGAGGTGCCGGCGCCCGACAGCCACTCACCCGCATTCGACACGGGACGCGCCCGGGATGTGATCGAGAAGGTAGTCCAGACCTCGGGCTGGGTACACAAGCCGGCGCAGCCGCGCAGGGCCAAGGGATTTGCTTTTTATTTCTCACATCGAGGCTACTTTGCGGAAGTGGTCGAGGCCAGCGTCGGACGCAGCGATATCGCGGTGCACAAGGTATGGGTGGCGGGCGACATCGGCAGTCAGATCGTCAATCCCATGCACGCCGAGAACGAGGTACGCGGCGCGGTGATCGATGGACTGGCGCAGGCGCTCGCGGGTCAGGCGATCGAATTCGTCGACGGTGTGGTGCAGCAGAGCAACTTTGACGACTTCCCGCTGGCGCGAATTCCCATGACGCCGGAGATAGAGATCGCGTGGGTCAAATCGGACAGGCCGCCCACGGGTTTGGGCGAGCCGGCGCTGCCACCGGTCATTCCGGCCCTGACCAACGCGATCTTCGCGGCGACCGGCACACGGATCCGCTCGTTGCCGGTGCGGCTGAGCGCTTAGCGCCGTTGGATCAATGGGTGCAGCGGTGCCACCGGCCGTCGCGATCCGGCGTCCAGAACCCTGAGTCCCTGCTGCCGTCGTCGTTGTATAGTTCGAGCTGCACTACGGGCGCACCACGCTCGCGGGATAGTGGCAGGCACATCGCACCGGTGAACAGCCAGGTGCGCTGGCCGTCGGCCCAGCAGGACCACACCAGGCCCGTTTCGCCCGCGTGCTGCGCGATGGCTCGCAATTCCCTGGGTACCGCGCGCGGCTGGCGAATCTTATAGGCGTCCTGCGGCACGAGGCCCGCGCGCACGACGAGTGCCTCCAGCAATCGCTCGACATGCGAGGGCTGTTGCAACTTCCGTAGTCGGGCCGTCTCTGCCACGTGCATCCTGGCGGGTGGACTGGCTGCTATTCGGCCGTAGCCGATGGGGGAGGGTTGTGCGGTGCGTCGCTGATGTCTGCGATGAGCGACAGCGAAACGTCAAACCGTGAGTGACTGCACACTGCACAGGAAGTTTATGTCGCGTGATGGAGAGGAGCCCCTATGCTGCGAGGGGCGAGTGCGCACCGGCCAACGCCTGGGTGGCATATGAGCGTGGAACCAACGGATCCGATGAGCGAGATCTGGCTGACGTGGCAGGGACGTGCCATCTCCGATTCGGTGCGATTGGGCCGCTACCTCGGCGGCTCGGACCACAGCGCGGTCTTCCTCACCGAGCCTGCTGCGGCCGTGGTCAAACTCGTTCCCGCGATTCCCGGTTTGGCGGAATCGCAACTGTCGGATTGGCGGACCGCCGCCGGGCTCGCTCATCCGCACCTGATTCGTCTCCTGGAGGCGGGCCGGTGCGAGATCGACGAGCAGCCCCATCTCTACGCGGTGATGGAATACGCCGACCAGAATCTGGCGCAGCCGTTGAAGCACCGTCCCCTCACGGTTGACGAAGTGCGCGAAGTGCTGACGCCGACACTGGACGCGCTCGCGTTCCTGCACAGCAGGAAGCTGGTGCAGGGGCAATTGAAGCCGACAAATATTCTCGCGGTCGGCGAGCAGCTGAAGCTGGCGAGCGACACTGTCCATGGCGTCCGCGAAGGTGGGGGCACCCGCCACGCGGTATCCGCGTATGACCCGCCGGAGGCCCGGGAGGGAAGCTACTCCGCTGCCGGTGATGTCTGGGGCCTCGGCCTCAGCGTGTTCGAGGCGCTTACCGGCACTCTACCCCCCGGCTTGAACGCCGTGGGCTCGAGCGAGCACCGGCAAGAACTCGTACTGCCGCGGGACTTCTCCCCGACGTTCCGTGAGATCGTCACGTTGTGTTTGAGCCGCAGGCCATACGATCGTCCCAAGGTCACGGAAATCGAAGCGTGGCTCCGCCGGCAGACCGCTGCCGCCGTGCCGCCGGTTGGTGTGCAGCGCCCGGTGGCGACGCCAGAGGCGACCACGCCGCAGCTCGCATCCGCCCCCGTGCAGCCGAGTGCCCCTGAACGGCGATCTTTCGTTCTACTGATCGTTGCTGCGGTCGTGATCCTCGCCGTGGCTTGGGCTGGGATACGCGCGTTCAGAGCACATCGAAATCCCGCTCCGCCGGCTGCTCAGGCTCCGCGCGAGTCTCCGTCCACGGCGCTGGCGGCGCCGGCCGCCGCCGCGCAGCAGGCGTCCCCGCCAGGCCAGGTCGGGGCGGCTGCCTTGCCCGCAGCGATCCACGAGGAAGTCCCCGACGTTCCGCTGCGAGCGCGTCGGACCATCCACGGACACATAAGAGTGTCGGTGCGCGTAATGGTCGACAAGGACGGTAACGTCGTGGCCGCGCTCGCCGATCAACGGGGACCAAGCAAGTACTTCGAACGGCTGGCCATTGCGGCAGCAAGAAAGTGGACGTTTCCGCCGGCGGACACGCCGGCGCGACGCGTCGAGCTGGTGCATTTCGAGTTCACCCGTGAAGGCACCAAGGGACACGCGGTCTCAGTTCAGTAGACGAGCAGGAGCCGACGGAGAGCGCATACGATAAGGTGACGATCAGCTCCGACCGCACAGGTGCGAGATTGTGTGGCGTGAACGCGTACGGTATCGCTGCCATTCCCATTCTCATATGGGCCTATCTGCTGCTGGGCCGCGGTCAGTTTTGGCGCGTCACGGCTGACGGCATCGCTCCCCCTCCCGCACCCGCCGCGCGACATGTCGTGGTCGTCATGCCGGCGCGCAACGAGGCACCCGTGATAGGTGCCGCAGTGACTTCGCTCGCGCGCCAGGCGTTCAACGGTCTCATCCAGCTGATTGTGATCGACGACGGCAGCACCGACGGCACCGCGGAGGCCGCTCGCGCTGCCGCCCGTGCCGCCGGCGCACTGGCGCGTTTCACGCTGCTCCAGGGTGCCACGCTGCCCAGCGGCTGGACCGGAAAATTGTGGGCGCTTGCGCAGGGAGTGGCCGCCGCCGACAAACTGGGGGCCGATTACCTCCTCTTCTCGGATGCCGACATCTGCCATGGGCCCGCGAGCGTCGCCTCCCTGGTCGCGGACGCCGAGGCTCATGACCGTGACCTGGTGTCGCGTATGGTGAAGCTGTCTACGGCTACGCGCGCGGAACGGTTGCTGATTCCGGCGTTCGTGTTTTTCTTCTTCAAACTCTATCCGCCCGCCTGGGTCGCCGACCCACGGCGCAAGCTGGCCGCGGCAGCCGGCGGCTGCGTTCTCATCCGCCCGGAAGCGCTGGCTCGCGCCGGCGGATTGCAAGCGATTCGCTCGCACATCATCGACGACTGCGCGCTGGCCCGGGCGGTCAAGAACTCCGGGGGTCGCATCGCGCTGGAACTCGCCGCCGACACGACAAGCCTGCGGAGCTACCGGTCGTTGGGCGAGATCGGTGCGATGATCTCACGCACGGCGTTTGCGCAATTACGCCACTCTTACCTGCTGCTCGCGGCAACGCTCCTCGGCCTGTTCCTGACCTACCTGCTTCCAGCAGGCCTGCTCTTCTGCGGTGATGCGCCTCTGGTGTGCCTGGGCCTGGCAGCACTGCTTCTGATGTGCCTGTGCTATCTGCCGATGGTGCGCTTTTACGGTCTGTCGGCCTTTCGGAGTCTGTGTTTGCCGCTGATCGCCCTTTTCTATACGGGAGCCCTCATCCATTCCGCGGTGCAATACGCTCGCGGTAGCGGCGGCAAGTGGAAGGGCCGCGTGCAGGATGCGTGACGTCAGGACTGCATCTGCATCAGCTGGTGCAGCGGCACCATGTTGTGGTTGAGATGGCTCATGACCCACAGAGAGCCGAACACCACGAGGCAGACGATCAGCGCCCCGAAGGCGAGTGCGAGACTGTTGTTGGCATTGTCGGGGTCGGTGGTGATGTGCAGGAAGAACACGAGATGAATGCCCATCTGCGCCACCGCCAGCACCAGGAGCGCAACCGCAGCCCCGGGTCTGTAGATCGCGTGGGTCTCCACCGCCCAGAAGGAGGCGATCGTCAATACCACTGCGAGCGCCAGCCCAAGAAGATACCCACGTACCTCGCGTCGCAGGCCGGATCCTTCTTCGGTGGGTCCGCCGGGCACGCGGTCGCTGCCAACGTAAGACCCGGCGTCGTATTCAAATTCGTTGCTCATGGCAGCAGCTCCGGCGGGAGAGTGCCCACCAGGTAGACCAGACTGAAGATGGCCACCCAGATGATGTCCAGGGCGTGCCAGAAGAGACTGAAGCACAGGAAGCGGTGACGGATGTCGACACGGAAGCCTTTGGCGTAGAACTGGGCCATCATGGTGCCGAGCCAGAGGAGCCCGGCACTCACGTGCACGCCGTGGCATCCAACCAGGGTAAAGAATGACGACAGGAATGCGCTGCGGCCCGGTCCGGCGCCGCGAGCGACGAAACCACTGAATTCGCGAGCCTCCAGTACCAGGAAGGCGAATCCCAGAAGTCCAGTGACCAGCAGGGCAACCTGCGTCCACTTCTGACTACGCTGTCCGACGGCCAGGCTCGCCATCCCACAGGCGAAGCTCGAGGCCAGGAGGCATGCCGTCTCGGCGGCAGTGTTGTGCAGGTCGAAGAGCTCGCGGGCCGATGGGCCGCCGGCGGTACTCTTGAACAGCACCGCGTAGGTGGCGAAGAAGGCCGAGAACATGATCACGTCGGACAACAGAAAGATCCAGAACCCATATCCGACGACGATGCGCTTGGGAGCCGGCCCGCCTTCGCCGTGACCGCTGGCTTCGTGGCGCGCGAGTTCGGGGGAGCCGAAAGAGGGGTCCTGCGCGAGGTGAAGCGCGGAAGTGCTCACAGCGCCGGCTCCTCGCGCAGCGCCTGGGCGCGTGCGGTGCGGTTGGCGCGGTCCAGGCGCGCTACCTCCTCGGCGGGGATGGTGACCTCGTGCTGGTCGCGCCAGGCGAAGACCACGAAAGTCGCGTAAGCGCCCGCCAACCCGAGCAGTACCAGCCACCAGATGTGCCAGATCAGCGAAAAGCCGGTCACGACGGCGAAAAAGGCCGTGACAAACCCGGTTGCGCTGTTGCGTGGCATCTCTATGGAGGAGTATTCCGGCTCACCGGTCGCCGCCTGTCCGGGCGCACGCGCTTGCTGCTTGCTTTCCCAGTACGGCTCATCGCTCCTCACGAGGGGCAACACTGCGAAGTTGAACGCCGGCGGCGGCGAGGCGGTCGCCCACTCGAGCGAGCGCCCATCCCACGGGTCGCCGGTGGGCTCGCGCCGTTGCGCCCGGCCGCGAATCGAGACGACGAGCTGTGCGATCTGCAGCGCGATGCCACAAAGGATGAGCAACGTCCCCAGCGCGGCGACCAGCAACCAGGGATGCCATTCGGGCCGGTCGTAGTGCTGCATCCGCCGTGTCATTCCCTCGAGGCCCAGGACATAGAGCGGCATGAAGGCAACGTAGAACCCGACCAGCCAGAACCAGAACGCCAGTTTCCCGAGCCGCTCATCGAGTACGAAGCCGAAGGCCTTCGGGAACCAGAAGGTGTAACCGGCAAAAGCGCCGAACAGCACACCGCCGATGATTACATTGTGAAAATGCGCCACCAGGAACAGGCTGTTGTGCAGCACGAAGTCAGCGGGCGGCGAGGCGAGCAGCACCCCGGTCATGCCGCCGATGACGAACGTCACCATGAAGCCGAGCGCCCACAGCATGGCGGAGCTGAAGCGGATGCGACCGCCGTACATGGTGAACAGCCAGTTGAAAATCTTCACCCCGGTCGGCACGGCGATGACCATGCTGGCGATGCCGAAGAAGCCGTTGACATCGCCGCCCGCACCCATGGTGAAGAAGTGGTGCAGCCAGACACTGAAAGAAAGGATACAGATCGCCATGGTGGCGACGATCATGGAGCGTCGGTCGAATAGCGGCTTCCTCGAGAAGGTCGGCACCACCTCGGAAAACACTCCGAACGCCGGCAGGATGAGGATGTAAACCTCAGGGTGACCCCAGGCCCAGATCAGGTTCATGAACATCATCGCGTTGCCGCCCGCCGCGTTGGTAAAAAAATGGAAACCGACGTAACGATCCAGCAGCAACATGGCGAGCGTCGCGGTGAGAATCGGGAAGGCAGCGACGATCAGCAGATTTGCAGCGAGCGAAGTCCAGCAGAAGATCGGCATGCGCCCATAGCTCATACCGGGGGCGCGCATCTTGAGGATGGTGGTCACGAAATTGACGCCCGTCATGAGGGTGCCGATGCCGGAGATCTGGATGGCCCACAGGTAGTAGTCCACGCCGACTCCCGGGGAGTAGGCGAGCTCGGACAGGGGCGGGTAGGGTAGCCAGCCGGTGCGCGCGAACTCGCCGACGACCAGGGAGGCGTTGACCAGCAAAGCCCCCGCTGCGGTGAGCCAAAAACTCACCGAATTCAGGGTGGGAAACGCCACGTCGCGCACGCCGAGCTGCAATGGCACGACAAAGTTCATGAGGCCGATGACGAAGGGCATCGCCACGAAGAAGATCATGATGGTGCCGTGCGCCGAGAAGATCTGATCGTAGTGCTCGGGAGGCAGATAGCCGGCGGCGTGAAACGCCATCGCCTGCTGCGAGCGCATCATCAACGCGTCGATGAAGCCACGCAGCAACATGACGCTGGCGAGCAGGCAGTACATGATGCCGATGCGTTTATGGTCGACGCTGGTGATCCACTCGCGCCACAGGTAGGGGATATAACCCTTGGCCGCGACCCAGATCACTACCGCCGCCATACCGAACACCACCAGCGCCCCGGCTGCGAGCGGTATCGGCTGATCCAGGGGAATCGCCTGCCAGCTCAACTTTCCCCACATCTCAGTTCTGCCTCCGTGCAGTCGCCGGTCCCTCCCCGGGCGGCAGCCGCTGACCGACGATGTCCTCAAAGAGGCCGGCTCGCACGGCCCGATAGCTGTAGGGCTTCACGTCCTGGCTCTGCGTCAGCAGGCCCTGGTACGCGGCATCGTTCAGCACGGGGCCGGCACCACGTGCTGCCGCGACCCAGGTGGTGAATTCCTGCGGACTGACTGCCTGCACGTCGAACGCCATGCCGGGGAAACCGTCGCCACTGAAGTGCGCCGACAGCCCGAAGTAATCGCCCGCCCGGTCGGCCTCGAGGTTGAGCCGGCTCGTCATGCCGTACATGGAGTAGATCTCGCTGCCGAGCTGCGGCACGAAAAAGACGTTGAACACGGTCGCTGAGGTGATCCTGAGGCTGAGCGGCACCCCGACGGGAACCACCATCCGGTTGATGCTGGCAACGCTCTGCCGCGGGTAGATGAATAGCCACTTCCAGTCGAGCGAGACGACCTCGACTTCGAGCGGCTCGGTAGCCGACTTCAGCGGCTCGGCCGGGTCCAGCAGGTGCGCGCTGATCCAGGCGATGCCACCCAGGAAAAAAATGACCAGCGCGGGGATGGACCAGACGATGAGCTCGAGACGACCGGAATATGCCCACTGCGGCAGGTATGTGGCGCGCGTGTTGGAAGCGCGAAACCAGTACGCGAACGCGAGCGTAGCCACGATCGTGGGAACGACGATGCAAAGCATTATGGCGAGCGAATCGAGCAGGATGGTGCGCTCGCCCTCGCTCACCGGACCTGCCGGCGAAAGGACCGCGGTGTGACACCCGCACAGTGAAAGCAACACCGGCAGCAGGAGCAGCCACTGCATGCTGGACGCGCCCTTGACCATGGTCGCGACAGCTTACGCTTACTCTCGCCAACTCGCGCGGGCAATCTGTCGTTCGGCAGATGCCGTGTTACGCAAAAGGAGCTGAGAGTGCCCGCACCGATGCCGGCGTTTACCGCGATGAAATGCCTCATCAACCGGATGAGCGTGGTGCATTACGGCCCAGGCACCAACAATCGCCGACATGCGCACGACGGCGATTTTCGCTCGGGTTGGCTTGCTGGTGCTGTGGGTGTGCGCGCTGTACGCGCCGCGGTCCGCAGACGCGCAATCCTTCTGCGCCAGCTGCGAAGTGCAGGTCGGGTTAGGCGGGACCTATCATTACTGGGCTTCGACCGGGAGCCTGGTATTGCCCGTGTCCGTGACCTGGAGCGAGAACCGCTACGAGCTCGGTCTGTTTCGCTTCACGGACCAGCAGCTGATCGAACTGCCTGGAACACATAGAGACCGGCTCATGGCCGATCCCTACTGGGGGACATCCCTGTCACGGCGCTTCCGGCTGTTCGAACGCGGGCCGGTGCAGGGATTCTTTGGATTCGGGCTATCGGCAAAGACCGAGTCGGATGTCCTGAGTACCACGCGCCTGGACTTCGCCTCTCAACTCGGGTTGCGCTTTCATCTGTTCGGCGGCCGTGTGGTGGGCGACGTGACCATGCGTCATTGGTCCAACGGCGGCATCCGCCTGCCGAACCATGGCCAGGACTTTGCGACCGTGACGTTCCGGCTCGATGCGGGGATGTTTGGGCTGGGTAGAACCGCACAGATTGGCATCGATGCGGCCCTTGATCGCCAGCGCCTGCTGGCCGCTGCCGACTCCGAGCCGGGAGCACAGTCTTTGCCGTGACCACGATGCTGCCGCTGCTCAAAGTCATCGTCATGGTCGTGTGGCTCAGCAACAGCGACGGCTCGACAGCGCAGTTCTCGTGCTGGATCACCAGCACAAAGATTGATTCCCCCGAGCGGGGACCGCTGTCCGGCTCCGTTCAACTGTAGCCGAAGAGCGATCACCGCGACTTATGGGCTGTGTTGATGTTCGGTTGCGGGCAACGGAGCGGGCGAGCCGTCGGACCAGCGGCGCACTGGGATAAACAGCACAGTCGGTTCGAACGGGAGGCCATCGGCGCCGAGGATGGGCGAGGCTTTGAGTCCCGCCGCCCAGACCGCAGCCTGGCCGTGAGGTACGAAGAGCATCACGTGCGGTAACCAGGGGCCGGCCGCGTCGTCGCCCAAATAGCCGTTCCTCGACAGCATGAAGGAGAACGAGCCCGCCTCGGGGGCGGGGGAGCGGCGGTTGGCCACGGCGGTGCGAGCCGCCTCGATCATCTGCGCCTTGCTCATTCCGGCCAACACCCACTCGGTACGTCTCAGGTACTGCGGCAGCACGCTGCGCACAGCGGGCGGGTTGAAGCAGTTCGGCGCGCGGATCTTAGGGTTCCAGAACCCGGCATCGTCGAAACCCGCGGCCCAGGAGCGTTCGACGAAGCACACGAAGCCGTTGGTGCCGCGGATCGCGGTCGCGTAGCCGTGCTTGCCGAGCACGAGTACCTCGGCATCCGCGGAAATAGATGGTGGTGCGGCGCTGCGCGCCAGCGCGATCTCGTCGTGCGCGTCGGCGATGAGGTATTGCCCGAGCGGCGCCATAGCAGGGTAGGGCGTGGGCTTGTTACCTTGCGCATCAGCCAAGGCTGGCAAGCCGAGCAGCACAAGCATCGATAAGAGTCCTGGCTTTTTCATGGCGCCCGGCTCCCTGGCAACGAAACCATCGATATAGGCCATGGTGAGCGTACGACGAACGAGGACGTCCAGAATCGACGTAGCCGAAGCGCTCCAGGGACCTTTCACGAGGATTTGACTAGTGGCTTTCATGATGATAGCTTATTTGTTGTTACTATCATTATGCAAGTGACTAGCGTCGAAAAGGACAAAGCTCCGTGAAGAGAAAGAGTGTCGCTCACACGCAGTGTCCGATTGCCCGCAGCCTCGATCGGGTCGGCGATTGGTGGAGCATCCTGATACTCAGGGATGCTCTGTCCGGTGTGGCGCGTTTCGATCAGTTCCAGGAAGGTTTGGGGATTGCGCCCAACATGCTGACGCGGCGACTCAACCAACTCGTGAGCGCCGGACTTCTTGAGCGGCGTCTCTACAACGAACGGCCACCGCGTCACGAATACGTACTCACCGACTGCGGGCGCGACTTCCGGCCGGTGGTGTTGTCCTTGCTCGCATGGGGCAATCGACACTTTGCGCCAGAGGGGCTGAGTGTGGTGGTCCTCGATAGCAAGACGGGCGCCTACGCAGACCCAGTGCTGGTGGATCGGAAGAGCGGTCTGCCTCTGAGTGAGTCGAGATTCCGAGTAGCGGCCGGACCGGCCGCCAAGGCGCGCATTCGTCAGCGCTATGAGCGGGCCGCCGCCGGCTGACCCCATGCACACGAATGCGCAACATCAACAGAGCTTTGGAGTTAGACCATGAGCAATTCCCCTAAGGGCACTGCCCTGATTACCGGCGCCTCCGCGGGAATCGGCGCCGTTTACGCCGACCGTCTCGCCAAGCGTGGTTACGACCTCATTCTGGTCGCCCGCAATGAGAAGCGGCTGAAGGAACTCTCGGACCGTCTCGCCGGCGAGACCGGACGGCTCGTTACCGTGATCCGCGCCGATCTCAACAACCGGGCAGAGCTCGCGGGGGTGGAGGCCCGGCTGCATAAGGATCCGAGCATTACCATGCTCGTCAACAATGCCGGCGCCGCCTCGGTCGCGCCATTGCTGAATGCTGACGTTCAGAAGATGGAGGAGATCATCTCCCTCAACGTGACCGCACTCACCCGTTTGACCTACGCTGCAGTACCCGCCTTCGTCAAGCGCGGTGCGGGGACGATCATCAATATCGCATCGATCGTGGGCATCTCGCCGGAAACGCTGAACGGCGTGTACGGCGCCAGCAAGGCCTTTGTTCTCGCCTTCAGCCACTCGCTGCAACACGAGGTCGGCGCTAAAGGTATCCGCATCCAGGCAGTGCTGCCGGGTGCGACGGCGACTGAGCTTTGGGAGAACGCCGGCTTGCCTTACCAGAACCTGCCGCCGGATATTGTCATGACGCCGGAGGAGTTGGTCGATGCGGCGCTGGTGGGGCTTGATCAGGGTGAAGAGGTAACGATTCCTCCCCTGCAGAATGAGGAGGAGTGGACCCACTTCGAGGCCACGCGCCGCGCCCTGTCACGGCGGTTCGGTAATTCTGTACCGGCGCCTCGATACCGCCGTTCCCCCGAAAACGGCGCACTCTGACAACTGACCCACATTAACGAGGAGAATTCCATGCCACTGGTGCGAATTGATCTGCCTCAATCCATCGATGCCAATACAGCGCGAAGGATCGGCGAGACAGTCAACAAGGCCATGATCGAAGTCATCAGCGTACCCAACGGCGACAAGTTCCAGGTCATTACGCGGCATCCACCTGAGGCAAGGAACGTAACGTCGGAGTACCTCGGTATCCGCTACTCCGACAACCTGGTCTTGATCCAGATCACCCTGAACCAGGGTCGGACAGTCGAGCTGAAGAAGGCGTTTTACAGGCGTGTGGCGGACGATTTGGCTGAGATCGGTCTGCGCAGGCAAGACGTGGTTATCAACCTGGTTGAAGTGGCGAAGGAGAACTGGTCATTCGGAAATGGCGAGATGCAGTATGGTCCGCAGTAACGAATAGATGCGTATACGCAGCTGCGAGTGCTCGCCCTTGGTCGCCGCGCTATTCCAGCTCCAGCACCACCGGGCCAGATACAGGGTCGGTGACCCCTAGGCCACCTCCTAAGTCTTCCAACGTATCTCGGAATGAATCGAGTGTGGCGATCATGCTCGGACGCGCTTTGGCGAGCGCATCCATGTCGGACCATTCAGCAATGATGCAGTACTTTCGGTCGGCGGCCTTAATAATGGTGACTCGCCGCAGTCCCGGCCAATCGGCGACTAGGTTCTTGTGTGCATCGAGGAATTCTTTATCGCGTCCGGGCTTCACGCGGAATCGTACTGCGTTGAAGGCGGTCATGGGACTTCCTCCTTATCGTGGAATCCAAACGATGTGAATTCAATCTGGCGGCGCCTCCTCTATTCGTCCCAGGCCTGCACGATCGTCTGTTCAACGATCAGTCCATCCTTCAGCTCCAGCACGGCGATGCAGAAGACCTTAGCGCCGTCCGGGTACAGGCATGCCTGAGTGAATGCCAGACGGTCGCCCTCGGCGATGCTCATGTCGACGCGGTGGGTCATAGCGCGGCCGCAGATATCGTCCCAGAACCTTGCGATGGCGGCCCGACCCTTGACCTCCCGAGGCTTACTGGGGGGATTGTTGTGGTCAATGATCCGCGTCACCGCATGTTCTGCATAGAGCTCGGCCAGCGTCCGACCGTCGCGTGCCTCGATCGCCCGCTTGATCGCATCGCCGGTCACCCGAGTTGCTTTGGCAAGCATGATGATGGTCTCCAATCGGTACGTAGTCGCCCAGCCGGGTTCGGACGGCAGGGTCTGGTGTCACTTAACTTTTGCCTTGGCCATTTTCGCCGCATGTGCGAGCACGGCGTCAGTCTCGTGACGGAATACGGCGGGATCGACCTGCATCCCGTTCAGCACGGTCGACCAGTGCCGCGTTATAGCGGCCATGGCGACGGCCTCGCGGATCTCCTCGTCCGTCGCACCGTGCAACTTCGCCGCCGCGGTGTGGAAATAGACGCAGTACTGGCATGGGATCTGCGCAGCAACGGCGAGCCCCAACAACTCCTTGGTCTTGCCGTCGAGCGCGGTGGCGGAGTTCAGCTGGACAGATTCGAACTCGCTCCAGGCTCCGGCGATCCCGACCTCGGGGAAGACCTTGAACATGCCCGGCACCGAGCCGAGCTTTTGCTCGATATCCCGGTACGTCGCTTTTGCCGGTGGGTCACCGGCCATGGCCCGCGGTGCGACCAGAGAAAATGCCAAGAAGGCGGTGCCGAGCGCGAGTGTTGCGACTTTTCTGGTCAATTTCGCCATAGACTTCTCCATACGGTGTGGTTCGAGCGGCCGTTGGCCGCGGCAGTAGTACGATGAGGATTCTGCTGGATGCGAGCCGTTCCCGCTTCCATCGAAAGCGCCATGCCGGCCATGGCCCGTCGGAGCCAGTGACGCATTACCGTACCAGCTGGCGTGCCAGCAGAGCGGCGGCCGCCGTCCGCGTCGGCAAGCCGAGCTTCAGGAGAATGTTCGCGACATGCCGTTTGATCGTGTGCTCGCTCAGACCGAGTTGGACGGCGATGTCGGGGTTGCTTAGACCGTCGGCGATGAGCGCCAGCACTTCACGCTCGCGCGCGCTCAGCGTGCTGGGATCGGCGGCACGCATCGTGCGCAGAACAGGCTCGAGATGCCGTTCGGGCGTTAGTGCTACTAACGACAGGGGGTCGTGGACGCCTTTGATGACTAGCGTTCCGCGGTCGACGAATTGGAATCCGGAGCCGAATACCAAGTCGCTCGCCGGCCGAGAGAGTAGGATTTCGGACGCTCGGGCGTTGGCCGCGATCCTGTCGGCGATTTCGAGCGGGCTGCCGGACAGGGGCTTGCTGGAGATATCGATCTCGCCCACATGGATTCCCTGCGCGATCGAGAGACCCAACGAGTCGGCCGTCTCGCGCAGCGCCAACGCGGCCTGCAGTGCGCGCGCTGGCCCGTCGAAGCGGGCTGCGATCCGGCTGGTGAACGGGTCGGCGCAGCCGCCATAGCGCTCCATGACGCGCGGCACCGCCTCGCGGAAGCGCTCCGCTCGCTCATCGGCAAACCGCCCTCCGACCGCGGAGGCGTGGAAACCAGCTACCGGGCGCGCGACGAGAAGCACGGCAAGCACGCGGTTGCTGTGAGCGATCGGGCGCTCGCCAGTCACGAACTCCTCAACGATATCGGCCATACATTCGACATCGCCCATCCAGATCAAATGGTCACGACCGGGAAGTTCGACGAGACGAGCGTCCTTTATCTGTCGCGCGAGCCGTCGGCCCCCTTCAATCTTCGCGTAGGCGTCTTCCGCGCGGTGGATGACGAGTGTCGGAGCCGAGACGTCTGCTAGCAACGCGCTTACATCAATTGCCGCATTCGCCCACGCTAACGCGAGCGCTTCCGTCGGACTCGCCGACAGTCGCTCGAGTCGCGCCCACCATTCGGCAAAACGGCGATCGTCTGTGCGGGCAGGCGCGAGCAGCGAAAGGGTCGCACCGGTGCCCCAATCCGACTGGATGGTATGGATGAAGCCCCGGAAGCTCTTCGCGTCCATCACCGAATCACGGAAATGCGCATAGCCGCCGCACAGCGCGAGAGCCCGCACCCGCTCGGGCCGGGACGCGGCAAACAGGATCGACATCGCTGCACCTTCCGACGCGCCGATCAGGGTGGCACGCCCGCACCCGGCGGCATCGAGCACCGCGCGGATGTCGTCCGCCCTCGTTCCCAGGTCGTGGGCGTGCGCAGCCACGCGGTCGCTCAAGCCCGTCCCGCGTTTGTCGAACAGAATCAGCCGCCCAAAACCGGAAAGCCTCTTGACGAACCGGCCATAACCGGGGTCTTCCCACAGAATGTCGAGGTTGGAGAGAAAGCCCGGCACGAGCACGAGGTCGAGCGACCCCTGACCGACCACCTGATAGGCAATCCTCGTCTCTCCATTTTTCGCATACCTGGTTTCAACGGGACGCACCGCTTTCCCCCCATACTGACAGCCCGGCACCTGTCAGTTGGTCGATCCTAGCAGAGCGTGTTTGCCCGGGGGGCAGCTCCGGCCGAAACCATAGCGGGTAAGTCTTTAAGAGCTTCGCCGCAGTTCGCCCAGGTGCGCGGCGGCTCCAAATCGTTTGACTGGATGGGCCATGTTCGAACGGTGTTGACCCGCCTGACCGGCACCCGAAATCACATCCTCTATGTGGGGAAAGTGAGCCCGGCGCTCAGCGCTGGTTGGTTCGTGGCCGCGCCTGCGCCAGCGCGTCGTCGAGCATTCTTCAGAGGCGGAGCTCGTAGAACACGAGCCAATCTCTCAACGCCGTCGGCAGTTGATAGTATGGATCAATACGACGGAAGCCCAGTTTCACATACAATGCTTGGGCTTCGAACTGCCTCACGCTCGTATCGAGGCGCATGATTGCATACCCGGCAATCTTGGCGTCCCGGATGATTGATTCACCCAGTACCCGACCAATCCCTTTGCCATGGTGTTGTGGGTAAAGAAACATGCGCTTCATTTCGCATGCTCGTTCGTCGATGCCGCGCAACGCCACGCAACCCGCTGGCTCTTGACCGTAGTGCGCTAGAAGCAGCTGCCCTTCGGGCGGCGTGTACCTACCGGGCAAGGAAGCGAGTTCCGCCTCGAATTCCGTCCGATCAAAATACTCGTCGATCAATTCCAGGTCTTCGCTGTGCCGCTGCCGATGCCACGCGACAAAAGCCCGCATCAGAGCCCGAACTTCGTCCAGCTCGGCGACAGTATCGGGGCGGCCGACTGTAATCATGAATATGTCAGTAGAGCAGGAAGTCCCGCCCGTCACACTCAACGACTACGTCCACGCTCCTGCATGCGTCGCGCTACGCAGCCCTGCTCATGTGCACATCCACCGGCACACCGCTGCGGATCGTCTGATAGACGACGCAGTAACGCTCGGTAAGCTTGATCAACTGGTCGAGCTTCTCCTGAGGTGCGTCGGAGTCGACGACAAACGCCAGCCGTATCGCCCCGAACCCGACCGGGGCGTCCTTGGCGACCCCAAGCGTGCCTCGGAAATCAAGATCCCCTTCCGCGGTCACCGTTGCAGATCTCAAGGGAATCTCCAGCGCCGTCGCCACCGCCTTGAGCGTCACTCCGGCGCAGGCAACGAGCGATTCGAGCAACATGTCGCCGGAGCATAGCTCCAGCCCCGAACCGCCTGTAGCCGCATGTAGGCCGGCTACTGCCAGCGCGCGGCCGGTCTCGACGCTACACGCGATGCGCGCCTCATCGAGCGTGCCCCTCGCCCTGAGGGTTATCCGCGCCGCTTCCGCGTCGCCCCGATATCGCTCCTTGATTGGAGCCTGTATCGACCGCAACGTAGCCGCATCCATAACACCTCTCCGACGACGACCGTGCCCGGGCGGCGCGTCACTCCGCCGTCGTCGGATCGATGATCGTCGTGACACGCGTGATGCGATTCGCCGGAAAACCGCCGAGCTCCGCATGACGCCGGATCAGCGATTCGTCCTTGGCGTGATACACGCAGTAGATCTTGTCGCCGGTGACGTAGCTTTGCATCCATTGGATGCTCGGGCCGAGGCTACATAGGACCCCGAGGGATTTCAGAGATACGCTCTTCAGCTCGGCCGGGCTGAGCTTGCCGGCACCGGGAATATCGCGCTCGATCACGAACTTGGGCATGGTGGTCTCCTGGTTGCGTAGATAGGTTTCTATGGCCAGTTCATGATGGCGCACGGGTCACGCGCCGTCTTGAAATCCTTCTGAAAGCTTTCTGAATCGTCGGTCGCGCCGCAATTACGGGCGTCAGGCGGCAAGCCCCAGGGCGAGTGCACAGGCGCCGCGCTCATCGAGCGGCGCGCTCCGGTCGACCGCGGACTCACGCCAGCCAGCTCCGAGCTCGCGATCGAGGCAGCTTTGGATCTGCGCGCACAGGCGCGCCTCGGTCAGGCGGCGCTCGCCCTGCCCGTGCAGGGCGTAGGCGGCGTCCGCGCAGGCGGCTATGCGGGCTGCAACCGTGAAGTGCTTCTCGGCGCAGGCGAGCTGCGCCATCGCATCTAGCGCCGTGTACAGGCGCGCCGGCTCGAGGCGTGTTCCGACCTCGAGTATCTCGTAGGCGATCGCACGCGCTTCCTGCAGTTCGCCGGTCTGCAGCAGGGCCTGTAGCGCCGCTACCAGCAACCCGAAGCGCACGCCGCTCCTGCTTGAGTACCGCAACCGGTCGACCAGTGGCCGTGCCAGCTGCAGCGCCGCGATGGGCTCGCCGCAGGCCACATCCAGCTCGACGATTTCGGCAGTTGCAGCAAGCGCCTGCCGCTCGCTCACGGTCAGCGAGGCGCACAGCGCGCGTTGATACGCAGCGCGCGCGGCCACGAACTCGCCGCGGGTCAGGAGCAGCGCTCCCTCGGTCAGCGCGCCAAGCCCCAGCAGGCGCGCAGGCCAGGTCGAATCCTCGAGCGCGTGTGCGGCGTCGAAGGCCGCGCGGGCTGCCTCGTTGTCGATGCGCCAGTTGCTCGCCAGCAGCATCAGCGCGTAATAGCGGGCCTGCAGGTCGCCGCTGTCCGTGTGCATGCCTGCGGCGAGCTCCGCGGCGTAGCGTGCGCGGTCGCACTGCCGTGTAGATTCGAAGGTCGCGATCGCCTCCCAGAAGCGCGCGACGCGGGCGCGTGGCAGCCCATCGGACAGGAGCCCGACCGTGTTGTGATAGCTGTGGCGCCCCTCGGCGTTCAGGTCCGCCTCGAACAACAGCGGCCAGGCGGAGCCGAACAGGGCTACCGCGAGCGCCGGCTCGTGCGCCGCTGCCCAGGTTATCGCGCTGCGCACGTTCTCGAGGTCCGGCTCATAGCGCGCCAGCCACAGCGCCTCATCCTCGGACCAGTACTGCCCGTAGGCGCGGTCGAGGAGCTCGAGCACAGCCGCTCCCATGGCGCGCCGCGCGGCCTGCTCTTGGCCCGCTGCCGCGAGACGGGCGAGTGCATAGAGGCGCGCCGTCTCGGAAAGCTCATAGCGCGGCGGATCCGACGGTAGCGCATTGACCAGCGAGCGGTCGACAAGCCGCGAGATCAGATCGATGGCGTCGCAGCCGTCCGTCGGTCCGTCAGCGACACTGCGAGCTGCGGTATCCAGAGAAAAGCCGCCGGCAAATACCCCGAGCCAGTTGAATACGTGCTGCTCGGCCGGCGACAGCAGCTGGTAGCTCCAGTCGAACGCGGCCTGCAGCGCACCGTGGTGCGCGTCGTCGACCGCGGCGCTCGTCTTCAGCAGCCGCAGCCGGTCCCCGAGACGTTCCAGCAGCGCAGCGACCCCGAGCGCCGGCACGCGCGCAGCAGCAAGCTCGAGTGCGAGCGGATTCCCGTCAAGACGGCGGCAGATCTCGGCGACCGCCGCCCGATTCGCGCTCGTGAGCGCAAAGCGCCGGTCGGCGGCCGTCGCGCGTTGCACGAATAGCGCTATTGCACCGGACGCGTCATCGGGCGCCCCTGACTCGGCGCGTTCATCGACCGTGAGTGGCCCGAGGCGGAACACGGTCTCACCAGGCACGCCGAGCGGCACCTGACTCGTTACGAGCACCCGCAACTCGCCCGTGCGGGCGAGCAGCTCCGCAAGCGCCGGCGCGAGCTCGGTGGCGAGGTGCTCAGCGCCGTCGAAGATGAGTAACAGCGGCGCCTGCGCGAGCGTTTGCTGGAGTGCAACGAAGCCGTCGCCGCGATCGGGCAACGTTACGCCGACAGCCGACGCAACCGCGCTCGCCACGTGACGCAGTTGCGCCAGCGGCGCCAGGTCCAGCCAGGCGCCCTGACGCTCGGATGTGGCGACCGTCCGTGCGAGCACTTCCTGCGCAAGCCGCGTCTTGCCTATACCGCCACCGCCGACCACGGTAACGCAGCGTGCGCCGCCGAGCGCTGTCTGCAGCGCCTGCAGGTCGCGGTCCCGGCCGATGAGCGGTGTCAGCCGCCTGGCAACGACGCGCACGGGAAGCGGCGCGGGTGCGGGCGCGGGCGCGGGCGCCGGCTGCACCGCACGCGTCGGACGCACGACCTCCAGCTCGAGCCGGTAGCCAAAGCCCGGCACCGTACGGATCGCCCCCGCGCCGAGCACGCGCCGCAGGCTCGCGATCTGCGCCGGAAGATTGTTCTCATCGACTACCAGTTTCGGCCAGACACGCTCGAGCAATGTCGCCTTGGTCACAAGCCGCCCCGACTGCTCTGCGAGGACCTGCAACAGGTCGAACGCGCGCGCACCGAGCTCGACCGGCTGCCCGTCGCGCAGTAGCTGCCGCTCGGAGGACACGAGCTCGAAGGGGCCGAGCTTGATGACTTCGGCCGCGACTCCAGCCGGCGCCGCGTCCGGCGCAGGCGCGCGTGAACTGGAGTTGGTACCCCCGGCTTTCCCCGCCCGTGTCTGCAAGAGCGATGCGATGTGCTCGGGGAATGCCTGCGAGACGGCGCCACCAAGCAGGCGCGTCCACTGCACCGCCCGAAACGATTCGGGCACCTCGGCCTCCGCTTCGTTCGTATCATCGATACACACCGGCACGATGAACGCCTGGCTGCGCGCCATGAGCAGCGTGCGCTGATCAGCAAGATGCCACTCGAGACGGAAGTAGGCTTCGGGGCGGAGCGTCGTGTGGCGCGAAATCACTGGCACGAACAGCACACAGTCGCGCAGCTGCTGCCGGATCCTGAGATCCCAGGCGTCGCCACCCTTGAGCTCGTTACGGTCGAGCCACGCTTCCACCCCGGCGCTGCGCAGCGCTGACGCGATGCGCAGCGCCGCCGCTTCGTCCTCGGAGGCGTGGCTCATGAAGACGGCGCCGGAAGGTTGGGGTATTGCCATGAGACCCGGGACCTAAGAGCCTTAAGATTGGCCCCTTTTTAACATGATAACTTGAGGAGGCTGAGACGGGGAGAAGCGCACGTAAGCTATTGCGCCACCGGTGGAATCTGCCGACGGTCGCTTCGTGCCCCCGAGCGGTCACCAGAAAGCTCAACTCTGGCAACCGATATGCACCTTGGTGCCACCGTTCGGGACAACCGGGACGGTTAGCTTCATCGACCGCTCCCTGAGCTTTCTCGTCCCAGCTCTCGCCGCAACGCTTCTTCCCGCGCATCCTCAACCGCCACCAGGACACCATCGGCATCAGCGGTCGTCTCGTCGCGCGTAAAGACTCCCGTGAGACTGCTGTCCGCGGTCAGCTCACCTTGCTCGAACAGCGCCCACATCTCGCGCGCGAACTCGGTCACCAGCAGCTCCGGCGCGAAGCGGCTGAGTGTGCCGCGAATGTTGTTCACATCACGCTCGAGCATTGCCAGCGCGCCGTTATTGCCCGCCGCGTTCACGGCCTGAGGTAGATCGATGATCACGGGCCCCTCGGAGCCGATGAGCACGTTGAACTCCGAGAGATCACCGTGGATCAGCCCAATGCTCAACATGCGCACGACCTGCTGGATGAGGAAGCGGTGGTACTCGCGCGCTGTCTCAGCCGACAGGTCGACTTCGGCAAGGCGCGGCGCAGGGTCCCCGGCGGCATCGGTCACCAGCTCCATGATCAGCGTGTCGTTGAAATATCCGTAAGGCTTGGGCACGCGCACGCCGGCGGCGACCAGCTTGTAGAGCGCGTCGACCTCGGCGTTCTTCCACTGCGCTTCCTGCTCCCTGCGGCCGAACCGCGTGCTCTTGGCTATGGCACGCGCCTGGCGGCTGCCGCGCACCTTGCGGCCCTCCTGGTAGCGTGCACGCTTCTGAAAGCTTCGCTGGCGCATGTCCCGATAGACCTTCGCGCAGCGCGTGTGCGCCCCCGAGCGCACCAGATAAACCGTCGCTTCCTTACCGCTCTTGAGCGAGCGGATGACTTCGTCGATCACGCCATCATCGATCAGGGGTTGCAGGGCGGCGGGTGTCTTCATGAATCCTTAGATTGACTGATCGGGAACTGTTCGGCCGGCGCGGTGTCTCATTGCTGACCTTCGCGCAACGACAGCTACAAAGAGTGGGTAGAATCCCACCCGCGGACGGCAAGCACTGACGCTCGCCCCCGCAGCCGCCCCTTCGGGGCTGCGGCAAACACCTCCAGAAAGAGAATCGAAATAAACGCTAAGCTATTGTTTTTATTGGTGCCCGGGAGAGGACTCGAACCTCCACGGAGTTACCCGCTAGTACCTGAAACTAGTGCGTCTACCAATTCCGCCACCCGGGCAGGTGAGGAAGGCGGCGAAATGTACGCAGGGGTGCCGGGGCTGTCAATTGAGCCCGCGTAGAACGAAGTTCGGACGGCGAGATCGCCCGGCGACGCAGTCAAAGCCGTCGCACGAGCCGGCGCACAAGCCAGCGCACAAGCCAGCGGCGCACGCGCTCCGGCACAGGAAATCCGCTTCGGCACCACGCGCGCAAGCCAGCGCCGCGGATCGGCACAGCAGCCCGGGCCAGCATAGGAATAGGAACAGGAGTGGGTTCGCTGCGCCCGCTGCCGCGGCCACCCAGGTGAAGTCAGGCTCAACCGTTGAAGGCACCGTGAGCGCCAACCGCGCCGGCTACGGTTTTCTGCGCGTTGCGGGTCTGAAGGACAGTGTGTTTCTGCCGCCGCCGCAGATGCGCGGCGTGATGCACGGCGACCGGCTGCGCGTGAAAGTGTCACGCGATGCGACCGACCGCTGGTCGGGGTCGGTGGAGCAGGTGCTCGAGCGCGGCGTCACGGCGTTTCTCGGCACGCTGCAACTCGAGGGCCGCAGCGCCTGGGTGAGCGCCGCCGACCGCCGCCTGCAGCTGCGCTGTGCGGTGGCACCTCAGGACCTGCACGGCGCCAAGGACGGAGACTGGGTGATCGCGCGCATCACGCGACACGCAGGTTCCGCCTCGCACGCTCAGGCGGTGATCGAGAAGCGTCTCGATCCGGACCGTCCGGTGGAGCTCGCGACCGAGTCGGCGATCGCACGCTTCGACCTGCCACAGGAGTTCCCTGGCGCGGCGCTGCGCGAGGCGCGGGCGTTCGGCGAGCAGGTCGATGGCCACGAGGCGGGAGCGCGCGTCGACCTGCGGGATGTGCCGCTCGTCACCATCGACGGTGAGGATGCGCGCGACTTCGACGATGCGGTGTATGCGGAAGCTCACCCGCAGGGCTTTCGCCTGCTGGTCGCCATCGCGGACGTGAGTCACTACGTGCGTCCGGGGACCGCGCTCGACGCGGAGGCGCAGCGGCGCGGGACGTCGGTGTACTTCCCGACACGTGTGTTGCCGATGCTGCCGACAGCACTCTCGGATCACCTGTGCTCGCTGGCACCGGCCGTGGACCGGCTGTGCTTCGCCGCCGACATGGTCGTGAGCCGCAGCGGCGCGCTCAAGTCCGCGCGCTTTTATCCGGCCGTGATGCGCTCGGCGGCGCGCCTCACCTACACGCTCGCCAACGACGCGCTGTTCGCGGGCCGCCCCGCCGCGCGTACGCAGCTCGGGCCGCTGCTCGAGAAACTACAGCCGCTGGTGGATGTGTATCGCGTCCTGCACAAGGCGCGCGGCCACCGCGGCGCGCTCGATTTCGACGCCCCCGAGGCCGAGTTCGTCATCGACGAGACCGAGCGGGTGCGCGCCATCGAGATGCGCGCGCGCAACGAGGCACACCGTCTGGTCGAGGAGTGCATGATCCTCGCCAACGTCGCCGTGGCCGAGGAGCTCGAGAAGCGGCACACGCCGACGCTCTATCGGGTGCATGGCACTCCTGAGGACGAGAAGCTCGAGCGGCTCATCTCAGCACTCAGGTCGCTTGGCATCGATGCGCGGCTGCCGCAAACGGTCACCACGCGCGATCTGCAGGCGATCGCGCGCCGGGTCGGCGATGCCTCCGAGCGCGCGTTCGTCGAGACCCTGGTGGTGCGGGCGATGCCGCAGGCGGTGTACCAGCCGACCAACATCGGGCACTTTGGCCTCGCGCTCACTCACTACGCGCACTTCACCTCGCCGATCCGCCGCTACCCGGACCTGGTCGTGCACCGCACGCTCAAGGCGCTGATCGGCGCCAAAGGGGGCGCCGGCGCGAGCTACCCGGTCAGCGAGCTCGGCAGCCTCGGCGAGAGCACCTCGCGCCTGGAGAAGCGCGCCGACGAGGCGGACCGCTACGTGTCCGGCTTCCTCAAGTGCACCTATTTAAAGGAGCGCATCGGTCAGAGCTTCGACGGGCTGATCACCACGGTGGTCGAGTTCGGCTGCTTCGTGCAGATCGTGGAGGTCGCCGTGGACGGCCTGCTGCACCTCGATAACCTGCGCGACGACCAGTACCTGATGGAGGACGACGGCCACGGCTGGCGCGGTAGCCGTTCCGGCCGGCGGCTGCGGACCGGGTCGCACGTGCGCGTGGTCGTCACGGCGGTGAACCCCATCGAGGGGCTCATCGATCTCGCGCTGGCGGACGAGCCCTGACCGCGGGCTGGTGAGCTTCGCGCGCCTGGCCGACGGCAATGGCGGACACCGAACTCATCTTTGGGATGCATGCGGTTCGCTTCATGCTGGAGCGCCATCCGGCGCGCGTGGGCCGCGTGCTCCTCATCGAGCGGCGCGAAGATGCGCGAGTGCGCGCGCTCGAGGAGCTGGCCCGAGGCCACAATCTGCCGGTCCAGCGCGTCGAGCCGCAGGTGCTCAGGCAGCAGCTGGGCGACGTCGTGCATCAGGGGGTTGCGGCGGAGATCACGCCGCTTCCGCCCTGGAACGAGGACCAGCTGCTGGCAGCGCTCCAGGGCGCGAAAGCCCCGCTCCTGCTGGCACTCGACGGCGTCCAGGATCCGCACAACCTCGGGGCGTGCTTACGCAGCGCGGACGCCTGTGGTGTGCTGGCGGTCGTTGTGCCGCGCGACCGCGCCGCGCAGCTAACGCCCACCGTACGCAAGGTGGCGGCGGGAGCTGCCGAGACGACTCCTGTAGTTGCCGTCACGAACCTGGTGCGGACGCTCAAGCTGCTGAAGGAGGGCGGGCTGTGGGTGGTCGGCGCGGACCCGGACGGGGTGAGCGCGCCGCACGAGCTTGATTTAGCGGGACCGCTGGTGCTGGTGCTCGGTGGGGAAGGCACAGGCCTCAGGCATCTGACGCAGCAGAACTGCGACTTTCTGGTGCGGCTGCCGCAGCTGGGGGCGCTCGAGAGTCTCAATGTCTCGGTCGCAGCGGGCATGCTGCTCTACGAGGCCGTGCGGCAGCGGAGCGCGGCATGAGGCTGCTCGGAGCGCTGAACCCATCAAGTCCGGCGCCGCCAAGCCCTTGATCGATAAGCGCCGCACGGCCGCGTCGGCATTGCAGTCGCCAGGTGGTTTCAGTATGCTTCGCGCCCCTTTTCAGCCAAAGGGGCGTCGCGGGCTCACGGCCAGCCGTGGGTGCGATGTCGACTCCTTGCCGCACCGGACAGCCTTCAATCCGGGCGGCTTTAACCCGTAAGGAGCTCTTGAGATGAGGCATTACGAGATCGTATTCCTGGTGCATCCCGATCAGAGCGAGCAGGTGCCCGCGATGATCGAGCGCTACAAAGGCATGATTGCCGCGGGCTCGGGCCACGTGCATCGCCTTGAGGACTGGGGCCGGCGTCAGCTGGCCTATCCGCTCGCCAAGGTGCACAAGGCCCACTACGTGCTGATGAACATCGAGAGCGATCAGAAGACGCTCGATGAGCTCACCGGTGCGTTCCGTTTCAGCGACGCGGTGCTGCGTCATCTCGTGGTCAATATGGACTCGGCGGTAACCGAGCCCTCACCCATGGCGAAGGCCGCTGACGAGGAGGGCGAGGGCGGCGGCCGGCGCCGCGACCGCCAGCGCGATGACGGGGACGAGGACGGCGAGGGCGGTGGCCGCCGCCGCGAGCGCCAGCGCGATGAGGCACCTGCGCCGGCCGACGACGACGACAACTCCGCCGCGGACAGCGTCTGAAGCGCGCCCGCGACCGCACGGCAATTCAATCGAGGATCTGATCCATGGCAATGTCCAGAGGACACGGCGGAAGTGGCGGCAGCCGCTTTTCACGCCGCAAGAAGTTCTGCCGCTTCACGGCCGAGGGCGTGAAGCAGATCGACTACAAGGACCTGGCAACGCTCAAGGGCTACGTCACCGAGACCGGCAAGATCGTCCCGAGCCGGATCACGGGCACGAAGTCCTTCTACCAGCGCCAGCTTGCCGTCGCGATCAAGCGCGCGCGCTTCCTGGCGCTGCTGCCGTACACCGACCAGCATTGAGGGGCGCCGATGCAAGTCATTCTGCTGCAGAAAGTTGCCAACCTCGGCAACATCGGTGACCGCGTCAAGGTGCGCTCGGGCTACGGGCGGAATTTCCTGCTGCCCCAAGGCAAGGCGACACTCGCCACTCCCGAGAACGTCGCGCGCTTCGAGGCGCGGCGCGAGGAGCTCGAACGGCTGGCGCGCGAGCATCTCGCCTCCGCCGGCGAGCGCGCCGGGGCCCTGAAGGACTTCAAGCTCACGATCAGCGCCAAGGCGGGCACCGAAGGGAAGCTCTTCGGCTCGATCGGCACGAGCGACATCGCCGAGGCATGCTCGCGCGCCGGCTTCAAAGTAGAGCGCAGCGAAGTGCGCCTGCCGGCCGGACCTCTGCGCAGCCTCGGCGACCACGTCGTCAGTCTGCACCTGCACGCCGACGTGGACGTACCGCTCACGGTGTCGATCGTCGCAGAAGAGTAGCCCCGGAGAGTCGCACCGGTGGCCGGTTCCGCCAAAGCGCGCGGCGATTCAGGCTCGGTCGCGCTGCTGGACGCGCCGGTACCCCCGCACTCGATCGAAGCCGAGCAGGCCGTGCTCGGCGGCCTGCTGCTCGATCCGGCCGCCTGGGACAATGTCGCCGACGTCGTCCGCCAGGAGGACTTCTACCGTCCCGATCACCGGCTGATATTCGCCGCCATAGCTCAGGTCGCAGGCGACGGCAAGCCGTGCGACGCCGTGACGGTGTCCGGTGAGCTCGAGCGCAACGGCAAACTCGAAGCGGCAGGCGGGCTTGCTTACCTCAGCTCGATCGCGCGTGACACACCCACCGCCGCCAACGCGCGCGCCTACGCGCAGATCGTGCGCGAGCGCTCGCTGCTGCGTCAGCTCATCGAGGCCGGCACGCAGATCGCCGCGGGGGTCTTCAGCAACGACGGCCAGACGGCGCGTGAGCTGGTCGACCGCGCCGAGCAGCGCGTGTTCGAGATCGCCGACGGAAGCTTCCGCGGCCGCGAAGGCGCGCGCGCGGTGCGCGAGCTGCTGCCCGCCGTCATCGACCAGATCGACGAGTGGCATAGCAACCCGGACAAGCTGCGCGGGTTGCCCACGGGCTTCACCGATTTCGACAAGATCACCGGCGGCCTCAGAGCCGGTGACCTGGTGATCATCGCGGGGCGTCCGTCCATGGGCAAGACGACGCTCGCCATCAACATGGCCGAGTACGCCGCCGTGAACCCGGGGACGCGCGCCTCGGTGGCGGTGTTCAGCATGGAAATGCCCTCCGAGCAGGTGATCACACGCATGCTGTCCTCGCTCGGCGGTGTGCCGCTTTCGAGCCTGCGTAGCGGCAAGATCTCCGACGACGACTGGGTGCGCATCACCAGTGCCACCAACCAGCTCTCGGAGGCCAAGATCTTCGTCGACGAGACTCCGGCGTTGAATCCCACCGAGCTGCGCGCGCGCGCCCGGCGCATCAAGCGCGAGCACGGGCTGCATCTGATCGTGGTGGACTACATGCAGCTGATGCAGGTGCCCGGTACGCAGGAGAACCGCGCCACCGAGATCGCCGAGATCTCGCGCGGGCTCAAGACGCTCGCCAAGGAGCTCGGGGTTCCGGTCATCGCGCTGTCGCAGTTGAACCGCGGCGTGGAGCAGCGTGAGCACAAGAAACCAGTGATGTCGGATCTTCGCGAAAGTGGTGCAATTGAACAGGACGCAGACATGATCCTGCTCATCTACCGCGAAGAGGTCTACGACAGGGACACCACGCGCAAGGGCATCGCGGAGATCGATCTCGTCAAGCACCGCAACGGCGAGATCGGGATGTTTCGGCTCACCTTCCAGGGGCAGTTCACGCGTTTCGCCAACTACGTGCCGGACTCGTACGCGGAGGGCGTACTGCGGTGAGCCGGCTGATCCGGGCCGTGATCAACACGCGCGCCCTGCGACACAATCTTGGCGTCGTCCGTGAGCGCGCGCGGCGCGCGCACGTCATGGCGGTGGTCAAAGCCAACGCCTACGGTCACGGGCTGGTGCCGACCGCGCTCGCCCTCGCCGAAGCGGACGCTTTTGCCGTGGCGCGTCTCGAGGAGGGCCTGGCGCTGCGCGCCGCCGGCATCACACAGCCGATCGTGCTGCTCGAGGGGGTATTCACCGCCGAGCAGCTGCTGGAGGCGGCGCGCCACGGCTTTGATCTGGTGGTGCACGATGCGCTGCAGGTCGAGCTGCTGGAGGAGGGGACCGGCGCACATCGCTTCGTGCTGTGGATCAAGATCGACACCGGCATGAACCGCCTCGGCTTCCCGCCGCGCGACTTCGCCGCGGCGCTCGAGCGCCTGCGGCGCCTTACTCCGGCGCCGCTCGAGATCCGCTTGCTAACCCACCTTGCCTGCGCCGACGAGCGCGACCACCGCATGACCAACGCTCAGGTGGCGCGTTTCCGGGAAGCGACCCGGGGCCTCGATTGCGCCGTGAGCATCGCCAACTCCGCCGGCATCTTCGGCGACGCCCGGCTCGGCTGCGACTGGGTACGGCCGGGACTTGCACTCTACGGCGCTTCGCCGTTCGCCGATGCGACGGCGGCGCAGCTCGGACTCGAGCCCGTCATGAGCCTGGAGACCTCCGTGATCGCGGTGCGCCATATCTCCCGCGGCGAGACGGTGGGCTATGGAGGCGCCTGGACCGCGCCGCGCGATTCGGCCATTGCGATCATCGCCGCGGGCTACGGCGACGGGCTTGCGCGCGGGCTCCCGGGCGGCACGCCGGTGCTGGTTGGCGGTGAGCGCGCGCCGGTCGTCGGGCGCGTGTCGATGGACATGATCGCGGCGGATGTTTCGGAGCTGTCGGACGTGCACGTCGGCACACCCGCGGTGCTGTGGGGCCCGGGACTGCCGGTGGAGGAGGTCGCGCGGCACGCCGGCACCATCCCCTACGAGCTCCTGTGCGGGGTCAGTCAGCGCGTGCCGATCGAGCTGCGCTAGGCACATGGATGTGCCCGCCGCCGGAGGCGGCGAGCGGCGAAATCGGTCTCGGGTGCGCAGCCGGCGAAAGCCGCGCCTTTCGAGCCACCCCAGGAAATCGCGCATTCCACGACAGGCGAGTGTGCACGTGCCATCAAGACGCGCGATTTCCTGGGGCCCCGGCGCCGGCGGAAACCGAAGTGATGTCCGCCGAAATCGCTTCCTGCGATTTCGGCCAATGAGATCAGTTCAGGAAGAATCCCATCTTGACGCCCGCGAGCTGAATGACGTCGTTGTCGTTCAGCTTGGTCGCCTGGGCGCCGATCGGGGTGCCGTTGAGCAGCGGAAAGTCGTCCGCCTTGCCCGAGTCGACGTGCACGATGTAGTAGGCCTCGGCGCGGCGCGTGATGGCCGCCACCTGCACACCGGGCCGCCCGAGCGTCGTGAGCGCCTTGCTGAGCTCGACTTCGCGGCCGGCGAATACGCCCGACAGCACCTGGAGCTTCGCCTTCTTGACCGCGGCAGCGCCGTCGGCCAGCGCCCGCGAGCGTCCGGTGGCGGTGAGCGAGCCGGAAGCGCGGTCGGCCACTTCGGCGGCGCTACGCACTTTCTCCACCGGGCGGGCGGAGGGCTGGATCACCATGGTCTTCTCGAACTCGTCCTGCTGCTCGTCGTCCTCGACGAAGCGCAGCTGGTGATGACCGACGGTGATCACGTCGCCGTGCTGCAGGGCATGCTTTTTGATGAGCTTGCCGTTGACGTAGGTGCCGTTGGTGCTGTTCAGATCCTCGAGGAACGAGTCGTTGAGGATGTTGATGATCAGCGAGTGATGACCGCTGACGGCAGCGTTGTCGATGCGGATGTCATTGTCCGGGAGGCGGCCGATCGTGTACCGCTCCTTGTTCATGTTGTATTCCGCCATCACCTGGCTGTCCAGGCTCAAGACCAACCTTGCCATGTGCTAGCCCTTTTCGCTTTGTCAGCCGAACCAACTCAAAATCTTGTCGAAGATCTTCGTACGCGCCGGAAACGCGTCCATGATGTGCGCCATCACCACCGAGATGTTGTCCCGGCCCCCATTGTCATTCGCCAGTTGAATCAGCTGCTTGGCGACCGTATCCAGATTAGCACCAAAGGTGTTTATGGTTAAATGGATATCTTCGTCCTCGACCATGTCCGAGAGCCCGTCCGAGCACAGGATGAAGACTTCCCCCTTGCCCGCGGGCTCTTCCTGGATCTCGACGTCGACTTGCGGCTCCACCCCCAGCGCCCGCGTGACGTAGTTCTTATTGGAGGCCCGCTGCGCCTCCTCGGCGGAGTAGAAGCCGCGGTCGACCAGTTCCTGGAGCAGGGAATGATCCATGGTCACCTGCTCGAGCTTGTCGGCCCGCTGCCGGTACAGGCGCGAGTCGCCGACGTGCGCGATGGTAACCCGGTTGTCGAAGAACAGGCAGGCGACCACGGTCGTGCCCATGCCCTCGCATTGCGGCTGCGTACGGGCGGTCTGGTAGATGATCTTGTTCGCGCGGTGGATGGCGTCGCGCAGGATGATGTTGGCACGGGACAGGCCCGATTCGCGATCCGGGATCGACAGATCCTCGCGCTGCACCTGTTCGCGTACCAAGTTGACGATCGTCTTCACCGCGATACCGCTCGCTACCTCGCCGGCGTTGTAGCCACCCATGCCGTCGGCGAGCACCAGCAGGCCGATATCCGGGTCGACGGCGATCGTGTCCTCGTTGTGCTCGCGGACCTTGCCGGTGTCCGTGAGACCGACGAAGCGCACCCTGTTTCGCAGGCTCATGCTTTGCCCTGACCCGCCTGCGGCCTATGCTGTGTGATGCGCGTCACTTTCCCGTCCCCGATCCGAGGTGCCATAAGCTAGCATCGCCGGCAGGGCAGTCCGAGTGGCTGTTCACAAAAGGGGTCATTTGCGGTTTTCCCGGCCGCGCATCCTAGCTGAAAGTCGAATCAAAGGCGCATCGATGGCCCGCCCCAATGCGGTGTTCGTGTGCAGTTCCTGCGGCGGCGAGACCCTCAAGTGGCAGGGGCAGTGCCCGCTGTGCGGGCAATGGAACACTCTGGAGGAGCGCCGCGCGGCGCGTGGCCGCTCGGCGAGCCCCGCGGCCGGCGTGAGCCTGGCGGAAGGGGCGCGTCTGGCGGGCGAGGGGCGGCGCCTGGGGAGCGGACAGGGCGAGCTGGACCGGGTCTTGGGCGGCGGCATCGTGCCGGGCTCGGTGATTCTCCTCGGGGGCGATCCTGGAATCGGCAAGTCGACGCTGCTGCTGCAGGTCGCCGCGCACCTGGCGGCATCGCGCCCTGTGCTGTACGCGAGCGGCGAGGAGTCGGTGGCCCAGGTTGGCCTGCGCGCGCAGCGCCTCGGGCTCGTTGGCGATGCGCTCACGGTCGTGGCGGAGACCGAGCTCGGCGCGATCCTCGCGCTTGCGGTGGCGCGGCAGGCGGCGCTCCTGGTCGTTGACTCCATCCAGACGCTGCAGTCGGCGACGGCGGCCACGGCCGCGGGCGCGGTCACCCAACTGCGCGAGTGCACGGCGGAGCTGGTGCGCTTCGCGAAGTCGAGCGGTATCGCGGTGGTGATCGTCGGCCACGTGACCAAGGACGGCGCGCTCGCGGGACCGAAGCTGCTCGAGCACCTGGTTGACACGGTGTTGTATTTCGAGCATGAGGCCGGCAGCCGCTACCGCATCGTGCGCGCCACCAAGAATCGCTTCGGCGCGGTGAACGAGCTCGGCTTCTTCGCCATGACGGCCACGGGCCTCAAGGAGGTGAAGAATCCGGCGGCGATCTTCCTGGCCCGCCCGCCCGAGCCTGCCGCCGGCAGCATCGTCACCGTGACGCGCGACGGCGGGCGGCCGCTGCTCATCGAGCTGCAGGCGCTCGTCGACCGGATGCGCTTCGGCGCGCCGCGGCGTATCGCGCAGGGACTCGATGCCAACCGGCTCGCCATGCTGCTCGCCGTCGTGAACCGGCACGCGGGACTCTCGCTGCAGGAGCACGACGTGTTCGTGAACGTCGTCGGGGGCATCGAAATCGCCGAGACCGCCTGGGACCTGCCGGTGGTGCTGGCGCTCGCGTCCAGCCTGCGCGGTGTGCCGCTGCCCGCGCAACTCGTCGCCTTCGGCGAGCTCGGCCTGACCGGCGAGGTGCGCCCCGTGCCCTACGGAGACGAGCGGCTGCGGGAGGCGCAGGCGCAGGGGTTCAGGCTCGCGGTCCTGCCGCGCGACAACGCCCCGCGCAAGGCACCCGGGGCGCTGGTGCTCCGGCCGGTCGAGCGGGTCGCTCAGGCGCTCGAAGCGGCGTTCGCGGTGCCCGGCAGCTGAGCCGCCGGGGCGCGCACCCGCACCGTGCGGATGACGTTGTCCGCCACCTGCAGCACTTCGAACTCGTAGGCCCCGACCCGCACCATGGTGCCGGGGTCCGGAATGGTCTCGAGATGCTCGAGCAGCAGGCCGTTGACGGTCTTTGGGCCCCCGGTGGGCAGCTGCCAGCCGAGGGCGCGGTTCAGCGCCCGCACCGTGGCGCTGGCGTTGACGATGAACACGCCCGGGCGCTCGACATGCACATCCTTGTGGGTCACGGTGGCCGGATCGGTGGTGAACTCGCCGACGATCTCCTCGAGGATATCCTCGAGCGTCACCAGCCCCTCGATGTCGCCGTACTCGTTCACCACGAACGCGAAGCGCCGGCGGTTGCGCTGGAAGTGCGCGAGCTGGGCGTTGAGCGCGGTGCCCTCGGGCACGAAGTAGGACTCGCGGCCCCTGGCAATCTCGATGAGCCGCTCGCGCGTGAGCTCGCCGCGCACCAGCTCGCGCGCCACGCGCTTCATGTGCAGCAGCCCGATCAGGTTGTCGAGCTCGCCCTGGTACACCGGCAGCCGGGTGTGCGGAGTCTCGCGCAGCCGGTTGAGGATCTCTTCCCAGCTCTCGTTGAGGTCGATACCGGAGATCTCCTGCCGCGGAATCATGATGTCATTCACCGTGACGTGCCCGAGGTCGAGGATCGACAGCAGCATCTGCCGGTGGCGGGCCGGAATCACCGGCGCGGCCTCGGTCACCACGGTGCGCAGCTCCTCGGCGCTCAGCGCCTGACTCGGGTGCGCGGCGCGTCCGACGCCGAACAGGCGCAGGAAGCCGTAGGCCATACTGTTGGTGAGCCACAGCGCCGGCCGTGCCACCAGCACCAGCACGCGGTAGATGCCGGCCGCGTGCAGCGCCACGCCCTCCGGGTTGGACGCGGCATAAATTTTCGGGGCGAGCTCGCAGAACACGATCACCACCACGGTGAGCAGCACCCCGGCCGCCGGTACCGCGTAGCGGTGGCCGGTACGCTCGGCGAGCAGCGTGGCGATTGCGGACGAGAACACGCTCGCGGCAGCCAGAATCACCAGGTTTGCGCCCAGCCACTCGTCGGGCTTGTGCAGCAGCCGCTCGAGCACCCGCGCCGAGGGCTGCCCGGCCTGCGCCCGGTGGCGGATGCGATAGCGGTTCACCGAGAGCATCGCGACCTCGGTGCCGGAGGAGAAGGCGACGATGACGAGCAGCACGAGCAGCGCAAGCAGCGGCAGGACGGTGGCGGGGACGTTCAAGGCCGTGTTCCTCGAGGGTAGCCCCGGGTGACGGTACTCTATAATCAACCGCCTGCAAGCGCCCGATCGGAGTTGCCTTACCCCGCATGTTCGACAACCTGACAGCGCGTCTCAGCCGCACCGTCGAGACGCTGCGTGGCCGTGGCCGCATCACGGAGGAGAACATCACCGCGGCGCTGCGCGACACACGCGTGGCGCTGCTCGAGGCGGACGTCGCACTCCCCGTGGTGAAGACCTTCATCGAGTCGGTGAAGGCCAAGGCGCTTGGCGCCGAGGTCGCCTCGAGCCTCACTCCGGGCCAGGCCTTCATCGGCATCCTGCACGCCGAGCTGGTCGCGCTCATGGGCGGGCCGGGCTCGGCCTTCAGGCTGCGCGCGCAACCGCCGGCGGTGGTGCTGCTCGCGGGTCTGCAAGGCGCCGGCAAGACCACCACCGCGGCCAAGCTGGCGCGGCTGCTCATCGAGCGCGAGCGCAAGCGGGTGCTGCTGGCGAGCACTGACGTGCGCCGGCCGGCGGCGATGCTGCAGCTCGAGCGTCTCGCGGGCCAGGTGCAGGCCGATTACTTCGCGGCGGACGCCGCTGCGAGGCCGGCCGACATCGCGCGCGCGGCGCTCGAGCGCGCCCGCAGCGGCGTGTTCGACGTGCTGATCGTCGACACCGCCGGCAGACTGCACGTGGACGCGGCACTCATGGACGAGGTGCGCGACATCGACGCTGCGGTGGGCGCCGCCGAGCGACTGTTCGTCGTGGATGCCATGGCGGGTCAGGACGCGGTCAATGCCGCGCGCGCCTTTGGCGCGGCGCTCGACCTCACGGGCGTGATCCTCACCAAGGCTGACGGCGACGCGCGCGGGGGTGCGGCGCTCTCAGTGCGGCAGATCACCGGCAAGCCGATCGTGTTCATCGGCATGGGCGAAAAGACCGAGGCGCTCGAGCCCTTCGATCCCGAGCGCATGGCCACGCGCATCCTCGGCATGGGCGATGTCGTCAGTCTGGTGGAGCAGGTTCACCGCCAAGTCGACCGCGACGAGGCCGAGCGCCTGGCGCGCAAGGTCGTCAAGGGCAAGAGCTTCGACATGGCGGACCTCAAGAGCCAGCTCGAGCAGCTGCAGAAGATGGGTGGGGTGGGCGCGCTCCTCGACAAGCTCCCGGGCGCCGTGCAGAAAAAGGGCGCAGTGTCGGCTGAGCAGGGCGATCGCGACCTGCGGCGGCAGATCGCCATCATCAACTCCATGACCGCGCGGGAGCGGCGTAACCCCGGCATCATCGACGGCTCGCGCCGGCGGCGCATCGCCGGAGGCTCGGGCGTGCAGGTGCAGGACGTGAACCGGCTGCTGCGGCAGTTCCAGGAGATGCAGCGCGTCATGAAGCAGATGAAGGGCGGGAACCTGAGGCGCCTCATGAGCGCCTTCAAGGGAGGGCCGCCTTTCTAGGGCGCGCTACCCTCCCCGGGGGTCCATGAGGCGCGGACCCGCTGATGCGCCATGGTTCCAGGTTCCGGCGGCGGAAAAACTGGCGCAGGATTCACAGCTTGCGTAGAATCCGCGCTCTTTTTGGGGCGGCCCGCCCGTCGCGGGCTTAAGGCCCCCTGAAACCGTTGAGAGCGATACGACCATGGTGACCATTCGCCTGACGCGGCGCGGAGGGCGCAATCAGCCCTTCTTTCACGTCGTCGTGACCGATAGCCGCAAGCGCCAGGGCGGCCCGAGCCTCGAGCACGTGGGGTTCTTCAACCCGATCGCCCGCCGCGGCGAAACGAAGCTCAAGCTCGATCTGCCGCGCATAGACTACTGGGTCGGCAAGGGGGCGCACCCTTCAGAGCGCGTGCAGCACCTCGTGGCTTCCTATCGCAAGCAGGCCACGGCGTAACGCACAGCGCGCGCCTTGAGCCGCGGTGGGCCGCGGGCGCCTTGGCCAGGGGCGGACTGGGTGAAGGTACTACGGCCGTGGCTGCAATCGACCTGGGGCGCCTGGGTGCTCCGTATGGCATCAAGGGCTGGATACACGTCGAGTCGTACACCGATCCGCCGCAGCGGCTGCTCGAGTACGGCGAGTGGGTGCTGCGGCTCGCGAGCGGTGAGCGGATCAGCCGGCGGCTGACGGCCGGACGCGCCCACGGCAAGGGCCTCGTGGCGCAGCTCGATGGTGTGGCGGGG
>DATNKO010000040.1:0-77694 GCA_035603345.1 Steroidobacteraceae bacterium | reverse complement strand
CCGCCGATGACGCCGGCGTCGGTGAGCGCGGCGAGCCGCGCCGCGACCGCCTCGACCGCCGACAGCGCACTTTCGAGATCGCGCGCCGACACGACCACCACGTAGCGCGGGTCGGGAGCCCCGAGATCGGCGCGCAGCGCGCCATCCGCCGCCTGCTGGCGGCTGGTGATCGGGCTCAGGGATTGAAGCTCGTGCCCGAGGAGCGCATGGCGATGCGCGTACAGCACGATGCCGGCCAGCAAGGCCACCAGCACCAGCGCGGCGCGCGCCGGGCGCAGCCGCGCCAGCAGCCGCTCGAGCGCGGCACCGAACGCCGTGAGGTCGCGAATGGCGAGCGAGCCCGGGACCCAGACCGGCAGCACGAAACGTGTGACCAGGGCTGCTGCGATGAGTCCGGCGATCGAGAAGAGCCCGAGCTGCGCGAGTCCCTGAAACGCGGACGGCAGGAGCGCGGCAAAGCCGCACACCGAAGTCAGCATCCCCAAGCGGATCGTGGGCCACACTCCCTGCTGCCAGCCGTCGGTGGCATTCCCGGTCCGCGACTGGATGAACCAGTAGATGGAGTAGTCGACCGCCTCGCCGATCAGCGTGACGCCGAAGCCGAGCGTGATGCCGTGCACGACGTGGAAGCCGAGTGTCACCGCGGCGATCCCGGCGAGCGCTCCCGATGCCACCGGCACGAACGTCAGCAGCAGTGCCGGGAGCGACCGCAGCACCGCGAGCAGCAGCGCCGCAATCAGCAGCGAGCCGATGAGCGACAGGCGGATCACCTGCCCGCGGATGGTGCTGCGCGCGCTCACCGCGAACACCCCCGGGCCGCTCATCTCGAGGCTGACCTTGCCCGCGGCGCCGGGCGTCGCCGCGGCGGCGGCCGCGAAGGCGCGCGACACCGCTGCGGTTGCGGATTCCTGGCCGTCGGTGTCCGAGCCCGACGCCCGGGTCTCGGCGAGCAGCAACGCCAGCTGGCCGTCCGGCGAGCTCCACACGCCCGCGAGCGTGCGCGGGGAGGGGCCGGTGAGCGTGTCGAGAATGGTGGGCATCTCGCCGGTCGGATCGCGGGTGAAGCGCGACTTGAAGAGCAGCCCCTCGGGCGAGGCGAGCAGGTCGAGGGTGTTGCCGATCGCCGCGTGCAGTCCCGCGACGCTGAAGCGCTGCGGCGTGACCGAGTCGCTGAGTAGATAACGATGCTCGAACAGCAGCTCCGCGGTTGCCTGGGATCCCGACTCGTCGCCGTCGTTGACCGTGATGAATGCCGGATCAGCGCGCAGGCGCTGCGCCATCGCGCTCACCACCTGTGCGCGGGTGGGCGCATCGGAGCCGGCAATCGCGACCATGATCAGGCGCGTGGCCAGGCCCTGGCGCAGCTGCTGCACCAGCAGCCGCTCCGCCGCGGTGGGCGAGCGCGGCAGAAAGGCCGACAGATCGGCGGTGTAGGAGGCGCGCGCTACCAGCAGCACGGCTGCGAGCGCCAGTGCCCCGAACAGCAGCGTCACCACGGCCGCGCGGCGCGTCATGGGTCGAGTTCGGGCCCCAGTGTGATCAGCGTGTGGTCGCCGTCGGCCTGCAGGATCTGCACCGACTTGAGAGCCGCACTCGAGCCGGCGATGCGCACCTCGCTCACGATGCGCAGCGCCGCCGGATCACGCGGCGTCAGCTGCAGCGTCCAGTCGGCGAGATCACCGCCGAACTTCACCACGAAGATGCGCTCGAGAGCCGCGCGATCGCCGGCGAGCGTGGCGCGCAGGCCCTCGATCAGCGGGGCGAGCTGCGGGTGGGCGGCCAGCTCGACCGTGTGCGTGCTCCGGCCGCGCGCGGCAGTGAGCACGCCGTTCGCGAGCGTCAAGGTCTGCGGCCGCGGCTTGAGGGTGCGCTGCTCGAGCCGGTCGGGTGCGTCGTAGAGAAGCTCGCCCGAGGACTCGAGCGGACGGTCGAGCATCGCGAGCGTCTGCACTTCGGTGAAGGCCAGGTGCCCGTGGCGGCGCGCGGCGAGCAGCTGCATGACCTGCTCGAGCGCCGGCGTGTCGGTTTGCGGCGCGGCCGGCGGTGCGGCGCAGCACATCCACACGAGCGCCGTCGAGAGAGCCGCGAGCCTTCTCAAGCAGCCGTCCCGCGCGCGCCGTCGCCGCTTGAGTCGGCGCCGTGCCAGAAGTCGTAGAAGTTGAACCAGTTGTAGGGATCGCTGCGGCAATACTCCTCGAGCAGCCCCGCGTAGCGCTCGATCGCCGCGCGCACCGCCTGCTCACGCTCGCCGCGCGGCGTTTGCGAGAAGTCCGCGATCTGCCGGAACACCACGTGATAGCGGTTGCCGCCGCGGTACAGGCCGGTCATGAAGATCACCGGACGCCTGAGCGCCGCGGCGGCCCGCATGGGCCCGGAGGGAAACAGCGCCGGGCGTCCGAGAAAGCTCACCGGTTGCGCCGGTCCCTCGCGGATGGTGCGGTCGGCGAGCATGCCGACGAAACCCCCTGCATCGAGCCGATCGCGGATGCGCAGCATCGCCTCCATGTGGCCGAGCGGGATGATCTCCGGGGCGTCGGCGGAGTCGCCGGTGCCCATGAACGCACGCACCCGGCTGTTGTCCTCGTACATGGCCATCGCCACCTTGAGCCCCGGCACGCGCTTAGCCGTGGCGCGCATGATCTCGAAGCTCCCGAGGTGCGCCCCGAGCAGAAAGGCGCCGCCGCCGCGCGCGAGCATCGAGCGCATCAGCGCCTCGCCCTCGCTGCTGAGCGCGAACTGCTCATAGCGTCCCCTGACCAGGTACACCCGGTCGAGGGTGGTCGCGGCGAAGGCGAACACCTGGCGGAAGCGGTCGCGCGCGGTGGGCGGTCGTCCCAGCGCCCGCCGCAGGTAGGCGCGCGCGTGCCGGCGCACCCTCGGCGCAAACAGAAAGAAGTACAGCACCACGGAGTACAGCAGCACGCGCCCCCCGCGGCGGCCGAGCGCGAGCGACAGGTCGATCATGAGCCGCACCAGGAACGCACTGCCGCGCTCGGGTGCCGCCCAGTGAGCCGCTCCGGTGCGTGGCGCGCTCGCGGCGCGTGGCGCCGCGCTGCGGGCCGCCGGTGCCTCCGCGGGCCGCAGCACGCCGTGCGCCACGGGGTGCCCGGCGCTCGAGACGCTGAAGCGTATCGAGCCGTCGGGCAGGACGGTGTGCTCGAGAGTCAGCGTCTCACCCGGATGCACCGGCTTGACGAATTTGGCGGTCCCGATCCGCCAGCGCGGCTGCGGCGCGCTGCCGCTCTGCTCGACGGCGCGCACCGTCTCATCGAGCAACACCACTCCGGGCAGGATCGGCGCGCCGGGGAAGTGCCCGTCGAGGGCCGGGTGCCCGGTGTCGATCCTCAATGTCGTCACCACGCCCACCGACTGACTTCAGCGTCCCGCCGCGGCCAGCGCGCGCAGCGCTTCCTGCGGAAGCTTTCCCGCCGCAGTGCGCGGCAGACTCGCCACCAGCAGCAGCGGCCGCGGCAGGAACACCGGGTCGATGCGCTCGCGCAGAACCGCGAGGATGTGGGCGGAGGTGAGGCCGGGCGCGACCACGCACGCGGCCACCCGGGGCTCGCTCGCGCTCGTGCCGGCGGGGGCAGCGGGCGATTCCCCGGGGTGGAAGAACGCGCCGTCCTCGACCCCGGGGATGGAGATGAGCTGGTGGTTGAGGTAAGAGAGCGAGCTGCGCTTGCCGGCGATGTTGACGAGGTCGGCGACCCTGCCGTGCAGCAGGAAGCGCCGCTCACCGGTCAGCTCGAGCACGTCCCACATGCGGGTCGGCTGCTCGATATGAGCGCCCTCGGCCCAGGTTTCGTCGCCGCGCGACTCGAGCCTGACTCCCTCCCAGAGATGCCACTCGGCCTCCTGCGTCGGCCGGCGCACGGCGATCTGGCCGGTCTCGGTCGAGCCGTAGATCTCGAGCAGCGTCGTCTTGAAGCGCTGCTCCACCTCGGCCGCGAGCGGCTGCGCGAGCGGCGCGGTCGAGGACACCATGAGCTCCATCTCGGGGAGCTCCAGCCCCGAGCCAATGAGCGCCCGCAGGTGGATCGGGGTCGAGATCAGCACCCGCGGCGCCGGTACCGCGGCCAGCACGGCACAGATGTCGGCCGGGTAGAACGGCCGCTCGGCACACAGCGCGTTGCCGGTCGCGAGCGGCGCGAGCACGCTCGATTCGAATCCATACATGTGCTGCGGCGGCACCGTGGCGATGATCGCATGGGCGCGCCCGTCGCGGATCCCGAGCCGCCGCGCCTCCTCGCGCACGCAGCCGATCAGCCGCCCGAAGCTCTTGCGGTGCGGCACCGGCGCGCCGGTCGATCCGGAGGTGAACACCCAGGCCGCGTGCGCATCCGAATCGATCTGGGGTATCGAGTGCGCCCCAGCGCCCGCGGGCGCGCTCGCTGGCTGCGTCGCGGCGCTCGGCAGCTGCACCCGCGGCAGAGCAATGTCGCAGTCCGCTTCATCGGTGAGACAGACGACGTCCGGCGCGAACGCCTGAAGCTGCCGCATGACCTCCGGTGTGCGGCTCGAGGGTAGGAGAGTCACCTTGCCGCCGAGGAGACTCGCGCCCAGTCCGACGGCAAAGTGATAGCGATCGGCGCACGCGTTGAGCACGTGACGCCCGTCACCGAGCGCGACGGCGGCGCGCGCGACGTCGGCGAGGAACTGCCTCGCGGGGATGGCTACGCCGGCGCGGTAGGCGATGACCGCGTCGGCCGATGCAGGCGCTATCAGCGGCAGACTGGCCAGGTGAGCTACTTCGTCCTGTGCGCGTTGACGTATTCGGCGAGCTGGCGCAACGAGCCGAAGATGCGCCCGTTCTCCTCGCCGTCGGCGCGCAGCTGCACCCCGTACTGCTTGGACACCACCAGCGCGATCTCGAGAATATCGATCGAATCGAGCCCGAGCCCCTCGCCGTACAGCGGGGCATCCGGGTCGAGCTCGCCCGGCGGAATCTCGAGGTTGAGCGCCGTGACGATCAGGCCCGCGAGCTCGTGGCTGAGCGCAGTCAGGCCGGGGTCGCCGGAGGGCTGTCGGAGCGGAGAGATTTTGTCGGACATGGCTGTTCGCAGCGGCCAGTGTTGCCAATATTATACAAGGTAGCGGCGCGCGATCAGGAGCGGCAGGCGTCCGAGGAATCCTACGAACAGACGTGCATACATGGAGGTCAGGAGCAGGTTGTCGCGCCCGTAGTGGAAATGCGACACCCCCCCTTCGGCCACGCTGAAGTACCGGCAGGGGGCCGGCAGGTTGATGACCGCGACCCCGCGCCAGCTCAGGCGCACGACCGCCTCGGCGTCGAAATCGAAGCGCCGCATCCAGCGGGTCCGCAGCATGACCTCGACCAGCGGGTCGATCGGGTAGACGCGGAAGCCAAACAGCGTGTCCCGGATGCCCGCCCACAGGGTCTCGAAATTGCTCCACCAGTTGGCGATCCGCCGGCCGCGAAGCCGGATGCGCGGGGCACTCGCGTCGAACACCGGCGCGCCGAGAATCATGGCGTGCGGTGCGGCCGCGGAGGCGGTCATGAACGCCTGGATGCAATCGGCCGGGTGCTGGCCGTCGGCGTCCATGGTGAGGGCATGGGTGTAGCCGGCCTTTTGCGCCGCCAACAGCCCCACCAGGAGCGCGGCGCCCTTGCCGCCGTTGCGGGACCGAACCAACACGCGTAACCGCGGCTCGGTCTGCGCCAGGGCGCCGAGCGCCTCGGCGGAGCCGTCGGTGCTGCCGTCGACCACCACCCACACCGGGTCCCAGTGCGCGCACGCGGCGCGCACCGTCTCGAGCCCGCGCCGGCCCGGGTTGAAGCTCGGAATCAGCACCAGGTGCGTCTGCGAGCGCATCAATGCTCGCTCTCGACCAGCCGCGCAGACTTGCCGATCATCCAGACGATGGCGATGCCGCCGGTCCAGTAGCTGTCGCGCTTTACCAGCGGGCTCGCCTCGAAGCTGGCGCCGCCGAGTGAGTCGTGGCGGAGATACGCGCCCACCCAGTAAGACGGAAAGCGCCGCGTGAGCGACACCAGTGCCTGCGTTCCCGCGTACCCGCCGGGGGCCTGGTAGGCGGGACGGCCGGGCACGGCGTACTGAGGCGCCACGGTGTAGAAATAGTCGTCGTAGCGGCGCTGGGCGTACAGCGGGCCAGCCAGGAGTCCCAGCTTCCACCCGTACGGGCCCGGGGACTGCGCCAGATCGAGGCTCAGATTCGGGGAATAGAACCAACCGATGCCGCGCGGGGAGGCCTCGACGGTGAACGCGGCGCGCGCCGGCAGCCGCAGATCCAGTGTCGCGCGCCGCTCTGCCGAGCGCCACAGGTGCGCGTTCAGCGAGGGACCGATCTCCAGTGTGGGACGCAGATCGGGCATCCCTGCGCGCGCTGAGTCGTTGCGCACCGGGGTCGTGGCATTGACGCTGAGATTCAGCTCGATGCGGTCCTGATTGAAGAGCTTGCCCCGCAGCCCGTCGTGATCCGACTCGAGGAACTTGCCGCGGTAAACGAAATAGGGAACCGGAAGCGGGTAGACGTGCGTGGTGTTGGCGCCGCGGTAGTCGTTGAACGCCAGCGCGCCGACACCCATGCCGATCTCCCACAGGGGCAGCTGCTCCGGCAGCGCCGGCCGTGTGGTGCACACGCCGCTGACCAGCAGGGCCGCGAACGCTGCCCGGCGCAGGCGGCGCGGGGCGCGTCGGGGTTGCCTCACGCGGCGATCTTCAGCGGACACATTCCGGTCGCCTCGATCTCGACCAGCAGATCCTGGCGGCAGATGTCGGCCTGCAGGTAGATGACCGGCTGGCTGGGATCGAGCGCCGCGGCGAGCTGGGCCTGAACGGCCGGCAGGTCGGCCGGCCGGCGCACGTACACCTTCAAGGCGAGCGAGCCGAGCGTGAAGCGCGCCGCGCGCTCGACCCGGTTGGCCTCCTCGACCAGCGCCTCGATGTTGGCGAGCGTCTCGCGGGTCTGCGCGGCGGTATCGCCGACGTGGATCGAACGGTGGCCGACGATGCTCGCGGTCCCGGAAATGAACAACGTCAGGCTGCCGCGCTGGCGCAGCAGCGTCGCGCGCGAGAACACCGGGCTGTGCGGGCCGTACTGGTGCGGATAGCGGTAGGCGCTGAGCTGACGGGGGTTCTCGATGTAGACCGGCGGCGTGCGCCCGGCGAGGAAGTACACCAGCAAGGGACTCCCGTGGCTTGCGCCGAGCGCCGAGGCCGCCGGCACGTTGCCGGTCAGCGGCTTGCCTGCCGCGCGCAGCGCCGCCTGCCGCGCGCTGTTGAATTGCCGGTAACGCTCGCTGCCGTGCGAGTCGAGGTTGATGTCCGGCAGGTAGTTCCACACGCGCAGCAGATGCGGATAGCCGACCGCATCGAGCGTCGCGTAGATATCGCGATAAGCCCCGACGGTGGCGCCGTGCAGGGCCGAAGGCGCGCCCGCGGTGCCGGGCGCGGCTCCGTCGCAGCGCGCTTCGGGGACCGCTGGCTCGGGTACTGCGATGCAGCCGAACAGCAGGTTCTCGCTGCGCCGGAAGTGCACCCGGTTGCGCTGTCCGGATTCGGCCGGCTCGCCGGAGCGCCACACCTCGCGGACGTCGGCGGTGCCGAGCAGCACGCGGGTGGCGACCTGCGCCACGGGAATTTCGGTCGAGTCGCCTCCGTCCCGCGGCGCCGGGTCGAAGGTCGCGACCCCCAGCACGTCGCTCCACCGTGCCGAGCGGTACTCGGCAAGTGACAGGTAGTCCAGATGCAGGCCCGCCGGGGCGCCCATCGGCCGCACGTGCGCTGCGTCAGTCGCTCGGCTTCTGGTCCGCAGCGGGGTGGTGCGTCACGGCCGCTTTGGCCTTCTCGGTGCCGTTGTGCACGCTGGTGCCGACCTTGCGGGCGCCGTTGGCGACCTTGTGCCCGACTTTCCGCGAGGTATCGGCGATCGAATGGCCGACGGTCGTCGCGCCGTGCGCGATGGCGTGACCGGCGGTCTTCGCATCCTCCTTGACGGTCGAGCCGGTGTCGGTCTGGGCGCGAGCTGGTGTCAGCGCCGCAGTCAGGATGACGGCCGCAGCCGCCGCAGCAATGGTTGCTTTCATAGGGAAGTATCGTACTTCAGCCGCGGTCGAAATTGCACCGCGCCGCGGTGCGCCGCGCAGCCCGCCGCGGACCTCCCCCTGCGGTGCCAATCGTCACCACGTTAGGGCACACTTCGGAGAATGCGCCTCGATCGCCTGCCCATCTCCGTTCTGACCACCCGCTACGTTCCGGGCGGCTGGGACCTGCTGGCGTTCGTCCTGGTGTTTGCATTCTTCATCTATGCGGCCGAGGCGGCGCACGGGCTGACAGGATCGCTGGCGCACCTGCAGGCGACGCCGATCTCGCTCAAGCCGTCGGCCCTCATCGGCTACTCGGCGCGCACCGCGCTACGCATGCTGATCGCGATGGTGGCATCGCTTCTCTTCACTTTCACCTACGCGACGCTCGCCGCCAAGAGCCATCGCGCCGAGGTGATTCTCGTGCCGCTGCTCGACTTCCTGCAGTCGGTGCCGATCCTGGGCTTCTCTTTCACCATCCTGATCTTCCTGCAGCTCACGCCGGGGCGCGTGGCGGGCGCGGAGATGGCCGCGGTGTTCCTCATCTTCACCAGCCAGGCGTGGAACATGGCGTTCTCCTTCTACCACTCGCTGCGCAGCATTCCCGACGAGCTGGTGGAGGCGGCGCGCAACTTCCAGCTGAGCCCCTGGGTGCGCTTCTGGCGCCTCGAGGTGCCGTTCGCCATGCCGGCGCTCATCTGGAACATGATGATGTCGATGTCGGGGGGCTGGTTCTTCCTGGTGTTCTCCGAGGCCATCACGGTGGGTCACACGACGGTGTCGCTGCCCGGGGTGGGCTCTTACATCGCGCTCGCCATCCAGCAGCGCAGCTTGAGCGCGATCGGCTGGGCGATCGCTGCGATGGCCGTCGTGATCCTGCTGTTCGATCAGCTGCTGTTCCGGCCGCTGACCACGAGCGCCGACTGGTTCCGCCTCGAGCAGGAGGCGGGGTTCACCGCCAACCGCTGCTGGGCGCTCACCATGATGCGGCGCTCGCGGCTGTTCGGGCTCGTCGGCCGGATGTTCGCCGTGATGCTGCGCATCGGCGCACGGCCGGCAGCTGCACGCGCTGCGCCGAAGCCGCGGCGTACCCGCACGCGCTGGGTCGACTATGCCTGGTACGCAGTGCTGATCCTCATCGGCCTCGGGGCGGTGTGGAAGATCGCACTGTTCGTGCTGGGCGAGGTCACGTTCGCCGAGATCGGGCGCGTGCTGCTCTTCGGGCTGATCACGCTGCTGCGCGTGGCGGTGCTGATCGCGCTCGCGAGCGTCTTGTGGGTGCCGATCGGCGTGTGGGTCGGGCTGCGGCCGGGGGTCGCGCGCGTGGTGCAGCCGATCGCGCAGTTTCTGGCCGCCTTCCCGGCCAACCTGCTGTTCCCGATCGTCGTGTCCGCCATCGTGCTGTACCGGCTGACGCCGGACATCTGGCTGAGCCCGCTGATGATCCTCGGCACACAGTGGTACATCCTGTTCAATGTGATCGTGGGCGCCTCGGCCATCGCGCCCGAACTGCGCTACGCCGGGCAGAACCTCGGGGTGCGCGGCTGGCTGTGGTGGCGCCGGGTGGCGCTGCCGGCGGTGTTTCCGTTTTACGTGACCGGAGCCATCACCGCCTCGGGCGGCTCCTGGAACGCGAGCGTCAACGCCGAGGTGGCCCAATGGGGCACGCAGACGGTGCGCGCGCACGGCCTGGGCGCGTACATCGCGGATGCGACCGCCGCCGGGGATTTCGCCCGCAACGTGCTCGGCATCATGGTGCTGAGCCTGCTGGTGGTGATTCTGAACCGCGTGTTCTGGCGGCCGTTGTACGCGCGCGCGGAACGCAAGTTCCGCATCAGCTGAGCGTCCGAAACGCGCAAGGAGACCTCTCGTGAACGCCACCGCGCCGGCCCTGAACCTCGCCCCGCTGCTCGATGTGCAGGGCGTGTGCAAGTCATTCCGCAAGCCCGACGGCGATGAGCTGGTGGTGCTGGAGAACGTCAACCTCCAGCTTCGACCCGGGGAGATCGTCGGGCTCCTCGGACGCTCCGGCTCGGGAAAGTCGACGCTCCTGCGGCAGATCGCCGGGCTCGACGAGCCCTCCGGGGGCGTCGTGAACTATCTCGGACATCCGGTGACCGGACCCGCCCAGGGGATCACCATGGTGTTCCAGAGCTTCGCGCTGTTTCCGTGGCTCACGGTGCTCGAGAACGTGCAGCTTGGACTCGAGGCGCAGGGGGTCCCCGTGGATGAGATGCGCAAGCGCTCACTGCAGGCGATCGACCTCATCGGCCTCGACGGGTTCGAGTCCGCATATCCGCGCGAGCTCTCGGGCGGCATGCGCCAGCGCGTCGGCTTTGCGCGCGCGCTCGTCGTGCATCCCAACATCCTGCTGATGGATGAGCCGTTCTCGGCGCTCGATATCCTCACGGCCGAGACGCTGCGCGGGGATTTCCTCGACCTGTGGGGCGAGGGCCAGCTGCCGATCAAGTCGGTGCTGCTGGTCACCCACAACATCGAGGAGGCGGTGCAGATGTGCGACCGGCTGTTGATCTTCTCCAGCAACCCGGGGCGCGTGGCGAGCGAGATTCCGGTCGATCTGCCACAGCCGCGTCACACCCAGGACCCGCGCTTCCGCGCTCTGATCGAGCGCGTCTACGTGGAGATGACGGCGCGGCCACGCGGCGAGCCGCGTCACGGGCCGAAGGCCGAGCGCTACGCGGGCACCGGCATCGGCACCGCTTTGATCCACGTGTCCTCGAACGTGCTGACGGGGCTTCTGGAGGCGGTGAACGAGCCGCCCTACAGCGGCAAGGCTGACCTGCCGGTGATTGCCGAGGAGCAGCACCTGGAGGTCGACGAGCTGTTCCCCGCGGCGGAAGCCCTGCAGATGCTGCGCTTCGCCGAAGTCGAGGGCGGCGACATCAAGCTGACCGAGGCCGGCATGCAGTTCGCGCGCAGCGAGTCGGATGAGCGCAAGAAGCTGTTCGCCCAGCACCTCATCACCTACGTACCGCTCGCCGCGCACATCCGCCGGGTGCTCGACGAGCGTGCCAGCCACTCCGCGCCCAAGAGCCGTTTCTTCGACGAGCTCGAGGACTACATGGCCGAGGATGCGGCCGAGTTGACGCTGCGTACCATCATCAGCTGGGGCCGCTACGCGGAGGTTTTCGCCTACGACGACAATCGCCAGTCATTCACGCTCGAGAATCCCGCCTGAGCCTTCAGGGGAGCGCCGGCGACGAGGAGGGTCAAAAAGGTGGGGTGGTGGGCCTCGCCCGGCCACCCCTTTCAGGAGGATGCGCTAAAGGTGACATACCTCGGCCGCGCGGGGTGTTGTAAGCCCGCAAAGAAGTGCAAAGAATTCTGCGTCGGAAGCGCCGCCGCCGTGGCCGGCGGCGGGATGAGTGTATCGTCCCGGAGGTGACCGACATGCTGCAATCAGCGCCAGGAGAGGCGCGGCCGAAGCTGCTCATCGTCGACGACGATCGCGAGCTGTGCGCGATGCTGGCGGAGTATCTGGCTCCGGAGGGCTTCGTTACGCAGACCGCGCCGAACGGACCTCTGGGGCTCGAGCAACTCGCCCGCGACCCGGCCGATCTGGTGGTGCTGGACGTGATGCTGCCGGAGCTGTCGGGCTTCGAGGTGCTCAAGCGCATCCGCGCCAGCAGCAGCGTACCGGTCATCATGCTGACTGCGCGCGGCGAGGAGGTCGACCGGGTAGTGGGGCTCGAGCTCGGAGCCGACGACTATCTCGCCAAGCCCTTCAGTCCGCGCGAGCTGGTGGCGCGTATCCGCGCCGTGCTGCGGCGCACACCCGGCGAGGTGCCCGCGAACGCCGGAGTGCTGCAGTGGGGGCCGCTGCGCCTCGACCTGCGGGCGCGCCGCGCCGGGGTCGGCGACCACGACCTGGAGCTCACTTCCGCGGAGCTGCGGATACTCGAGCTGCTGGTGCGCGCGGACACCCGGACGGTGGGCCGCGATGAGCTCATGACCCGGGCGCTCGGCCGGCGACTCATGCCCACCGATCGCAGCCTCGACACGCATGTGAGCAATCTGCGCCGCAAGCTCATAAAGTACACCGACCGGGTGAGCGTGCAGAGCGTGCGCGGCGCGGGCTACGCGCTCACCGTCGAGGCGCAACAGCCGGACGCCGCGCAGCCCTGACATCGCCATGCACTCACTTTACTGGCGGATCTTTCTGGCCTTCTGGATCGCGCTCGCGCTGATCCTGATCGGTACCCTCACGGTCGCCGTGAATGCGACCGCGCATCGCACCGAGAAGCCCTGGGTGCAGCGCGGACAGCTGTTCGCGCAGGCCGACCGGGCCTTCGAGTCGGGCGGAGCGGACGGGCTCAAGAACTGGCTGAATTCCCTCAACGGCGAGCCCTTCAGCCGCACTTTCGTGATTGGCCCGACCGGCAGGGACGTGCTCGGCCGGCCGTTGCCGCAGTTCCTGGACACGGTGTCCCCCGGCGGCGCGACGGCGCACACCACCGGCGGGCGGCCCGGGGTCATCTCGCCGATCGGAGGCATGCTGGTGCTGGTAGATCCGGCCGGCAGCACCTGGCACGTGGTGGTGGGTCCGGTGCGGGAAGGCCCGCGCCTGTTCGGTGAGCTGGAGCTGCCAGGCGTGCCGGTGACCATCCTGGTGATCGCGCTGGTGGTGAGCGGCGCGGTGTGCTTCTTTCTCGCGCGCTATCTGGCCGCGCCGGTCGACAAGCTCCGGCTCGCGACGCGGCAGATGGCCGCCGGCGACCTCAATGTGCGAGTGCTGCCGGCGCTCAAAGGTCGCCAGGACGACCTGGGGCTGCTGGCATCGGACCTCGATGCGATGGCCGAGCAACTCAAGCGCCTGCTCGAGACCAAGGAGCAGCTGCTGCGGGATGTGTCGCACGAGCTGCGCTCGCCGCTCGCGCGGCTGCAAATCGCCCTGTCGCTCGCGCGGCGCGAGGAGAGCGCCGCGGAGCGCCACCTGGCGCGCATCGCCTGCGAGGCCGATCGGCTCGAGCTATTGATCGCCCGCACGCTCAAGCTCGCGCGCCTGGAGCGCGGCGTGTACGCGCTCGAGCACGCCCGGGTCGATGTCGGCGCACTGCTCAGGAACATCGCCGCGGATGTCGCCATCGAGGCGGACGCGCGCGGCTGCCTGGTCGCCGTGCAGGCGGAGCAGGAGCTGGTCGTGTCGGGAGATCCGGAGCTGCTGCGGAGCGCCTTCGAGAACGTGATCCGCAACGCCGTCAGCTACAGCCCGGCCAACACCCTGGTCGCAGTCGGCGCGCGCCGCACGGCAGCCTCCGGCCCCTCGGCCCCCAGCGTCGAGATCACCGTGCGCGATCACGGCCCGGGCGTCCCGGACCGGGACCTGCAGTTGATCTTCGAGCCCTTCTACCGCGTCGAGGCGGCGCGCGAGCACCGCTCAGGGGGCGGGGAGGGCCTGGGGCTGGCGATCGCCGCGCGCGCAGTTACGGTGCACGGCGGTGCCATCCGGGCGCGCAACGTGCCGGCGGGGGGGCTCGAGATCCTGATCACGCTGCCGGCGGAAGCGGCGCTCGAGCACGAGCGGCCGGCGGCGGGCGTCGCGGCATGACGCGCGAACCCGTGCCCGGCGCTCGCTACTCGATCGTGACGCTTTCCACGTTGGATGCGGGGCCGTATATCCCCGCGGTGTTGTAGGCCTCCACGGCGAAGTACCACGTGCCGGCGGCCAAATCGCTCAGCACATAGCTCGACGATGTGGGGCTCGCGATCGTGACGCTCTGGCTCAGCTCGTCCGCCGCGGTGCCATAGCTGATGCGGAAGCCCGCCAGATTCGTCAAAGTCGTGCCATTGGTGTTCTCGGTCGGTATTGTCCAGCGCAGCGTGGCCGCATCAGATCCCGGTTGTACCGTGATCGAGAAAGCGGCTAGCGAGACGTTCGGGCTCGAGAGGTTCGCGCTTTTGTCATAGTTGTACGCGCTGATGACGATGCCCGAGAACGTGCCTGCCTCAGCGGTCGTAGGTGTTCCGGCCAGGGTTCCGGTGGTGTCGCTGAAGGTCGCCCAGGACGGGCGGTTGACGATGCTGAAGTAGACCGTGCCGCCGGACCCACTGGCGCTCGGTGTGAAGCTATAGGCCGATCCCGCTATGACCGAGGTAGTGGGCGTGCCGGAAATCGTCGGTTTAGCGGGGACCACCTTGATGGAGAACGATGCCAGCGAGGCCGTGCTCGTGCCATCGCTCGCGGTGATGACGATGCCGCTGTAGGTGCCCTCCGCCGCGCTCGTGGGAGTGCCGCTCAGTCGGCCGGTTGCAGTGCTGAAAGTCGCCCATGCCGGCTTGTTCTCGACGGAAAAGGAGACCGTCGAGGAGCCCTGCACGCCCGGCTGAAAAGAGTAACTGCTGCCCGCCAAAACGGCCGGCGCCGGAGTGCCGGATATCGTGAGCGTACTCGCGGCCGCGCCGGCCGACACGACGCTCAAAGCTGCGGCTACGCTCGTTGCGGCCAGCAAGCGAATCAACGCCTGTCTCGCCGACGCAAGATTAGATCGACACATCGCTGCCCCCTCCCTACGAGAACTTCGAGCTCGTCGGACACCCGGGCAGCGAAAGCACGCTCGGAAGGCGCACGGTTGTAGAGAATGCGCTCGACCGAACCGAGAATGACGACAGTGCGACCCCCCACGCTCCGCCGGCAGCCCCGCCGCCTCGAGTACACGTACATCGAGGCCGGTAGCTTTGCGTCCCCGCATCGCTGCGGGGTTGCCCTTAGTGCGCAGTTAAACCGCTGACTTAGCGGCGTGCAAGATGTCTCCCTACGCAGACATCGACGCGCGTGCTGTGTCTCCCGAAGCAGACACCCGTGCCTCCCAAGCCCCGCCTCCGCTCAGGAAACTGCAACGCGTGACATGCTTGCCTCGGCAAACACCAACACAAAACCAACACGGCATGCGTGCGCGCGCGCGACTCGATGCCGAGGTTGACGATCGCGGTGTCGGGCCGCGCACGGCGGCGCGATCAAGGCGTGCAACGAACCAAAGGCGGCGAGCCTGGCGTGTCGATCACCTTGCCCACGGCGGGCGGCCCTGGTGCCGATACGGGCCTCGCGGCTGCCGCGGCCGCCTCAAGCAGCGCGTTCGGCTTCGCTCGCTAAGCCTTGTCTGATCAGTGTGTTAGCGCACCCCGGGCGGCCCGCTGGAGGGGGTGAGCGGGATCACGTCCGGGATCAAGGACAGTGGCGATAATATAATCCTCACAAGAGCCCCGGAAGGAGCCACAGGAATGTCGGTAAGGTCCAAGATCCAGGCGCAATTCGAGCAGGTCGCGACCGAGCAGGAACGAGCGCTGGCGCCACTGTCCGATGGGCTGAAGCTCCTCGACGCCGGCCTCGATTCCCTCAGTTTCGCTGTCATCGTGGCGCGTCTGGAGGACTCCCTCGGGGTCGATCCCTTCAACTCGAGCACCGCGGTGGAATTTCCGGTGACCTTCGGCGATTTCGTCAGGTTGTACGAAAACGTTGTCAAGTAGCCCGCGCTCGCTGTGGCAATCAATCAGTGCGGAGGGTGTCCCTTCCGATCGGCGCCTGCATGGCGCGAGCGGCGTAGTCAACCTCGCTGATCTCGCGCGAGGCTCGAGCCTCGGCGGCCGGCTCGGGCAACTGCGTGACCGTACGGTGCTGCTCGCGATCAAGGACCAACTCACCGCGGCGCTGGCGATGATCGAGTTGGACGGGCTTGCGAGGAGGATGATCCTCTGTCCACCCGATCTCGCGACCGAGCATCTGCACGCCGTGATCAGCACGGCGGGCGCCGATGCCTGTGTGCGGGATGCGGCCGGTCCCGGGCTCGCCGAGACTGGCATTGAGACCTGCATCACCGTCGAGCCCCGGCTGCAGCCGGCGGATGTGTCCCGGGTGCCCGCGTGCGCGACCGAATGGATCCTGCTGACTTCGGGAACCAGCGGTGCACCTAAGCTCGTGCAGCACGACCTGGAGAGCCTCACGCACGCCCTGGCTGGTCGGGCAAAAGCTCCAACGCCTGTGGTCTGGAGCACCTTCTACGACATCCGCCGCTACGGCGGTCTGCAGATCTTCCTGCGTGCGCTCTCAAGCGGGTCGCTGGTGCTGTCCGATCCGGCCGAATCGGTCGTGGACTTTGTGGCGCGCGCCGCGGCTGTCGGAGTCACGCACATCTCGGGAACGCCATCGCACTGGCGCAAGGCTCTCATGAGCGGTGCGGCCGGCAAGCTCGCGTCGGGCTACGTGCGGCTGTCGGGCGAGATCGCCGATCAGGCGATTCTCGACAGCTTGCGAGCCGCCTTTCCGAACGCGATCGTGGCACATGCTTTTGCCTCGACCGAGGCCGGTGTCGCTTTCGAGGTGCGGGACGGTCTCGCCGGCTTTCCCTCCGCGATGACCGGCACGCCTGCTTCGGGCGTCGAGCTGCAGGTGGTGGGAGAGACATTGCGCATCCGCTCCGGCGGCAACGCGCGCCGCTATCTGGGGGAGGGGGCCGAGGCGCTGCAGGGGCCCGACGGTTACGTCGATACCGGCGACCTGGTCGAGCTGCACGGCGGGCGCTACTACTTCATGGGCCGGCGCGGCGGAGTGATCAACGTCGGCGGTCTCAAGGTGTACCCGGAAGAGATCGAGGCGGTCATCAACGCGCATCCGTGGGTGCGCATGTCGCTCGTCAAGGCGCGTCGCAGCCCCATCACCGGCGCGGTGGTCGCGGCGGACCTGGTGCTCGCGGATGAGGCAAACGGCGCCGACAGGCGGCCGGCCGCCGAGGTCGTGACCCGCGAAGTGGCCGCGCGCTGCCGCCAGAGTCTCGCCGCGCACAAGGTGCCGACCGTGATCCGGATCGTGCCGGCGCTCGAAGTATCGCCGTCCGGGAAGCTGGTGCGTCCCGTTGCGTAACGTCATCGTAACCGGCGCGAGCCGCGGCATCGGTCTGGACATTGCCGCGAGGCTGGCTGCGAACGGCTATCGGGTGATCGCCATCGCGCGCTCGCCGACGACTCAGTTGCAGGCGGCCATAGATGCGCTCGAGCCGCAGCGCGGCGGGGCGCTGCTGTTCCGGCCGTTCGATCTGCTCGATATCGGCGCCATCGGTCAGCTCATCGGCGGTCTGCGCCGCGAGCTCGGTCCGCTGTTCGGGCTGGTCAACAATGCCGGGATCGGCACCTCGGGGGTGCTGGCGACGATGCGCGAGGAGCAGATCGAGACCCTGGTGCGACTCAACACAATCTCGCCCATCGTCGTGACCAAGTACGTGGTGCGATCGATGATGAGCGAACGCGCCGGACGGATCGTCAGCATCTCATCGGTCGTCGCCGCGACCGGCTACAAGGGCCTGTCGGCTTACTCCGCCACCAAAGCCGCGCTGCTCGGATTCACCCGCTCTCTCGCCCGCGAGGTCGGTCAGCTGGGTATCACCGTCAACGCCGTCGCGCCGGGCTTTGCCGATACCGAGATGACGCGCGAGCTCGGCGAGGAGGAGCGTCAGCAGATCATGCGCCGCAGCGCTCTGCGCCGCCTGGTCGGGACTGACGACGTGGCGGCCGCCGTGGCATTCCTCTTCAGCGAGCAGGCGAAGAACATCACCGGCACGACGCTCACCGTCGACGCCGGCAATACCGCCTGAGCGGCCGCCCGCCGCAGCGGCAGGCTCGTCACGGCCTACAGCCGCAGACTCCCCGCCTGCAGGCGCTGGTAGAGCGGCGCATCGAGCCGCACATATTCCTGGCGCGATCCGTCATCCAGGTACAGCTGGTCGCTCACGCTTGCGGGATCGTAGCCCTGCCGCGCCAGTTCGTGCTTTTTCAGCTTGAAGGTTCCGGTCAGCTCCAGCGCCGGGACTATCCTCACCAGGACCGGGCGGGCATAGCCAGGCAGCCGCGCCACGAGCCGGCGCCTGAGCTCCTGCAGGTTGAAATCCGCGCTGACGACCAGTGCGGCCATGCCGGCGCGTCCGTCGGTCTTCGGCAGCGCGACCCCGTACACGGCCACCTCGGTCACCCCCGGGCAGGCGGCGATCACCTCCGCGACCTCGGTCGTCGAAACGTTCTCGCCCTTCCAGCGGAAGGTATCGCCGACCCGGTCGACGAAATAGAAGAATCCCTGCTCATCCCGTCGCATGAGATCACCGGTGCGATACCAGGCGTCGCCCGGCGCAAACACGTCGCGCAGCACCTTGGCACGGGAGGCCTCCGGGTCGGTGTAACCCTCGAAGCGCGTGGCCGTGCTCGCGGCGACGATCTGGCCGATCGCCTCGCCGACTTCGTTGGCGGCGCAACGCACGCAGCGGCCGTCGGGGTCGCGCGCCGGCGCGCCCGCATCGACATCGAACCTGACGACGGTAACCGGCACGCGATGCGCGAGGAACGGTGGAATCCGGCCGACGGCTCCCGGGCGTCCCTCGCAGTTGAATAGCGAGAAGTTGCCTTCGGTGGCGGCGTAATACTCGAGAATCTGCGGAATGCGGAAGCGCTGCTGAAACTCGCTCCAGATATCGGCCCGCAGCCCGTTGCCGCACGCCAGCCGCAGCGCGTGGCGCGTCTCCTGCGGCTGTGGCGCGCCGTTGACGAGATAGCGGCACAGCTCGCCGATGTACTGGAACAAGGTGCAGCGCTGCTCGACGATGTCGTTCCAGAAGGCGTGCGCCGAGAACCGCTCGCGCAGCACCACGGCGCCGCCGCCGACCAGAGTCGCGCCGGTCGCGACCACGCCGCCGACGCTGTGGTACATGGGCAGACAGTTATACATGCGATCGCCCGGCTGGACGTCGATCAGACCGGCGAACCAGTGGCTCCACTGCATGAGGCGCGCATGGCTGACATTGGCCGCTTTGGGGAGCCCGGTGGTGCCCGAGGTATAGATGCACAGCGCCCGATCCCCGAGTGCGGCCGGCCGGTAGTGCACGTCGGTGAGCGGATCTGCCGGCAGGGATGCGATCTCGAGGTCGAGTCGCGGCAGGCCGGGCTCGGCCGGTCCGTTGGTCCAGTGCTCGGCGCTCGTCGTGAGCCGCGCGCGCACCTCGCGCACCGCGCCCGACAGCGCCGCATCGGTTATGACAAACCTGGGTGCTACCGCGTTGATCGAATGCGCGAGCAACTCGCCGCGCAGGCTGGTGTTGACGAGGGCGACCGTTACACCGATGCGGCTCAAGCCCAGCCAGATCGCCATGTAGTCGGGACAGTTGCCCATCAACAGGCACACGACGTCGCCCGCTGCGAGCCCGCGTGCGACAGCCCAGCGGCCGTAACGGTTGCCGGCTGCCGCGAGCGCCGCGTAGCTGAGGGCGCTGTCGCTGCCGAGCAGCGCCGGGGCGTCTGGCTGCCGCGCGGCCAGCCGCTCGATCACGACCGGCAGCGTCAGCGAGTGGTCGCGCTCGATGGCAGCGGTGCGCTCGAGCGCACGCACCCAGGCCCTCAACGGCGACGGCGGGTTTCCTTTGTCCGGCATCAGGGCCATGCTACCCTCGCCAAAAATGGCGCGCATAAACTCTGCTGATGCGACCCGAAACAATTGCCCTGCATGCGGGCTATGACTCCGATCCGACCACCCGGGCGGTCGCCGTCCCGATCTATCAGACCGTCGCTTATTCCTTCGACAGCGCTGCGCACGGTGCGGCGCTGTTCGATCTGGAGGTCGAGGGCTACCGCTACACCCGCATCGGCAACCCGACCAACACCGTGCTCGAGGAGCGCCTTGCCGGGCTCGAGGGCGGAATCGATGCGCTGACCGTCAGCTCGGGGCAGACGGCGGTGTGCTACGCCGCGCTGAATCTCGCGGAAGCCGGCCGCAACATCGTCTCCATTCCACAGCTTTACGGCACCACCCATACCCTGTTCGCGCACATCCTGCCCAGGCTCGGAGTGCAGGTCCGTTTCGGCAAGTCCGACCGGCCGGCCGAGCTCGAAGCGCTGATCGATGACAACACGCGCGCGCTGTTCTGCGAGTCGGTCGGCAATCCAGCCGGCAATATCTGCGACCTCGAGGCCCTCGCCGCCGTGGCGCGGCGTGCGGGGATTCCGCTGGTGGTCGACAACACCGTAGCGACGCCGATTCTGGTCCGGCCGATCGACTTCGGCGCCGACATCGTGGTGCACTCGCTCACCAAATTCATGGGCGGTCACGGCACCACGCTCGGCGGGGCGATCGTCGACAGCGGCAGGTTCTCATGGCAGGCGAATGCCGCGCGCTATCCGATGTTCACTCAGCCCGACCCGTCCTATCACGGGCTGGTCTACACGGAACACTATGGCGACAAGGCGTTCCTCGGGCGCGCGCGCAGTGTCTGGCAACGGACCCTGGGCGCGGTGCTGTCGCCGTTCAACGCGTTTCTGCTGCTGCAGGGCATCGAGACCCTGTCGCTGCGCATCGAGCGGCACGTGGAAAATGCCCGGCGGGTGGCCGAGTTCCTGCGTGCCGACCCGCGGGTCGCGTCCGTGAGCTACGCCGGCTTCCCCGATAACCCCTATCACGCGCTGGCACAGAAGTACCTCGGCGGGCGCGCCTGCTCGCTCATGACGTTCGCCATCCGCGGCGGTGCGGACGCGGGCACGCGCTTCTACGATGCGCTCAAGCTCTTCAAGCGGCTCGTCAACCTCGGCGACGCCAAATCCCTCGCCTGCCATCCGGCCTCGACCACTCACCGACAGATGTCCCCCGAGGAGCAGCGGCAGGCGGGCGTGGGACCGGAGACCATCCGCATCAGCGTCGGCATCGAGCACATTGACGACATCATCGAGGATCTCGATCAGGCGCTCAGCGCGGCCACGCGCGCCTGACCAGGATCCGCCATGAGCCGCGATAGCGATCTGCCCGCGCCTGCGGCGGCGCTGTTTCCCCCGGGCGAGGTCCGCATCGGCGTGGAGGATCGGCTCACGCGCGCGCTGGCGGAGGTTGCCGAGCGCATCGTTCGCGGGCCGGTGATGCCGCAGATCGATCGCAACAGGCTGCGCGAGGAGCTGCAGCGGTTCGATTTCGCGACGCCGCGGCCTCTCGATGAGCTCATCGAGTGGACGCTCGGGCAGCTCGAGCACGGTGTGGTTCACATGAACCACCCGCGCTACTTCGGACTGTTCAATCCGGCGGCCAATTTTCCCTCGCAGTGCGCCGACCGGATCAGCGGCGCCTTCAACCCACAGCTGGCGAGCTCCGGCTCCTCGCCGGTGCCGGTGGAGATCGAGGCGCACGTGATCCGGGCGATCGCCCGCCGCGCCGGGCTGCCGCCCGAGAGCAGCGGGCACTTCACGACCGCGGGCTCCGAGGCCAACTACACCTCGCTGATCTGCGCGCTCACCCGCTCAGAGCCGCGCTTCGCCGTCGACGGGGTGCGCGCGTTCGCGGGCCCGGTCGCCATGTACACCTCGCGCGATTGCCAGCCCGCCTGGTTCAAGATCGTGCACCAGGCCGGGGTCGGGCGTGCCGCACTGCGCCTCATCGATACCGACGACCAGGGGCGCATGGACGCCGTTGCGCTGGCGCAGATGCTGCAGGCAGATCGCTCCCAGGGGCTCGTGCCGGTGCTCATTTCGACGACTGCCGGCACCACCGGGGCCGGCATGATCGATCCGCTCGCCGAGTGCGCCCGCATCGCGCGTGACCACGGCGTGTGGTACCACGTCGATGCCGCCTGGGGCGGGGCCGCGCTGGTATCGGAGCGCTTGCGCGGCTTGCTCGCCGGCATCGAGCTGGCCGACTCCATCACCATCGACGCGCACAAGTGGTTTGCCACCACCATGGGCTGCGGGATGTTCATCACGCGTTACCCGCAGGTGCTCTCCGAGGCCTTCCACGTCAGCGCGGATTTCATGCCGTCGACGGCGACGCAGCTCGATCCCTACCTCAACACGGTGCAGTGGTCGCGGCGCTTCCTCGGGCTGCGGCTGTTCCTGTCGCTGGCGGCGGCCGGATGGCAGGGCTATGCGCAACACGTGGAGCGCGCCACGGCAGTCATCGCCCGGGTGAGGGAGCGGCTGCTGGCGCGTGGCTGGACCGTGGCCAACGACTCGCAGCTCGCCGTCCTGTGCGTGCTGCCGCCGCCAGGCTATCCGCAGGTGCGCGAGATCGTGCGCCGGGTGCTCGCCTCGGGTCGCGCGTGGGTGGCCGCGACCCGCTTCGCGGGGCGCGACGTCGTCAGGATCTGCGCCACGCACGGCGAGATCGCCGCCGCCGACGTCGAGGAGCTCATCGCCGCCCTCGAAGCTACGGTGTGAGGGCGAGCAGCCTCTGCACCAGCGCCTCGACCGTCAGCACCGAGCGGAAGTTGTCCGGAGTAATGTCGTTTTGCGGAATGCTGATGTCGAATTCCGCTTCCACGGCGAGCATCAGATGCACCATGGCGACGGAGCTCACGCCCAGCTCGCTCAGGCGCACGTCGATGGGCAGAGTGCCTGCCGCACCGGGTTTGCCGAGGATCTGCTCGACCAGACCCAACAGACGCTCGCGGAGTGGGAATTGCGGACCTCGATCCGCCGACGCGTCGTTCATACGTCCGTCAATGATACCGCGTCCCGCGCGGTCATCTGCATCCCGGCGGCGGCAACGAGCGCCAGCCAGTTGCGATAGATCGCCACGGCCGCGGGTCGCCAGGTATTCTTCAACGCCGCGGCGACCGCAGCAAAGGGGAACTGTTCCAGAAGCCCGGCGGTGCGGCTGGTGACAGCCTGTTGCCGGAACTCCTCGAGCAGGGCGGTTGCCGTGGCCGACAGGTATCCGTGCGGAAGCGTCGGGTAGTGCGCCTGCTGTGCGTCGAGGTATCGGCCGACATCGCGCCGGTACTCCTTCAGCAGCGTGGTGGCCTCGTACTCGGGATGGCCCTGAAAGAAAAGCATCGGGCTGCGGTCCCGCTTGATGAAAGCGTCGGCACCGGTGTGCGCCGACCAGCTGAGGAGCGTATAGCCCGCCGCGCGCAGCGCCGCGACCGGCAGCTCGTTCCAGCGCGAGTGCGGCATGGGTAGGACTGCGCCGACATCAGCGAGCAGCGGATGCCCGGCGAGGATGTCGTGCTCGAAGATACCGCAGCGCTTGTGCGCCAGGCGCTGGCGCTCAATTCCGTCGAGATGCTCGACCACGGCATGCGCCGCGAGACACGACCAGATGCTGGGGACCCGTTGCGCCTCGGCCCACGCCAGCAGCTGTGGGAAGCGTAGCCAGTACGGCTCGTCGCTGAGGCGCGCGGCGCGCGGCTCGGTTCCGGTGACGATGAGGGCATCGAGGGGCTCGCTCAGCAGGTCATCGAGGGGCCAGTACGAGCGGCCGAGGTGCTCCAGCGCCGCGGGCGAGCGCGGCAATTCCGGGAAGGACGACAGACGTACCCGGATCGACTGCCCGCCGGCGGCCGCCTGCAGCAAGCCGCAGAACTGTGCCTCCGTGGCAGCGAGCGCCGTATCCGGCATGTTGTTGACGAGAGCTACGCGGATCCAGCGCCCGCCGGCGCTGCTGCGGGCGCGCGTATCCCAGGCCGGGTACCCCTCAACCTCCAATGGCATAGGATTTCACTTAAGGCAAAGCTGTTCTATGTGACATTCGGCCGAGAAGGCCGAAAACTACCCTGTATTATGAGCCTAAATGTTCGCAGCGACGAAAACTGCTCCGGAGGTCTCGTTTAATGGAAGCGCAGCCGATTGCTAAAGCGGCCATCGCAGACGCCGATAGCGGCGCGGGTGACTTGAAGACCCGTGCCCAAAGAGCGGCGGCCATTGCAGCCGCACACGCCCCCGCGGTGGATGTGGCCGCGCGTTTCCCGGCTGAGGCATTCGCGGCCATCAAGGCGCAGAGGCTCCTCGGCATCATGGTGCCGGTAGCGCTCGGCGGCGAGGGCGCACGGATCAGCGAGGTCGCCGACGTGTGTTACCTGTTAGGCCAGTCGTGCTCTTCGAGCGGCATGATCTACGCCATGCACCAGATCAAGGTGGCGTGCGTCTCGCGGCACATGGGCGACAGCGCCGCGCTGCAGCGCCTGTTGCGCCGCCTGTGCGCCGAGCAGTTGTTGCTGGCCTCCTCGACCACCGAGGGCCAGGGCGGCGGCAACATCCGCTCGAGCGAGGCGCCGATCGAATACCATCACGGCGAGCGCATCAGCCTCGAGCGTCGCGCCAGTGTGATCTCCTACGGCGCCTATGCCGACGGCATCGTCACCACGGCGCGCCGCGCCGCCGATGCCGCGGCCAGCGACCAGGTGCTGGTGGCATTTCTCAAGAGCGACTACACGTTGTCGCGCCTGCAGGGCTGGGATGCGCTCGGCATGCGCGGCACGTGCAGCGAAGGCTACACGCTCAAGGCTGCCGCGATCGCCGGACAGATTCTGCCGGAGCCCTACGAGACCATTCACAGCCGCACCATGGTGCCGTTCGCCCATCTTCTATGGGGCTCGGTGTGGACCGGCATCGCGACCAGCGCGACCGCACGGGCGCAGGCTTTCATCCGCAACGCCATGCGTCACAGCCAGGGGCAAACGCCGCCCGGCGCCCCACAGTTCACCAGGGCGCTGGCGACGCTGCGCACGCTCCGCGGGATGCTGGCGACCTCGCTCCGCCGCTACGAGCAGATCATGGACGACCACCAGGCTCTCGCGGCGCTCGACTTTCAGACGATGATCACGCTGACCAAGGTCGAGGCTTCGGAGCTCGCCGCCGCGACAGTCATGAGCGCGATGCGCGCCTGCGGCCTGTCGGGTTACCGCAATGACAGCGAGTTCACTCTCGGGCGTCATCTGCGCGATGTGCTGTCCTCGCCCATCATGATCAACAACGATCGCATTCTGTCCAACCTGGCGACCTCGGTGCTGATGAGCGCGGTTCCGACGTCACTGCGCGAGTGAGGCTGCGAACCGAGCATGAGCGTCCTGCAACCAGAAACCGCGGCCCCGGCAGATGACCCGCTGGCGGCCATTGCCGGGTCACTCTTCAGGCCGATGGGGGTCGACGGCGTCTACGCCCGTACGCAGCTGTACGAGGGTGTGATCGAGCGGCTCGCGAGCCTGATCTCGCGGCTGCGCGATCCACAGGCGGAGGTGCTGCGCTTCCCGCCGGTCATGAGCCGGCGGCAGGTGGAGAAATCCGGCTATCTCGGTAGCTTCCCCAACCTGCTCGGCTGCGTGTGCGCGCTGCATGGGGGCGAGGCTGCCATCCACGCGGCCGCTGCCCGTTACACGAGCGGCGAGGACTGGACGACGGCGCTCGCGGCGTCGGACCTGGTGCTGTCGCCGGCGGCCTGCTACCCACTGTATCCGCTGGTGGCGAGCCGCGGGCGCCTGCCGCGGGCCGGCCTGATATTCGACGTCGCGGCCGACTGCTTCCGCCGCGAGCCCTCGCGCTCGCTCGACCGGCTGCAGTCTTTTCGGATGCGCGAGTTCGTGCGCATCGGGCTGCCGGAGGAGGTCACGGCGTTCCGTGACGGGTGGATGGCGCGCGCGCGGCAGCTCACCGAGGAGCTCGCCTTGCCTTACACCGTGGACATCGCCAGCGATCCGTTTTTCGGCCGGGTTGGCCAGGTCATGGCGGTCAGTCAGCTGCAGCAGGCGCTGAAGTTCGAGCTCTTGATCCCCTACCACGCCAGCGCCAGGCCCACCGCCTGCATGAGCTTCAACTATCACCGCGACCATTTCGGGCAGGTATGGGATCTCAAGGACGAGCGCAACGAGCTGGCCCATACCGGCTGCATCGCCTTTGGCATGGACCGGCTGGCGGTCGCGCTGTTCGCCAACCATGGACTGGATCCTGCGCAATGGCCGGCGGCCGCGCGGCGGGCGCTCGGGTTGTGATACGCCGGCGACGGCGCTACCGCGGGGTCCGCGGCTACCTGTAAACGATGCCAATCGATCCGCACGTCAAGCGGTTCCTCGACACGCTGGCCGCCATGAATCCGGCCGGTGCGCTGACGCTGACGGTCCAGGAGCGGCGCGTCGCGCTGCAGCGTCTGCTGGGCTTCTCGGGGCGGGGAGAGGCGGTCGGCGCGATCGAGGATCGCACCCTGCCGGGACCGGGCGGAGCAGTGGGCCTGAGGGTGTACACCCCCGCAGCGGCGCGCGCGGGCGAGGTGTTGCCCGGCCTCATCTACTTTCACGGCGGCGGGTTCGTCGCCGGGAGCTTGAATACCCACGATCCCGTCTGCCGCTCCCTCACCAATGCCAGCGGCTGCCGGGTGCTGTCCGTGGATTACCGGCTGGCGCCCGAGCACCCGTTCCCGGCGGCGATTGCGGACGGCAATGCCGCCACCGCCTGGATCGCGGCGCACGCAAGCGAGCTCGCCATCGATCCGGATCGCCTGGGGTTGTGCGGCGACTCTGCCGGGGCAACTCTGGCCGCGGTCGTATGCCAGATGACCACCGCGGCGCGACAGGTGCGTGTGGCGTGCCAGTTCCTGCTGTGTCCGATCATGGATTGCGCGGCGGAGAGCGAGTCGCGCGTGAGCTTCGTGGAGGGTTTCCTGGTCGATCGCGCCATGTTGGAGCATGACCTGAAGCACTATCTCCCGGCGGACGCGGACCGGACGGATCCGCGGATCTCGCCGCTGCGCGCGCCGGATCTGGGCAATCTGCCCCCTACCTGTGTTCACACGGGCGAGTTCGATCCGCTGCGCGATGAAGGCCGCGCCTATGTGGAACGCCTACAGGGCGCGGGCATCAACACGATTTTCCGCTGTCACCCCGGTATGATCCATCTCTTCTATGGCATGCGTACGCTCATTCCGTACGCCGACACCGCATTCAAGCTCATGGGCGCCGACATCCGCAGTTTGCTCATGTCAGAGCGCAGAAGGGGTAAGCGGATGACGGATCGCCTGCAGGTTGAACGGCTGGTGCGGGAGCTGCACGCGGCGCGTGTGGACGGGGACCTCGAGGGTCTGTGCCGGGTGTTCTCCCGCGACGCCCGCCTGCGGATCGGGGGCTCCGGCGATGGCAAACGGATCTCGCTCGACGCCAGCGGCATGAGCGTGATCCGCCCCTGGCTCTCGGTACTCGTGAAGACGTTCAAGTTGAGCCGCTACCAGCTCCTGTCGCTCACGGTCGAGGGTATGCGGGCCGCGGTCCACTGGCGGGTCGACATTCACTCCAAGATCACCGGCGCGATCGTGCCGACCGAGCTGATGGATCTCATCGAGGTGAGCGGCGGGCGCGTCGCATCGCTCACCGAGTTCTTCGTGCCGTGCTGAGCCGCGAATCGCCATCCACTGCATCGCGAGAGGGCCGGTTGCAATGAAGTGTGTGGGTCGGCCGTCTACACCGGACGATGTGCCAGCGATCGTCGCGTTGCTTGCGCAGGCCGGAATGCGCGGTCGGACCGTGGAGCCGCACAGCCTGCACTGGAAGTACTGGCAGCCGCGAGCGGACTGGGCGGGACCGCGCTCCTTTGTCCTGGCCAACGGCAGCTCGATCGTCGCCCACGGCGGGGTTATTCCCGGGTCATGTGCCTGGGAGTCGCGCCGGATCAGAACCCTGCACGTGATCGACTGGGTAGCGAGCCCGAGGGAGATCGGCGCGGGCGTGGCCCTCATGAACTACATCGGTCAACGGGCCGAGGCGCTGCTCGCGATCGGGGGCGGTCCCCAGACCATGCAGATCCTGCCGAACATCGGCTTTCGCGCCACCGGGACGGCCATAGGCTACGCACGCCCCCTGTCCTCGCTGCGCCTGCTGCGGGGTCGCGGGCGGCGAAACTGGCGGCGGTTCCTGCGGTTCGCGCGCAGTCTCGCCTGGAGGCTCGCCGCTCCTCCTGCGGTACCCGGGAATGGGTGGCTGGCGCGCCGCGTTGGCGGCGATGACCTCGAGCGGATCTCCGCGGTGTTCCCCGTCCCGACCCGGGGCATGGGCGTGTGCGAGCGAAGCGCGGACCTCTTCAGGTACACGCTCGCGTGTCCGATCGTTCCGATGCAGTTGTATTCGGTCGAGAGAGAAGGGCGCGTGCGCGGCTACTTTCTGCTTGCCTCAGCTCCGGGCCAGGTCCGCATCGCCGACTGCTGGATGGATTCAGACCGGCCGGCCGACTGGCGCGCAATGATCAACTGTGCGGTGGCGCAGGCCGGGCGCGACCGGTGCGCGGCTGAAGTGGTGATCTGGGCGAGTGATCCGCTGCTGTCAGAAACCGTGCGGGCGAGCGGTTTCCACGCACGACAGAAGACCCCCATTCTGCTGCGCCCCGCAAGCGGCGCTGCGGTGCCGGGGGCACCCGTGCGCGCGCAGATGCTGGACAACGATGCCGCTTATATGAACGAGGGCGGCAGTGAGCTGTGGGTGTGAGCCGCTCTTCAGGGGATCGTCTTCTCGCCGACGTTGGACATCTTGCCTATCACCCCGTCGCTGGTGTAGGCGGCAACACCGAAGTACCAGGTTGCCGCAGCGAGATTGGTCACCACATAACTCGTTTGGCCCGGGTTCGCGAGCTTCACCTGCTGATTCAGATTGTCCGCCGAGGTCCCGTAGTAGACGATGTATCCGGCCAGGCCCGTCAGGGTCGTGTCGGTGGTCGTCTCGGTCACCGCAGTCCAGTCGAGCGTCGCGGTTCCGGGGGAGCTCTCGTTCACGCTGATACTGAATGCCTTGAGGGACGCGCTTGATGTGCCGTCATTCACACTGATCACGACGTCCGCATCCGTTCCCACATCCCCAGCCGCAGGCGTTCCGCTCAGCGCACCATTCGTGCTGCTGAAAGTCGCCCACGCCGGCTTGTTCTGAATGCTGAACGTCAACGTAGCGCCCGCGGCGCCCGATACCGTGGGCGTGAAGTTGTAAGGTGACCCGTAGTTCACTCCGGCGGGCGGGGCACCCTGGATGCTGAGCGTCGCCGAGCTGGTGGTGGTCGACGAGCCGGTGGTGGTCGCCGAGCTGGTGGTGGATGCAGCCGAGGAACCCGGATCCTGCGACGAGGCACTTCCGTCCCCGCCACACGCGACCAGAACCAATGCCAGCGATGTGCCCAAGACGACGCGCAAACGCCGCAGCGTGTCCCGATGGATCCGATCCATGCCTTGCCCCCTGTGACCGCCGGCAGGGCAAAACAAAGAGCTCCGGGTTGACGAAACCGCGACGGTGTGTGCGGATGCCGGCAACCCCGCTATCTCACGCGCTACGGACGCTTGAGACCGGAGGCTTTGCGTCTCCCCCTCGCGGGGGATTTGCCCTTAGGTGTGCACAGTAGAGCGTCACGAGCAAACGAAGGCAATCTGTCTGTGTTGAAAGACACGCACACCGCGCCGCGAGGGCGGTGTTGGAATTATGGAATATCGAGTCGTCGCCGAACTGTGACGCGCCACATGGATAAGCTGACAGCGCCCGCCAGCGCCGCCGCGCAGCGGTTTCGCGCGGCGCTACTTCAGGGGATGGTCTTTTTGACGACGCTGGAAATGACGCCGCGCACACCGCTGCGGGTGTAGGCGGCAATGCCGAAATACCAGGTTCCCGAAGCGAGATTGGTCATCATATAACTCGTGAGGCCCGGATCCTCCAGCTTGACCTGTTGATTCAGATTGTCCGCCGAGGTTCCGTAGTAGACGATATATCCCGCCAGATCCGTCAGCATCGTGTTGGTGCTGGTGTCAGTCACGGGAGTCCAGTCGAGCGCCGCGACTCCGTTGGAAGCCTCGTTCACACTGAGGCTGAATGCCGCAAGGGAGGTCGTCGACCTGCCGTTACTCACGCTGATCACGATATTCGCGTCCGTCCCTACATCCGCCACCCCGGGTGTTCCGGTCAGCGCACCGTTCGAGCGGTCGAAAGCCGCCCACGCCGGCTTATTCTGAATGCTGAACGCCAACGCAGCGCCTCCCGGTCCGGATACCGTGGGCGTGAAGCTGTAAGGTGAGTCGTAGTTCACCCCCGCAGGCGGGACACCCTGGATAGTGAGCCGCGTAGCGGACGGTGTCTGCGCTGCCGGCGGGGCTGTCGTCGATGAAGCCGTCATCCAGAAAATCGATGACGGCGGGCGCGTGACCGGAGAACTCGATGAAGGGGAGGGGGCGACCGGCGCTGCGTCTGGCTCACCCGCTTTGCGCACCAGGAAAGCCAATACCAGCGATGCACTCACGAGAGCCAACGCCAGCGCTGAAGTCCGAAAGCGCAGACGCGAGCGTGGCTGCGCGTCCGATGGGCGCGAGCGACGCCGCGCGCGTGATGATCGATCCATGCCTTACCCCCGTTGTTACGGCAAGGGCAAAGCATGTTGTCCGTCTTGAAGATGACGACGCCGCGACTCGAGTCTGCGGTGCCGGCAACTCCGCTATCTCGAGCGCTACGAGCGTCGAGACCGGAAGCTTTGCGTCTCCCCCTCGCGGGGGATTTGCCCTTGCAGAGCGCAGTAAAGCCTCATCACGTTCGGAGCGCAATATGTCACCTGGGGCAGACACCCGATGGCGACGTCCGTGATGTGATTCGCCCCGCGGAGCGGGAGTTCAGCTACGCTATTGACTTAAGCTAGAGCGAAGAACCGCTGGATGAGCGAACCGGTCATTCTGAGAAACTCCCTGCCCATCGCGGTCATCGCAGTGCTGCAGACGATTGCCCCCGCGTTCATCGCGGTGGGGGCTTTGTACGCCGTCCTGGCGCTGTACGGCGTGCAACTCGATCAGAGCTATCACTCGATGGCGGTCGTCGTGGGGGTGCTGGCGCTGCTGCTGCCGCGACCGCCGCAGACCTTGCAGAGCCAGCTGCTGTCGGCCTCGATTCCGATCGCCCTGGGTGTCGTGCTGCGCTGGATGGCGATGCTGGCCGCACTGCTGGCGATCGGTTACCTGACGAAGTTCTCGGGACATTACTCGAGGCGCGCCATGCTCACGTGGGCGGCGCTCGGGCCGGTATTGATCACTGCCGCCACTCTCGTTCTGCACGAGCTCAACAGGCGCTATTGCCTCCATCCCGGCAATGCCCGCAAGACGGTACTCGCCGGTTGCACTGTGTCGAGCATCGCGCTGGCCGGGCGGCTCGGAGGCTGTCCGGAATTCGGGATGTCGGTGGTCGGATTTTTCGACGACCGTGAGCGGGAGCGCCTCAAGATCGACGCAGAGATACAAATGCTCGGCAAGCTCAAGGACCTGGCCCCATACGTCCGTGCCCACAATATCGAGGTGATCTTCCTTGCCCTGCCGGTGAGGCAGGTCGCGCGGGTTGTGGAGCTGCTCGAGGAGCTGCGCGACACCACGGCATCCATCTACTACCTGCCGGATATCTTCGTCTTCGACCTGATTCAGGCCCGCAGCATCTCGATCGACGGCATACCCGCGCTGTCGATGTGCGAGACGCCGTTGTTCGGCTACCGGGCGATCGCCAAGCGGGCGACCGACCTGCTGATCTCCTCGGTGGCATTGGTCCTGGCCGCGCCACTGATGATCGCAATCGCCATCCTCGTGTGGCTGAGCTCGCCGGGTCCGATCATCTTCCGCCAGCGCCGCTATGGACTGAACGGTGAAGAGATCGTCGTTTACAAGTTCCGCACGATGACGGTCACCGAGGACGGCCCGACGGTAGTCCAGGCGACCAAGTCCGATCCACGCACGACGCGCATCGGGAAATTCCTGCGGCGCTACTCACTCGATGAGCTGCCGCAGCTGATAAACGTCCTCGAGGGCCCCATGAGCCTGGTCGGGCCGCGGCCGCACGCGGTCGCACACAACGAGCTGTACCGCAAGCTCATAAAGGGCTACATGGTCCGCCACAAGGTGAAGCCGGGCATTACCGGCCTGGCCCAGGTGAACGGCTTACGCGGTGAGACGCAGACCGTTGCGCAGATGGAGGCGCGCGTACGCTACGACCTCGAGTACCTGCGCAACTGGTCCCTCGGGCTCGATATGGAGATCCTCGCGAAGACGGCAGTGCGCGTCTTCAACGACGCGAAGGCGTTCTGAATCCGGCCCGCGTCCGGCGCTCCGGGGCCGGCCGCATGTCCGGCAATCGCAGCGGAATCAAGCTGATGTCGCCCGCTTCAGGATACGCGTCACACTTGCAGCCCTCCCTCTGACCGACTGCGGTCATTTTTGATATCTTCGCTGCCCTAGAGGCCTTGGGGGCGCCCGCCTGCGCTTCGCCGGAAGGTTGTCATAAGATAAGAACATGGAACTCGCTTCTCCCCCATTTAAGGCTCCGATCGCCAAGAGGGTAAAGGCGGTGATCGGCTATGCGGCTGCAAGGGTCGGGGTGTTCGCGTGGGACTTCCGCTCGAAGATGACCGTCGTGACGTACCATCGCGTCAGGGATGACCTGCCCGAGGACGGCCTGACCTGCAGTTCCGCCAGATTCGAGAAATTCTGCAAGTTCTTTCGTGCCCACTTCAGGGTCATTCCCCTGGCCGAGCAGGTGGCAGGCTGCACCGCGGCCAAGGACATGGGCGGCACCTTATCGATCACGTTCGACGACGGCTATCGCGACAACTTCGAGGTCGCCGCGCCCATTCTTCGCAAGCACGGCCTGACGGCGACCTTCTTCGTCGCCACGGGGTTTATCGGCACGAACACAGTCGCGCCATGGGATCGGAGCCTCCCGCACCAGCCCGGTTGGATGGATTGGGACCAGCTGCGCGAGCTCGTCTCCCAGGGCTTCGAGATCGGGAGCCACACCGACACTCACGTCGACCTGGGCACCGCAGACGAGCAGACCGCGCGGCTCGAGTTGGAGACTTCCAAGCGCAAACTCGACCAGCAACTCGGCAAGCCAATGCGGCTGTTCGCGTATCCCTTCGGCGGACGAGCCAACATCTCCGAGCACGCACGCGAACTGGTCCGCCAGGCTGGTTTCGCGTGCTGCATCTCCGCCGTGGGAGGTGCGAATGTTGCCACCCCCAATCCCTTCGATCTCAACCGGATCGTAGTGGGTCCGGGCTACGCGATTCCAGAACAATTCGGATTTGATCTCCTCATCGGGAGAGTTTGAGCGCATCCCGCCGACATGACGAGGGAGTTGCGTTCCCGGGCAGGCGCGACCGGGGCGTCATGTTCCTGCTCAATTCGCTGAGCGTAGGTGGATCCGAGCGCAAGACTGTGCGTCTTGCCAATGTACTGGCAGCCGACAACCGTCGGGTCGTGATCGCGTATCTGCGTTCTCCAGAGACACTTCTGTCGCAGGTAGATCCCGCCGTCGCCACGGTGAACCTGCAGCGGCGCGGCAAGTTCTCGCTCCGGGCACTTCGCAGGCTGGCGGCCGTTGTCCGAGAGCACGATGTCGGTACGCTGGTCGCCATGAATCTGTATCCGGCGCTTTACGCGGTCCTCACCAGGTTGCTGTGCAGGAATCTGCCCCCGCGGGTGGTGGTCTCCGTCAACACGACGGTGTTTGCCACCCGCAAAGAAGAATTGCAGATGCTGTTCTATCGCCCCGTGCTGCGGCGAGCGGATATGATCATTTTTGGCGCCGAGAGCCAACGTCGTCTTTGGTGCTCGCGTTACGGCCTGAGTGGCTCCCCGGCCAAGTCCATGGTGCTCTACAACGGGGTTAACACGGCAGAATTCTCCAAAGAGCGGGTTCTGCCGGCGGTGCTCCCTGAGCTCCCCCGGGCGGTCATGTTGGGTACGGTTGGCGCGTTCCGGATCGAGAAGGCGCAAGTCGATCTGGTTCGCGCGGTACATGAACTGATCACGCGCGGCGGCGATGTAGCAGCGCTCATTGTCGGAGACGGGCCGGAACGACCGCAGATCGAGCGCGAGATCCGGCGCTTGGGCCTCGAGCGGAGGGTGCACCTGGTTGGCGAGGTGCAGGACGTGCGTCCCTATCTTGCAAGGATGGATATATTCGTGCTGCCGTCTGTCGCGGTTGAGACATTCTCGAACGCGGTTCTGGAAGCGATGGCGATGTCGTGCCCGGTGGTGGTTGCGCAGGTTGGTGGGATGGAGGAGATGCTCGGGTTCGGCGGCGGGATGGCGTACCCGCCCGGGGATGTGAAATCGCTTTGCGATGTGGTGATGCCCCTGGCAGTCAGCGCCCAGGCGCGCAAGGAAACAGGCGCGCAGGCGCGCCACGCCGCGACGAAGCATTTCAGCTTCGACAAAATGTTAAATGATTTCCGTGAGCGTGTGCTGGACGCGGGCTCAGTGTAGGCGGTCAATCAGCTCGCGCACCTCGGTTCCACGCCCGACGTCCTGCAGCATCTGCAGCCGGTTGCCACGCTTCCTGTAGAACGTGGCGTGGCTGACTCCGTCAGGATGCGTACGTCCGATTTGCAGCACGCCGCCCTCTTTGAGCGATTCGATGAGGTTGCGAAGCCCAGTCTCTATGGATTCGCGAGGAAAGTAGCCCAGGTTCAGCAGGTTCATGCAGCGCACGAAGGAGAAGGCGCCGGGCATGTGGGTCGTGAAGACGTCGTAATCGATTCGGCGGATCAGGCCCTTGCCGATGTGCTCGAGGACTTCGTGGTCGAAAAGCACAAACGACCGGACCGGCCCGCGAATCGGTCGACGGGCAAGCAACCAGTACAGGAATCGAGTTACCGGGTATTTGTACGTGACAGCACGCGTGCCCAGCAGACTGCAAACATACAATTCCTTTACCGAACCTTCAGCGTCGATGATTCGCGCCGGGCACCGTCCCGCGCAGCGGTAAACTGCATACTTATCAGAAACGTGAAAGGTTAAGGGCGTTCCGCTCGTGGCGAGCGCGCGATACAGATCGAGCGAGGTCACGCCACTCGACACACCGACGTCGTGAATCACGTCGAGCTTGTGTTCCCTGATGATCGAGCAGGTCAGCCGGTCCAGATCTCCGAATCGCCCCGCGGAGGTCTGCTTGGAGGTGGCGTTTTGCGTGAAAAAACCGCTGTAAATGTGGTCGCGGAGGGCGGCGTTTCTCAGTTCGGGCATGGCATCCGTTCGATAAACCCAGAACTTCCGCAGCAAAGGGTTTCTGATCACCAATCCGAACAGGCGCTCACTTTTGGTTGCGAATTTTAGAATGACCGTGCCCTTTCAGTGTGGCGCAACTGACATCTGGTCGGCAGGGAGCAGCAGCTTTCGATAGGTCCGTGCCAGCTCAGGCAGTGCAACGGAGGCAACGTAGTGGGAACGAACAGTCTGGCGTGCCTGAACGCCGAGCCGATCACGCAGTTCGGGCGATGCCACCAGCCGGGATATCGCATCGGCCAGGGCGGAGACGTTACCTACCGGCACAATGAGTACGCCTCCCTCGGCTCCAATTTCCGGCACCGCGCCCACCGGCGTGGCAACGCAGGCCATAGCGGCCGCCATCGCCTCGATGAGCGAATTGGGAAAACCCTCGTTGTGTGAGGGAAGGAGGAAGATCTCACAGCGCTGCATCAATGCGAGCAGATGGCGGTGCTCCACTGGGCCCTGCATCCGAATCGCGCCCGCGCTCGCCGAATCGGCGATGCGCTTCTGCAGAAACGGCGGAACGGCGACCAGCTGGAATTCTACGTCGCAGCCGCGCGCCTTCAGCTGCTCGGCCGCACCCAGCACCTCCTCGATGCCCTTATAACGCGCCTCCAGGCCGGCGATGAACAGGCAGGTTGGTCGGGTGGCGGGCGGCCGCGGCGGCGGAGAAGAATCAATGTCGTGCATCCAGTTCGGCAGAAGCACGATTCTGCCGGTGCGGCCCGCAGAGCGCAGGTAGTTGCTCGCGAAGCGCGATTGCGCGATCACGACATCCGGTCGTCGCAGCACTCCAGCGATAAGCCGCCGCTCGATGGATGACGCTTTGCCGTGGAAGGCGTCGAACGAGCCGCCGATTCGGAACAGGACCGGGCGACGGAGGATTCGCGCCATTGCGGCGTAGAGCGCGGCCTCCCAGAAGACCTGGTAGTCAGAGGCCTGAACCTGCACCAGGTCGATCCGACCGGCAACCACCGCGAAGGGAAACTTCAAAAAATGCCACATCGTCAGCAGCGCGCCCCACAAAATGCGCCCGACGCCACCGCGAAGCACTGCGCGATAACCCCAATTCTCTGCCACGTTCTTCTTTGGCGGCCGAGCTATGTCGAATGGAACGAATTGAAATTCGACGCTAACTGGAGAAGCCATCAGATTCATCATGAACGTGGTGACCCCACCTCTGGCCGGCGGCATCGGGCCGACTAGCATGACCTTGGGTTTACCAGCAGAATTCATTCGTTGCGATCATAACAGCGTGCATCTGCGGCGCTGCAGCCATCCTTGACAAACTCGCCGAGAAAATCCGTGACGCCGATCACCTGGGATTGGCCGCGTGCGGCTTGCCTCCCGTGCCTGCTGGCACGATACTCACGCGCACCCTCCGTCTGCGCGCCAGCCGCACACACTTGACAGGACGCATCTGCTTCGTGGGCCTGACTAATCTGCCCGTGCTGGCCCCGGAGTTCGAACAGCATGGGATCGGTGGCGCACAGCTGCAGCAAACCTTGCTCGCCAAGGCGCTTGCGCGCCGGGGGTTTCAGGTGTCGATGGTCGTGGGGGACTATGGTCAGCAGGATGGCGCGGTCTGGTCCGGCGTACAGACCTACAAGGCGTCCGGACCCGTGGAGGGAGTTCCGGTGCTGCGCTTCGTGCACCCCCGCTGGACCAAGCTGATAGCGGCACTGCGGCGCGCGGCTGCCGATGTCTATTACGTGAGTCCTGCGGGGGTGCAGGTTGGGCAGGTTGCGTTATGGGCCAGGCGGAACGGTCGCCGCATGGTCGTTCGCATCGCGAGCGATGCCGATTGCGATCCCGCGCGGCTGGAGATCTCCTTTTGGCGTGACCGGAAGCTGTACGAATACGGACTGCGTCGCGCCGACGCGATTCTCGCCCAAAGCGTCAACCAACAGGAGCTGTTGCGCAGGAATTATGGATTGGACAGCTCGGTCGCCTCATCGCTAGTGGACGTTGCTGATTCCACGCTGCCGTTGGGCGAGCGCGACATTTCCGTTCTGTGGGTCAGCAACATCCAGCAGCTGAAGCGCCCGGAGATTTTTATCGAGCTGGCGCGGCGCCTGCATCCCCTGACGGCGAGCATGGTCGGCGGGGCTGCGCCGCAGGCGCACGATCTCTTTGAGCGGATCCGCGCACGCGCTGCGGACGTCGGCAACCTGACTTTCCATGGCCAGCTTCCGTACCGCCTCACCAACCGGCTGTTCGATCGCGCGCGACTGTTCGTCAATACTTCTGAGGTCGAGGGATTCCCAAACACCTTTCTCCAGGCCTGGATACGCGGCGTTCCAGTCATTTCATTCTTTGATCCCGATGATATTATCCGTCGCGAGGGGCTCGGCTATGCCGTAGCGAGCCTGGACGAGATGGCAAGCGTTGCTCGCAGGCTGGCGACGGATTCGCAAGCCTGGATGGAAATGAGCGCACGATGCACAGCGTACATGGCGCGGTGCCATGGCGAGGATCGGATACTCGAGCCTTATCTCGCGACGGTCGCTCGGGTCGCGACGGGCTCGCCTTCGATCTAATTGCTATCCCGGCGCAGGAGGGCAGCGGTGGCATCAGAGACGACACGCTCTCCCGAGCAGGTTCGAGAACAGTACGAGATTGAGAAGGCACTCGCAGCGCAGCTGCGCGCTGGAACTCGCGACGAACGTAAGCAGCTGTACGGCAAGCTCTATGACGAACTGTTGCGTCGCGTGCCGGACCACCCGCAACTCACGCGCAAGGCATCGCCAGCCGAGAGGGAGCGCGCCGTCAAGCAGCAGCTGCGCCTGCTGGCTCGCTTCATCGGTAAGGACACAACGTACCTGGAGGTCGGGCCGGGGGATTGCTCAGTCACTCGCGAAGTGGCCAAGCGCGCGCGCAAAGCAATCGCTGTCGACGTCAGCAGCGAACTCACATCGTCGGATCGCCCGGAGAAATTTGAGTTGATACTGTCGGATGGCACATCGATCCCGGTACCGCCCGGCTCGGTCGATGTAGCGTACAGCAATCAACTGATGGAGCATCTGCACCCTGATGACGCGAGTGCTCAGCTTGTCAATCTGCAGCGTGCTCTGAGGCCGGGGGGAGTCTACGTTTGTGCGACGCCTAACCGCCTTACCGGTCCGCATGATATTTCACGCGGTTTCGACATTATCGCCACCGGGTTCCACCTGCGTGAATACACCAACGTGGAGCTATTCGAGCTGTTTCGCGGCTGCGGCTTCGGGCGGGTGACGATCTATAGTAGCTTGCGCGGCTACCCAGTCCCGGTGCCGGCGCGGCTGGTGCTGGCCCTGGAGCGGTGGCTCATGCGCCAGCCCCCCGAGCGAATGCGTGCCCTCTTGCGCCGATCACTGCTGCGCAAGCTGATCGACAACTGTCGCCTCGTCGCTGTCAAACCATCGCGCTGACGCATGCGCGGCGGAATGGCACACCAGGCAGCCGTGTTGTCCGCAGCGCGGATTGCGAACTACGGGCTGATGATCATCAGCCCTGTCATTCTGGCGCGCCTTCTGACCGTGACGCAGTTCGGCCGCTACCGCGAATTCCTGTTATACGCATCGCTCCTGATGGCTGCTGCCAACTTCGGCCTCAGCGACAGCCTTTCCTATTTCGTTCCGCGTAATCCGGCGAGCATGTGGCGAGTCGTGCGGGAGACCGCCAGCCTCACGGCTGGCGTCAGTCTGGTCGTCGTCGTCGTGTTTATCGCCATCGACCTCGCGGTGCCGCGCGGACTCGTTGGACCCTATCTGGTACCGGTGGTGGTCTATGTGGTTCTGTCGGTGAACCTGGACTGGTGGGAGTCCCTGTGGGTTGCCACGCGCAGGCCAACGATGTGGGTATTTGCCTACAGCGCGGGCCGACTCATAGCCCGCCTGGTGGTTGTCGTATGCGTCGCGGCTGTAACGAGGAATGTCTCCGCGATCATCGGGTCTCTGCTGGTGCTCGAGGGGCTGCGTCTGACCGGCGCGCTCATTGGGTGGATCCGGGTGGACCAGTCACGTCTGGAGCCGCCGATAGGCAATATCAGGGGCGAGCAGTTGCGATTCTGTGTGCCGTTTGGCCTTGGGGGGCTTCTAAGCATGCTCTCCAGAAACCTTGGCAACGTCGTCATCGCAAAGCTTCTCGGCGTTGCCGCCCTGGCGCACCTCACGGTCGGCACTTACGGCGAGCCAATAGTCGTAGCGATGCGCAACTCGATCTCGGCGGTGCTGCTGCCGGAGCTGGTGCGGCGGGCCAGGGATTCGCAGGACGAGGCTCTGCAGCTTTGGCGTCGCGCCATGGTCGTCAACTGTATGTTGCTGTTTCCCGCGGCTGCCATCGTGGCCTGGTACGCCGAGCCACTCATCCTGACGGCATTCGGTCCTGCCTACCGTCCTGCCATCCCGGTGCTGCGGTGGTACGCGGTGATCGTCGCACGCGCGTGCATCGATTTTTCACCGCTCATGCGCGCCATCAACAGGACGCGTGCTTTCATCGCGATCGGCGCGGTCGACGTGGTCGTGAACGCCCTCGCACTGGTGGTGCTCCTGCCGCTGACGGGCATCGCCGGAGCGGTAATCGCGCTCGTTATCGCCCGCTTGAGCGAGAACCTCCTGTCCGCGTTCGTCATCAGGCGGCTGTATCGGGTACGTGGACTACTGCCCTGGGCCGCAATGACCAAGATCGGCCTGTGCGCTGCGACCGGCGCGGTGATCGCCTTCGGGATCACCTTCCAATCGCGCACGACCTTCCTTGGCGCTGTCGTTGGTTCGGTCCTCTACGGCGTGGTGTTCGCGGCCCTGCTGCTCGCAACAGGGGTCGAGGAGGCGAACGCTCTGTTTCGGCGGGTCAAGAGCTCACTCGCGGTGCTTCGCCGGCGCTGAGCTGGCCGCGGTCCTCCCGGCAACCGCGATATACTGAAAATCATGTGTGGCATTGCGGGCGTTCTCTACCGCGACCGGCAAACACCGGTCAATGCAGATCTACTGCAGGCAATGACCGACATGGTTCGCCACCGCGGACCTGACGGTGAGGGTCTGCACATCGCCCCTGGGCTCGGCCTTGGCCACCGTCGGTTAGCCATCATCGACCCCGCCGCCGGCCAGCAACCAATGATGGATGCCGAGACCCAAAACATCATTGTTTATAACGGCGAAGTATTCAACTACGTTGAAATTCGTGCCGAGCTGACCGCCGCCGGCCATCGCTTCCGCACCGACTCCGATACCGAGGTCATCCTCAAAGCCTACGCGCAATGGGGTGAGCGCTGCCTCGATCGGTTCAACGGAATGTGGGCCTTCGCCATCTGGGACGATTCCCGTAACAGGCTCTTCCTGGCGCGAGACCGTCTCGGCATCAAGCCATTGCATTACTGGGTCGATGCGGAGCGGATCCTGTTCGCTTCGGAGATGAAGAGCCTGTTCGCAGCCGGTGTGCCGCGTATCCCGGATACCTCGCTGCTCGACGTCTATCTGACGTTCGGGTACATCCCGGCACCGCATTCCTTTTTCAGCGGGGTTCGCAAGCTCCCACCGGGCCACTACCTGATCACGGACGGGAAGCGCACCGAAATCCACCGGTACTGGGACCTGCCCGCGATTGCCGAAGGCGACATGCGCCGCGACGCGCTGGCCGTGCAGGAGGAATTCGCACATTTGCTCGGGGATGCCGTGCGCATCAGCATGCGCAGCGACGTACCGTTCGGCGCGTTCCTCAGCGGTGGTCTGGACTCGGCATCCGTGGTGACCCTGATGTCGGAGCAGACGCGCCTGCCCGTCGAGACCTTCACGATCGGATTCGATGATCCTGCTTTCGATGAGCGCCGTCTCGCCCGGCTCGTGTCGGCACGCGTCAATACCCGGCATCACGAGGCGGTCGTAAGCCCAGATGATCTCGAAGCAGCGCTGCATCAGGTCGCATTCCACTATGACGAGCCCTTCGGCGATTCATCCGCCCTGCCGACCAGCCACGTGGCGCGACTCGCCGCCAGACACGTCAAGATGGTCCTTACGGGTGATGGTGGGGATGAGGTTCTTTCCGGCTACCCCGCCTACCAGGTCGAGAAGCTTGCCGCCAGGTACCTGCGCGTCCCGCATTCGGTACGGCGCTGTGCGGAGGTACTGATCGGCGGCATCGCCGGAATGACTCGCGGACACATGCGCTACGCAGCCAACCGCTACTACCGGCTGCTCACCACCACGGCCGCGACGTTCGAAGACCGGCTGCTGGCCAAGATAGCGTGGCTCGAGGAGGATCGTCGGCGGGCGTTGCTTGCCGGATTTCGTGTGCACCGCGCCAGGGACGTATTCGTCGAGCTCATGCGGGATTGCCCGTACCGGGATTCGTTCTACCGCCTGATGTATTTCAACTACAAGGTATCGCTGCCGGACGACATGCTGACCAAGGTGGATCGCATGACCATGGCATGGTCCCTGGAGGCACGCGTGCCGTTTCTCGATCACCGGCTGGTTGAACTGATGAGCGGCGTCCACAAGGACGTCAAGCTCCCAGGCCTGACCCGCAAGGCGGTGCTTCGCAAAACGGTCGGTCGCAAGCTTCCTCGAGCACTGCTGGCTGCTGGCAAGCGCGGCTTCGTAACGCCGCTGCGCAGCTGGTTCCGTCAGGGCGACCTTGCCGATAGCGCCGTGAAACGCGCGGTAGCGACCGCCGGCCTCTCGGGTCCGGCGGTCGAGCAGATTCTCGCCGAGCAGCGTGAAGGCCAACGCGACTACGGTAATCTGCTGTGGATGCTGATGGTGCTGGGGGCAGTCAACGAGACGGCGGACACCTCCGCTGCCGCTGATCCGGTTCTGGAGGCAGGAACAGGCTAGACGACATCGCAACGCCGCGGCCGCGACCCCAGGCGCTCGCCACGCCACGTGGCGGCGTCCTGGGGTCGCGAGTGGAAGCGGACCTCAGCCCGTCCCGATCAGGAACAGTCCGTCAGCGTTCTGCAGTGTCACACTGGTGGCGCCGCACTTTCCGTCGTTCACGCTGGCATTGCCATAGCCGCGGGTTTTGATGCGACAGAGTGTTGACGGAATGGTGACGGTCCGCGCACCGTTGCCGCGCGGATTCCATAGGACCCAGCCATTCGGAAAACGTCGGCGCCAAACGCCGTTCGACCAGGCTGCGCTCTGCGGCGGATCGAGGCGCTGGCTGCCGGCAGACAGCCAGCCGTAATTGGCCTTGCCGCTCACGGTCTGTACCTGCTCGTCCGTCAGGCCGACGGTGTTATATGCGTCCTGCCCGCAGGTCAACGCGTAGTGCCAGTTTCTCTGCATCGCCGCAGCGAAGCCGAAGCGAACAGCTTGCCACTGCGTGGCTCCCCAGTGAGACTGGTCTCCGGTCAGGTCATTGCTGCCGTCAGGTCCCCCAACCTGATGGAATATCAAAGTACCGTCGGAAGCCATCGAGGCCTCGGTAGCGATAAGCCCCTGCATCCAGGCTCCAGGCGGGGAGTCGTGCCACGTCTCGATGCTCCATGAGAACCCGACCGTGCCCTCATTCATCACTACGTCCCACACATGCTCATAGCTCGGCTGAATTGTTTTCAAAGTGCCATTGAGATACTCAGCCGCGTATCCGGTACTGGCAAGAAGCAAAAACTTTGAATTAATGGCCCGAAACGCCGCGGCCTGTTTCGCCTGTCCCTCTTCAGTGGCGGCAATGGTTGCGGCGGTAGCGCCTACCGGCGTAGTGCCCATTCCATTCCAGGTCGCAACCTTGCCCGGGACTGGTGAATAGTTGTCCAGGTAAATGCCATTCAGATAGGGATTTGCCACGAATCCCTTCACCTCGCCGTATTTCGAGCGTGCCAGCCCGTTGACGAATACATCATAGAAATATCGAGCGTAAAGATTCCAGATGTCGTACCCGGCCAGCACGCCGGTCTTGCCGTTGTACTCGTACGATGACGGGAGTGTCTGTTTGTTGTAGGGCGTAATCTGAAGATACGACTGGCCGGTATTGCCGGAGTCGCTGTAGGAAATGAGATCGCTGGTGCCCCTGCCGGAAGCCGACGAGTAAGCCCACATGCTCGATTTGTTGAATGCGTCAACTAGCCAGGGATAGTCCGCAGAGTCGAGAACATATTGAAACGCCTGCCCCTGCGTATACAAAAACGTGCGCAAAGTGAGGCCATGGGCAGCCGCGTCATCCTTCCATCCCTCCATCAGCGCGGCGTAAGTGCCATAGTCCTCAACACCAAGATAGCCGCTGATGACGATCATGTTGGATTCTGAAGCGACCGTAGCGAGCGGGACGCCGGCAGTCGTATCGCCGGAGTGCAGCAACGTGAAGTCGCCGCCGTTCAAAATCACCGCCGTGCGCGGGTAGGGATCCGAGGCAGGACCGCTGGTGGTGCTCGCGGCGGTCGTGGCACTGCTGCACGTCGAGGGCGCATTGTCGACCGTGAGGCACGGCGCACTAGGGGTCTGTGCAACTGCGGGGTTCCAGCAGGCAAACACAATTGCGCCTGCCAGCGCACCGAAGGTTCCTAGCTTGCGAATCATTCGAATCATTGGGCCATCCTCTGCGCTCCTGCGATGTGAAAATGCGCGAATGCCGCTGCCATTAGCGGCGCGGAAATCAGCCACAGTCGATACCATCATTGTTCCCCCGGATTAAGGATTGTTTCGCGCGGTCGACCGTGTGCACAGCGCCGCGCCACTTTGGGTGGCGCGGGGACCGTGTGCTACGGCGCCGCACCACCATTTAACAGAAGCTACACCGTCTTTCGGGTTGTTTCACTGTGTCGCGGTTCACTGACGTGTCGCGATTCACTGACAGGCGCCGCGCACGCACGCGCGCGCGCTGCGGGGCGCAGATGTAGGTACTCGAGGGCTATCGACAGACGCGAGCGTTCAGCGGGGGCGGGGACCCGCGGCCCGCATCAATCGGCGCCGCGGCCCGCATCGAGGCTGGAAGTGGACCTCAGCCCGTCCCGATCAGGAACAGTCCGTCGGCGTCCTGCAAGGTCACACTGGTAGCGCCACACGCTCCGCTGTTCACGCTGGCATTGCCATATCCGCGGGTTTTGATACGACAGAGCGTTGAGGGAATGGTGACGGTCTGCGCTCCATTGCCGCGCGGATTCCATAAGACCCAGCCATTCGGGAAACGTCGGCGCCAAACGCCATTCGACCAGGCTGCACTCTGCGGCGGATCGAGGCGCTGGGTGCCGGCAGACAGCCAGCCGTAATTGGCCTTACCGCTCACGGTCTGTACCTGCTCGTCCGTCAGGCCGACATTGTTATAGTCGTTCTGCCCGCAATTCAACGCGTAGTGCCAGTTTCTCTGCATGGCCGCAGCGAAGCCGAAGCGAACCGCTTGCCACTGCGTGGCTCCCCACCCGGACTGGTTCCCGACCAGGTCATTGTCGCCATCAGGTCCGCCAACCTGATGGAATATCAGAGTACCGTCGGAAGCTATCGACGCCTCGGCGGCGATAAGTCCTTGCATCCAGGCTCCGGGCGGGGAGTCGTGCCACGTCTCGATGCTCCATGAGAACCCGACCGTGCCCTCATTCATCACTACGTCCCACACATGCTCATAGCTCGGATCGATTGTTTTCACAGTACCGTTGAGATTCATGGCGGCGAATCCAGTACTGGCAAGAAGCAGAAACTTTGAATTAATGGCCCGAAACGCCGCGGCCTGTTTCGCCTGTCCCTGTTCAGTGGCGGTGATGACTGCGGGAGTAGCCGCTACCGGCGTAGTGCCCATTCCATCCCAGGTCGCAGTGGAGCTCGGGACTGGTGAATAGTTGTCCAGGTAAATGCCATCCAGACTGGCATTCGGCACAAATCCCGCCACCTCGCCGTATTTCGAGACGGCGAGCCCATTGACGAATATATCGTAGAAATATTGGGCGTAAAGATTCCAGAGGTTGGACCCCGCCAGCACGCCGGTCTTGCCGTTGTACTTGTACGATGAGGAGAGTGTCTGGGTGTTGTAGGGCGTAATCTGAAGGTACGATTGACCGTCATTGCCGGAGTCGCTGTAAGGAACGACGTCGGTGGTGCCGCTGCCGGAAGCCGAGGTGTAAGCCCACATGCTTGAGCTGTTAAACGCGTTGGTCAGCCACGGATAGATCGCAGGATTTGTATATTGAAACGCCTGCCCATTGGTATACAAAAACGTCCGTAAGGTAACGCCATTGGCGGACGCGGCCGCTTTCCAACTACTCATCAGCGCGGAGTAAGTGCCATAGCTCTCGATACCAAGATAGCCGCTGATGACGATCATGTTGGATTCTGAAGCGACCGTAGCGAGCGTAACGCCGGCATTCGTATTGCCAGAGTGCAGCAACGTGAAGTCGCCGCCGTTCATGATGACCGCCGTGCGCGGGAAGGGATCCGAGACAGGGCCGGTGGTGGTGGCACTGCAGGTCGTGGTTGCATTGTCGACCGTGAGACACGGCGGTCCAGGGGTCTGCGCAAACGCTGGATTCCAGCAGGCAAACACCATTGCGCCTGCCAGCGCGACGAAGCCTGTTAGCTTGCAAATCATTGGATCACTCCCTGCGCTCATGCCGTGTGAATCTGCGCGAATGCCGCCGCCATAGGCAGCACGAGAATCGACCGTCGTCGCTACCATCGTTGTCCCCCCGGACAGCTTTGGTGTGTCCTCGCGCGCGTGAGCCGTGTGCACGGCACCGCGCCACCATGGGCGGAAGGTACACCGTCATTCAGGTTGGATCACCGTGTCGCGATTCGCTGACATGTGCCGCGCAGGCACGCGCACCGCGGAGCGAAATATGCGCGCAAAACAGGGAAATTCACGCATCGAGCGTGAGGCCATGTCTGCGAGGTTGCTGCGAGCTGGAAGCCCAGACCCGGCGTCTGATTACCCGGAAATGCCTGGGGATGTGAACTCAGTCACGAAACTGTCAAACGGGCGGCTGTGCGTCCCCATCGTCACGTTGCCCTCGAGCGCGAAGGAAACGTTGCCTGATGAGTTGCGTGACAATCATGCGAGCAAAAGACAGGTTCGTGAACAGGTAGCGGCGCCACATCCGTCGCGGCTCCTGGATGACCCGGTAAAGCCACTCAAAGCCTGATCGCTGCATCCAACCGGGCGCCCGGCTCACGACCCCGGCAACCACGTCAAATGTCCCGCCAACACCCATGACGAAATCAACCCCCAACGCCGCGCGCCAGCGGGCAATGAATTTCTCCTTCCTTGGAGACGCGATCGCCACGAACAGCAGACGCGCGCCGGAACCATGGATCGTATTGACGATCGCCTGCTCGTCATCCCAGAAATACCCGTGGTGGAAGCCAGCTATACGCAGGGTCGTATGGGCCGCCTGAAGTCGCCGAGCGACTTCGGCCACGACCGGCGGCGTCGCACCCAGCAGGAAAATCGGATATCCACGAACTGCAGATCGCTCGACCAGGCGGGCAAACAGGTCGATTCCTGCCACGCGCTCACCCAATTCAAGACCCAGAAGGCGGCCGCCAAAGATGATGCCCATTCCGTCAATATTGATGATGTCGCACCCTTCCACGGAGCGCCGAAGCTCGGCGTCGCTCTGCATCTGGACGAGCTTCGCTACGTTCACCACCACATGCTGGGTCAATTCGTGTCGAGCCACCCGCTCATCAATGAAATCGATCGTTTCGTCGATCGTGCCCACATCGAGCGGCGAGCCCATGAAACTGACCCGGCGCACGAATCAGCCAACCAGGTGAGGTGAATGGCTCAACACAGACGTATGTATAATCGATGCAGTGTTCAACACGCCAGTGTGGGGCCACCAGGTCTCCACCTGGCAAATACCAGGCCGATTGGCGCGATGGGTGGGGAAGGCCATTCGTGTGTGGCATAGCCGGATATGTCTCAGCGGCTGCGCGCGACGGACCTGCCATGGTGCGTTCGCTTGCGCATCGCGGACCCGACGCCCACGGTGAGTACCTGACTGCGGTTGCCGGCCGGCAGGTCTTTCTCGGCCACACGAGGCTGAGCATCATCGACCTCAGCGCTGCCGGTACGCAGCCGATGTTCAGCGCCGACCGGCAAACCGTCATCATCTTCAATGGCGAGATCTACAATTACCGGGAATTGCGCCGCGAGTTTCTCCGCGATCATGCATTCCGCTCCGGTACCGATACTGAAGTGCTGCTCGCGCTTTATGAGCGCATGGGACTGAAGTGCCTGCAGCACCTGAACGGCGACTTCGCATTTGCAGTGCTTGATCTGCGCGCCCGCCGCCTGCAACTGGTGCGCGATCGCGTGGGTGTCAAGCCGCTATACACGGCAAGGATCGGCAAGGACCTTGTGTTTGGATCCGAGATCAAGGCCCTCGTCGCCGGCGGCGTGCGTCCAGTCCTCGACCGGGACCATTTGCAGAGCTACTTTATCTTCAAGTACGTCCCCGGCGAAGACACGCTGTTCAAGGGCGTGCGTCGGCTCGCGCCGGGGAGCTGGCTCGACTATGACCTCGAAACCGGCGAGATTCGCACCGAACGCTGGTGGCGTCCGGACGTTACCAGCCGCAGCGCCGCGAGCTATACGGAAGCTGCCGAGCAGGTGACGGCGCTGGTCACGGACGCAACGCGCATGCGCCTCGTTGCCGACGTGCCGGTTGGAAACTTCCTCTCGGGCGGCCTCGATTCCTCGATCATCGCCTCGGTGATCCGGCATGAGCGGCAGATCGCTCATTACTGCGCGCGACGAAGTGACGAAGACCGTCAATTCGAGGGTACATCCTCGGATTTCGACCACGCCGAGCGACTTGCCCGTGCCTGGTCGCTGAGGTTGCAGCCTATCGATGTTGGCGCGGTGCAGATGACCAGCGAGAACATCCGGCGCACGGTGACATTCGCCGATGACCTGATCGCGGATTCCGCGCAGATTCCCACTGATCTCATAACCCGGGGTGCCGCAGCAAGCTCGCGCGTGTTCCTGAGCGGCATGGGTGCCGACGAGCTGTTCCTCGGGTACCCGGGCCACGCACTCACGTTGCTGGATCAGCGCCTGCGCAACGTTCCTGGCGCAGGTGGAGTAGTCCGCTGGATGGCCGGGGTGGAGCAGGGGCGTGGTGCATTCAAGAGCTTCAGGCGCTACCTCTACAAGCTCGGCAAGTATTACCACTACCCGGAATACCGCGCCGCGATTTTCAGCCTGGTTGGCGACTTCGCCGTCTCGGCGTCGGTGAGCAACACGGATACCAAGGCCGTGAGTGAATTCCTTGCCGGCTACTTCCCGCCTGGCGGCGACCCGTTTGAGGCTTTCAAGCGTTTCGAGTTCGACAACTTCCTGCAGAAGAACCTTTCTTATACCGACGGCATGTCGATGGCGAACTCCGTTGAGGTGCGCGTGCCTTACCTCGATCACCGCATCGTCAACCTGGCGTACTCGCTCCCACGCGCCTACAAGCTGAGTCTTTCGGGGGGCGCCAAGCGTGTCCTTCGCAGGGCATTCCGTGATGTGATTCCGGATCACATTCAACGGCGGCGCAAGGCGGGGTTCGCCATGCCAATCCGCAGCCTGTTCGCCTCGCCGGAACGCATTGACGGCCTGCTCAATGTCGGATTGCTGGTCGAAGCGACCGGCATCAATGCGACTGCCGTCAACGAGTTGATCGGCCGGCACATCGCTGGAGTTGAGGAGAATTCATCGATCATCTACGCGCTGATCGTCCTCCAGGAATGGTGCACACTCTTTCTCTGAACACCGAAGCGGGAATCAACTCTTGAAGCAACTAACCCAGCGACTGCGCGACGGCGAGATAAGCGTGATCGACGTGCCGCCGCCGCTCCTCGAGCACGGCATGGTTCTCGTGCGCAATCACTATTCTCTGATCAGCGCCGGAACCGAAGGCAGCACGGTAGCCACCGCACGCAAGAGCCTGCTTGGCAAGGCACAGGAGCGGCCGCAACAGGTGCGGCAGCTGCTCGAGGTCCTGGCGCAGCAAGGTCCGGTGCAGGCCTACCGTGCCGTGCAGAAGAAGCTGGAAGCGTACTCGCCGCTTGGCTACAGCAGCGCGGGTGAGGTCGTCTCGGTGGCCTCCGATGTGCGGGAATTTGCCGTCGGTGACCGCGTGGCGTGCGCTGGTGCCGGTTACGCGAGTCACGCGGAAGTGGTTGCGGTTCCTGTCAATCTATGTGTCGCGCTCGCGCCAGGCGCCGACCTCGCCACGGCCGCCTACAACGCCTTGGGTGCGATCGCCATGCAGGGTGTTCGCCAGTCCGATCTGCGGCTCGGCGAGAGCTGCGTGGTGATCGGTCTCGGCCTGCTCGGGCAGTTGACCGGGCTGTTGCTCAAAGCGGCGGGAGTGCGCGTCATCGGCGTGGACATCAATGCACGCAATGTCGAACTGGCGGCGCAGCATTGGGCGGATGCGGCGTTCGAGACCGGATCTGCAGCGCTCGAGGCGCAGTGCCTGCGGCTCACCGCGGGAATCGGCGCGGATGCAGTAATCATTACGGCCGCGACCGACAGCCTGGAGCCAATCAATCTCGCGGGCCGGCTGCTGCGCAAACGCGGCACGGTCGTGGTCGTGGGCGCCGTACCGACGGGATTCGACCGTGAGCCGGATTACTACCGCAAGGAACTGTCACTGAAGATGTCCTGTTCGTATGGCCCCGGACGTTACGACGCGGCCTACGAAGCAAAGGGTATGGATTATCCGGTTGGCCATGTGCGCTGGACCGAGCGGCGCAACATGGAGTCATTTCAGAAATTGCTGGTCAGCGGTCAGGTGAACCTCACGTATCTGACCACGCACCGCTTCCCGTTAGCGGCGGCGCCCGGCGCGTATGACCTGATTCTCAAGAAGACCGAGCCGTATCTCGGCATAGTGATCGAATACGACGTCGAGCGCCCGCTCGAGACCGGCGCGGTCGTGCTGCGCTCCGCCACGCCGGTCGGATCCCCGATCCCGGCGCCCGGCGTGAGCTTTATCGGCGCCGGTAGCTACGCCATGAGCCACCTGTTGCCGAACCTCCCCACCGATGCTTCGGTGCAGCTGCGCGGTGTCATCACCGCCACGGGAACCAGCTCACGCTCAGTTGCAAAACGTTTCGGCTTTGCTTTCTGTGGTGCGGACACGGGCGCGGTGATCGCCGACGCACAGACCGCCGCGGTTTTCATTGCCACACGCCACGACACTCATGCGCGCTATGTGCTCGACGCGCTGCGGGCTGGCAAGCATGTGTTCGTCGAGAAGCCCCTGGCGTTGAACATGGATCAGCTCGACGCCATCAGCACGGCAGTGCGCACGGCCCCGGGCCTGCTCCTGGTTGGGTTTAACCGCCGCTTCTCGCCCCTGGTCCGCGAAGTGCAACGACGTTTCGGCGCGGGCCCGATGTCGATCCTCTATCGCGTCAACGCCGGCGCCATTGCCAAAGACAGCTGGATCCAGGACCTCGAGCTCGGCGGTGGTCGCATCGTTGGCGAAGTCTGTCATTTCATCGACACCATGCTTTTCCTGACGGGCGCGCTACCGACGCGCGTGCACGCGTTCGCCATGCGAGACCCGGACAGTCTTTTGGACACCGTTACCATAAACCTGCTGTTTGCCAATGGCTCGGTGGGCAGCGTCTGCTACTTCGCCAACGGACCCAAAGGCATGCGCAAGGAGTACATCGAGGTGTTCAAGGACGGCCAGTGCGCCGCCATCGAGGACTTCCGCAAACTCACCTTCTACACGGCGCGGGGAGCACGACGACGCAGGCTCATCAGCCAGGACAAGGGTCAGCGGGCAATGGTCGGTGAGTTCATCGAGGCTGTGCGCCGCGGCGCGGCGAGTCCGATCCCGTACGCCGAGCTCGCGGCGGTGACGGAGGCTACGCTGCGCATCCTGGAGTCGTTGCGGGAATGCCGTTCGGTCGCGCTGGCTACCTCGTAGCCAATGCCTGCAGCCGGCGATACCATGCGATCGCATGTGGATCCCCTCACGGCAGCGGCGGCGCGTACTCACGCGCCGCCAGGTACTCGCTGGCGCAGGTGCGGTTGCGCTTGCGGCGGCCACGCGCAGCCAGATCGTTCCGAGTGCCCAGGCGACCACGGTGGCATCGCTTGCGACTTTCCCGCGCATCGCGGTGAATTTCATCGGCGGCAGCCATAATTACGCGCACAACCAGACCGCGCTGATTGATTATCTGTCCCACATGGACGTCGCGATCATCGCCGCGGACTGGGAAGGGAGCGCGGCCAGTTACGGATACAACCGGGGGACTCTGGTCAACGGCATAAATGCGGGCGATGGCGTCGTAAGCCCCGTAGTGATGCAGTACAACACCTGCGACCGCATCGGGGCGCCCGGAGGCTCAGGTCTCGGCGCTCCAAGCTCGACTACCGCACCGATCTGGTGGCGGCAGTTCGACGCGATGGTGTCACCGTGGTCGGTCTGGGAGAGCGGCGACAGCGGGACGCACGTCAGCAGCGGCTATTACCGCGGCAATGCTTATGCCTGGCTGACCAATCCCTGCGATCTCGGCGCTCGCTCGAAGGATACGAACGGCAATGCGATGTATGCCGCGTTCGCCAAGTACGTGCATGACTACTATTTCGCCGGATCGACCGCAGACGCCGCGCCCAATCTGGGGGGCGTCTTTATCGATAACTTCTCGACTCCAGTGGCCGCGCCGGTCGGTGACTATCTGCAAGACGGCAGTCCCGCGGCTCCCACCGACATATCGGTCTACCCGTCCCTCGTCGCGGGGCTCGCGGAGGGGGTGCAGTCCTGGCGTACCAACGCCCCCGGCAAACTCTTTTGCGGCAACACCGGCTGGATGACTTACGTTTCGGACGATTCCCGCCTGCGGATCTTCGAGCGCCCGTACGGCGTGATCGGCGCACACGCGACCACCGCCAGGATGGATTTTCAGGAGTTCGAAGGCTTCATCGGTGAGACCTACTGCATGGAGAACTGGTCCGGCCTCGCCAGGTGCGCGCTTTATATGGCTTACAACGCCGGGATGGTAAACAGGCCGGAACTCAACCTCGCTGGGAACGACGCACTTGACTCGAACGGTGGGTGCCCCGGATGCACATCGAGTGTCGGTGCGGGTGTGCGTTATTGGCTCGCGAGCGCGTGGATTCTGGACAACGGCTGTCCCAGTTATCTTTCGCGGCGCACTGTCAGCGGAGGGTATTACCACAGCCTTGATTGGTTTGACTGGCTCTCGGTCAACCCTGCAACCGGCGTCTGTCTTTCCTATGCGAGCTCGACGCGGGCGCAAATCGGGCAGTACCGCAACTGGATGGGCACGGCAATTGATCCGCCGCAGACGGCGCCGACGAGGCTCGTTAGCTTCACGGGCGGTCCGAATGTTTTTGCGCGTCGCTTCAGGACGCCCAACAACCGAATCGCTCTGGTGATCGCGAACGAGTCCACCAACTATCACAAGGACAACACGTCCGCCGTGGTCACGCTGCCGCCGGTCACGGGAGGTTGGCTGGCGCTCACGGCTTCCAGCAGCAACTATGGCGCGAACTCCGCGATCGACAGCGGTGCGACCGGGTTGACGAGCGTCACGATCGCAACGGGCGACGCCCGCATTCTGCTGCACTAGATCAACGAGGCAGACTGGAGGAGCCACGGCCAGCGGGTTTCAGCGGCCGCGCGGAGCTGCTGCCAGGCGCGGCCCCGGCGCGACGTACAGTGGCAGCGGCTGAGCCGATCCCCGCCGCGCCGCGATGCTCCTCAAGCGCATCGGCGCGCGCGGGCTGGGTGGCGCTCACCGCCATGCGCATCGTCACACCGACGTAAATCCAGATGTATAGCCAGGGCTTGAAGATTTGCGCGAAGATCAGGGCGCCGGACAGCGCGATCATGCCGAAGATGAACGCGATCAGATAGCGCGCCGCTTCGTCGGATGCGGTCTGCGCAGCACGGCGCGCCGTGACCAGGAGCTCGCCGATCAGCATCAGATAGCTCCCTAGCCCGACGATTCCGAGCTCGAACCATAGCCAGAGGTAGTGGTTATGGGTCCCATAGAAGAAGCCCATCACCTCGAACGCACCCCATCCAAAGCCGGTAATGAGCGTTATCGGAGTGGCGAGCATCTTGCTCACGACAGGTATCCAGATCGCCACGCGATCGCCGCTGCTCGAGGCCGGATTCAGCAGCATCTCCGTAACACGCGAAATGAGGATGTCGCCGAACTCGACGCTCGCGAGCACCAGCACCAGGACGGCGACCGCCGCCAGCGGCGCCGCGACAGTTACTACGCGCCGCCAGGAGATGATGCTGCGGCAGATATAGAGGCCAAAGACGAGTCCCAGTGCGAACCCTACAAATGCGCCTCGCGATCCTGTCATGACCATCGCGGCTGCCGAGCCTGCGCCCGCCAAACCCCACATCCAGCGCTCGACACCCTTGGAGGATAGAGTCGCGGCGATGTAGGCCGGCAGTAGGCACACGATCAAGGCGGCTGTTTCGTTCGCGTGGCCGAATGCGCCGAACATGCGACCAACTAGCGTGCCTTCCCCTACCTTGGTAGTGCCGATATCGATGAGACCGGCTACGTTGCCGATCGCGACCGCGTTGGCGACGGCGATCGCAAGCAGCAGGCATTTCAGCAGGAACTTTGCGTCCGAGTAGTTCCGCGTTCCATACAGATACACCCCGAAGACCAGTACGTTGTCGAGCAGAAAATTCTTCAGCTCGATGCCGCTGCCCACGACCGTGTAGAACCTGTACCTGATGATTATTGCGGTAAAGAGCCAGGAGAGCGTGGCGCACGCGATCAGGATCCCGAACCACGTGTGAACTTGCGGCAGCTCCAACCGAATTCCACCCTGCTGGACGAAGCGGGCGGCCAGCCCAAGGAGAATCATGTAGAGAATCGCGTTCTTGACGCTCAGTCCGGGTCCGAGGCTGGCCGACCAGCCGAAGATATCGATGATCGTGAGGGCAAAAATGAGCAGGGCCAGCAGATAGCGCATGGAAAGAGCATAGTCACGAATTCCGGTCGCGCCGACAAGATCAGGTGTACAACTGAGGTCAGGAATGGCCGCAGGTCATGGCGCCGGGGCCGAGATTTAGCTATGCTTTGACAGTCAAAGCTACCAAGAACCAGAAAGCGACTTGGAAGGATTGTCCAATTTAGGGTATGTGCCGCGGCATCCGGGGGGCTTATGACAGGGAGCCTCGGATATGGAGGTCTGATGCGTGCCATGCTCAATAATCTGCTGAGATCACTCGCGCTGCTGGTGGCGTTCGGCGTCGCCCATGCGGCTGAGTACACCGTCAAGCCCGGGGACATCCTGTCAATCGCGGTGTGGAAAGAGCCGGATCTCACCAGCCCCACCACCGGGGTGCTCGTGGGCCCCGATGGGACCTTTTCCTTTCCATTGGTCGGTCAGGTCGACGCGCGGGGCAAAGGAGTGCTCGAGCTGCAGAGTCTCATCGCGACCCGGCTCAAAAAGTACATTTCGGACCCGGTCGTCACCGTGTCGTTGCAGGATATCAAGGGGAATGTGGTCTACGTGATCGGTCAGGTCACCAAGCCCGGTAACTTCGTGGTTAATCCGGATGTCAACGTGATGCAGGCACTGAGCATGGCCGGCGGCACCACGGCATTTGCATCGCTGAACAACATCATCGTGCTGCGCAGCAACGCTACCGGCGGCCAGATCGCCATTCCCTTCCATTACAGCGACGTCGCTCATGGCAAAGATCTGCAGCAGAACGTGCTGCTTCAGGCCGGGGATGTCGTGGTCGTGCCGTGAGCTCATCGCCACAGGCGTTCGCCGACAGCGGAAGGCTGCCGACGAGGGTGGCCGCCTGCCTCAGCGGCATTTGTCTGTCCCTGGCTGCTGCTTGCGCCGCGGCCACCGACTACGAGGTCAACCCCTGGATTCAGCTCGGCGGTGGATATAACACTAACATCACCCTCGCAGCGCCCGGGCCGGACAAGATCGGCGCGGGCGATGGCACGGTAGACGTACGAGTCCCGCTGATTGCGCAGGAGACGAATTGGCAGTTGCTCGCGATACCTGAAGTGCGGGGCAGCTGGTTTCCAAGCGAGACAGGATTCGATTCCAACTGGGAGTTCCTGAGTCTGAACGCACAGCGCAACGGTCCGCGCTATACGTTTAGCTTAGGCGCGTTTGGCTCCTCCCAATCGCTGGTCACGGGTTTTCTGCCCACGACCGGTACTGGCACCGGACTCGGGCAAACCGAGCCTGGTACGACGCTCGCCGCGCCGGCCGGCATCCGCCAGAATCTTGGCGCCCTGATTCCGAGCTACACGCTCCAAATGACACCGCGGACCACTCTTCAGCTCAACGCAGACTATACCGACAGCAGCTACAACCGCTCACTGCCCGCGTACATCGGATATGAGAACGCCACCGGCTCCGCCGGCCTGGTGCTTGCGGCGAGCTCCATCAGCTCTCTTACCCTGCGTGCTACCGGCGCGAACTTTCGACCCGATTCGGGTCGCACGGCCGATACCTATGGCGCGGAGACGGAGTGGGACGGGAAGTACTCCGAGACCAAGCAGTACTATCTGCGCGTCGGTATCGAGCGCACGGATTTCTCGGGCGCCGTCGCCGGCGCGCCTGCGGTCTCGGGCACCGCTTTGGCCTCGGACACCACGAACTGGTCGGCCGGCGCCGGGACTCACTGGATCTACAGCCTGACCGAGATTTTCGTTGACGCCACCCGCAACGTCGCGCCGACCCCGCAGGGCTATGCCGTCAATCTGGATCAGCTGCGTCTGCGCCTATCGCAACGCCTGACGCCCCGATTCGCCGCGTTCCTGGGAGCGCGCGCCATGTACGAGAGTCCGCTGGACGGGGCCGTCGCCGCCGTGCCGACCGTTCGCGCACAGCATTACAATTACGCGACCACCGGCTTCGAATGGCGCCTGCAGCGGCAGTTCTCCGTGATCGCCGAGTATTCCTTTACCGAGTACCACTACCTTGCCCCGCCGGGCGAGGCGAACTCGATACAGGTGTCCTTTGTCTATGAGCCTCATCGCCCGCCGGAAGGAGCCGCGATCACCGTTGAATACTAGCTCTCAATATGTCCCAAACGGCTGGCGCAACGGTGTGGGCTCAGGCACGCTGGGTGGGTTAGTGGGACGCCTGCGGCGCGCATGCGGAGTAAGGGGATGACCGAGGAAAAGACCGATTTTGGGGATTATGTCAATTCGCTGAGACGCCGCCGACCTCTGATCCTCGCGATCTGGCTGCCGGGCATCCTGTTGACGTTGTTGTTTGCCGTGGGCTTGCCGGGCGAGTACGTCTCGACGGCCACGTTCCAACTGAAACCCCAGACCGTTACCGTCGGCGAGAACACCGAGAAGGGCCTCACGGACCAGTCAGACACTTACGCTGACCGGTACGTTTCCGGCTTGGCCGATGCCGTTCTCGGCTCACCGGACCTGCGCGCGGCGCTGAGCACGCTGGCGCCCTATCCGCAGCTGAAAGAGGACCCGGGCGGCGCGCTCAAGGAGCTGCAGGGCGACGTCGACGTCGAGATGGTCGTGCAGAAGATACTCGACCCGCTCAGCGGTCTCGAGCGCAAGGTCAATACGGGCTTTACGGTCTCCTATGCGAACCGCGATCCGCAGACGGCGCAAAGGGTCGCCGCCTGGCTTGCGAACGCATTCACCCTGGTCGCGCGGCGGAACGCCGCAGCGCCGGTATACAAGGACAGCCAGTTCTACGCCGCCGAGGCCGACCGCCAGCGAGAGAAGATCGCGGCGAGCGCGGCTGCACTCGCCCAATTCAAGCAGCAGAATTTCGACCGCCTGCCGGATACGGCGCAGCAGAATGTCAGCATCGAGAACCTCACGGACGAGGACTTGCGGGGCGTCGAGCGCGACCTGCGCACGCAGCAGGAGAACCGCACGTTCATCCTGCAGCAGCTGCAACAGGCGCGCGCTACGGGCGCTAACGAGGACACACTTCAGGATCTGGAGGCGCAGTACCAGAAGAAGCTGGCGGTGTACGACCCGAACTATCCGGACATGATTCAGTTGCGTCAGCAGATCGAGGCGATGCGCCACGGTTACCTTCCGGCCGGTCCCGGCTCGAGCCTCTCGGAACAGCTGGCCGAGCAGCGTACGGCGCTCGCTCAGTTGCGCCAGCGCTATAGCGAGGACTACCCGGACGTTCAGCGCGCGGAGCGCACGATCAAAGACCTGGAAGCACGCATCGCTTCCGGAGAGAAAGACAAAAAAGGCACCGACACGGGGGTCGCTGAACTGCAGACGCCCGCGGTGGTTCAGCTGAAGACGCAGCTGAACGGGGTCGAAGGGCAGATCGCAGCGCTGGAACAGCAGCGAGAGTATCTGCGCGCCAAGGACGCGAAACTCCGCGGCAACCTCCAGTCGACGCCCGAGGTCGAGCGCGCCTACGACACGTTGAACCGCGACGCCGATACCGCGAAAAAGGCGTACGACGACCTCATCAGCCAACGAATCGATGCTGACCTCAGGGCTTCGGGGATCATGAGTGGTACGACTGACCAGTTCAGACTCGTAGCCAGCCCTGCGGTTCCAAGGCTGGCGACGAAGCCGCCGCGCCTCGGCATCGCTCTCATCGGTTTGATTGGTGTGACGCTCCTGGCAGTCATGGCGGCGCTCGGCGTCAGTGCGATGGACGCGAGCGTGCGCGGCAGGCGCGATCTTCTGGCGATTCTGAACGTGACGCCGCTGGGCATCGTGCCGGTGATCCGCAACGCCGCCTTCGCGGGCCGGCGGCGCCGGCGACTGGTGGCTTTGACCGCGACCACGGTCATCGCGGTACCTGTCGTGTATCTTCTCATTCACTTTGCGGTGCCCTGATGGCAAGGAACCTTAGTGAGCATCATTGAAAGTGCCCTGGCCCTGGCCAAGGCTCGTGGGGAGGGAGTGCCGAGTGAGACTCGGGCGCGGCGTGCGCCGGTGGAGCCAACCGTCGGCGTCCAAACTCAACCCACGCGTCAGTTCGAGGCGGTCACGCTCAATCCCGTGGCTCTCGAGCGCAACTGCGTGCTGCCGCAGGTCGCCGACCGCGCGGCGCTGCGCGCCTACAAGATCCTGCGCACCCGGCTGCTGAGGCGTCTTACCGCAGAAAACTGGAGCTGGATTGCCCTGACCAGCACCAAAGCCGGCGAAGGCAAGACCCTCACGTCGATCAACCTTGCGATGGCGCTTGCGTCGGAACCGAATACGCACGTGTGCCTGGTTGACCTGGATCTGCCGCGTCCGCAGGTAGCGGCGCAGATTGGCATCCGCTGCGAGCGGGGGCTGGGCGATTATCTCCTCGGTGAGGCGGAAGCCCTGCAGGTGATCTACAGCTGCGGGTCACCCAACCTTCTGGTGATTCCCAACAACCGCTCGTTCGATCACTCTTCGGAAATGCTGGCGAGTGCGCGCATGCTCGAGCTGCTGCGGGTGATCGAGACGGAGCTGTCGAACCACATCGTGATATTCGACATGCCGCCGCTTACCTCAGATGACGCGCTGGCATTTGCTCCGCGGGTCGACGGGGTGTTGCTCGTGGTTGCGGAGGGTCAGACGGAACGCTCCGCCGTGGTGAAGGCGCAGGAGCTGCTCGCGGAGATGAACCTCATAGGCGTCGTGCTGAACCGCTCCGAGGAGCGCGACGACGCACCGTCGTATTATTAGCCCAGGGCAGTCGTCACGTCAGGTCGCCTGGCAAGGGCGCGGGAGCTCTCGCGGCGACAACGATGGCCTCATACCGTGGCAGGATGGCTGGCCAGGAAAATTCGCGCATCACGAAGGTGCGTGCCTCCTGCGCGAGTCGCGCGGCCCATTCCGGATCGCCGAGTAACTTCAAGACTTGCTCGACAATTCCCTCATCGGTATCGGCAACCAGCAGCTGCTCGCCGTTTTTCGCACCGATACCGTTGGCGGCGATTGAAGTCGTGACAATCGGAACACCCGCGTACATGGCCTCGAGGATTTTGTTCTGCAGGCCCGCTCCTTCGATCATCGGATATACAAAGATGTTCGCGCGCGCAATCCAGGACCAGATATTGTCGACCGTACCCGTGACGATGATCGCCGGGCTTTGGAGCCGCGTTATCTCGGGCGCCGGGTCACGTCCGATGATGAGCAACTTGGCGTCGGCCAGCGAAGCGAGGACCCGCGGGAAAATACGCTCGGCGAGGCGCACAACGGCGGAAATGTTGGGCTGATAGCACATGCCGCCCAGGAATCCGATGACCCGGCCGGAGGGCGCGGCTTTCGTGATGGCTGGCGCATCTGCGTGGGAAATCCCATTCGGCACCACATGAATTTTCGGCATGTGATCCGCTCGAGCGGCGTGCGCATCGACATCGGAGATATAGATTGACGCGTCGAAGACTTCTTGCGCTCTCCTCTCCAGACGACGCCACTTCCAGCCGCTGTACCTGCTCAATGTGCGCAGCAGCGGGTCCGTCGAGGCGCGGCGAGAGGACAGCAGAGCCCGCGAATCGACCATGTCTATGACGAAACGAGTTTGCGGGTATCTACGGCGGATGCGACAGGCGGTGTCCAGATGCCCCGTTGCCCAGATCACGGTCGAGTAATTCTTATCGTCCAGATAGTCCAGCAGCAAGCGCTCCAGCTTGCGCTTGGGGTAGCCCGCTGAGTCCCGTGGTGCGCCCCAGGGCCACAAGGCGCGATAAGCGGTCCTGATTTTTCTAAGCCATGGGGGAAGCCGCGAAGCTGGCACCCTGGTGACAACCAGCGAATGGCACCGCCGGAGCGGGCCGCTCGCCTGGACGGCCTCGTCCTCTTCCCCGAGTACCAGAACGTCCAACTCGTGGCGTTGCGCCAGGTAATCGATTATCGGAGCAAATCTCAGCGCGTAGCCGGTTCGGCGTATTGGCCACGGCACGGACGCCAGCACGAGCAGCAGTCGCACCTTAGCAGCGCTGGGCATTTCCGCGTGCCGTGCGTCACTGTGGCCGGTGACCGGTTTGTGCGGCATCACCTCGCCCGGAGTGCGCGGCCAAGGTGTTTGCGGAGAAAGTTCGAGGCTTTCATCTGTATGCTCACCAGGGGCAAACATCAACTCCCTCCGAAGGCGCGCCCAACGCGTTTGCGGAGAAAGTTCAAGGCCCTCATCTGTAGGGCCACTAGCGGCAGGACTATCCGGCAGTACAGGCGTGTCAATGCGAAGGCTGGTGCCCAAAGTGCGCTGCGGTAACGGCGCTCATACCCCATGCGCGTGAGCTGCGCTCCCATGAATGCCTCGCAAACGAAAATCTCGCGAGCGCTCATTTCCCGCTTCCAGCGGTTCACGCCCTTCGGATCGATTCTGAGCTTCAGCTTCCTATGAATCCCACTCTCTCGCGCTGGTATCCGCTCATCGACGTGCCCTTGCCACGAGAGCATCTGCGGTTCGAACTCCTCCCCTATAAATTCGCAGATCCGCCGCAGCGTGGCCTCGGTCTCGAGTATCAGGCCCTCGTAGCGAACCAGCAGAATCCGCCGCCCAAGCTCTGAGCCGTTCCAGCGCTGCTCGTGCTCGAGCGCGCTGATCCACTCGCGTGTGTTCTCGTGCAACCACCGGCCGACCCAATGCGTGACTTGCAGTGACTTCGCCACATCTCGGCCATCCCGAACCAGGAAAATGAACTGCGAGTTGGGGAACATCTTCGCCAGCTCGGGCACGATCGGAGTGTACCAGGGTGTCTTATCTGCCCAGCGAGCTTTTCCTTCGGTTCGCATATGCCACAGGTGAACGATCTGAGCCACATCGCGCAGATCCGGCTCTGTAAGTTGACTCAGCTCGCGACGGAACTCCTGCGCGTCGAGTTTCAAGTCCGGCCATCTGTAGTGGTTGGTGATTACCGAGGCAGCGCTTTCGATCTCGGCCGCGGTGAGGGGCCGATCGATGCTGAATCGCTCGAGCAGAGGAATCAGGTAGTGGGTCTCCGGCGGAATGCTGATGCGTGAATGCGAGCAGAGCATCATCCGCAGCAGCGTGGTGCCGGACCGACTACAGCCGACGACGAAGAAGGGAGCAGGCGTTGGGGCCTCGTCCGTGCACACCCGTACCGCCCTGACTGTGCTCATACTCACCCTTCAGCTCGGATTTTGGATATTAAGCCGACTCTGTCCTTGCGGCAATGCACACCGCAGTGTAACAGACCCTCTATTATGTCATTTTGGCAAGCCCGGCGGGCCACTACCGCATCGCGGATCGTGTCTGCGCGATCGGCGAAAGCATCGCGTCGCATGCCGAGTACAATGTTGTATCGAGAGATCTAGTACTGGGGCTTCGCGGCGCACAGGGATGGTGCGAGCTCACACACGCGCCCACGTCCAATGAACCTTCGCTGGATCCTCAACCGTGTGCGCACGATGGGAGCGCGCGAGCTACGCCATCGTGGCGCGCAGTATCTGCGCGCGCAAGCCGAGCGCGCCGGCTTCGGATGGGTCAAGTCCCTGCCGGCTGATGCGACCCGCGGCAAACCGTGGATCGCGGCGTGGCCCGAGGGCTTCGCGATCGCCACTTACCGGGAAGCGGCGGAGCGCATCCTGCGCGGCAGGTTCAGGCTGTTCGGCAACCGCGACTGGATGCTCGGATTTCCGCCGGACTGGAACCGCGACCCCTCGAGCGGCCGGCTTGCACCACTCGCATTCGGCAAGACTCTGGACTATCGCGATCAGTCCCTCGTCGGCAGCATCAAGTATCTATGGGAGCCGAATCGGCATCTGGAGCTGGTGACGCTCGCGCAGGCGTGGCGCCTCACCGGCGAGGCCCGCTTTGCACAGGGTTGCCGCACCCTGGTGGGCTCCTGGATCGCGAGCTGCCCGTACATGATGGGGCCAAACTGGACCAGCAGCCTCGAGCTCGCTTTGCGCCTGATCAACTGGTCGTGTGCCTGGCAGCTGCTCGGCGGCGATCAGTCGATGCTGTTTCAGGATCAGCAGGGGAGCGCATTCAAGGCGCACTGGCTCGCCGCCGTGCGCCAACATTGCCACTTCATCGCCGGTCACCTCTCTCTTCACTCTTCCGCCAACAATCATCTGCTCGGCGAGCTGCTCGGTCTCCTCATCGGGTCCACCACCTGGCCCTGCTGGCCGGAGAGCGCGCGGTGGCGGGGGCGCGCACTGCAGGGTTTCCGGGAGCAGGCGCTGCTGCAAAACAATGTGGACGGGGTCAATAAGGAGCAGGCGATCTGGTATCAGCATGAAGTCGCCGACATGATGCTGCTGGCGGGTCTGACTGCGGCAGCGAACGGCTGTGACTTTGGCGAGCCATTCTGGCGGCGGCTCGAGGCCATGCTCGACTTCATCGCCAGTTGTATGGACGTTGCCGGACACGTGCCCGCGCTGGGCGATGCGGATGACGCGGTGATGGTTCGCTTCAGCCCGGTGCGCGACTTCCGTGCGTACCAATCGCTGCTGGCGACGGGCAGCGTGCTGTTCGGCAGGGGCGACTTCAAGCACAAGGCGCAGGTGTTCGACGACAAGAGCAGGTGGCTGCTCGGCGATGCCGCCGCGGCGAAATTCGCGGCGCTCGCTCCCGATTCGTCAGGCCAGCGCCTGCGCCGATGCTTCGAGGCGGGAGGCTATTACATTCTGGGGAGTGACTTCGAGACGCCACGCGAGGTGCGCCTGATCGTCGATGCGGCGCCGCTCGGCTATCTCGCGATCGCCGCGCATGGTCACGCCGACGCGCTGTCCTTCACCCTGTCGGTCGCCGGACGTCCCATGCTGATCGATCCGGGTACCTACTCGTACGACGCCCACTCGCGCTGGCGCGATTACTTTCGGGGTACATCGGCGCATAACACCGTGGCCATCGACAATCTGGACCAGTCGGTGCCGGGCGGTGCCTTTCTCTGGAGCCGCCACGCCAGCGCCCGCTGTCTGCTATTCGCTCCCGGTGCCGACCAGGAGCGGATCGTCGCGGAGCACGACGGTTACCGCCGTCTGCACGACCCGGTGGTGCATCGCCGCGAGATTCTCTACCAACGTGCCGCCCAGGTCATAACAGTCACGGATCACATTCTCTGCGCGTCGGAGCATTACGTGGAGATCTTCTGGCATTTTGCTGAAGCGTGCCGTGTGACGCTCGATGGCGATACGGCGCGAGCCACCCGCGATGGGGTCGGGATGCTGCTGCGCTGGCCCGCGCCGCTGCACGGCCAGCTGGTGCGCGGCAGCGTCGATCCGATCCAGGGCTGGATCTCGCAGGGATTCGATGAGAAGGCCGCGGCAGACACCCTGATGGTCTCCGGCAGCGTCACGGGAGATTGGAAGGGAGCGAGTACGATCGAACTGTCTCTTCCTTAAGCGTGACGGATGACACTGCGCCGGGCTGTCTCTTTACTTTACAGTGAATTGTAAAGTGGATTTTCCAGGACCTGGCTGTGACACACGCGATGCCCAAGGCGAGACCCCTCCTGTCCGAAGCTCAACCGCAGCGCGCCGATCCCGGCGAGTCGCGGGTGCAGCGGCGCAAGCTCCTCATACTGGAGGACGATGCCGCGATGTGCCGGGAGCTGGCGGCGATCTTCTCGGACCTCGAGGTCACCTTCAGCGACACCTCCGAGGAGGCGCTCACGCTCGTGCGCCGCACCGAGCCGGACGTGGTGCTATTCGACCTGGGGACGGTGCGTAAACCGAAGCTCGCGGCCGCAAGTCTGGAGCTGTTGCGCCGGATCCTGACGCTCGCGCCCGACATCAAAGTCATTGCCATGACCGAGCACAACGCGCGCGAGCTCGCGGTCGCCGCCGTCGGGCTGGGCGCTGCGGATTTTTATCACAAGCCGCTCAATGCCGGCGTGCTGTCGATCGTGGTGCGGCGCGCCTTCCGCATGCGCGAGCTCGAGGAGGAGAACTGGCGGCTGCGCGAAGAGACCGACTCGATGGCGCTCGAAGGCATCATCGGCGTGAGCGACACGATGCGCAGCCTCGGGCGCGCGATCGAGAAGGTCGCGCCGACCAGTGCTACGGTGTTGCTGCTCGGGGACAGCGGCACCGGCAAGGAGCTGCTGGCGTGTGCGCTGCACCGGCTCTCGGGACGTGCGCACGGGCCGTTCGTCGCGATCAATTGCGCGGCGATCCCGGACACGCTGCTGGAGAGCGAGCTGTTTGGCTACGAGAAGGGCGCCTTCACGGGCGCGAGCCGCAGCACCCCCGGCAAGCTCGAGTCCGCCAACGGCGGCACGGTGTTTCTAGACGAGATCGGCGAGATGCCGGCATCGCTGCAGGCGAAGCTGCTGCGCGTGGTGCAGGAGCGGGTCGTCGAGCACATCGGCGGCCGTACGCAGATTGCGCTCGACGTGCGCATCATCTCGGCGACCAACCGCAACCTGGACGCGCTGATTGGTAACGGCAACTTCCGCGAGGACCTGTTCTATCGCATCAGCGAAGTGACGATCCGCGTGCCCCCCTTGCGCGAGCGTCAGGGCGACAGTCTGCTGCTCGCGCAGTTCCTGCTCGCCGAGATGTCGCAGCGCTTCGGCAAGCCCATGCGCGGGCTGGCCCCGGATGCGATCCGCGCCATACAGATGCACCCCTGGCCGGGAAACGTTCGCGAGCTCGAGAACCGTATCAAGGGGGCGGTGATCATGGCCGAGGGCTCAGTCGTCACCGCCGGCGACCTGGGGCTCGGGGACCCGGGCGAGGATCCCGAGTACCTCAACCTGCGGGCCGCACGGCAGCGCGCCGAAGCACAGGCGGCGCGGCAGGCGCTCGCCGTGGCGCAGGGTAACCTGACGCGCGCGGCTGAGCTGCTCGGGGTGAGTCGCCCGACGCTCTACGACCTGCTGGAGAAGCATGGGCTCGACGCCGCCCAGTACAGCCGTAGCGCCCCGCCCGAGGCGCAGACCGCACCCCAGGCGCCCCCGGTGCATCCGCCGCCGAAGCCGACCGAGGAGTCGTGAGCCTGCCGGCCTGTGCCGGTGCGGCTCAGACGCACTAGCCGGGCAGGAGACCCTGCAGGCGCAGCGCCTCGCGCATCGAGGTGAACTCAAACTCCCGCAGCAGCCGCCGCAGCCGCCCCTCACAGCGCGCGAGGTTGGTGTAATGGCGGAAACGCGATAGCGCACTCACCTTGAATCGCGGCTGTCCCGGATCGAGCTCCCAGGGATGCAGATAGAACGTGAACGGGAGCCCGCGACGCTCGTTGATCTGCTTCAGCCCCGACTTCGTGACCCAAAAGGGAAGGATGCGGAAGTAGCCGCCGCCGGACACGGGGACCTGCACGCCGAGGAACCGCGCCGCCGACATCGGGAACTCGACCAGGGTGCGCCCCGACGGCGCGCTCAGCCGGTTCGGCTCGGGCGCCGCGCCCGGCAGGCCGTATCGATCGTGGCGGATGGGGAAAATCGACGAGTCGTAGAGGAAACCTGCATCGATGAGCGTATCGAGCGCCCACAGCGAGTCACGCGTCACCGAGAAACTCGCGGCGCGATAACCGAGCACCGCCTCCCCGATCAGGTCCTCGAGCAGGCGCTTCGCGCGCAGGGTCTCCTCGCGAAATTCCTCGCGCGCCTGCTGGTAGATGAGCTGGTGCGAGAAGCCATGGCAGGCGATCTCGTGGCCGCTCGCTGCGATGCGGCGCACCAGGCCGGGCGAGCGCTCCGCCACCCAGCCGAGCACGAAGAAGGTGCCGCGTACGCCGCGCTCGGCCAGCAGCGCGAGCAAGCGCTCGGTATTGCGCTCGACGCGCGACTCGTGCGTGGGCCAGCTCTCGCGCGTGATCGCGGAGGAGAGCGCCGCGACGTGGAAATAGTCCTCCACGTCGACCGTGAACGCGTTGATGGGGGAGCGCATTTGGGGGCGGAACTATAGCGAACACCGCCCGGTTGCGTGCGCGGTGACCCTCGTATTTCAGTGGGTTGCGCGAGGCTGAACGCGCTGCGCGGCGAGCTCTGTAAGCTATACCGACAGTCTTCCGCCCGGAGCGCGCAATTGAGGCAGTAAACGACCCCGGAGCGGTCGATTCGCGGGCCACTGTCGAAAGTCGTTACAGATGCCGCAGCGGTGGAATCGGCCCCTTAGGTGCAACCCATTGATCCAGCGCGGCAAAGCCAAATGTGGCGCGCGTATTGCAGTGTCATGAGCATCATGCGACACATTAAGACTCTGATGCTGCTCGGGTATGCCTTTGCCGCACCGCTCGTTGCGCAGGCGATCCCCACGAGCGGCAGCATCGTTTCGATGGAGCTGACCGGCGTCACCGGCACGTCGATGGAGGGCTATTACACGAGCCCCTATTTCGCGAGCGTGGGTCCGAGCGGCCTCACATCGGCATCGCAGTTCACATCCTCCAACTCGTTCTCCACGATGATCTTCTGTGATGACTTCCTTACTGACGTGGGCGTCGGGCTCATCTGGCAGGCGACGGTCACGGACATGAGCGCTCTGTCGGGGATCAGCTCGCCTCTTAGCACGCTCAAATTCGATACCACCGGCACCGCATCCAGGCAGCAGCAGGCCTACATGGCCGAGGCCTGGCTCGCCGAAGATATCCTCGGCGTGAATCAGTCGACCTCCGCGGGACAGACGAAGGCTGCCGAGCTGAGCTACGCCATGTGGGACATCTTCGATCCTTCCGGCGCCCTCTCGGGTCTTACGAGCGCCGAACGCAGCGCCGCGTTGGCCGATGTCAGCTCAGCGTATTCACACATCGCCGGCGACAACCCGAACGACTTCTCGAACGTGTATATCTTCACACCGAAGCCGACGAGCGCGAGCCAGGAGTACCTCGTGGTGGACCCGTTCCCCCCCGAGTCGGTCCCCGAGCCCGCAACGCTCTCGCTGCTCGCGGCGGCCCTGGCGGGGATTGGTTTTGCCGCACGGCGCCGCCGCAAGACGAGCGACAGCTAAGCGACTCACGCAAGCAGCGACTGACGCATTGCGCCTCTCGCGGTGCCAAAAAAAAGCGGCGCCCCTGAAGGCGCCGCCTTTCCGCGATCGGACTTTCGTTACTTCGATTGCATTCCACGCCGCCGACGCGCCAGGGCCAGTCCTGCGAGAACGCTACCGAACAGGGCCAAGGTAGTCGGTTCGGGCACCGCCGTGACCGCTGAGGTGTTGAACGTCGTGTCGTCGATGCCCCAGTAATCGTAGTAGCCGTCGTTGCCGGTGTTGGTGATCGTCACCGACGTGAACGCCGAGGTGTCTGTAAAGCCGAAATACTGCGCTCCGCCGTTGACGTTGATAGGCGGCTCGAGCAGCTCAGGTGAGCCGTCGTTGAAGGTGATCTCGACGCCATCGGTGCCACTGTAGTACGTCTGCAACCCCGTCATCCACGTCCCGAAGGAATTCGTCGGGCTGGAGAAAGTGAAGGTTGCCGTGTCCAATGACATTCCCAGAAACTGACTGCCACCCGGAGTGACATTGAACCCATCGAGGCTGCCGCCCGTGGTATTGCTGATGCCGGATAAGCCGTTGCCCAGGTCGGTACCCGTCAGAGTGATCGTCACACCCGGAAGGACTATGGGCGAATAGAACCCGACGGTCGCACCCTCGTACGTCTGCGTGGTGAGGCTCCCGTAGCCAAGGCCCGCCGCCTCGAAGGAAGCCTGCGCGGCTGTGGACAGTGGCCAGGGGCCGCTCGTGGAGGACCCGTCATCCTGTCCGGAATAGGTCACGATGGCCGCGTGCGCGGTGCCCGTCGAGAGCAACGGAAGGGCCAAGGCGATCGCCGCCGCGATTGTCCAATTTCTTCGCATCGTCTTTCTCCCAGAAAGAGACGGCCCCTTGCGGAGCCGTCTACTAGATCGTTAACGCGTGTCGCAGTGTTCGGCCATCCGGCCGATCAGCTTCTTCGCCGCCGGCGCAGACCGATCGCCGTGCCGAGCAGACCGACGGCAAGGAGAGCCAAGGTTGCGGGCTCGGGTGTCTCCGCGATGTCGATCGAGTCGCTCGTGGTCCCGCCACTGTCAGCCGATATCTTGTAGATCTCAGTGAGGGAGAACGTCCCGCTGATGGACAGGGCGCTCAGACTCGTGGCGAACCCGGTGGCCGTGAAAGCATGCGTACCCAGCGTATCCGCGGTGCCGAACGCCGTATCGGCCGCATCGGCATAGGTGGTCTCCGACACGGTCCAGCCGCGGGGAAGCTCACTGCTGGCGAACGAGCTGAGCGCATGAGTTGAGATCGGTCCGCTGAGGCCGGTCTCGGTGACGCACAGATAGAGTGTCCCGCTCCCTGTGGAATGCACATCGAGCGTATCGCTATTCAGGTAGTCTGGCGGCCCGGATATCGGCACCCCGGTTGCATCCAGGGTAATCGCCGTAAAGTGCACCGAGCTGTCGGTGCCGGTCCAACTCACAAGGCCAGTGTTTGAGGTTGTCTTGACGGTGCTGCAGCCGCCGCTCCCGATCGCAACCTCCAACTCCGGAGTGGCGTTCGCCAACGGCGCCAGAGCGAGCGCGCTCGCTCCAACGAGGGCGGTGCAAATCAGCGTCTTGTTCAAGGTCTTCATTATGGTGGACCCGCCTGGTAAACGAATGGACTCGCCGGGAACAGTGCAATGCTTATGCCAAATGAAGGCATTGGTTGAAAATCAGTCAGTTGTGCGCGTCGGCATTTCGCCCCGTGGCCGCACTGTAAAATAGATCGACGCTCCGCATGGCCGTCGCCAGCCCCCGGGAGCCCCCCGAGAGCCCCTGAGTCGAGCGTACGACCCGTGCGCCCCAAACCGGGTGCCCAAGGGCGGCGCCAAGTGTAAAGGCGGGCGACTGGCGGTGTTGCGCTTCTGTGAGCAAAACAACTGAATTACGATCCGTGCGTGCTCGGCTACGTTATCTGCGCTGCGGTCTATGGGCTTCTGTTGCTCGCCTGCCTCACGTTGTGGCGGCGACGCCTGAGCGGGTCGGGCATGGCGACAGCCGTCGGCGTACAGCTCGGCTGGTCGATCGTCCTCGCCGTGGAGGCTGCCGGCGCGCCCCTCGCCCTCGGACGGATGATCGCAGCCGAGTATCTGCGCGATCTCGCGTGGGCGTTCGTCCTGGCGCGCAGCTTGCGCAGGCCCGGGGAGCCCAGTGGGGCGGTCCGCGGCGCACAGCGCGCGGTTGCCATCCTCGTCATCCTCGTCGTGCTCGCCTCGCTGGTCAGCGCCCCGACTGCTGTCACGCGTGCGGTCGAGCGGTACTGGCTCTGGGGGGGGCTCGCGCTTTCGATCGCAGGGCTCGTTCTGCTCGAGCAGGTGGCGCGCAACACCCGCTCCTCTCATCGCTGGCACCTGAAGCACATCTGGCTCGCCATCGGCGGCCTCTACGCCTGGGACCTGTGCCTGTTCTCGATCGCCATGCTGCGGGGACGAGCGGAGGATTTCTGGCTGGCGCGCGGCTTCGTCGATGCAGCTCTCGGTGGCCTGCTCGCCGTGGGTCTGAGCAGAATCGAGGTGGCCGGCTGGGAGTCGGCCGCGTTCCTCTCCCCGCGCGTCGTCTTCTTCAACGCCACGCTGCTTGCCGCCTCGCTATACGTGCTCGCCATGGCGGTGGGCAGCTACTTCGTTCGCGAGCTTGGGGGATCCTGGGGCGGGGCGGGACAGCTCGTCTTCCTCGCCGCCGGGGCGCTCGTGCTGGCGATTGCCGTACTCTCCGAGCAGTTTCGCGCCTGGGGCCGAGTGACCCTGGCGCGGCACCTCTTTCCCTACCGCTACGACTATCGCGATGAGTGGCGGAAGCTCACGCACGCACTGTCGGAATCGGGCGAGCTTCCGGTCTACGAGCGCATCGCCCAGGTGACGGCAGGGTTCGTGAGCGCGACGAGTGGCGGTCTGTGGCTACGCGATCCGGAAGGTGCGTATCTGCCTGTGGGCGGGGAGCTCGCGCCCCCGGGTGCACCCGCCTTGCACGAGGCGGACCACCCCGAGTTTCTCGATTACCTGCTGCAGAAGGAATGGATCTGCGACCTCGACGACTCGCGCAGCCCACAGGGGAGCGCCCCACCCCTGAAGGCTCCCGGGTGGATGCTGGAGAACAGGCGGATCTGGCTCGTCGTGCCGCTCATCTGCGAGAAGGTGCTCGTCGGGTTCGTGGCCGTGGGACAGCCGCTCGCTGCGGTGACCCTCGGCTGGGAGGAGATCGGGCTGCTGCGTGCCGCGGGACGCCAGGTGGCCAGCTTCCTGGCGTTCGAGCAGGCGGCCAAGCGCCTCGCCGAGGCCCATCAGTTCGAGGCGATGAATCGCCTCTCGGCTTTCCTCGTGCACGATCTGCGGCATCTGATCGCGCAGCAGGCGCTGGTCGTGCAGAATGCGGCCCGCCATCGGGGCAACCCGGAGTTCTTCGACGATGCGATCCTGACGATCGACAACTCGGTGAAGCGCATGACGCGCCTCATGGAGGAGCTGCGCCGGGGCGTGTTGACGGAGCAGGCCCAGCGCGTCGAGCTCGCCGAGCTCGGCGCGGAGGTCGCGCGGCGCACGCAATCTCGCGAGCCGGTGCCGCAGCTGGCGATTGAGACTCGCGGGGTCGAGGTGCTGCTGAACCGCAACCGGATGCTGCAGGTCGTGGAGCACGTGGTGCGCAATGCCCAGGATGCGACTGCACCGCCCGGCTCGGTGTCGATCATCGTGCGGCAAGCGGGGCCGCACGCGGTCCTCGAGGTCGCCGACACCGGAACGGGAATGGATGCCGAGTTCGTGCGTAACCGGCTGTTCCGGCCCTTTGACACCACCAAGGGGGAGCGTGGCCTGGGAATCGGCGCCTACGAAGCGCGCGAATTCGTACGCAAATGCGGCGGGACCATCGAGGTCGACAGCACGCCCGGCAAGGGCACGCGATTCATCATCAGTCTTCCCCAGGCGCCGGCGCTCGGGGCAAGCGACAGCATGGCGGAACTTGAGCTCCAAACCCACTAGATTGCTCGTCGTCGAGGACGATCCGGGCCTGCGGCGGCAGCTGAAATGGGCGCTCGATGGCTTCGAGGTCGACTTCGCAGGGACTCGCGAGGAGGCCATCGCAGCCGTGCGGCGCCATGAGCCGGCGATCGTGCTGCAGGACCTGGGGCTTCCGCCGGACCCGAACGGCGTCGAGGAGGGCTTTGCGACGATCGCCGAGATCCAGCGCCTCGCCCCTAGGGCCAAGATCATCGTGGTCACGGGACGCGAGGGGCGGGAGCCTGCGCTGCGGGCCATCGCCCTCGGCGCCTACGACTTCTGCCAGAAGCCGGTCGAGATGCAGATGCTGTCGCTCATCATCGACAGGGCGCACCGGATCTATCAGCTCGAGCTGCAAAACCAGCAACTCGCCGAGAGTCGCTCGGCCACGGCGCTCGATGGCGTGATCGCCGGCAGCGAGCCGATGCTGAAGGTCTGCCGGTTGATCCAGAAGCTCGCGCCGACCCAGGCGACCGTGCTGCTGCTGGGTGAAAGCGGCACCGGCAAGGAGCGGCTCGCGCAGGCGCTGCACGCGCTGAGCCCGCGCGCAGCCAAACCCCTGATCGCGATCAATTGCGCGGCTATCCCGGACACGCTGCTCGAGAGCGAGCTGTTTGGCTACGAGCGCGGCGCTTTCACCGGTGCGGTGAAGCAGACGATCGGCAAGATCGAGACCGCCGAGGGCGGCACGCTATTCCTGGATGAGATCGGGGATATGCCTCTCGCGCTGCAGGCGAAACTGCTGCGCTTTCTGCAGGAGCGCGTGATCGAGCGCGTCGGCGGGCGCGATCTCATCACCGTCGACGTGCGCATCATCGCCGCCACCCACGGCAACCTCCAGCAGGCGATCGAGCAGAAGACCTTTCGCGCCGATCTCTTCTACCGGATCAGCGAAGTGGCCGTCGCGATTCCGCCGCTGCGCGAGCGCGGATCGGATTCGGTTCTGATCGCCAATTACCTGCTGCTGCAGGCCTGCAAGCGCCACGGACGCGCGCTGATGAAGCTCTCGGCGGACGCCGTCGCGGCCACCCAGAGTTACCCCTGGCCGGGCAACGTGCGCGAGCTCGAGAACCGGGTGAATGCCGCGGCCATCATGGCCGAGGGGAATCTGGTGACGGCGGCGGACCTGTCTTTGACGCAGGCACAGTCGGGCGAGGCGGCACTGCTCACGCTGCGCGAGGTCCGCCAACGCGCCGAGGCGCAGGCCGTCCAGCGTGCGCTTGCGATCGCCGGCGGCAACATCTCCAAGGCGGCGGAGCTGCTCGGGGTCACGCGCCCGACGCTTTACGATCTGATGGCGCGCACTTCGACGACGAACGAGCGCAGCGAGCCGGTCGGTAATCCCTGACCGCCCCGCTCCTGACCCGCGAGGTCACATTCGGCGGCTTCCGTCTGCCCGCAGCGACAAGCTTTTCCTCGTCCAATCAGAGCGTTACGAAATGGATCGCCTGACGCGTCCGCAGGTGCAGACGCTTTGGGCCGTACCCCGGCGGTAACAGCTGTGACGTCAGCTCATAAGTGACTGTAAATACAAAATATTACCGCGACGGCACAGGTCTTGCTCTGTCTGCCGCGCATGAAGACGAGCTGGCAAGGTTTGAACCGGTGGGCGTGTTGCTGCGCCCTCGTCATCTGTGCTCTCTCCGGCTGCGATGGAAGCAGCCAAGGTGGAAGCAGCCAACAGCCTCCGGGCTCGGCGGACAACACCGCTCTCCCTTCGAGCTCGAGCTCGGCTGGCGCTGTCACCCTCTCGTGGCTTCCCCCGACCACGAACACCAATGGCACCACGCTCACGGACCTCGCCGGCTATCGCATCTACTACGGACAAAGCCCCACGGCGATGACCGAGGTCATCGACATCAGCAACGCCGGGCTCACGGCATACATGGTGGAGAATCTGTCGGCCGGAACCTGGTACTTCGCTATAAAGGCGCTTACCAGCACCGGAACCGAGAGCAGTCTGTCGAACGTCGCCAGCGAGACCATCTCCTAAGAGCGATTTCGGGCCAGCGCCTGAACATAATGACGGTGTGATGAACGTCACATTGGCACGGAACTGCGAACCAGTTCCGGATGTCAGCGAGTCCCCTGCGGTGTAATCTTGTCGGGGGTGCCGGCGCAGGCTTTTTGCGCCAGCCGGTCGCGGGGATTCGGCGGACAAAACAGCCCCAGGGGATTAGATCGGACCTTGGCAGGGGCGCGCGAGAGCTCAGCCGCTCGTTTTCAGCATTCTTGCTCAGTCCAAATCGAAGCGAGACGAAGCGCGTGCCTGTCAGTCGCGCCAGCTTCCGTCACGAGCCGTCGTTTACATGCCCGAGACAAGCAGCAGAACAATGTGGCGCGCCGCCTCCGGAATCGCGGCGGCAATGGACTTGAGGCGAAGCTCCCCTCTCGCGCAATGGTTACCGAGCGCCCGCCTCGTGGCCGTCGGTGTGCTACTGGTGGCGGCGGGCCTGGTTTTCTGGCCGAGCTCTCTCGCATTGGGCAAGCTGTGGACGCACACGCAGAACAGGACTTATCTGCACGGCTATCTGATTCTCCTGATCTCGCTGTGGCTGATCGGCAGGGACCGCGCGCGGCTGGAATCCGCGGTGCTGCATCCTCTGCCGCTGGCGCTTCCCGCATTGCTGCTGCTCAGCGCGCTGTGGCTGATATTCTGGCACGCGGCGGTGCAGGATCTTTATCTCGTCACCCTGCCGCTGATCATCCTCGCAGCGCTCCTCGCGAGCTTCGGGTGGGCGGGGGTGCAGGTTCTGTGGTTTCCGGTGTGCTTTATCCTGTTCGCAATGCCGTTCTGGACCGATCTGGTCGGCATCCTTCGACCGCTGAGCGTCAGGGCAGTCGATGCACTGATCTGGTTGACGGGGCTGCCCGCCTATATGGACGGAAACGCGGTGCGATTGCCCGCCGGCGTCCTGGTCATCGCCGACGGATGCAGCGGCGTGCATTTTTTCATGGTCGGGCTCGCCATGGCTGCACTTTTTGGCGAGCTGTCGAGAGTTTCGGTCCGGCTACGCGTCATCTGGCTGGCCTTGATGGGCGCGCTCGCGATGATCGCTAACTGGATTCGGATTTTCGTCATCGCGGTAGTCGCATATGCGACGGACATGCGGTCACCTCTCGTCGCCGACCATTACTGGCTGGGCTGGGTCCTGTTTGCGGTGGCCTTCTTCGGGTTCCTGTGGATCGCCGAGCGCTGGGCGCATCCGACGGACGGCGAACCTGAACGACCGCAGGCGCCGGGCGTGGCCGCTCGCGGAGCGACGGTGAGCGTCGGTAGTTGGGTCGGCGCGCTGGCCTGCATGGCGGCGCTCCCTACCGCGGTGTACGCATTGGACTGGTGGCGGGGCACGCCGCAAACGACGGTGGGGATCGAGTGGCCGGTGGAGCAGGGGGCGTGGCGGGGCCCTGAGGCGGCGCTCACGAGCCCGTGGTCGCCACAATTCGTCAATGCCTCGGCTGCGGAGCTGCGCCAGTATGTCGATGCGCGGGGACAAGCAGTGGAAATCCTCGCGGTCGCATACCGTTCGCAGAAGCATGGAACGAAGCTCGTCTCGTTCGAGAACTCGCTGCTGGGAAAGGAACCTGCACTGACACTGGTCGAGGAACACGGCGCGCACACGAGCGTCGGCTCATGGCTCGAGGCGACCGTTACGGACAGCGCGGGACAGACCTCCATCATCTGGGCGCAGTATCGGATCGGAGATCGTGTCTTCGTGAGGCCTCAGCTCTCGCAGCTCTGGTACGGGATCAGCTCTTTGTTCGATCAACCGCTGTCATCGCTCGTGGCGTTGCGGTCCGCCTGCGATGCGGGGTGCGGGCCCGCACGCGCGCGCCTCGAATGGGCTGCTGCACACCTGCTGCCATCGCCCCGTCTCGAGACCGCGGTATCGCCGGGGAAGCGATCACGGTGAGATCGATCCGCACAGTGTGCGTCTGCCTGCTGTTCCCCGTGCTCGCCGCGGGGGGCTGCGATGCGCTGACCTCGACCCGGCAGCACGTCGCTGCCGCGCAGGCGGCGCTCGATGCGGGGGAGTTAGCCCGGGCAGGGATCGAGCTGCGCAAGGCAGTGCGCTCCCAACCCAATAATCCGGCGGTGCGCTTGGCTCTAGCGCGACTCTCACTCGAGACGGGTGATCTGGCACATGCGCAGGAGGAGCTCGATCGCGCTATCAAGGCGGGTGCGAAGGGAGCGGAAGCCGACGGTCTGCAGGCCCGGCTTTGGCTGGCGACGCGGCAGCCGAAGCGTCTGGTCGAGGCGATTACCAGCGGTCGGCTGAGCCTCGCCGAACCGCAGCGCAGCATCGATCTGGCGCGCGCGTATAACCTTCTCGGCCAACCGCGGGCCGCGACGGAGGTTCTGGCGCCCCTCCTCGCGGGGCACGTCGCGTCCGGCGATGCCGGCGCGGTCCAGGCGCAATCACTCCTCATCGAAGGGCAGGTCGACGCAGCCTTGAAGGAAGCCAGTGGCGCTGCCGCGAGCGATCCCACCTCGGTGGACGCGCCACTCCTCGAGGGGCAGCTCCTGGCGCAGCACCAGCAGCTGGCGGGCGCGGAACAGGCGCTGCTCACCGCCTCACAACGGGTCTCCGCATCGACACCGATTCAGGAGCGGGTGACCGTGCTCGCGAACCTGACGGACTATCGTCTGGCGCAGGGCAAACTGACGGAAGCGGCGCAGAGTCAGGCTGCCCTCGAGAAGCTCGTGCCGGGAGCTCCGATCGCGGTGCTTCTCGGTGCGCGTCTCAAGCTCGCCCGCGGGCAGACTCTGGAGGGCATCGCGGATCTGCAGCGCGTGGTCGAGCGAATACCCAGCTTCGTGCCCGCTCGCCTGCTGCTGGGGGCCGCGCAACTCTCCCAAGGGAACCTCAACCAGGCGCAGGCCCAGTTCGAACAGGTTCTGCAGCAGACCCCCGACAATGTGCAGGCGCGTAAGCTGCTGGCGCGCGTGCGCCTGCAGCTGAATGAGCCGCAGGAAGCGCTCCAGGCGCTCAACCCGGCGCTCAGCGGAAATGCAACCGATCCGCAGCTTTACCGGCTGCTCGAGGCCACCCAGGTCGAAATGGGAGATCCGGCTTCCGCGCTGGCCACTCTCGAGCGCTCCGTGCGGGCCAATCCGTCCGACGGCAATCTAAAACTCGACCTGGCCCAAGCGTATCTCGCAGTGGGGCGCGGCAAGGATGCCCTGGCACTGCTCGGGCCGGCAGATCCCGAGCACGACGACCTGCGCCGGGCGCGATTGTACGTTTCCGCCGTGTATGCAGTGGGCGGCGTCAGCGCTGCGACCGACCAGGTGGAAAAGTTGCTGCAGGCGCGGCCCAAGGACCTGGGCACGCTCAATCTTGCCGCCTCGTATTTCTCGGAGCAGTCGCAGATGGAGCGTGCCCGCGCGCTGCTGCAGCAGGCACTCGCCATCAATGCCCATGACGTGGTCACCTTAGGCAATCTGGCCCGCGTGGATTTGATCAGCGGTGATGTGGCGGGAGCCGAGGCGGCGATGCGCACGGCGCTGTCCGCCGAGCCGCACAACGTCCGCGTGCGCGTTGCCCTGGCGGACATTCTGCTGCGTCGGGGCGCGCTCGCCGAGGCTGAGCAGATCCTCACCGCCGAAAAGGACTCCAAAGCTCCCGAGCTGCAGTTTGCGTTGGCGCAGCTCGAGCTCGCCCGTGGTGAACCGGGGAAGGCGAACGAGGCTTTGGACCGCGCGATCGCCCTACAGCCGCACCGTGCCGAGCTCGTGAACCAGGCCGGCACGCTGCTCTTGCAGAACGGGAAGTACGAGGCGGCATTAGCGCGCTTTCAGAAGGCGACGGAGCTGGAACCCAAGAGTGCGCGGTACGTGCTCAACCTCGGCCGCGCACAACTCGCCGTCAATCAGGAGAATCAGGCCCGGGTTTCGTTTCAGAGGGCGCACGAGCTCAACTCTGAATGGATCGAGCCCGTCGACGCGCTCGCGCTGCTGGACGTGCGGGCGAAGAAATTCGATGAGGCGCTGCAGCGTGCGAACGAGGTGCTGGCAAAGCATCCGGGCGATCCGGATGCGCTGGTACTGAAAGGGGACGTCCTCGCCAGCGCCGGCAAGATGCGGGATGCGGCAGCTGCATTCGCCGATGCGCAGCGGCGAAGGCCCGATGCCTCGACCGCGCTCAAGCTGTTCCAGATCCGCAGCGCCACCGCGGCTCCCGATGCGGACGAGCCTCTGCAGCAGTGGCTCGCGCTGCAACCCAACGACTACCGCATCCGAGACGTGCTGGGGACCTATTATCTCGGCCAGCATGCTCTGCAAAAGGCAGCCGGAGAGCTCGAGATGGTGGTGCGGCAGATGCCCGGCTACGCCCCGGGATTCAACAACCTGGCCTGGACCTATTTTCAAATGAATGACCCGCGCGCGCAGTCGTATGCGCAGCGCGCCCACCGGCTTGCCCCGTCTTCGCCGATCATCGCCGATACGCTCGGGTGGATTCTCGTCAGGGAGAGCGACCTGAGTCGGGGGCTACCCCTTCTGGAACAGGCCATCAAGGGTGCCACCGACCCGGAGATCCAGTATCACTACGCTTATGCGTTGGCGCAGTCAGGCAAGCGGGCGGAGGCACGGGATATTCTGACTCGAGTCCTCGCCGGCAAGCGGGATTTCCAGTCGCGGCACGATGCCGAGCGGCTACTGGCTGATTTGAAGGTCTGAGGAAGGGGGCGAACCATGGGAGCTTGGAATGGTGTTCGGATGTTACGTCGCAGCGCCCTGGTCGTGTTTCTGACCCTTAGCTTGCCCGCGGGCGCACAGTCGGCCGGGGGGCCATCTGCTGCGAATCAGACCGCCGCCCCAGCTGCTACGACGCCCACTCCTGCGACTTCCGCTACACCGACCCCAGTCCCATCTCCTGCACCGTCACCTGTGTCCGGCAAGGGCCCTGCGTCCAGCGGACTTCCGCCTCAGGACCAATCCAGCCAATACATCATCGGCCCCGGCGACCAGCTGCAGGTGTTCGTGTGGCGCAATCCCGAGCTCTCCGAGACCGTGCCGGTGCGCCCGGATGGCAAGATCTCGACTCCGCTGGTCGAGAACATGGTCGCGGTAGGCAAGACGCCCTCGCAGCTCGCGCGCGACATGGAGAAAGTGCTCGGTGAG
>DATNKO010000034.1:0-26648 GCA_035603345.1 Steroidobacteraceae bacterium | reverse complement strand
GCATCAGCGCTCGACCCTTCGGGGTCAGACGAGCATTCTTATGCACGGTTGTTCTCTCCCTCGGTGAGGAAACTGACGTCTAGCAACATCAGCTTCCCCTCCCCGGCGGGAGGGAACAACCTCTTGGAAACTCACACCTAGCGCGCGGCAGCGCCCGCGGGCTGATTGCCGGCCGCAGGGGTCTGATCGTTGAGGCGATCGATGGCAGCTCGCGGCAGCTCATCGAGATCACCACCGAGCCCTTGCGCGAGGTAGGTGGTGAGCTTCTGGCGCATCCGCGGCGTCCAGTAGCGCTTGATATGGTTGGCGATGCCGGCAATCGCCTCCTCCCGCTCCTGCGGGCGGAAATAGTTGCCGATGTCGTTCGCCATCGCGACCAGGTGCTCCGCGCTCCCCGGGGTATGCGCTCCACCGCTCATGCGCGCGCGACCTACTTTACGAACACATCCGGCTGCACCAACGCCTCCTGAGTCTTCTTGAACTCCTGGAAGCGCTTCTGCCACTCGGACGGCTGACTGACGCGCGTGACCTCGACTGCCGTCACCTTGTACTCGGGGCAGTTGGTTGCCCAGTCGGAGTTCTCGGTGGTAATGACGTTGGCGCCGGAGTCCGGGAAATGGAAAGTGCAGTAGACAACGCCCGGCTGCACGCGGTCGGTAACCTGTGCGCGCATCACCGTTTCGCCCGCGCGGCTCGCGATTCCGACCCAGTCGCCCTCGGCGACTCCGCGCTCCTCGGCATCGTGCGGGTGAATCTCGAGCCGATCCTCATCATGCCATTGGACGTTCGGTGTTCGCCGGGTCTGCGCGCCGACGTTGTACTGGCTCAGAATGCGGCCGGTGGTCAGGATCAGCGGGTACTTGACGTTGACCCTTTCGTTGGTGGGCACGTACTCGGTCAGCAGGAACTTGCCCTTGCCGCGCACGAAGGTACCGACGTGCATCGTCGGTGTGCCTTCCGGGTGCTCGGCGTTGCACGGCCACTGAACGCTTCCGAGCCGGTCGAGCAGGTCGAAGCTGATGCCGCTCATGGTGGGCGTCAGCCGCGCGATCTCGTCCATGATCTCGGACGCATGGCGGTAGTTCATCGGGAAGCCCACGGCGTTCGAGAGCAGCTGGGTGATCTCCCAGTCGGCATAGCCGTTCTTGGGTTTCATCACGCGCCGGACGCGTGAGCAGCGCCGCTCCGCGTTGATGAAGGTGCCGTCCTTTTCGAGGAACGTGGAGCCCGGCAGGAACACATGGGCGAATTTCGCGGTCTCGTTCAGGAACAGGTCCTGGACGATGATGCATTCCATGGCGGACAGGGCGGCGGTCACGTGCTGCGTGTTGGGGTCGGACTGGCCGATGTCCTCGCCCTCGATGTAAAGCGCCTTGAAGTCGCCGTCGAGCGCTGCTTCGAACATGTTCGGGATGCGCAGGCCCGGCTCGGCGCGCAGCGGTACGCCCCAGGCCGCCTCGAACGAGTGCCGTACGGCATCGTCCGACACGTGCCGGTAGGCCGTGAACTCGTGTGGGAACGAGCCCATGTCGCACGATCCCTGCACGTTGTTCTGGCCGCGCAACGGGTTGACGCCGACGCCCTCGCGTCCGAGGTTGCCGGTCGCCATCGCAAGGTTGGCGATGCCCATGACCATGGTCGAGCCCTGGCTGTGCTCGGTCACGCCGAGTCCGTAGTAGATCGCGCCGTTGCCGCCCGTGGCATACAGGCGCGCGGCGCCACGCACCGCGGCAGCGGGCACGCCCGTCACGCTCTCCATGGCCTCCGGGGAGTACTTCGGGTCGCCGACCAGCGCGCGCCACTTCTCGAAGGAGTCCCACTCGCAGCGCTCACGGACGAAGTCCTCCTTGACCAGGCCTTCGGTCACTACGACGTGGGCGATTGAATTGATGAAAGCGACATTGGTACCCGGCCGCAGGGGCAAGTGGTAGTCGGCCTCGATGTGCGGGGTATGTACCAGGTCGATGCGGCGCGGATCCGCGACGATGAGGTGTGCGCCCTGGCGCAGGCGGCGCTTCATCTGCGAGGCGAACACCGGATGGCCGTCGGTCGGGTTGGCGCCGATGACGAAGATGACATCGGCCTGCATCACCGAGTCGAAAGCCTGGGTCCCGGCCGATTCGCCGATAGTGTTCTTGAGACCATAGCCGGTCGGGGAGTGGCAGACGCGGGCACAGGTGTCGACGTTGTTGTTGCCGAACCCGGCGCGCACCAGCTTCTGCACCAGGTAGGTTTCCTCGTTGGTGCAGCGGGAGGAGGTGATGCCGCCGATTGAGTCGCGGCCGTACTTCGCCTGGATACGCTTCAGCTCGCCCGCGGCATAGCCGATCGCCTCTTCCCAGCTCACCTCGCGCCACGCATCGCTGATCTTGGCGCGGATCATGGGCTTCACGATCCGATCGGGGTGGGTGGCGTAGCCGATCGCGAACCGGCCCTTGACGCACGAGTGGCCGTGATTGGCGTGGCCGTCCTTGTTCGGCACCATGCGCACGATCTCCTCGCCCTTCATCTCGGCGCGGAACGAGCAGCCGACGCCGCAATAGGCGCAGGTGGTGATGACGCTGTGCTCCGCCTGGCCTTTCTCGATGACGCTGTTCTCGGTGAGCGTGGCGGTCGGACAGGCCTGGACGCAGGCCCCGCACGAGACACACTCGGAATCCATGAACGGGTCGTCCTGGCTGGCCGAGACCTTGGACTCGAAGCCGCGCGCCTGGATGGTGAGCGCGAACGTGCCCTGCTGCTCGTCGCAGGCGCGCACACAGCGCGAGCAGACGATGCATTTGCTCGGATCGAAGGTGAAATACGGGTTGCTGGTGTCCTTTTCCGCCTTGAGATGATTGGCGCCCTCGTAGCCGTAGCGTACCTCGCGCAGTCCGACGACTCCGGCCATGTCCTGCAGCTCGCAGTGGCCGTTGGCAGGGCAGGTGAGGCAGTCGAGCGGGTGATCCGAGATGTAGAGCTCCATCACCCCGCGACGCACGTCCGCGATGGCCTTGTTCTCGGTGGCGACCTTCATGCCCTCGGCGACCGGGGTCGTGCACGAGGCCGGCATCCCCTTCATGCCCGCGATCTGCACCAGGCACAGACGGCAGGAGCCAAAGGCCTCCAGCTGATCGGTGGCGCACAGCTTCGGGATCGCGATACCCGCGAGGGCCGCGGCGCGCAGCACGGATGTACCCGCTGGTACCACGACCTCGCGGTCATCGATGGTCAGCGTGACCATCTTCGCGCTCGTTCGGGCGGGAGTGCCTAAGTCCTTTTCAACGATCGATTGCATGTGGTTGCTCGCTCGGGAGAGTTCAGACCGCCGCCTTCGCGGCGCGCTGTTTGGCGAAATCCTGGGGGAAATGATTGAGCGCCGAGATCACCGGGTAGGGCGTGAGCCCGCCGAGTGCGCACAGCGAACCTTGGATCATGGTGTTGCACAGATCACGAAGCACAGTCTCCTGCTTCGCGGCGTCCTGGCCGGCGACGAGGCGATCGATGACTTCGACCCCGCGCGTTGAGCCGAGGCGACACGGCGTGCACTTGCCGCACGACTCGATCGCACAGAACTCCATGGCGTAGCGGGCCTGCGCCGCCAAATCGACCGTGTCATCGAATACGACGATGCCGCCGTGACCGAGCATCGCACCGATCTTCGCGAATTCCTCATAGTCGAGCGGGGTGTCGAATTGCGATTCGGGCATGTACGCGCCCAACGGGCCGCCGACCTGCACGGCCCGGATCGGGCGGCCGCTGAGCGATCCGCCGCCGTAGTCGTACAGCAGCTCCCGCAGCGTGACCCCGAACGCCTTCTCGATCAGGCCGCCGCGCTTGATGTTGCCGGTGAGCTGTATGGGCAGCGTGCCACGCGAGCGGCCAACGCCATAGTTGCGGTAGTACTCCGCGCCCCGGTCCAGGATGATGGGAACCGAGGCCAGCGAGATCACGTTGTTGATGACCGTGGGCTTGGCGAACAGGCCCGCAATCGCCGGCAGCGGTGGTTTATAGCGAATCTGCCCGCGCTTGCCCTCGAGGGACTCGAGGAGCGAGGTCTCCTCGCCGCAGATGTAGGCGCCGGCACCCAGGCGGACTTCGAGGTGAAATGATTTGCCGCTGCCGAGAATGTTGTCGCCGAGGTAGCCCGCCTGATTGGCGGCAGCAATCGCGGCCTCGAGTGCCGCGTGGGCGTCGGGATATTCCCAGCGCAGGTAAATGAAGCCCCGGGTCGCAACGGCCGCGAGACCTGCGATAGTCATGCCCTCGATGAGAACGAACGGATCGCCCTCCATGATCATGCGATCGGAGTAGGTGCCCGAGTCGCCTTCGTCCGCGTTGCAGACGATGTACTTTTGATCGGCAGGGGTGGCGAGTACTGTCTTCCATTTGATGCCGGTGGGAAACGCCGCACCGCCCCGGCCTCGCAAGCCGGAGTCCGTGACCATCGCGACAATCGCCGCGGGCTCGAGAGCGAGGGCGGCCTTCAGGCCGCGGTAGCCCTCGTGATCGAGGTAGTCCTCGAGGCTCCGCGGGTCGGTGACGCCGACGCGCGCAAACGTGAGCCGTTCCTGTTTCTTGAGATACGGGATCTCTTCGGTCAATCCCAGGTTGAGCGCGTGAGGCTGGCCTCGCATGAAGTCAGCCTTGAAGAGTCCGGCCACTTTGTCCGTTGTGACCGGACCGTAGGCCATGCGCCCGGCAGCAGTCTCGACTTCGACCAGAGGCTCGAGCCACAACAATCCGCGCGAGCCGTTGCGCACCAGCTCGATATCGATGCCGCGCTGGGTCGCTTCCCTGGAGATCTCGTCCGCGACCTGATTCGCGCCCACTCCCTGTGCGGCCGCGTCGCGTGAAACGAAAATCCGGGTTCGGCTCATGAGCTCGCTCTCGCCTGCGCCATCAGCTCATCGAAGCGCTTCGGTGAGACTCTTCCCTGCAGCTGCTTGTCGACCATGATGGAGGGCCCGAGCGAGCAGTTACCCAGGCAATAAACCGGCTCGAGGCTGATGGCGCCGTCCGTGGTCGTCTCATGAAAATCGATCCCTAAGCTTTTCTTGGCGTGAGCTTCGAGGGCCACCGCGCCCACCGACTGGCAGGCCTCCGCCCGGCACACGTGGACGACGTGCCGGCCGGGGGCCTCGTTGCGAAAATAGTGATAGAAGCTCACCACGCCGTGCACATCGGCCCTGGACAAATTCAGCTCTGCGGCGATGAGCGGCACAGCGTCCTTTGGAACATAGCCCAGCGCGCCCTGGACTCCGTGAAGGATCGGGATCAACGCGCCGGCGAGTGGCTTGAGCCGGGCGCACACCTCGAGCACCGCAGTCCGTTCCGCGGCCGTCAGGGACGATACTGGCTCGACCTTGACAGGGATGACGCGGAGCGACGACTTCTTGCCCATATGCGACTTGGCTCGCTGATATATCAGGCCTCGATCTTACTGCAAGCGTCGTGCTCTTGCGTGAACGCGGGGCACGGGCATGCGGGTCTCATCTGTTTGACCGGTCGACATAAGACCAGTGCCCCGGCGACGCAGACATATGCGCGGCGGTTCCTATCTGTCTCGTCCCGTCCTGCGGCGATATCCTCACACCCTATGAAGCTCCCTTCGCGATTGGAGAGCCTGCCGGACGAGTCGCCCTACCCGGGAGTCTTCCGATTTGAAGTGGACTTCGGGGGCACATTGCGCTGCATCCCGATGAGCGTGCGGATGAAGCTGGATCAGACCGGGATCAAGCTTTCGCTCAAACAGTGGAACCGGATTCCGTCCGACGCGCGACGCGAGCTCACTGAAAGACCCTGCAACAGTGCGGTGGAGATGGAGGCCTACCGGCAGTACCTCGTGTCCCTGATCGAAGCACATACGAAAACCGCGGTTGAGTTCGCGCCGCTCGATCCGGCACCGCCCTGGTCAGACGCCGCCGCGGTTCCCGACCGAATCCGTCAGTGGGCGCGCGGCTTGAACGTGACACCGCCGTCCGGCGCGCAGTGGGCCGCGTTGACGCCCGTCCAGCGGTTTGCGCTGTTCAAGCTGACTCGTCCGGGTCACACGAACGAGAATTTCCTGCCCGCCATGCGGGAATTCTCCATCCTTCCCTAGAGTCCGAGCTCGCTCAATCCCGGATGATCGTTGGGCCGCGGACCGGGCGCGGGCCAGCGGTACTTGCGGTCCGCCTCGTGGATCTGCACGTCGTTGATCGAGGCGTGTCGTCGGCGCATGAGCCCGGCCGCATCGAACTCCCAGTTCTCGTTCCCGTAGGAGCGGTACCAGTAGCCTGAGTCGTCGTGCCACTCGTAGGCGAAGCGCACGGCGATGCGGCTCTCGCCGAACGCCCAGATCTCCTTGATCAGCCGGTACTCGAGCTCGCGTGCCCACTTGCGCCTGAGGAACGCGCGGATCTCCGCCCGGCCGGTGAAGAACTCGGCGCGATTGCGCCACTGCGAGTCCTGCGAATAGGCGAGCGCCACGCGCTCGGGATCGCGGCTGTTCCAGGCGTCCTCGGCTGCGCGCGCCTTGGCGGTGGCGCTCGCCAGCGTGAAAGGCGGCTTGATGGGAGCGGGGCCTGCGCTACCGGCCGTCGGGGTGTTGCTCATAAACTTGGGTCCTCTTTGAGCGGTGTCAGCCGCACGAGGCTGACCAGCGAGGCTGACAGCGCCAGCGCGGCGGCCAGGTACAGGGCGATGCGAGAACCCTCGGCAGGGTTCGCCCGAAACAGGATGGCGACGCCCGCCGCGCCGAGCGTCTGGCCGACCAGGCGCGCGGTACTCAGCATGCCACCGGCGGCGCCACTGCGCGCACGCGGTGCGGCCGCCAGCATCGTGCGGTTGTTCGGCGATTGGAACAGCCCGAAGCCCACGCCGCACAGCGCCATGCGCCAGATGAACGCGGCCGGCGTGCCGCCGGCCGGAAACAGCGCGAGCAGTGCGAGCCCCGCGGCCAGCACCGCCAGCCCGATACCGCCCAGCAGGCCCGCGGGGTAACGGTCGGCGAGGCGCCCGGCGATCGGCGCCATTACCGCGATCGCGAGCGGCCACGGCGTCATGAGAAGCCCGGTCTCGACGGCGCTGTGGCCCATCTGCTGGATATCGAAGGGCAGGGACACGAAGGCGCTCATCTGTGCCATGAAGGCGCAGACCGAGGTCGCGACCGACAGGGAGAACAGCCGGATGCGCAGCAGGTCGAAGGGAATGAGCGGCGCGGGGTGCGTGCTTTCATAACGCACCAGGAGCACGCCGAGCAGGATGCCGCAGGCAATGAGTCCGAGCGCGTGCGGCGTCGCCGCATGGTGCGCGAGCGACTGCAGCCCGGAGAGCACCAGCCCGAAGGTGCCGGCGTACAGCAGGGCGCCCGCGTAGTGCAGCGGCCGGCGACTGCGCTCGGTCTCGGGCAGCGAGTAGCGCGCGATCAGTACGGTGACGATGCCGATCGGCACGTTGATACCAAACAGCCAGCGCCAGTGCGCTATCGCCAGCACCGCCGAGGCGATGGTGGGTCCGACGGCCGCCGAGGTGCCGACTACGAACGCGTTGATGCCGAGGGCGCGCCCGAGATAGCGGTGTGGATAGGTGAAGCGCACCAGCGCGGCGTTCACGCTCATGATGCCGGCGGCGCCCACTCCCTGCAGCACGCGCGCCATGCTGAGCGTGAGCAGCGAAGGTGCGCAGGCGCAGGCGAGCGAGGCGAGGGTGAAGAGCGCCAGCCCAGCCTGCGAGACGCGCCGATAGCCGACGATTTCCCCGAGCGCGGCCAGCGGCAGCAGCAGCACGAGGATCGCGAGCTGGTAGGCGTTGATCACCCAGATCGAGACGGCGGGGCTCGCGCCGAGGTCGTGCCCGATGGTCGGCAGCGCCACGTTGGTGATGGTGCTGTCGAGCACCGACATGAAGATCGCGAGCAGGATGGCGGCGATCGCCCAGTAACGGCGCGGTACCGGCAGTCCGTCCGGGTGCGCTGCGGGTCCGTGCGGGGCGGCGGTCGTCGGGCTCGACATCGGCGCGATCATATAGAGGAGTGGCGCGAGGTGTCATAACGTGGGCTGAGCAGCGCAGAATCGCCGCTGGCGGCTGTGCGCGCCCGACTGCGAAGAGGTTCACGCTCGGCCCCCTCACCGTGGCGCATCGGCGCGGCTAGAATATCCGCCATCGTGTCCACCGACCTTGACGCCGTTGCCCTGCGCCCCGCGAGTCCGTCCGAACGGCGTGGCACTGAGCGCCGCACGCGAGTGCTGCGGGCGCTGGTGCACGGCAGCTTCCACCCGCGTCGCCGGGGACCGCGGCGCACGGGCGAACGAGCGCTCGGGGCGATCGACTGGCATGACGCGCAGTGGCTTGCCACTGCGATGTTGATTGTCACGCTGTGTGCGGCGGATGCCTTTCTCACGCTGCTGCTGCTCGAGCGCGGCGCCTACGAGATCAACCCTGTCATGCGCGTGCTCCTTGGCGGTTCGGGACTCGCCTTCGCGGTCGTGAAGATCGGGGTCACCGCTTCGGGGGTGGTGCTGCTGACGCTGTTCGCCCGGACGCGGGCTTTCGGGCGCGTGAGCGTCGGGGCGCTCATCTACGGGGTCCTGGCCGCTTATGCCGTGCTCGTGGCGTACGAGTTCACCCTGCTGAGCTGACGGGCAGTAAGTCCCTGGGACGGCGCGCTTTCATCCCCATATAGGCTGATGGCGACCTGGCGGTTTTTCGTTAAACTAGCCGCTCGCCGTCGAAGCTTGCGCATGCTCGAACCGACCCCCCTGTACGGCGGCAACGCCGAGTTTCTCGACGCGCTCTACGAGCAGTACCTTCGCGATCCTGCGAGCGTAAGTGAGCGCTGGCGGGCTTATTTTGACCAGCTGAGCCCAAAGCCGCGGGAGGAACGCGCCCACGGGCCCATCCGCGCCGCCATCGGCGCGCGCGCGCAGCAACAGCCCGCGGCGCGGGTGAGCGTCGGCAGCGGGGCGGACGCCCGGCAGGCGGCGGTCTCGCGTCTGATCCAGGTTTGGATCAACCGCGGGCACCTGGTGGCGACCATCGATCCGCTCGGCCTGATGACGCGGCCCCAGCCGCGGGTGCTCGACCTGGACTATTTCGGGCTCACGCCCGGCGACCTCGACACCGAGTTCTTCACCGGCAGCCTTACGGACGCCGTGCCCAAGCGCATGAAGCTCAGAGACATCCTCGAGCAGCTGCGCTACATCTACGGTGGCAACGTGGGCGCCGAGTTCGCGCACGTGTCGGATTCCGAAGAGCGGCTGTGGCTGCAGGATGAGTTCCAGAACGAGCGCATCAAGGGAAGCTTCAGCCCCGAGGAGCGCCGCAGCCTCCTGTGGCAACTGACCGCGGCCGAAGGCCTCGAGCGCTACCTGCACACCAAGTACGTCGGTCAGAAGCGCTTCTCGCTCGAAGGCGAGGAGGGACTGATCGCCTCGCTCGACGATCTCATCCGCGGCAGCGGTGCGGCGGGCATCGAGGAAGTGGTCATCGGCATGGCGCACCGCGGCCGGCTCAACGTGCTCGTCAACGTGCTCGGCAAGTCTCCCGCGGAGCTGTTCTCGGAGTTCGAGGGTGCTTACGACCCCGGGCGCGTCAAGGGCTCCGGCGACGTCAAGTACCACAAAGGCTTCTCCGCCGACCTGCGCACCCCGAGCGGCAACGTGCACACGGTGCTCGCCTTCAACCCCTCGCATCTCGAGGTCGTGAACCCGGTCGTGGAAGGGTCGGTCCGCGCCCGCCAGGAGCGCTGCGGCGACGCCCAAGGGGCGCGCGTCCTGCCGCTGCTGATTCACGGCGATGCGGCCTTCGTGGGCCAGGGCGTGGTGATGGAGACGCTGCAGCTGTCGCAGGCGCGCGGCTTCTCCACCGGCGGCACCGTGCACCTCATCATCAACAATCAGGTCGGTTTCACGACCTCGGATCCCCGCGACGCGCGCTCGACTACCTACAGCAGCGACGTCGCCAAGATGCTGGAAGTGCCGATCTTCCACGTGAATGCCGATGACCCGGAGGCGGTCGTGCTCGCCTCGAGGCTGGCACTCAAGTATCGCGTGCGCTTCCGCAAGGACGTGGTCATCGACCTGGTGGGCTACCGGCGTCACGGACACAACGAGGCCGATGAGCCGGCGGCGACCCAGCCGGCCATGTACCACGTCATCCGTCAGCACCCGAGCGTGCGGCGGCTGTATGCCGAGAAACTGATCGCGGCCGGCGTTCTCACTGAGGCGGACGCCGAGGGCATGCTCGAGGAGTACCGCAAGGGACTCGATGAAGGGCGCCCGCAGGCGCGCGCGGCGCTCGGCATGATCGGCAACAAATACACAGTGGACTGGAGCGCCTACGCGCAGATCGACTGGACCGAGCGTGTGCCCACCGGGGTGGCGCTTGCGCGGCTGCACTCCCTCGGCGAGCGCATCACCAGCTGGCCGCAGGGATTCGCGCTGCACCCGCGCGTGGCGCAGCTCATGGCCAATCGCCAGAAGATGGTGCGCGGGGAGTTGCCGCTCGACTGGGGCTGCGCCGAGACGCTCGCCTACGCCTCACTCGTCGAGGACGGCTTCCCGGTGCGGCTGACCGGACAGGACACCGGACGCGGAACCTTCTTTCACCGTCACGCCGTGCTGCACGATCAGACAACCGACGCCAGCTGGATCCCGCTGCAGCACATCGCTACGCCGCAGCCGCGCGTGCAGGTGATCGATTCGGTGCTGTCCGAGGAGGCGGTGCTCGGCTTCGAGTACGGCTACGCGACCACCGACCCGAAGTCGCTGGTGGTGTGGGAAGCGCAGTACGGCGACTTCGCCAACGGCGCGCAGGTCATCATCGATCAGTTCATCAGCTCGGGCGAAGCCAAGTGGGAGCGCTTCTGCGGCCTCACGCTGCTCCTGCCGCATGGCTACGAAGGCGCTGGCCCCGAGCACTCCTCGGCGCGGCTCGAGCGCTTCCTGCAGCTGTGCGCCGAGAACAACATGCAGGTGTGCGTGCCCTCGACGCCGGCGCAGATGTTCCACATGCTGCGGCGGCAGATGCACCAGGGGTTCAGGAAGCCGCTGATCGTGATGTCACCCAAGAGCCTGCTGCGACACGAGCTGTCGGTGTCGGCGCTCGAGGACCTGACGCGCGGCAGCTTCGCACGCGTCATCGGCGAGGTCGACGACCTGCCGGCGCAGCAGGTCGAGCGGATCGTGTTCTGCAGCGGCAAGGTGTACTTCGATCTGCTCCGGGCACGGCGCAAGGAAGCGCTGCGCGACGTGGCCCTGGTGCGCATCGAGCAGCTCTACCCGTTCCCGAGCGACGAATACCAGGCGATCCTCGGCCGCTACGCGAACGCCAGCGAGGTGGTGTGGTGCCAGGAGGAGCCGCAGAACCAGGGCGCCTGGTACCAGATCCGTCACCGGCTGCAGGAGCTGGCGCTCGGCCAGCGTCCGGTGCTGTACGCGGGCCGCGCCCCGGCCGCGGCCCCGGCGACCGGTATCGCGAAGATCCACGAGCTGGAGCAGCAGGCGCTGGTAGCGGCGGCGCTGCATTCGACCACGACCGAAGAGACCGCACGCGATACCACGCGCCTCACGGCGCCGCTCGCCCCTGCGGCGCTGAGAAAAAGCTCATGACGACCGAAATCCGAGTTCCACAGCTGCCTGAATCGGTGGCGGACGCGACGCTGGTGGCCTGGCACAAGCAGCCCGGCGAGGCCATCCGTCGCGACGAGAATCTCGCCGATCTCGAGACCGACAAGGTGGTGCTGGAAGTGCCGGCGCCCGCCAACGGCGTGGTGCGTGAGCTGCGGGTGCAGAGCGGAACCGTCGTGACGAGCGGCCAGGTGCTGGCGGTGATCGAGGAGGGCGCGGTGGCGCCTGCGGCGAAGCCGGTCGCCGCGCCCGCGGCGCCCACCGGGGCTGCGGCCCCTGCTGCTCGTGCAGCAGCCGCCATTGGCGATGGCGAGGATGCCCGCGAGTCGGCGAAGCTCAGTCCCTCGGTGCGCCGGCTGGTGGAGGAGAATCAGCTCAACCCCGCGGCGATCCCCGCTTCCGGTCGGGACGGTCGGCTGACGAAGGCCGACGTAGTCGGGTTCATGGAGAAGAAGGCCGCACCGGCGACCGCCGTGGCGGCACCGGCCCCGGCGGCGCGCGCTCCTGCGCCGCGGCCGCCTGCGCCGGAGGAGGCGGGCGCACGCACCGAGCAGCGCGTGCCGATGACGCGGCTGCGGGCGCGCATCGCGCAGCGGCTCATCGAGGCACAGTCGAGTCAGGCGCTGCTCACCTCTTTCAACGAGGTGGATCTCACCGCCGTGCAGGAACTGCGCGCGCGCTACAAGGAGCGCTTCGAGAAGGACAACGGCGTCAAGCTCGGGTTCATGTCGTTCTTCGTCAAGGCGGCAATCGCGGCGCTGAAGAGATTCCCGGTCGTCAATGCCTCGGTCGACGGCACCGACATCATCTATCACGAGTACTACGACATCGGTGTCGCGGTGTCCACCGAGCGCGGGCTCATGGTGCCGGTGGTCCGCGACGCCGATCGCAAGAGCTTCGCGCAGATCGAGAAGCAGGTAGCGGATTACGCGCGCCAGGCGCGCGACGGCTCGATCGCACTCGAGGACCTGACCGGCGGCACCTTCACCATCACCAATGGCGGCGTGTTCGGCTCACTCATGTCGACGCCGATCGTCAACGCCCCGCAGAGCGCCATCCTCGGCATGCACAAGATCCAGGAGCGACCGATGGTCGTGAACGGAGCGGTTGCGGTGCGGCCGATGATGTATCTGGCCGTGACCTACGATCACCGCATCATCGACGGGCGCGAAGCGGTGCAGTTCCTGGTCGCCATCAAGGAGGCCCTCGAGGACCCCGGGCGGATGCTGCTCGGGATCTAGAAGATGTGGGTGAACAGCCAGTAGAGCGTGCCCGAAAGCAGGATCGCGGCCGGTAGCGTCAGCACCCAGGCCATCACCAGATTCCGCACCGTGCTCATCTGCAGCCCGGACTTGTTGGCCGCCATCGCGCCGGCCACGCCCGACGACAGCACGTGCGTGGTCGACACCGGCAGCCCGAACATGTCAGCGGCGAAGATGGTGCTCATGGCGACGAGCTCCGCGGAGGCGCCCTGCGCATAGGTCAGGTGGGTCTTGCCGATCTTCTCGCCGATCGTCACGACGATGCGCTTCCAGCCGACCATGGTGCCGAGTCCGAGAGCGATCGCCACCGCCACCTTGACCCACAAGGGGATGAATTTGGTGGAGAGGTCGATCTCTTTCTTGAAAGCAGTGAGATTGGCTTGCGCCTCGGTATCGAGCGCGGCGCTGTGCGGGTCCTTGCCAAACAGGCGCAGCGCCTCCGACGTCAGGTACATGTCGTTGCGCACGTTGGTGACCGCGGCGGCGGGCATCCTTGCGAAAGTGCCGCTGCCTCTGACCTGAGCGGCGATTCTGCCGGCGAGGGTGGCGACGGCCGGAATCACCTGCGCGTTGTAGGTGTGCGTGCGCACATAGCTCGTGAGGACCGCGCGCGGGTTGGCGGGCGCAGGTGCCGCGGCATACCGCTCGAGCGAGTGCTGCGTCGCGGTGGCCATGGCGACGAACGGAGTCATCTGCGCCTCCGGCATGGCGCGGTTGAGCGCATACGCAATGGGCGCGGTGCCGATGAGGATCAGCATGATGAGGCCCATACCCTTCTGCCCGTCGTTCGAGCCGTGGGCGAAGGAGACGCCGCCGCAGGTGAGGACCAGGAGCCCGCGAATCCACGCCGGAGGTGGCTTGTTGCCCTTCGGCGCCTGGTACAGCTCGGGCTTCCTGACGAGCGCCTTGAGGACGAGCAGCAGCAACCCGGCGCAGACGAATCCGACCACGGGCGAGAGCAGCAGCGAATAGCCGACCTTGGTCGCCTGGCCCCAGTCCACGCCGCTGGTGCCGTCACGCCCGTGCATGAGCGCATTGGCGACTCCTACCCCGATGATCGAGCCGATCAGGGTGTGGGACGAGGAGGCCGGAAGCCCGAGCCACCAGGTGCCGAGGTTCCAGATGATCGCCGCGATCAGCAGCGCGAACACCATGGCGAAGCCGGCGCCGCTGCCGACCTGCAGGATCAGCTCCACCGGGAGCAGGCTGATGATGCCGAAGGCCACGGCGCCGCTCGAGAACAGCACGCCGAGGAAGTTGAGCGTCCCGGAGTAGAGCACTGCGAAGTTGGGCGGCAGCGAATGGGTATAGATAACGGTCGCAACCGCATTCGCCGTGTCGTGGAAGCCGTTGACGAACTCGAAGCCGAGCGCGATGAGGAGCGCCAGGCCGAGCAGCAGGAACGGCAGGATCGCTATCGCGCCCGGCTCAGCCGTCGAGATGTCGGTGATCAGGCTGTAGGTGGTGTAGCCCGCCCCGATGATGAGCAGCAGCAGGAAAATCAGGATGGTCGCGCGACCGGGCTTGCGGCCCAGGCTCGGACGGGACGCGGCAGGGGAGGCAACGCTGTCGGCGGCAACGCTCATGTCGGACTCTTCCATGGACGGTGAATCAAGCAGCGTATGACCGTGATATTTCCGATTTGTGACAGCCCTGGTTTTGGCGGGAGGGCGAGGACGCCAAGCGCGAGCGGCTGTTCGCTATTCTCATGTAGGAATCATGTTTATAGCGTAATGCATTGATTGAAATAGAGTTCGTCTCCCCATGGCCGGCTGTGTTAACTTTGCGCGCTCTCTGCCAGGTCACTCCTTCTTTAGCTCTCATGCCGAGCGAGCCAACACCCCAGGGCGGGTCCGATAGCTTCGACGTCATCGTCATCGGCGGGGGGCCTGCGGGTTACCCGGCGGCGATCCGCGCGGGTCAGAATGGGCTGCGGGTCGCCTGCATCGACGAGTGGAAGAACCGCGACGGCACGCCGGCATTCGGCGGCACCTGCCTCAACGCCGGCTGCATCCCCTCGAAGGCGCTGCTCGAGTCGAGCGAGCTCTACCACCGCCTCAAGGAGGAGTTCGCGGTGCACGGCATCAAGGTGTCGGGAGCCTCGGTGGACCTGGCGCAGATGCAGAAGCGCAAGAGCAGCGTCGTAAAGACGATGACCCAGGGGATCCTGGCGCTCTTCAAAGGCGCGGGGGTCACCCCGCTCCAGGGGCACGGGCGGCTCGCGGCCCCCGGGCGAGTGGAATTCACCGCGCTTGACGGCAAGCGCCGTGCGCTCACTGCCCGTCACGTGGTGCTCGCTTCCGGCTCCGCGCCGATCGAGCTGCGCAGCGCGCCTTTCAAAGCGCCGCACATTGTCGACTCCTGGGGAGCGCTCGATCTGGAGGCGGTCCCGAAGCGCCTCGGCGTCATCGGCGCGGGCGTGATCGGGCTCGAGCTCGGGAGCGTCTGGCGCAGGCTCGGCGCCGAGGTCGTGGTGCTGGAGGCGTTGCCGGACTTCCTCCCGTTCTGCGATCAGCAGCTCGCCAGGGAGGCGCTGCGTCACTTCAAGAAGCTGGGCTTGGACATCCGGCTCGGCGCCAAAGTCACTGGCGCCACCGTCGCCGGCGACGCCGTCGAGGTCAGCTATAGCGACGCCAAGGGAGCACAGCAGATCACCGTCGACCGACTCGTGGTCGCCATCGGACGGCGGCCGTACACGCAGGACCTGCTCGGCCCGGAGACCGGCGTGCAGCTCGATGAGCGTGGCTTCGTCAAGGTGGACGAGCACTGCCGCACCGGCGTCGAGGGCGTCTGGGCGGTGGGCGACTGTGTGCGCGGACCGATGCTCGCGCACAAAGGCAAGGAAGAAGGCGCCATGGTCGCGGATCTCATCGCCGGAAGGTACGGCGAAGTCAACTACAAGGCGATCCCGGCGGTCATCTACACGGCGCCGGAGATCGCCTGGGTGGGACTCACCGAGGAGCAGGTCAAGGCGAGCGGCCGCGCCTACAAGATCGGCCTGTGCCCGTTCCTCGCGGACGGCCGGGCGCGCGCCATGGAGCAGGCGGTGGGCTTCGCCAAGATCATTGCGGCCCGCGATGACGACGAGATCCTGGGTGTACACATCATCGGTCCGCTGGCGGGCGAGCTGATCGCGGAAGGGGTGCTGGCGATGGAGTACTCCGCGAGCAGCGAGGATCTGCAGCGCACGATCCACGCGCATCCGACGCTGTCGGAGGCGGTGCACGAGGCGGCGCTCAACGCCGACAAGCGCGCGATCGACTCCTTGAACCGCTGAGCGTGCGGCGCCTGCCCAGGGTCTATACCTGGCGCCGCGCCTCGATGACGTTCGGCACGCCGGCCAGGCGGCGCAGCACACGCGCGAGCTGCTCGAGATCGGTGACCGCGAATTTGAGCGCAAAGCGCGCGATGCCCGTATCGTGGTCGGTGCGGGAGGTGACCGCATCGATGCTCAGGCGCTCCACGGCCAGCACGTCGGTGAGGTCGCGCAGCAGTCCGCGGCGATCGTAGGCGCCGACCGAGATCTCGACGTCCAGGGCGCCGCTGTCCGCGCCCGCCCACTCGACCTTCAGCACCCGGTCGGGCTTGAGTGCGCTCATGCGCTGGAAGCCGGCGCAGATGCTGCGGTGTACGGTGACACCGCGCCCCAAGGTGACGTAGCCCGAGATCGGCTCCGGGCGCAGCGGCGCACAGCAGCGCGCCAGGGTCACCGGCAGGTCGCCGACACCTTCGATCTCGACCGGCGAGGCACGGCGGCGCGCCGCGGGGCGTGCCGGCCGCGGCCGCGGGCGCGGCTCGGGCGGCGCAAACAGCCGCGCCGCGGCGTGCATCAGCTGCGTCACCGTGATCTCACCCTCGCCCAGCAGTTGATGCAGATGCTCGGTGTCGCGCACCTTGAGCTCGCGGGCGAGGGCTGCGAGCTGCTGCGCGCCGGCACCGATGCGCGCCAGCTCGCGCTCGGCGATAGCGCGGCCGGCGCTGCGGTTGTCGCCGACGTCCTGGCGGCGGAACCACGCCCGCACCTTGCCACGGTTGCGTGCCGAGGCGAGATACCCCTGCTCGGGTGCCAGCCAGTCGCGGCTCGGCGCCTCAAGCCGGGCGGTAATGATCTCGACGATCTCGCCGTTGGCCAGCGGGCGGGTGAGCGGCACGATACGGCCGTTCACTTTGGCGCCGCGACAGCGGTGCCCGAGCGAGGTGTGGATGGCGTAGGCGAAATCGAGCGGTGTCGCGCCGCGCGGCAGATCGATCACCTCGCCCTTGGGGGTCAGCGCGTAAACGCGGTCTTCGAACAGCTCGCTGCGCATGCCCTCGAGGAAGTCGCGCTCCGCATCGCCCCCCTCCTGCGGCTCGATGAGCCGGCGCACCCACTCGATCTTGCGCTGGTATCCCGGGTCGGCCGTGCCGCCCTCCTTGTAGGTCCAGTGCGCCGCCACACCGAGCTCGGCGTGCTCGTGCATCTCGCGGGTGCGGATCTGCACCTCGAGGCTTTGGCCCTGCGGCCCGATCACCGCGGTGTGGATCGAGCGGTAGCCGTTGCCCTTGGGAGTGGCGATGTAGTCGTCGAACTCACCCGGGATGTAGGGCCAGCGGCCGTGGACGATGCCGAGCGCGGCGTAGCACTCGGGGATCGAGCCGATGACCACCCGTACCGCGCGCACGTCGAACAGCTGTTCGAACGCGAGCTGCTTGCGCTGCATCTTGCGGAAGATGCTGTACATGTGCTTCGGGCGCCCCTGAACCTCGGCGCCGACTCCGGCGCTGGCGAGCAATGCGTGCAGCTCCTCGCACAGCGCCTCGATGTAGCGCTCGCGGTCGGCGCGGCGCTCGTTGAGAGCTTCGGCGATGCGGCGGTACTCGGCGGGCTCGAGGTAGCGGAAGGCGAGATCCTCCAGCTCCCACTTCAACTGCCACACGCCGAGGCGGTTGGCGAGCGGGGCGTAGATGGCTCGTGCCTCGAGCGCCCGGCGCGCACGCTCCTCCGCCGACAGCGCGCGTGCGTGCCGCAGCCCGACCAGCTCCTCCGCGAGCCGTGCGAGCACCAGGCGCGGGTCGCTCACCACGGCGAGCAGCATCTTGCGCAGCGTCTCCGCCTGGCGCGTATCGAGGCCTTGCGCCGGAGACCAGTCGCGCGGCAACCCGAGCGCGCCGATGCGGGTCAGCGCCACCGCGATGTCGGCCGCGGCCCGGCCGACGATCAGCGCCGCCTCATCGGGCGTGAGACCGGCGCGCGCGATCAGGGGCCGCGCCAGCAGCGCGCGTGCGAGCTCGGCGTTCTCGGTGAGCCCGCCGAGAATCCCGGCGGCCTCGGCCGCAAGCTCGAGATCGGCGGGGGCGCGCGCGTTGGCGCGCTCGAGCGCGGCGCGCGCGCCGCTGATGGCGTCGCGGACCGCGGGCGGGCAGAGTTGAGTGGTTTCCACGGCTGCGGGGCTCGTGGCCGGCCGCGCCGCCGCGGGCCGCGGTGGCGTGTCGTCCACGGTGGATTGCCGCTATCATACAGGGGTTGTTCTCACACGCGCTGGATCGCACACGACTCATGACCGGTCACCACAAGTGGGCTGAGATCCGGCGGGGGCGACGCGTGCGGAGGGTGCCGCCACCTGAGGGCGCCGCGCTCCAGACCGTGCGCTTCGAGGGCTACGGGCCGGGCGGGGCCGCGGTGCTGGTGGAGTGCGTCACCGGCGATCGCGACCGCACCGGAGCCGCGGTACGCCGCACGTTCGTGCAGCATGGCGGCAAGCTCGGCGCGGACGGCTCAGTGAGCTACCTCTTTAACACGGTGGGACTGATGCTCTATCCGCCGGGCACCGACGAGGAGCGGCTCATGCAGGTGGCGCTCGAAGCCGGCGCCGAGGACGTCGTGCCGAATGCCGACCGTTCGATGGAGGTACTCGCGGATCCGCTCGAGCTCGACACCGTGCGCTCAATGCTCACCCATCATGGCTTTGCCCCGGCGAGCGCGGAAGTGACACAGCGCGCCGCGACCTCGATGGAGCTGTCGGGCGAGCCGGCCGAGCTCATGGTGCACCTGCTCGACGCACTGGAGCAGATCGAAGAAGTACGGAACGTCTATTCGAATGTCGAGATATCGGACGAGGTCCTGGCGCGCATTTGACCCGGCGGCGGCCGGCGCCACCGCGTCCGGCCCGGCGGACGGCGTGCGCATCCTCGGACTGGATCCCGGCTCGCGGCGCACCGGCTTTGGCGTGATCGATTGCCGCGGCAGCGTGCTCGTGGTGTGCGCACACGGTTGCTTGAACGTCGGCACGGCATCGGCCGCGGTGCGGCTGCGCATGCTGTTCGAGGGTTTGCAGGCCCTCATGGCGCAGCACGCGCCCGCCGAGGTTGCCGTGGAGCGCGTGTTCATGAGCCGCAACGCCGACAGCGCGCTCAAGCTCGGTCAGGCCCGCGGCGCGGCGCTGTGCGCGGTGCCGGGCGGTATCCCGGTGTTCGAGTACGCGCCGCGGGCGATCAAGCTGGCGCTGGTCGGCTCCGGCGCGGCGGAGAAGTTCCAGGTGGCACACATGGTCAGGGCATTGCTCGGCATCGGCGAGCGGTTGTCGGCGGACGCTGCGGATGCGCTCGCCGTCGCCGTCTGCCACGCGCATACGCGCCGCCTCGCCGCGCTGGTACGCGCGGCGGGAGTCACGCGCGTTGGGCGGGCGGGGCGATGATCGGCGCGGTGCGCGGGCGGCTTGCCTCCAAGACACCTCCGCAGCTCACGGTGGACGTCGGCGGCCTCGGCTACGAGCTCGAGGCGCCGATGTCGACGTTCTATCGCCTGCCGGCGGTCGGCGAGGAGGTGCGGCTGCTGACCCACCTGGTGGTGCGCGAGGACGCACACGTGCTGTATGGGTTCGCGACCGATGACGAGCGGCGGCTGTTCCGCAGCCTGATCCGCGTCTCGGGAGTGGGGCCGAAGATCGCGCTGGCGCTTCTTTCGGGCATCAGCGTCGCCGCGTTCGCCGAGTGCGTGCAGAAGGAGGACATCGCCGCGCTGACGCGCGTGCCGGGGGTCGGCCGCAAGACCGCCGAGCGGCTCATCATCGAGATGCGCGACCGACTGGCCGTGTCCCAGCCGGCGGCCGGCGCGGCCGCCACGCCCGGGGCGGCCAGCCCCGCCGGCGAAGCTTATGACGCGCTGGTCGCTCTCGGGTATCGTCCGGCGGAGGCGACCCGGCTGCTGCAGGCGGCCGGCCCCGGCAGCCACTCGACCGAGGAGCTGATCCGGCGGGCGCTGCAGGGCGCGGCGCGGGAGTAGACCGTGACAGCGGAACGCATCATCAGCAGCAACGCCGGCGGCGAGGAAGAGGCGGTCGAACGGGCCATCCGCCCGCGGCGGCTGGCGGAGTACATCGGTCAGGCGCCCGTCAAGACGCAACTGGAGATCTTCATCAGCGCGGCGGCGCAGCGCGGCGAGGCGCTCGATCATGTGCTGATCTTCGGTCCGCCGGGCCTCGGCAAGACCACCCTGGCGCACATCATCGCCGCCGAGCTCGGCGTCAACCTGCGCCAGACCTCAGGCCCGGTGCTCGAGCGTCCGGGCGATCTCGCGGCGCTGCTCACCAACCTGCAGGCGCGCGACGTGCTGTTCGTGGATGAGATTCATCGCCTCGCGCCGGTGGTCGAGGAGGTGCTGTACCCGGCGATGGAGGACTACCAGCTCGACATCATGATTGGCGAGGGCCCGGCGGCGCGCTCGATCAAGCTCAACCTGCCGCCGTTCACGCTGGTCGGCGCGACCACGCGCGCCGGGCTTCTGACCTCGCCGCTGCGCGATCGCTTCGGCATCGTGCAGCGGCTCGAGTTCTACGGGGTCGAGGATCTGGAGAGGATCGTGGTGCGCTCGGCGGCGATCCTCGGCGTCAGCATCGACGCCGGCGGCGCGCAGCGCATCGCGCAGCGCTCGCGCGGCACGCCGCGCATCGCCAACCGGCTGCTGCGGCGGGTACGCGACTACGCCCAGGTGCGCTCGCACGGCCGCATCGACCCGCCGGTCGCGGACGCGGCGCTCGACCTGCTCGAGGTCGACGGTCAGGGCTTCGATACCCAGGACCGCAAGCTCCTGTCGGCGATCATCGAGCGCTTCGACGGCGGCCCGGTGGGCATCGACAGCCTGGCGGCGGCGCTCGGCGAGGAGCGCGGCACGCTCGAGGACGTGATCGAGCCGTTCCTCATCCAGCAGGGGTTTCTGGTGCGCACCGCCCGCGGCCGCATGGTGACGCGGGCCTCCTATCTTCACTTCGGCTTCAAGCCCCCGGAGCGCCCCGCCGCCGGTACCATGCCGCTGTTCGAGGATCCGCGGTGAAGGTTTTTGCCTGGCCGGCCCGCGTCTACTGGGAGGACACCGATGGCGGCGGCTTCGTCTACTACGCGAACTACCTGCGCTTCCTCGAGCGGGCGCGCACCGAGTGGCTGCGAAGCTTCGGACACTCCCAGCAGCAGCTGCTGCGCGAGGCGGGCATCGTGTTCATGGTCGTGAGCCTCGAGATCGGCTACCGCGCGCCGGCACATCTCGACGACGAGCTGCGCGTCACCTGCGAGCCGCGCAGCAACGGCGCGGCGTCGCTCGAGTTCGCGCAGCGCATCTACCGGCAGACGGGCGACCAGCGGGAAGGCGCGCGGCTGCTCACCGAGGCGAGCGTGCGCGTGGCCTGCGTAGACGCGCGGACGCTGCGGCCAAGACGCCTGCCGGAGTTCCTGGTGCAGGCGCTGGCCGTGGCAGGGGACGCTCATGGGTGAGCAGCTTTCGGTCCTGCGGCTGATCGCGCAGGCGAGCGTGCCGGTGCAGATCGTGATCGGCATCCTGCTGCTCGCCTCGCTCAACTCGTGGGCGATCATCTTCCGCAAGCGAAGCGTGATCGCGCGCGTGCGCCGCGAGGCGGACCGCTTCGAGAGCCGCTTCTGGTCGGGCGACGATCTGGCGCAGCTCTACCGCACGATTGAATCGCACGGCGGCGCCACCGGCATGGCGGGCATCTTCGAGTTCGGCTTCCGCGAGTTCGCGCGGCTGCGACAGCAGTCGGGGACCGACATGGAGCAGCTGCTCGAGGGCTCGCGGCGCGCGATGCGCGTCGCGCAGCTCAAGGAGGTCGACCGGCTCGAGCAGAGCCTGGCGACGCTCGCGACCGTGGGCAGCACCAGTCCCTACGTGGGACTGTTCGGCACGGTGTGGGGCATCATGAGCGCCTTCTCCTCGCTCGGTAACATCCAGCAGGTGACGCTCGCGCAAGTGGCGCCCGGAATCTCCGAGGCGCTGGTGGCGACCGCATTCGGGCTGTTTGCGGCGATCCCGGCGGTGGTCGCCTACAACCGCTTCGCCGACCAGGTGACGCGGCTCGAGATCCGCTTCGACGCCTTCAGCGAGGAGTTCTCGACCATCCTGCAGCGACATGCGGGGCGCGCCGCGCCGGCCGCGGCTGCGGCTGCGGGCAGCGCGCCGCAGGTACGCGGCGGCTGACGGAGGGCACATGGCGCAAACTACCCGCGGACGGCGTTTGATGGGCGAGATCAACGTAGTGCCTTACATCGATGTCATGTTGGTGCTGCTGATCATCTTCCTGATCACCGCACCGCTCCTGACCCAGGGAGTAAAGGTCGATCTGCCGAAAGCGGGAGCGGAACCTCTGGACGCGGAGTTGCTCAAAAACAGCATGCCGCTCGTGTTGTCGATCGATCGGCAGGGACGGCTCTACATGAACATCGGCGGCGGCGATCCGCACGCCGCCCTCGATCCGCAGACGGTGGCGCTGCGCGCGACGGCGGCGCTGCGGCGCGATCCGGAGCTGCCGGTATTGGTGAAAGCCGACACCGCGGTCGCCTACGGCCGCGTGGTGCAGGCAATGGTGTTGCTGCAGCAGGCCGGGGCGCGCAAGGTCGGCTTCATCACCGAGCCGCCGCCGAGGTCTGAGGGACGCGGCGGCTGATGCACGCGACGCATGGCGCAGCAGAAGCCGAGTGATCGCTGGGTTTCGATCGGCCTGTCGGTGCTGCTGCACGGGGCACTGCTGGCAGCGGTAGTCTATGGGTGGTGGGCGTTCCGGCAGCCCAGCCGGCCCGCCCCGACGCTCGCCATCGAGGGGACGGTGGTCGATGCGCGCTCGGTGCCCGGGCTGGTGAAGCCGCCGCAACCGGCCGCGAGCCCGGTGCAGCAGCCGCCGGAGGAACCGGTCGGACCGCCGGCTCCGCCGCCGCAGGCGCCGCCGGCAGAGCCTGAGGGGCCGCCGCCGCCGACGCCGGAAGAGCTGACGCTCCGTCAGCAGCAGGAGCAGCAGGCGGCCGAGCAGGCCGCCGAGAAGGCGGCAGCGGACAAGGCCGCCGCGCACAAGGCCGAGGTGGCGAAGGCGGCCGAGGAGAAGGCTGCCGCACAGCGCGCGGCGCAGGCGGCCGCGGCGGATCGCAGCGCCGCGCTGGCTGACCTGCAGCGCAGCCTCGCCGCCGAGGAGCACGCCGACTCGGTGCGCAGCAGCGGGGCGCTGGCGAGCTGGCAGGCGGCGATCGCCGCTAAGATCACGCGCGCCTGGCTGCGGCCGCCGACGGCCAAGGCGGGCATAGACTGCATGTTGAATGTGACGCAAGTACCGGGAGGCGAAGTGACCGAGGTGAGCATTGGCGAATGCAACGGCGACCAGGCGGTCCGCGAATCCATCCAGGCGGCGGTGTACCGGGCCTCGCCGCTGCCGGCGCCTCCGGATCCCTCGTTGTTCGATCGCAACTTGATAATCAGGTTCAAGCCGGACTGACCGATATGCTGCAAGCCGACCACCGCCGCCGTACGCGCATCGGGCACCGCATGGGGCAGGCCGCCGCCGTGCTCGCCGCTTTTCTGTTCGTCGCGTGCCTGGCACGCCCGGCGCACGCCGCGCTGCAAATCGAGATCACCTCCGGGGTGCGCGATCCGGTGCCGATCGCGGTCGTGCCGTTCGCGCCCGCGCCGCCGGCTGACGGCGGTCTGGATGTCGCCCAGGTGGTGCAGCACGACCTCGAGGGGAGCGGGCGCTTCCGTGCGCTGCCGCGCGAGCGCATGCCCGGGCACCCGACGCGCGCCGCCGACGTCGCCGCCGCGGACTGGAAGAACCTCGGGAGCGACTACGTGGTGGTGGGGCGGGTGTCGACGCTCGCCGACGGGCAGGTGGCAGTGGATTTCGATCTGGTCAACACGCTCACCGGGGCGCACGTCGCGTCGCAACGCTTCGCAGGCGCGGCGAGCGCGCTGCGCAACGCCGCGCATAAGGTTAGCGACGTCGTGTACCAGAAGATTCTCGGCGTGCGCGGCGCGTTCGCGACCCGCATTGCCTACGTGGGCGTCGACGGTGCGCCGCCCGCCCAACACTTCCAGCTGATCGTCGCTGACGCCGACGGCGAGAACGCCCGCGTGATCCTCGAATCGCGCTTCCCGATCATGTCACCGGCCTGGTCGCCGGACGGACAGTGGCTTGCCTATGTGTCGTTCGAGAACAAGCGCTCGGGCGTGTATGTGCAGCTGGTGCGCACCGGCGAGCGCCGCCTGGTGTCGGCGCGCGCCGGCGTCAACGGCGCGCCGGCCTGGTCGCCCGACGGCAAGCGCCTGGCGCTCGCGCTGAGCGGCAGCGAGGGTGCACCGGCCGTTTACATTCTCGACCTCGCCACCCAGGGATTGACGCGCATCACCGACGATCCCTCGATCGACACCGAGCCGGAGTGGACTCCGGACGGGCACTCGCTGTACTTCACCTCCGACCGCGCGGGCTCGCCACAGATCTACGAGATCGGCATCCAGTCGGGCGGACACCCCAAGCGCATTACCTTCGAGGGCAACTACAATGCCCGCCCGCGCATTTCCCCCGACGGCAGCCAACTCGCCATGGTGACGCTCGAAGACGGCAACTACCGCATTGCGGTGCAGGATCTGCACACCGGCACGGTGCGCGTCCTGTCGCACGGCCGTCTCGACGAATCGCCGAGCTTTGCGCCCAATGGCGTTACACTTATCTACTCGCAACGCGAGGGCAACGGCGGCTCGCTCGCGACGGTGTCAGTTGACGGACTGACCGGGCTGCGCCTCAAGTCGGAGGAGGGCGAGGTGCGCGAGCCGGCATGGGGGCCGTTCGGGCCGTGACAGAGAGTTTGAACTGCTGGAGAGGCGTATGCGTCGAATCATCGTGATTGTGTTGATGGCGGCAGCGCTGGGACTCGGCGGCTGTGCGAGTAAGCGGCCGAAGCCGGCCCCGGAGTCTGCGCCGCCCGCGGCGGGTGCTGGTGCCGAAAGCTCCGGCGCGAGCGGTGCCAATGCTGAGGGCGGCGAAGATGAGACCGCCGGACCGATGGCGGGTCTGCTGGCCAGCCGCACCATTTACTTCGACTTCGACAGCGCGGTGATCCAGGGCCAGGGAGTCGACGTGGTTGCCGCGCACGCCAAGTACCTGGCGGCCCACCCCGACGCGCGCGTGCGCCTCGAGGGCAACACGGACGAGCGCGGCTCGCGGGAATACAACATCGGCCTGGGGGACCGGCGTGCGCAGTCGGTACGGCGCGCGATGCTGCTGCAGGGCGTCGCGGACAGCCAGGTCACCACCGTCAGCTACGGCGAGGAGCGCCCCGCGGTAATGGGACACAGCGAAGCCGCCTGGGCCAAGAACCGGCGCGTCGATATCGTGTATCTGGCCCAGGGGGCGCAGACGCCGGCGCCGGGGCTGGCGCCAGCGCCGACCCCGCAGCTGCCGCCGGCGCCGACGCCGAAGTAAGGGTTATGAGGAGTTACGCATGCCGCGAGTGAGGCCCGCTGCGCTTGTGACCGCGATGCTCACGCTGCTCGCGGCCGCGTGCGCCAGCACACCGGAGGAAGACCCGGTACAGCAGAAGCTCACCGATCTCGATGCGCGCGAGACGCGCGTCGAACGCGAGAGCCAGAGCATGGTCGCGATGTCGCAGCAGGTGGAAGAGCTGCAGGCGCAAGTGCGCCAGCTGCGCGGCCGGGTCGACGATCTCGAGCATCAGAACGCCGAAATGAGCAAGGAGCAGCATGACTTGTACAACGATCTGAGCAAGCGCATCGCCGGCGGACAGGCGGGCACGTCGGACACGGGTGGGGCGGGCAGCGCAGGCGCTGCGAGCGGCGCGGCCGGCGACAGCGGCGGTGCGGCAGCCGCGGCGGGCGGCGCCGCGGGAGCCGCCGGCAGCAACCAGCCCTCGTCGGTGGAGCAGTCCGTTTACAACCAGTCGTTCGATGCCCTGAAGGCCGGCAGCTATTCCGTCGCGATCACGAGTTTCAAGGACTTTCTCACCAACTACCCGCAGAGCTCACTCGCGCCAGGCGCGCAGTACTGGCTCGGCGAGGCCTACTACGTGAACCGCGACTATGAATCCGCGGCGAACGCTTTCCGCTCGGTCGTAAAGAAATGGCCGGACTCGCCCAAGGCGGCCAGTGCGCTCCTGAAGCTCGGCTTCACGCAGTACCAGCAGAAGCAGTACGCCGCGGCCCGCGCCACCCTCACCCAGGTGACGCAGAAGTATCCCGGCAGCGACTCGGCCAGGCAGGCCGCCGACCGGCTGCAGCGCATTCCTGCGCAGTAGCGGTCCGCAGGGCCCCTTAGCGGGGAGAGCGTGACGCGACTTAAGGTCACCGAGATCTTCCATTCCCTGCAGGGCGAGGCGGACACGGCCGGGTTTCCGACCGTGTTCGTGCGCCTGACCGGCTGTCCGCTGCGCTGCCAGTACTGCGACACCGAGTACGCCTTCTACGGCGGCGAGTGGTGGGAGGTCGATGCGATCGTCGCGCGGGTGCGCGAGTTCGCAACTCGCTACGTGTGCGTCACCGGCG
>DATNKO010000072.1:0-98925 GCA_035603345.1 Steroidobacteraceae bacterium | reverse complement strand
AACCGTCCCGACCCCCTAAACTGCGGGCTACTCATCGAGACCGGCTGAGGGATAGGCCCTTAGACGCCGGGGCAACCGCCAGGCTTAACCAACCTGGAAAGGTGCCAACTCCTGCGATTCGGCAGTTGATATATGCCGGGTCGATAGATGAGCGGTTGCGTAGCCTCAAGCACCGTCGCCCCGAGGGCGGCGTCAGCAGCGAGGATGGACGTGACAAGCCCCGCCGTCCTGGCGCCGGGCACGCTCCGCAGGTAACCGATGAGCCTTGGTACCGCGGAGTAACAGATGAGCAAAATTACCGACTTCACCGCACCCTCGCCGGGGCCCACGCACGCCTTGCCACGGGTCACGCAGACGGTGCGCGCCGGCATCGAGTGCGGCGATCCCACCGGCTGCGTCGTGCCGCCGCTGCATCTCACCTCGACGTTCGCGTTCCGCCGCTTCGGCGAGAAGCGCGCCTACGACTACACCCGCTCGGGCAATCCGACGCGCGATCTGCTCGCCGAGGCGCTCGCCGATCTCGAGCAGGGCGCGGGCGCCGTGGTGACCGCGAGCGGCATGGCGGCCGTGGCGCTCACCGGCAATCTGATCCCGGCGCGCTCGCGCATCGTGGCGCCGCATGACTGCTACGGCGGCACCTACCGCCTGTTCGACGCGTGGCAGCGGCGCGGCGAGCGCGAGGTGCAGTTTGTCGACTTTGGCGATGAGGCGGCCGTGCACGCCGCGCTCTCGAAGCCGACGGCGCTGTTGTGGATCGAGACGCCGAGCAATCCGCTGCTGCGCATCACGGACATCGCGGCGGTCACCGCTCTCGGGCACGAGGCCGGCGCGCTCGTCGTCGTCGACAACACCTTCCTCTCACCCGCCTGGCAACAGCCGCTCACGCTCGGGGCCGACCTCGTGGTTCATTCAACCACCAAGTACCTCAATGGCCACAGCGACGTGGTGGGAGGGGCGGTCGTCTCCCGTGACGCGAAGCTGCACGAGCAGGTCGCCTGGTGGGCCAACTGCCTGGGCGTCACCGGCGCGCCGTTCGACAGCTTCCTGACGCTGCGCGGTCTGCGTACGCTCTACGCGCGGCTCGAGCACCACGCCCGCAACGCGCACGCGCTGGCGCACTGGCTCGACGGCCAGCCGAACGTGCGCCACGTGTGGTACCCGGGCCTCGCCAGCCATCCGGGACACGAGCTGGCGAAGCGCCAGCAGCGCGGCTTTGGCGCTGTGGTGAGCCTCGAGCTCGAGGGCGGACACGACGCGGTGCGCGAGTTCGTCGCGGATTTGAGCTGCTTCTCGCTGGCGGAGTCGCTGGGGGGCGTCGAGAGCCTGGTCGCGCACCCGGCCACCATGACTCATGCCGCGATGGACCCCGAGGCGCGTCGCAGGGCAGGGCTCGCCGACGGCCTGCTGCGGCTGTCGATCGGGATCGAGGGGCTGGAGGATCTGCGGGCGGACCTCGCGCGCGCGCTCGAGCGTGCGGCGCGCGTGCTGCCCACGCGCGAGCTCAGTCGGGCGCTGGCAAGCGGCTGAGCACCGCCTCGCCCATCGCCCGCGTCCCGAGGGCGCCCTTGCCGCCCGGGCACAGGTCGACGGTGCGCGCGCCCGCGGCGAGCGCTGCCTCCACGGCCTGCTCGAGCGCCGCCGCCTCGCGGGCGAGCCCGAGCGAGTGGCGCAGCAGCAGAGCGCAACTCAAGATCGTGCCGCAGGGGTTGGCGATGCCGCGGCCCGCGATGTCGGGCGCCGACCCGTGGATGGGCTCATAGACCCCGCGCCGGCCGTCGCCGAGCGATGCCGACGGCAGGAGTCCCAGGGAGCCGGCGAGCATCGAGGCTTCATCGGTGAGGATGTCGCCGAACATGTTCTCGGTGACCAGCACGTCGAAGTCGCGCGGCCGGTGGATGAGGTGCATCGCCGCCGCATCGACCAGCATGTGCTCGAGCGCGACTTCGGGAAACTCCTCGCGCATCACCCGTGTCGTCACCTCGCGCCACAGCCGCGAGGTCTCGAGCACGTTCGACTTATCGATCGAGGTGAGCCGGCGCCGCCGCTCCCGGGCCAGCCGCGCGGCCGTGCGCACGATGCGCTCGATCTCCGGCGTCGTGTACTCGCAAAGATCGCTGGCACTGGTCGCATCGCGATGCTTCTCGCCGAAATAGATGCCGCCGGTCAGCTCGCGCACGAAGATGAGATCGACCCCGGTGAGCACCTCGGGCTTGAGCGTCGAGGCGTCGGCGAGCGCGGCGTGCACCTTGACCGGGCGCAGGTTCGCGTACACGCCGAGCTCCTTGCGCAGGCGCAGCAGCCCGCTCTCCGGGCGCAGCGGCGCATCCGGCGCGCTCCACTTTGGCCCGCCGATCGCGCCGAGCAGCACCGCATCCGCTGCGCGGCAGATCTCGAGCGTCTGCGGCGGCAGCGGATCGCGGTGCGCCTCGATGGCAGCGCCGCCGAAGGGCAGCTCGGTCAGCTCGAAGGTATGGCCGAAGCGCCGCCCGATCGCCTCGAGCGCCGCGCGGCCTTCGGCGATGACCTCGGGTCCGATGCCATCGCCGGGCAGGACGGCAATGCGGGCTTTCAGGGCCGGCTCTCCCCGCGGTGCTTCTCGAAGGCCTCGATCTCGGCGCGCCGCCCGAGGAGATAGCCGAGCTCATCCATGCCCTCGAGCAGGCAGTGGCGCGCGAACGTCTCCAGCGGAAAGCTCACCACGCGACCGTCGGGCAGCGTCAGCGTCGCGTGCGCGACATCCAGCGTCAGCTCGGCGCCCGGATGCGCGATGAGCCAGCCGCTGGTCGCCTCGTCCACGATCACCGGCAACAGGCCGTTCTTGAGCGAGTTGTTGCGGAAGATGTCGGCGATCTCGGTCGAGATCACGGCGCGCAAGCCGTAGTCGAGCAGCGCCCAGGGCGCGTGCTCGCGCGAGGAGCCACAGCCGAAGTTGCGCCCGGCGACCAGGATCGCGCAGCCCGCGGCCTCCGGCCGGTTGAGCACGAACTCCGGCCGCGGCTGGCCGGCCGGATCATAGCGCCAGTCGGCGAACAGATGCGCGCCGAGCCCGGTGCGCTCGGTGGTGGTGAGGAAACGCGCCGGAATGATCTGATCGGTGTCGATGTTGGTGGCCGGCAGCACCAGCGTGCGCGCGGTGAGAGTGGCGAAGGGTTGCATCGATTGAGCTCGCGTCAGCGGGGGAGCGTGGAAAGGGTGCGCGTCACATGAGATCGCGCGGATCGGTGACCCGGCCGCGCACCGCCGAGGCGGCGGCGGTCAGCGGGCTGGCGAGGAGCGTGCGTGCACCGCTCCCCTGGCGGCCCTCGAAGTTGCGGTTGCTGGTGCTGACCGAGTACTGCCCGCGGGCCACCACGTCGCCGTTCATGCCGATGCACATCGAGCAGCCCGACTCGCGCCACTCGGCGCCGGCATCGAGGAACACGCGGTCGAGCCCTTCCGCCTCCGCCTGGCGCTTCACTTGCTGTGAGCCGGGCACGACCAGCATGGTGAGCCCGCGCGCGATTCGCCGCCCGCGCAGCAGCGCGGCCGCGCTGCGCAAGTCCGAGAGGTGCGAGTTGGTGCAGCTGCCGAGGAACACGACGTTGACCGGCTGGTCCTTGATCGGCTGGCCGGGCGTGAAGCCCATGTAGGCGAGTGCCCGCTGGTACAGCGCATCCCCCGCCGCGGGAATCGCGGTGCCTACGGCTACGGACATGCCGGGGTTCGTGCCCCAGGTGATCATGGGCTCGATGTCGTTGGCATCGATGTTGAGCTCGCGGTCGAAGCGAGCGCCCGGATCGGTGGGCAGCTCGCGCCAGGCGGCCAGCGCCCGTTCCCAGTCCGCGCCGCGAGGCGCGCGCGGCCGTCCGGCAAGGTAGGCAAAGGTGGTCTCGTCGGGAGCGATCATGCCGGCGCGGGCGCCGGCCTCGATCGACATGTTGCATACCGTCATGCGCTGGTCCATGTCGAGAGCGCGGATGGTCGGGCCGCGATACTCGATCACATGCCCGGTACCGCCCGAGACGCCGAGCCTGCCGATGATGGCGAGGATCAGGTCCTTGGCGGTAACGCCGGGGCGCAGCGTCCCCTCGACGTTGACCGTGAGCGTGCGCGGCTTGCGCTGCAGCAGGCACTGCGTGGCGAGCACGTGGCCGACCTCGGTCGTGCCGATGCCGAAGGCGAGGGCGCCGAGCGCGCCGTGGGTGCTGGTGTGACTGTCGCCGCACACGACGGTCTTGCCCGGCTGCGTGAGCCCGAGCTCCGGCCCGATGATGTGCACGATGCCGCGCTCGGCGCTGCGCAGTCCGAGCAGCTCCACGCCGAACTCGGCGCAGTTGCGCTCCAGCTCGTGCACCTGGCGGGCCGCGGATTCGATCGCGATGGGTGCGCCGCCGAACACCTGTGCCGTCAGGGTCGGGGTCGAATGATCCATGGTGGCGAGTGTCAGATCCGGCCGGCGCACCGCCAGCGAGCGCTGGCGCAGCACGGTGAACGCCTGTGGCGAAGTCACCTCGTGAACGAGGTGCAGGTCGACGTACAGCACCGCCGGGGTGGCTTGGCTTTCGGGCGCCACCTCGTGGCGCTGCCACACTTTCTCGAACAGTGTTCGCGGCGCGCTCGGCACGGCTGAAGCTTCCGCTAGGCGTCCGGGCTCAGCCGGCCGCGGCCGCACGCCGGGCCGACATGTCGACGTAGTCGAGCCAGCCCCACTGGTCGGCGGTCTTGCCGGAGAACAGGCCGAAGAAGGCGTCCTGCAGCGCCTCGGTGACCGGACCCCGGCGGCCGTTGCCGACCGGCAGCCGGTCGACCGAGCGGATCACGGTGATCTCGACCGCGGTGCCGGTGAAGAAAGCCTCATCGGCGATGTACAGCATCTCGCGCGGCAGCGCGCACTCGCGCACCTCGATGCCGCGCTCGCGCGCCAGCCGGATCACGGTGTCACGCGTGAGGCCCCCCAGCACCGAGTGCGCCAGCGCCGGGGTGAGCAGCACGCCGTCCTTCACCAGGAACAGGTTCTCGCCCGAGCCTTCGCTCAGTGTCCCGTCGGGCGCGAGGCCGATGCCCTCGGCGTACCCGAGCCGCCGCGCCTCCGAGCCGATCAGCAGGCTCGAGAGGTAGTTGCCGCCCGCCTTGGCGAGCGCCGGCAGGGTGTTGGGCGCGACCCGGTGCCAGCTGGAGACGCACACGTCGACGCCCGCTTCCTGGGCGTCGTGGCCGAGGTACTTGCCCCACTCCCACGCCGCGACCGCCACCTCGGTCGGCGGGTCAGTCGGCGGGGCCACGCCGATCTCGCCGTAGCCGCGGAACACGATCGGGCGGATATAGCCGCCGCGCTTGAGCGCGTTGGCGGAGATCACCTGGTGGCAGGCGTCGCTCAGCTGCGCGACCGAGAACGGCATCGTGATGCGGTAGATCTTCGCGGAATCGAACAGCCGCCGGGTGTGATCGGCCAGGCGGAATATGGCCACACCGCGCGGCGTCTCGTAGGCGCGCACGCCCTCGAACACCGAGGTGCCGTAGTGCAGCGCGTGCGACAGCACGTGCACCGTGGCCTTCTCCCACGGCACCAGCTTGCCGTTGAACCAGATGAACTGCGTGGCGGGAATGGGCATGACGACTCCTTCGGGCTGCGGGGCCTTCAGGCCGGCAGCGCCGGCGTTGCCGTGCCCCGGCCGGCGCGCGCGCGGCTTCCGGCCTGCGCCAGCTCGATGCGGTTGATCACCTCGAGGAACGCCCGCGTGCCCGACTCGACGATGTTGGTGCTCACGCTGGCGCCCCGGTAAGTCTTCTGATTGTACTCCACGTACACGCGCGCCTCGCCCTGCGCGTCTTCGCCGCCGGAGACCGCGTGCACCTCGAATTTGCGCAGCATGACCTGAACGCCGGTCGCGGCCTCGATCGCCTTGAAGGCCGCGTCCACCGGACCGTCACCGCTCGCGCGGCTGTCGAGGGTGCGGCCGTCGCTGTGCCTGAGGCTCACCACCGCCTGCGCCGGCGCATCGCTCACGGTCGTGGTCTCGAGCCGCTCGAGCGTCCACGGTCCGCTGGCGGAGCCTTCCGCGCGCAGCACCAGCGCCTCGATGTCCCCGTCGAACAGCTCTTTCTTACGATCGGCGAGCGCCTTGAAGTCCTCGAACACGCGATTGAGCTCCTGCTCCTCGAGCTCGAAGCCGAGCGCCTCGACGCGCTCGCGGAACGCGTGGCGGCCGCTGTGCTTGCCGAGCACCAGGTGGCTGCGCGACAGGCCCACGTCCTCCGGACGCAGGATCTCGTAGGTCGAGTAGTGCTTGAGCATGCCGTGCTGGTGAATGCCGGCCTCGTGCGCGAAGGCGTTCTCGCCCACCACTGCCTTGTTGCGCGGCACCGGCATGCCGGTGATGCTCGAGACCAGCCGCGAGGTCGGGTACAGGCGGTTGGTATGGATGCCGGTGGCGACGTTGAAGAACGCGGCGCGCGTCTTCAGCGCCATCACCACCTCCTCGAGCGAGCAGTTTCCGGCGCGCTCGCCGATGCCATTGATCGTGCACTCGACCTGGCGGGCGCCGGCGACCACGGCCGTCAGACTGTTCGCCACCGCCATCCCCAGGTCGTCGTGGCAATGGACCGAGAGCCGCACGCCGTCGATGCCGCGCACGTACTTGCGCAGGTAACGGAACAGCTCCGCGAACTCGTCCGGAACAGTGTAGCCGACGGTATCGGGAATATTGACGGTGGTGGCGCCGGCGGCGATCGCCGCCTCCACCACCTGCGCGAGGAACTCGAGTTCGGTGCGCGAGGCGTCTTCGGGCGAGAACTCGACGTCGCTGCACAGCTCGCGCGCCCGCTCCACGCCCGCGGCCGCGGTGCGCAGGATCTCCTCCTGCGCCATGTTGAGCTTGTACTGGCGATGGATGGCGCTGGTGGCGAGAAACACGTGGATGCGCCGGCGCGCCGCCGGCTCGAGCGCCCGGGCCGCGAGCTCGATGTCTTCCGGGTTGCAGCGGGCGAGGGCGCAGATGATGGGGCCGGTGATCTCGCCGGCGACCGCCTGCACGCTCTCGAAGTCCCCGCGCGAGGCGGCGGGGAACCCGGCCTCGATGATGTCGACGCCGAGCTCGGCGAGCGCGCGCGCGACGCGCAGCTTCTCCGGCCGCGCCATGCTGCAGCCCGGGGCCTGCTCGCCGTCGCGCAGCGTCGTGTCAAAGATCAAAACCCGGTCCGGATTGGTGGTCATGCGCGCTGCTCCTGCAGCCAGGGCATACGGGCGCGCAGGGCCGCGCCGACTTTCTCGATCTGGCGGCTGACGTCCTCCTTGAGGAGTCGCTGGTAGTTCGGCCGGCCGGCGCGGTTCTCCTTCACCCACTGGCGCGCGAACCTGCCGCTCTGCACTTCCTTCAGCACGCGGCGCATCTCGTTCTTGACGCGCTCGTTGACGATGCGCGGCCCGCGGGTGAGATCGCCGTACTTGGCGGTCTCGCTGATGAACTGGTGCATCTTGGCGAGCCCGCCTTCATGCAGCAGGTCGACGATCAGCTTCAGCTCGTGCATGCACTCGTAGTAGGCGACCTCGGGCTGGTAGCCGGCTTCGACCAGTGTCTCGAATCCCTTAACTACCAGTTCGGTGGCCCCGCCGCACAGCACCGCCTGCTCGCCGAACAGGTCGGTCTCGGTTTCCTCGGCGAACGTGGTCGCGAGCACGCCGCCGCGTGTGCCGCCGATGCCGTGGGCGTAGGCGAGCGCGCGCGCTTGCGCCTTGCCGGTGGCGTCCTGCGCGACCGCGAGCAGGCACGGCACCCCCCGCCCCTGGGTGTACTGGCGGCGCACCAGGTCGCCCGGGCCCTTGGGCGCGATCAACACCACGTCCAGGTCCTTGCGCGGCCTGATCTGCCCGAAGTGGATGTTGAAGCCATGGGCGAACAGCAGCGTCGCGCCGCTCTTGAGGCTCTTCTTGACCGCCTGGTAGAGATCCTTCTGCGCGAGGTCCGGGACCAGCATCGCCACCAGATCCGCACCGGCTACGGCAGCGGCGGGCTCGGCGACCTCGAGTCCGTCCCGGCGCGCTTTCCTCCAGCTGGCGCCCCCCTTGCGCAGGCCGACGACGACGTCGTAGCCGCTGTCCTTGAGATTGAGGGCGTGCGCGCGGCCCTGGCTGCCGTAGCCGAGGATGGCGATGCGCGCGCGCTTGAGCGCCTTGCGGTCGACGTCTTTATGCGAATACAGCTTCATGACCCTTGACTCCTAAGACGCCGCGCTTGGCCGGCGGACATGCAAATATCAAAAACCCCGCAGCGGCGGTGCCGGTGCGGGGTCCTTGTTTCTTGGCGCTCGTGCCTGGTTGCTTAGCTCAGGCGTTCGCGACAGCCCCGCACCGCGCTCCGGTAAGGAGCAGCAGCGGAGGCAGGAGAATCAGCAGCGCGGAGCGCCCCGGGGAAACCCTGGCGCCGTGAGCGGACGTTGCTGCGTGAGTGCTCATGGATGCGAACAAGCCTGATACGGCTGATAGGAGCACAGCCGGCGCGAGCTTGTCAACGAGTCGGGCGCCAAGCTCGGCCGCCGCGGTGGTACTCTTTAAAGTCATGAGCAACGATCCGCGGCGCTACTCGCGCGTGGTGGTCGAGGGAGTCCGTCAGGCGCCGTCGCGCGCCATGCTGCGCGCCGTCGGCTTTCGCGACGAGGACTTCGCCAAGCCGCAGATCGGCATCGCTTCGACCTGGGCGAACCTCACGCCCTGCAACATGCACATCGGGGAGTTGGCGCGCGAGGCGGCCGCCGGCGCCGATGCCGCCGGCGGCCGCAGCGTGCTGTTCAATACCATCACCGTCTCCGACGGCATCTCCATGGGCACCCCCGGCATGCGCTACTCGCTCGTGTCGCGCGAGATCATCGCCGACTCCATCGAGGCGGTGGTGGGCGCCGAGGGGTTCGATGGCTTCGTCGCGCTCGGCGGCTGCGACAAGAACATGCCCGGGTGCGCCATGGCCATGGCGCGGCTCAATCGCCCCGCGGTGTTCGTCTACGGGGGGACGATCCGCCCCGGCGCACAGCGGCGCGATATCGTCACAGTGTTCGAGGCGGTCGGGGCACACGCAGCGGGCAAGCTCTCGGACGCCGGGCTGCTCGAGATCGAGCGCACCGCTATCCCGGGGCCCGGAAGCTGCGGTGGGATGTACACCGCCAACACCATGGCGTCTGCGATCGAGGCTCTCGGACTGTCGCTCCCCGACAGCTCGGCGCAGGAGGCCGTGAGCGAGGCCAAGCGGACCGACAGCCAGCGCGCCGGCGAGGCGGTGGTGCGTCTGGTGCGCGACGGCTTGAAGCCGCGCGACATACTGACGCGCAAAGCCTTTGAGAACGCCATTACCGTCGTGATCGCACTCGGCGGCTCCACCAATGCCGTGCTGCATCTGCTCGCCATCGCTCACGAGGCGGGGGTGCGCCTTGGGCTGGATGATTTCACGCGCATCGGGCGGCGCTCCCCGGTGCTTGCGGACTTGAAGCCGAGCGGCCGCTATCTCATGTCCGAGCTGATCGCGATCGGCGGCATCCAGCCGCTCATGAAGATGCTGCTCGATGCGGGGCTGCTGCACGGGGAGTGCCTCACCGTGACGGGCAAGAGCCTGCGTGAGAATCTCGAAAAGACGCCCAAGTACAGGGCGGATCAGGACATTGTGCGGCCGCTTTCGAGCCCACTGAAAAAGGACAGCCACCTGGTGGTGCTCTACGGCAATCTCGCTCCGGAGGGCGCGGTGGCCAAGATCAGCGGCAAGGAAGGCGAGCACTTTCGGGGACGCGCCCGCGTATTCGACGGCGAGGAGCGCGCGACGGCAGCGATTCTCGCCGGCCGGGTGCGGCCCGGGGACGTGGTCGTCATACGCAACGAGGGGCCCAAGGGCGGTCCGGGCATGCGCGAGATGCTGAGCCCCACCGGCGCCATCAGCGGTCGCGGCCTCGGGGGCCAGGTGGCACTGATCACCGACGGACGCTTCTCCGGCGGCAGCCATGGGTTTGTCGTTGGTCATATTTCACCCGAGGCCGCCGTCGGCGGCCCCATCGGGCTGTTGCGCGCCGGTGATTTCATCACCATCGACGCTGCCAAGCGCGAGCTTCGGGTAGAGTTGCCGGCAGGGGAAATGCGACGCCGCCGTAGTAGTTGGAAGCCACCCAAGCCGTACGCGCGCTCGGGCGTCCTGGCCAAGTACGCGCAACTGGTGGGCAGTGCCTCTGAGGGCGCCGTGACCGAGGCGATACAGCGACGTCGGGACAATTCTTAAGTCACCGCCGGAGTTGTCAGCTTTAGGAGCAGCGGTTACAGTGCGTTTAGCATTCGTCGCAGCTCACGCTGCGAGACTTGGCCCGGGGGGATTTTAGATAACACGCACCCGTCGGCCGGGATGCTGACGGCTGGAGTTCGAAGCAAGATTAGAAGGAGTCGGCGGCTTCAGGTCGCCGAGCCGGGGTCTAGGAACGCATGGCTGCCTACGTACAAGAAGCACAGTTGATGACGCGGCGCGGCGTGGTGCTGATCGCGATCATCGCGTTGCACGTGTTCATTGCCTGGGCCATCGCCACCGGCCTCGCGCGCCGCGCGATCGAAGTGCTGGCGCCGCCGATCCAGACGCAGATCGTGCAGGAAGTGAAGGCGAAGGATCTGCCGCCGCCGCCGCCACCACCGAAGTTCGAGCGCCCGCCGGTCGAAGTGCCGCCGCCGGAAGTCAGCATCAACGTTCCGGTCGAAACCAACACGACGGCGATCAGCGCTGTGACCACGCACCACACGGAAGCTCCGCCGAAGCCGACGGCGGCGGTGAAGCGAACTCCCGGCGGCCCGGGCACCAACTTCCCCAACACCGAGGACTACTACCCGGCGTCCTCGCGCCGCCTCGAGGAGCAGGGCACGACCGTGGTGCATGTGTGCGTGGGCGCCAACGGCCGGCTCACCGGGGACCCGACCGTGGAGAAGAGCTCGGGCAGCTCGCGGCTCGATGACGGCGCGGTGCGCCTCGCCAAGGCCGGCTCCGGCCACTACCGGCCTTCGAGCGAGGACGGCAAGCCCATCGATTCCTGCTTCGCGTTCGGCATCAAGTTCCAGATGAGATAACTAAGCGCCGCACCTTGCGGTGCGGCCTCTCTTTTTTTCGAGGACACCATGGAAAATCAAGCTCCCACCACCACTGTCTCGAACCCATACGGCCTTGCCGCGCTCTGGTTAAACGGCGACATCATCGACCGCTCCGTGCTCGTGCTGCTGCTGCTGATGTCGCTCGCTTCCTGGTACGTGATCCTCATCAAGCTGTGGGATCAGGCCAAGCTGAAGCGGGCCGGACGCGTCGTGGACAAGCAGTTCTGGACCGCCTCCTCGCTCAAGGACGGCGTCGATCGCCTGAAGAAGGGCGATGACTTCCGACACATCGCCGAGGACGGCCTGCGCGCGGCTTCGCACCATGACGGGCGCCTCACGGACCGCATCGATCTGAATGAGTGGATCACCATGTCGTTGCAGCGCGCCGTCGACGGCGTGAACGCCAAGATGAACAGCGGCCTGGGCCTCCTGGCGACGGTCGGATCGACGGCGCCGTTCGTCGGCCTGTTCGGCACGGTGTGGGGCATCCTGAACGCGCTGGTCAGCATCGGCCTTGCCGGCCAGGCGAGCATCGACAAGGTGGCCGGCCCCGTGGGCTCGGCGCTCATCATGACGGCGCTCGGTCTGTTCGTCGCGGTGCCGGCGGTATGGGGCTACAACTTGCTGCTCGGGCGCGCCAAGGTGCTGCAGGACATGATGCGGAACTTCGCGAGCGATCTGCATGCCTATCTGGTGGGTGGCGTGCGCGTCGACACCGGCACGGCTATGGCCGGTGGGGCCCGTCCGGCAGCGGCCAAGGCCGCGCCGCTCGGCAAGTAACCCGGAGTAGCCAGCGATGTCGATGAGTGTCGGCCCGGCCTCGGGCGAACAGAGCGCGATAGCGACCATCAACACGACGCCGTTGGTGGACGTCATGCTGGTGCTGCTGATCATCTTCCTGATCACGATCCCGGTGATCACCAAGACGGTACCGGTGCAGCTGCCGAAGGCCGTCAACATCCCGACGCAGACCAAGCCGGAGAACATCACCATCGCGGTCGACAGTGCCGGCAACGTCTACTGGAACGACCGGCTGGTGCCCAGCCAGGCGGCGCTGATCGATTACGTGAAGACCGCGGCCGTCAAGGTGCCGCAGCCCGAGATCCACATCCGCGGCGACAAGAACGCGCGCTACGAGGCGATCGGGCGCGTCATGTTCGCCATCCAGCGCGGCGGCATCGTCAAGGTAGGGTTCCTCACCGAGCCCGACCGCGGCATAGGCGTACCGGGCTACAACCACTAGCCCCGAAGAGGAGAGTTCTACCATGGCGATGAGTGTCGGTCCGGGCGGGGAGGCGATGTGCGACATCAACACGACGCCGCTGATCGACGTCATGCTGGTGCTGCTGGTCACGCTGATCGTGACGCTGCCGGTGATGACGCATGCGGTCAAGCTCGACATGCCGAACCCCAACAATCAGCCGCCCCCGCCGCCTACGCCGCCCGAAGTCATCGACCTCGAGATCGATTCCGACGGCACGGTCGTTTGGAACGGCACGCCGGTGAGCGGTATCGACCAGCTCGAGTCCTACTTCAGGAACGAATCGGCCAAGGACCCGCAGCCGGAGATTCACCTGCGGCCCGACCGGCGCGCCTCGTACGGAACCGTCGCGCAGGTGCTGGCCGCCGCCCAGCGCAACCGGATGAAGAAGATCGGCTTCGTCAACACCGCTGAATTCGGCCAGTAGCCGCGTTCAGCGGGTAGTCAGCAAACATCATTCACCCTCAAGCAATGCAAAACATCATCATGAAGGTTCCGGGAACACTCGCACGGGTACTGGGCGTCGCCGCGGCGCTCGCCGTGCTCGTCGCGGTCGCTCCTCCTGCGCTCGCGCAGAAGGAGAAGGAGCAGCAGGTCAGCAAGCAGTTGGGGCCGCCGCTCAAGGCCGCCAACGAGGCGCTGCAGGCCAAGAAATATCCCGAGGCCATCGCCAAGCTCAAGGAAGCTGACGCGATGTCGGGCAAGAAGCCCTACGACCAGCACGAGATCAACGAGATGCTCGGCTTTGCCTACGTGAAGACCAACGATCTTCCGAACGCTGCCAAGTACTGGGAGCCCGAGATCGACGACGGCTTCATGCCGGAGTCCGAGACGCAGCAAAAAATCCGCGCGCTGGCGGTGATCGAATACCAGCTCAAGAACTATGACAAGGCGCTCGACTACGGCAACCGCGCCATCAAGGGCGGCTTTGCCGACAACGACACGCGCACCATCGTCGGCCAGTCCTATTACCTCAAGGGCGACATGAAGGGCACGGCGAAGTTCGAGGAGGGGCTGGTCGACAACGAGATCAAAGCGGGTGAGACGCCGAAGGACGAGGCTCTGATGCTGGTCTACAGCGCCTGCCAGAAGCTCAACGACAAGCCATGCGAGGACCACACGCTGGAGCGGCTGATCACCTACTACCCCAAGCCCGATTACTGGAAACAGCTGCTCTACGGCCTGCGCCAGCAGACCTCGTCGAACGACGCCAACCTGTTCCAGACCTATCGCCTCATGAGTGAGGTCGACGTGCTCTCGGACCCGGGCGACTACACGGAGATGGCGCAGATCGCGATCGACCAGGGGTCGCCTGGCGATGCCGAGCAGGTGCTGCAGAAGGGCCTCGACGGCAACGTGTTCGCCGATCAGCGCATCAAGGACAAGAACCAGCGCCTGCTCGATCGTGCCAAGCTGGCGGCGAAGACCGACCAGGCCTCGCTCCCGAAGGCTGAGAAGGATGCGGATGCCGCCCCGACCGGCGCCAAGGCCGTCGCCGTGGGCAAGGCGTATCTCGGCTACCAGCAGTACGACAAGGCCATCGACGAGTTCTCCAAGGGCATCTCCAAGGGCGGCCTGACGAACCCGACGGAGGCACAGCTCGATCTCGGCATCGCACAGCTCAAGGCTGGCCACAAGGACGATGCGATCAAGTCGTTCAAGGCGGTCAAGGGCGATCCGCTGCTCGAGCGGCTGGCGGCGCTATGGGTGCTGCACGCCCAGGGGAATGCCGCCAGCACCGCCTCGGGTGAGCGCCCGCATAACGGCGCGGCGCGCCGGCACGCGTAAGCAGCGAGGAGCGCGGACATGGCGATCAAGGCGGGTGAGCGCATGCCGGCGGGCAAATTCAAGCGCATGACCAAGGACGGCCCGAAGGACCTCACCACCGACGAGCTCTTCAAGGGCAAGCGCGTGGTGCTGTTCTCCGTTCCCGGCGCCTTCACTCCGACCTGCGACGCGAAGCATCTGCCGGGCTTCGTGCAGCTCGCCGATCAGATCCTCGCCAAGGGGGTCGATACCATCGCCTGCATGGCGGTGAACGACGTGTTCGTCATGAACGCCTGGGGCAAGGCTTCGGGGGTCGGCGACAAGATCCTGATGCTCGCCGACGGCAACGGCGAATACGCCAAGGCGCTCGGGCTCGAGCTCGATGCGCGCGGCTTCGGCATGGGCACGCGCGGGCAGCGGTTTGCGCTCATCGTGAAGGACGGCGTGGCGACCAACGTGGACGTCGAGGCGCCCGGGGCATTCAAGGTATCCGCGGCCGAGCACGTGCTCGGGCAGCTCTAACGTTCCAGGCCAAAGCCGGCAGGTTGTGCGCGGGCAAAAGCCGCGCCTTTTGCCCGCGAGTCTTGCGCTCTTGTCGGTGGGCTTGCGGGAAGCGCCGCAGGCGCTTGCCGCCAATTAAACAAGCTTTTCGATCTCCGGGATGATCTGAAAGAGATCACCCACCAGCCCGAAGTCCGCCACCTCGAAGATCGGTGCCTCGCTGTCCTTGTTGATGGCGACGATGGTGCGAGCATCCTTGATACCGGTCAGATGCTGGATGGCCCCCGAGATCCCGACCGCCATGTACAGCTCCGGCGCGATGATCTTGCCGGTCTGTCCGACCTGCATCTCGTTGGGCGCGTAGCCGGCATCCACCGCCGCGCGCGAGGCGCCGACCGCAGCGCCGATCTTGTCGGCGAGGCTATAGAGGATCTTGAAGCCCTCGGCGCTGCCGAGCGCGCGGCCGCCGGAGATGACGCGCCTTGCCGTCTGCAGGTCCGGGCGGTCGGTCTTGGCCGCGGACACCGACACGAAGCGCGTGTGGGTCGGCAGCTCGACGTTGACCGTGGCCTTCTCGATCGGAGCGGACCCGCCGGTCGCCGCGGCTTCGAACGAGGCGGTGCGCACCGTGCCGACCACCTTGCCTTCGCCCGCCAGCTCGACGGTGAGAATCGCGTTGCCGGCGTAGATCGGGCGGCGGAAGCGGCTGGGGCCGTCGATGGCCATGATGTCGCTGATCTGCGGGACATCCAGCAGCCCCGCGACCCGCGCCATCAGGTCCTTGCCGAAGGTGGTCGAGGGGCCGAGCACGTGCGTGAACGGCCCGGCGAGCGCCACCAGTTGCGGCGCCAGCACTGCGGCGAGCGCGTGAGCGTTGGCGGGGTTCTCCACCGTCAGCACGCGGCTCACGCCCGCTAGCTGTGCCGCCTGCGCGGCAACCGCGGCGGCATCCGCGGCGCATACCGCCACCACGATCTCGGCGCCCTCGAGCGCGCGCGCGCAGCTGACACACTTGGCGGTGCTGGCATTGAGCCGGGCGCCGTCGTGCTCGGCAACGATGAGGATTTTCGCGCTCACAGCAGGCCCTTCTTCTTCAGCGCGGCGACCAGCTCGGCGGGATCCTTGACGCGGATGCCCTTCTGCCGCTGCGGCGGCGGCTCGAACTTCACCAGCTTCAGCTGCCGGCGCGGCGTGACGCCGAGCGCCTCCAGGGTGAAGGTGTCGAGTGGCTTCTTCTTCGCCTTCATGATGTCCGGCAACTTCACGTAGCGCGGCTCGTTGAGTCGCAGGTCGGTGGAGATGACCGCCGGCAGGTCGACTTCCAGCGTCTCGAGTCCGGCATCCACCTCGCGCGTGACCCGCGCCACGGTGCCCGAGAGCTCGAGCTTCGAGGCGTAGGTGGCCTGCGGGCGGTTCCACAGCGCCGCCAGCGCCTGCCCGGTCTGGCCGTTGTCGTCGTCGATCGCCTGCTTGCCGACGATCACCAGCAGCGGCTGCTCGCGCTCGATCAGCTTGAGGAGCGCGCGCGCCACCACCAGCGGCTCGATCACCCCGTCCGCCTGCACGTGCAGCGCGCGATCGGCGCCCATCGCCAGCGCCGTGCGCAGCTGCTGCTGGCAGTCGGCCGGGCCGACCGTGGCGACCAGCACCTCCTCGGCCCCACCGCGCTCCTTGATGCGCAGCGCCTCCTCGAGGGCGATCTCGTCGAAGGGGTTGATGCTCATCTTCACGCCGTCGGTGGCGACGCCGCTGCCGTCGGGCTTGACCCGAATGCGCACGTTGTAGTCCACCACGCGCTTGATGCCGACCAGGATGCGCTTCATCACGGCAGTATAGCCGGCCGCCCCGGGCGCGGTTGACGGGAGACGCCGCGAGATTGACTGAAGACGCCGCGGCGTTGACGGATTGCGCGCCGCCTCCCTAAAGTCCCAGGCATGCTGGGTTACGCGCTGCGGCGCCTCCTCGGAATCCTCCCCACCCTGTTGGTCATCATCACCGTTTCGTTCTGCGTCATGCGGCTCGCGCCGGGCGGCCCGTTCGACGCCGAGCAGGCGCTGCCGCCGTCGGTGCGCGCCAACCTCGAGCGGGCGTACGGACTCGATCAGCCGCTGCCGCTGCAGTATCTGCGCTACCTGGGGCGTCTCGCGCACGGCGACCTCGGGCCGTCGCTCCGCCAGCGCGACTTCACAGTGAGCGAGCTGATCGCCACCGGCCTGCCGCTTTCGGTCACCCTCGGACTCGCCGCGGTGCTGCTGGCGGTGCTGCTCGGGATCCCGGCCGGGGTGCTGGCCGCGATCCGGCGCGGCAGCGGCCTCGATCACGGCGTGACCACGCTCGCGGTGCTGGCGATCGCGTTGCCGAGCTTTGTCACCGGGCCGCTGCTGGCGCTCATCTTCGGCCTGTACCTGCACTGGCTGCCGGTGGCGGGCTGGGAGGCGGGCGAGCCGCGCTATCTGGTGCTGCCGGTGCTGACGCTGGCGCTGCCGATCGCGGCGTACCTGGCGCGCCTCATGCGCGGCAGCCTGCTCGAGGTGCTGCGCGCCCCGTACGTGCGCAGCGCGCGAGCCCGGGGCTTAGGTGGCGCGCGCGTGCTGTGGCGGCACGCGCTGCGTCCGGCACTGCTGCCGGTGGTGAGCTACCTCGGTCCGGCGGTGGCCTTCGCGGTCACCGGCTCGCTGGTGGTGGAGACGGTGTTTGGCCTGCCGGGCACGGGACGTTATCTCGTGCAGGGCGCGATCGATCGCGATTATCCGCTCGTCATGGGCATGATCATCGTGTACGCGGTCTTCACGCTGCTGTGCAATCTGCTGGCGGATCTGCTGTACGGCTGGCTGGATCCCGGCGTGCGGCATGACTGAGCTGCTCGCCGGGGAGGGCCGCGGACTGTGGAGCGATGCCCGGCGGCGCCTCGGCTGCAACCGCATGGCGCTCACCGCGCTCGCGGTCATCGTGCTGCTCGCGTGTCTGGCGGCGCTCGCGCCGCTCCTGAGCCCCTGGGCCTACGACAGCCTCGACTGGCGGCACCTGGCGGCCCCCCCGGGACTCACGGCGTCGCACTGGCTGGGCACCGACCGCCTGGGACGCGACCTGTTGGTGCGCACTCTCTATGGCGCGCGGCTGTCGCTCGTGATCAGCGTGGTCGCGAGCGCCGTCAGCCTCGCCATCGGCATCGCCTGGGGGAGCATCGCCGGCTATGCCGGCGGCCGCACCGATGCCTGGATGATGCGCTGTGTCGATGTGCTGTACTCGCTCCCGTATCTGTTCATCGTGATCATTCTCACCACGCTGTTTCGCCGCGGCAGCATCACGGTGCTGCTGCTGGGAGTTGCGGCCGTCGGCTGGCTCACCACCGCGCGCATCGTGCGCGGCCAGACGCTCGCCCTCAAGCGGCGCGAGTTCGTCGAGGCGGCGCGCGCCACCGGGGCGACTCCCTGGGACATCCTGCGGCGGCACATCGTGCCGAATCTGCTCGGGCCCGTGGCCGTGTATGCGGCGCTCACGGTCCCACAGATGATCATGTTTGAGACTTTCCTGAGCTTCCTCGGGCTCGGTGTGCAGGAACCGAACGCGAGCCTCGGCAACCTGGTGTACGTCGGCGCGCAGGAGATGGAGTCCGCGCCGTGGCTGCTGATCGTTCCCGCCGCCGTGCTGGCGCTGCTCCTCATCTCTCTCAACCTGTTCGGCGATGGCGTGCGCGATGCCCTCGACCCGCGTGAGCGCTGAAGCCGCCGCCACGGCCGCCGCGGTACTCGAGGTCACGGACCTCACGGTGACCTTCGCCGCTGCGCGTGGCGCGATCACGGCGGCGAGCGACGTCACGCTGTCGGTCGCGCCCGGGGAGTGTCTCGGGGTGGTCGGTGAGTCCGGCGCCGGCAAGAGTCAGGTGTTCCTGGCGCTGCTCGGGCTGCTGGCGGCCAACGGCCGCGCCGCAGGCAGCGCGCGCTTCCGAGGCAGGGAGCTGCTCGGCCTCGCCGCGGCGGATCTCGACCGCGTGCGTGGCGCCGGTATCGGCCTGGTGTTCCAGGATCCGATGACCTCCCTGACGCCGCACCTCACGGTGGGCGAGCAGCTCACAGAGGTCATGATCCGGCACCTGAAGCTGGCGCGCTCCGCGGCGCGCTCGCGCGCGCTCGCCCTGCTCGAGCATGTGCAGATGACCGATCCCGGGCAGCGCATGCGGCAGTACCCGCACGAGCTCTCCGGCGGCATGCGCCAGCGCGTGATGATCGCGATCGCACTCGCGTGCGGGCCGCAACTGCTGATCGCGGACGAGCCGACCACCTCACTCGATGTCACCGTGCAGGCGCAGATCCTGACGCTGCTCGCGCAACTCAAGCGGGAGCGCGCCATGGCGATGGTGCTCATCACGCACGACCTCGGCGCGGTCGCCGGTGTCGCCGACCGGGTGGCGGTGATGCGCGCCGGGCGCATCATCGAAGAAGGCCTGGTGGCGCGAGTTCTCAAGGCGCCGCGCGAGGCCTACACCGCGTCACTCCTGCGCGCCGCACGCGGCCCGGGCCCGGACGGCGGCGCAAGCCCCACCGCAGCGGTGGGCGAGGCGCAGCTCTCGGTGAGCGATCTCAGCGTCGAGTTCAGTATGCGCAGTCCCTGGCCCGGGAGACCCATACGTCTCGCCGCGGTGAGCGCGGTGAGCCTCACGGTGGGCAACGGAGAGGCGCTCGGCGTGGTGGGCGAGTCCGGCAGCGGCAAATCGACTCTGGCGCGCGCCATCCTGGCGCTCCTGCCGGTATCCGCCGGACGCGTCGTGTGGTCGGGGCGGGATCTGCGCGCGCTCGGGCCGCAGGAGCTGCGCGCGCTCCGGCAGGAGCTGCAGATCATTTTCCAGGACCCCCTGGGCAGCCTCGATCCCCGCCTGACTGTCGGGGAGATCGTCGCCGAGCCTCTGGCGGTGCACTCGCCGCGCCTCACTGTCCCGGCGCGGGACGCAGCGGTTGCGCGCATGCTCGAGCGGGTGGGACTCGCCCCGCGGCTCGCGGGCCGTTATCCGCACCAGCTCTCCGGCGGCGAGGGCCAGCGTGTCGGCATCGCGCGCGCCATGATCCTCGAGCCGCGGCTGCTGGTGTGCGACGAGCCGGTGAGCGCGCTCGATGTGCCGACGCAGCGGCAGATCGTCGAGCTGCTGAGTGCGCTCAAGCGCGAGCACGGACTGACGCTGCTGTTCGTCAGCCACAATCTGGCACTGGTGCGCGCACTGTGCGAGCGGGCACTGGTGATGTACCTGGGCAGGATGATGGAGCTCGCGCCGGTCGACGATCTGTTCGCTCAGCCGCTGCACCCCTACACCCGGGAGCTGCTCGCCGCCATCCCGGTTCCGGACCCGGACGTGCAGCCCGCGCGGCTTACCGCGACGCGCCTGGGCGAGCCGCCATCGCCCCTCGCCCCGCCGAGCGGCTGCGTCTATCGCACGCGCTGTCCGCATGCGCTGCCCCTGTGCGGGGAGCGCGTGCCGGCCTGGGAGGAGGCGGGCGGCGGGCGCCGCGTGGCCTGTCACCGCTGGCGCGAGCTGCCGCGGTAGACTCCCAGGCCATGAGCGACTCCAGCATCCGCCCGAGCGCGGGCCTCCAGCACGTGCGCTACGAGATCCGCGGACGCCTCGCGCGCCGCGCCCACGAGCTCGAGCGCCAGGGCTACGAAATCATCTCACTCAACATCGGCAATCCGCGCGCGTTCGGCCTGCGCACGCCGGAGACCATGCGCCTGGCGATGATCGAGAACCTCGGCGAGTCGGAGGGCTACTGTCACCAGCAGGGCATCTTTCCGGCGCGCGAGGCGGTGGTCATGCAGCAGCAGGCCCGCGGCGTCACCGGCGTCACGGCCGAGGAGGTGTTCATCGGCAACGGTGTGAGCGAGCTCATCGACCTGACGCTGCGCGCGCTGTTGAACGACGGTGACGAGGTGCTGGTGCCGAGCCCGGACTACCCGCTGTGGACGGCCGCCGTGATGCTCAACCGCGGCCGCGCCGTGCACTACCCGTGCCGCCCGGAGGCGGGCTTCGTGCCGGACCCCGAGGAGCTCGCGCGCCTGGTCACCCCGCGCACGCGGGCGCTGGTCGTCATCAACCCCAACAACCCGACCGGCGCGGTCTATCCGCGCGCGGTGCTGGAAGCGCTCGCACGCGTTGCCGAGGCGCACGGCCTGGTGGTCTTCAGCGACGAGATCTACGACCAGATGACCTACGGCGGCGCCGCGTTCGTGCCCATGGCGACACTCGTGCAGGAGACCCTGTGCGCGACGCTTTCAGGGCTGTCGAAGGTGTACCGCGCCTGTGGCATGCGCGTCGGCTGGGCGGCGTTCTCGGGCCGCACACACGCCGCCGCGGATTACCTGCGTGCGCTCGAGCTGCTGGCATCGCTGCGCCTGTGCAGCAACGTCGCGGCGCAATGGGCCGTGCAGACGGCGCTCGGCGGACACCAGAGCATCCTCGAGCTGGTCTCGCCCGGCGGCCGGCTGTACGAGTCGCGCGAGGCAATCCTCGCCGCAGTGGCGAGCAGCCGATTCCTGGAGGTCACGCCGCCCGGCGGCGCGATGTACGCCTTCGTGGGCGTGCGCTCAGGTACGCTGCCCGACTTCGACGACCAGCAGTTTGCGCTCGACCTGCTCGAGCAGAAGCACGTGCTGGTGGCGCCCGGCGTCAGCTTCAACGTGCCTTACAGCAATCACTTCCGCATCACCAACCTCCCCGAAGCGGCGACGCTTGCCGTGGTGTTCGCGCGCATCGAGGAGCTCCTCGCCGACTACGCAGCCGGCCGCAAGCCGGCTCGGCCGCAGGTCGTGGAGGTGCCGCGGGCCAGCGTGAGGCGCGGCTCTTAAGAGCCCGATTTGTTCAGGCTCCACAGCGCCGACGGCGCCCATCTCGAGAACGATGGAACGCTCATCGTGCCCTCGCGGCAGCGGGCGCACGCGGTGCGGCTCGCGCACGCCGCTGGAGAGCTCGCCGCAGGCCGGCGGGTGTGGACGAGCGCGGACGTGCTGCCCGCGGCGGGCTGGCTGCGGCGCGAAGTCGAGCGCGCCGCGCGGGCCGCAGGCGGGGAGTGGCCGCGGTTGCTCGGGCCCGGCGAGGAGTGGCTCCTGTGGCGGCTCAGCACCCGCGAGGCGGCGCGCGACCTGCCGCTTCTCGATGCGGGCGAGCTGGCAGTCTCGCTCGAGCGCGCGAGCGAGCTGGCGGCGGATTACGGCATCGCGCCCGCTGCCTACCCGGGCAGCGAGAGCGCGGTGCTGCGCGAAGTGCAGCAGTCGTTCCGCGAGCGCTGTCGCGCGCTCGATGCCGCAGGTAGCGCGGCGCTCGTGGCGCATCTCTCCCCGGCGCCGCAGGAACCGGCAGCGCTCCTGCGCGGCTTCGATAGTGTGCCGCCGCGGCTGCGCGCGCTCGCCCGCACGGCCTCAGCTCCCGCGGGAGAGTGCCGCCCGGGCGTGGTTCGCGCCGCCGACGCGCAGCAAGAGCTCGACCGCATCGCCGAGTGGTGTCGCGAGCGCCTGCGGCTCGAGCCGCAGGCGCGACTGCTGGTGATGTTGCCCGGAGCGCCGGGCATGCGCGAGCGCCTCGCGGCGCTCATCCGCCAGGCGCTCGATCCGGGGAGCCTCCTGCGCAGCGGCGGCGCCGCAGCCCTGGTGGGCATCGAAGGCGGGCAGCCGCTCGCTTTACAGCCGCTCATCGCGCACGCGCTGTCGACGCTCGAGCTCCTCGCGGGCGCGCAGTCCGAGTTCGAGGAACTCACCGCGTGGCTCCTCGCCCCCTACTGGGAGCGCCCGACGGCCGAGGCGCTCGCCCGGCTGGTCCTCGCGTTGCGCGAGCGCGCCACGCTCAACCTCACCCTGCGCGAGCTGCTCGCAGCGCTGCGGCTCGTGCCGCCGGCCTTGGCGGGCGCCGCGCGTGAGCTCGCCGCGCGGTTGGCGGAGGCCGCGAGCGCGCTCGGCGGGCCTAAGGCCGGCCCGCGCCAGTGGTCGGAGCGCTGGCGCGCGGCGCTCGCCGCGGCTCGCTGGCCGGGGGCGGCGAGTGAGGACAGCGCCGGCCTGCAGACCGTCGTGCGCTGGCACGAGCTGCTGGATGAATTCGGGACGCTGGACGCGAGCGCGGGTCCCCTCGGCCGGGAGGAAGCGCTCGGGCTGCTGCGTGAGCTCGCCGCTCACACCGCCTTTCGCCCCGCCGATGAGGACGTGACGGTGATGATCTCGCCGCTGCTGGCGGATCCGGTCGTGCGCTACGACGGGATCTGGGTGGCGGGGCTGCATGCGGATGCGCTGCCGCAGCCGGTGGCGCCGGACCCGTTCCTGCCGGTAGCCGCACAGCGGGCGGCAGGCGTGCCGCAGGCGAGCTCGGCAGGCAGATGGCGGCAGGCGCATACGCTTCTCGGCGCGTGGCGTGCCGGCACGCCGTGCCTGGTGCTCTCGGCGCCCGCTCGCGCCGGCGACCTGGAGCTGCTGCCGAGCCCGCTGTTGACCGAGCTGTCGGCCGGAGCCGAGGCGTCGGCCGCCCCAGCGCCGCTGTCGGACGCGCCGGCGATACAGCCGCATTGGCTGCCGCAGCGCCTGCGCCGCGAGGGCGGCACTGAGACGGTGAGCGATCTTGCCGGCCTGCCCTGGAGTCCCGCGCAGCGCCTGCCACGCGGCACCCGCACGATCGAGCTTCAGAACCAATGCCCGTTCCGCGCCTACGCGGAGCTGCGCCTCGGGAGCCTCCGGCCCGAGTCGCCCGAGCCCGGAGTGCCGCCGCAGGATCGCGGACGGCTGCTGCACCTGGCGCTGCAGACTCTGTGGGATCGCCTCGGCGACTCCCAGGCGCTCAAGGCGCTGTCGGCGCAGGCGCAGCGCGAGCTGATCGAGGAGTGCGTGACACGGGCGGCGCAGGAAACGCTCGCGCCGCGTCCTCCCGGACGCCGCCGGCGCGCCGCGCCCGCCGGCCAACTCGATATGTTCGCGCGCCCGACGACGCCCGCGGTCGCGCGCGAGTGCCGGCGCGCGGTGCGACTCATCGGCATGCTCTGCGAGCTGGAGCGCACGCGTCAGCCGTTCCGCGTGGAATCGCTGGAGCAGCTGCGCGAGCTGCGGCTCGCGGGCGCGACGCTTCAGATCCGCATGGACCGCGTCGACGTGCTGGAAGCCGGCGGGCACGTGCTGCTCGACTACAAGACCGGGCAGACCCCGAGCGCCGACTGGTACGGAGAGCGGCCGACCTACCCGCAGCTGCTGACGTACCTCACGGCGCTCGGTGAGCAGGTCGCAGCGCTGGCCACGGTGAACCTCAACGCGCGCGCGGCGCGCTTCAGCGGCGTGGCCCGCGCCGCCGGGCTGCTGCCCGATGTCAGGGCCGTGAAGGCCCCTGACGGCGTGAGCGCGGATGCCTGGCTCGGGCAGCAGCGCTCGTGGCGCGCCCTGATCGAGCGGCTGATCGGCGACTTCCTGCAAGGCTGGGCCGCGGTCGACCCCAGGCCCGGTGCCTGCGCCTTCTGCCACGTCGTGAACATCTGCCGCATCGCCGAGCGCGAAGCGCAGGTCGACCCGCATGAGTGACGCGGAGCGCAACGACGCCGCCGCAGCCCTGCACGCCGACCTCGAGGCGCGCCGTGCCGCCACCGACCCGCGGCGCTCGCTCCTCCTGCAGGCGCCGGCGGGTTCCGGCAAGACCGCGGTGCTGACGCAGCGCTTCTTGAAGCTGCTGTGCGCAGTGGACGATCCGGCGGAGATTCTCGCCATCACCTTCACGCGCAAGGCGGCCGCCGAGATGCGTGCGCGCGTGACGCGCGCGCTGCGCGGGGAGATCGCGGACTCCGACGCGTGCGCGGCGCAGCTGCGCACGCTGGCGCAGGCGGCGCTCACCCATGGCGCGGCACGCGGCTGGAATCTCCCGCAGGAAGCCAGTGCGCTGCGCATCCAGACCATCGATTCCTTCAACTACTGGCTGGCGTGCCAACTGCCGGTGGCATCGCGGACCGGCGGCGCACTCGCGGTCACCGAAGCGACAGACGAGCTGTACCGGCGGGCCGCGCGGCGCACGCTCGCGAGCGCAGACACCGAGGTCGCACTCGCGGCCGATGTGGGCGTGCTGTTCGAGCGACTCGACAACAGCTGGCGCAGCGTCGAGCGGCTGCTGGCCGAGATGCTCAGCCAGCGCGCGCACTGGCTGCCGCACATCCTGCGGCATGAGCCGCACGAGCTCGGCGCGCAGGTCGACGCGAGCCTCGCCGCCATCGTCGGCGCACGGCTCAGCGCCGTACGCGCTCTGCTGCCCGAAGCACTGCGGCGCGCCTGCGAGTCACTCCCCGAGGTGGGCGCACTCGGCGCCGAGCCGCGGGATCTCGCCGCCTGGCAGCGCCTCGCCTCGCTCGTCCTGACCCAGGAGGGGCGCTGGCGCCGGGCGCTCAGCGGCAGCGTCCTGGGCGATGCCTACAGCGTGCCGTCGGCGCGTGCCGTGCTCAAGGAGCGCATCGCGGATCTCGCCGCCGTGCCCGGCGCGCAGCAGCACCTGGCGGAGCTCGGCGAGTTGCCGCCGCCCGAGCTCGGCAGCGCCGTCCACGCGGCGCTCGCCGCGCTGGCGCGGGTGCTCACGGCCGCGGCGCGCGAGCTGCAGGTGGAGTTCGCGCGCGCCGGCCGTGTGGACTACACCTACGTTAACGGCGCGGCGCACGCGGCGCTCACCGAGGACGGCGTGCCGACCGACCTGGCGCTGCGCACCGGACTTGCGCTGCGCCACATCCTGGTCGACGAGTTTCAGGACACCTCGCTGGCGCAGTTCCGGCTACTCGAGAGCCTCACCGCCGGCTGGGAGGAGAGCGACGGGCGCACGTTGTTCGTGGTCGGCGACCCGATGCAGTCCATCTATCGCTTCCGCGACGCGGAGGTGGGCCTGTTCATCGCAGCGCGCGTGTCCGGCATCGGCACCGTGAGGCTCGCGCCGCTGCGCCTCAGCCGCAACTTCCGCAGCGTGGCGCCGCTGGTCGCCTGGACCAATGAGGTGTTCGGTCGGCTGTTCCCGGACGGCGACGATCTGCGCGCGGGCGCGGTGCGCTTCGCGGGCAGCGTACCGGGGCGCGAGCCGCTCGACTCCCCGGGAGCGGCGGTGCGGCTCACGTTGTTTCCGGGCGAGCCGCATGCCGAGTCGCGCGCGATCGCCGCACGGATCGCCGCGCTCAGGCAGGCGAGCCCAGCGGCCAGCATCGCGGTACTGGTCGCCGCGCACGCGCACGCCGTGCCGATCGTGGCGGCGCTGAGCAGTTGCTGCGTCGAGTCAGTGGGCGTCGACCTGGTGCCGCTCGGGGAGCGGCCGGTAGTGCGCGACCTGGTGCAGCTCGCGCGCGCTCTCGAGGATCTCGGCGACCGCAGCGCCTGGCTGGCGGTGCTGCGCGCGCCCTGGTGCGGCGCGCGGCTGGCGACGCTCAGCCTGCTGTCGAGCGCGGACGACCGCCAGCTCCTTTGGGAAGCGCTCACGGACGGGGAGCGGGCGGGCCGTTGTCCGCCCGCGGAGCAGCGCCGTTTAACCAGGCTGCGCGAGGTGCTCTCGCGTGCGCTCGCGCGGCGGGGCCGCGAGCCGCCCGCGGACTGGCTCGAGACGACCTGGGTGCAGCTCGGCGCGCCCGACGCCTACGCCGCCAGCGAGCTCGAGGACGCGCGGCTGTTCTTCGGCGCGCTGGCCGAGCGCGCCGCAGCGGGAGAATGGCAGGGAGCGAAGGACTTTCCCGCGCTGCTGCAGGATCTGTTCAGCGGCGCACAGGCCCCCGGCGGGCACGCGGTGCAGATCATGACGATTCATCGCGCCAAGGGTCTGGAGTTCGATCATGTGTTTGTTCCGGCGCTCGACCGCAGCAGCGGGCGCGGGGAACGGCCGCTGCTGCGCTGGATCGATTTGGCGCGCCCCGATGGCGGCAGCGATCTGCTGATGGCGCCTGTGCCGAGCGCCGCCGATGAGGACGAGGATCGGGTGAGCGCGCTGATCGCAAGGCTGACCGGTGAGCGCACCGCGCACGAGCGGCTGCGGCTCCTGTACGTCGCGGCGACGCGCGCCCGGCAGACGCTCGAGCTGTCCGGCGCGCCGAGGAGACGCCGGGACGGCAGCTGCACCCCGGAGCGCGGCACGCTGCTCGCGTGCCTGTGGCCGGCGCTCGAAGGTGAGTTCCGCGAGGCGGACGCCGCGACCAGCGCCAGCACTGCAGCCGCCGCGGGACCCTCAGGCACCGGCGATGGCGCGGCCGCGACGCTGCGACGCCTCAGAGATGACTGGCGCGAGCCGCAGGCGCAGCCGCCGCCCGCGCTCGCGCACCTGCCGCTCACCCCGGGCTCGCTCGAGCCCCCGGAGTTCAGCTGGGTGGGCGAGACGCAGCGCCACATCGGCACCGTCGTGCACGGCCTGCTGGCCCGCGTCGCGCAGGGCGCGAGGCTGCCGGCCGCGAGCGAGGTCGAAGGAGGGCGCAGCGCGGTGCTGGAGGAGCTGCGCCGCCAGGGCGTACCCGAAGCCGCCCGGCCGCAGGCCGCGGACCTGATCGTCACCGCAGTCACGCGCACGCTCGGCGATGAGCGCGGCCGGTGGATCTTGAGTGGCGCGCACCGCGAGGCGGCGAGCGAGCTGGCGCTCACCGGACTCATCGCCGGCCGGCTGCGGAGCGTGGTCATCGACCGCTCGTTCGTGGACGAAAGCGGCACGCGCTGGGTGATCGACTACAAGACCAGCCGGCACGAGGGTGGGGAGCTCGAGGAGTTTCTCGAGCGCGAGGAGCAGCGCTATCGGCCGCAGCTTAGCGACTATGTTGCGCTCGCCCGCGCGCTCGGCCCGCAGCCGGTGCGCGCGGCGCTGTATTTCCCCCTGCTCGGGGCGTTCCGCGAGCTTGTGTAGTCCATTGGAGAGGTCGCCTGCTGCAGCTGGCGCTTCAGAGCGTCCCGGCCAACGAGAACGGCCGCCGGCCGAGCGAGTCCGGGCTGCCGAGGTAGAGGAGGTTGTTGGCGAGCTCGGGCGGCGCGTCGGGACGCGCGGCGACCAGTCCCTCGACCGCATAGCCGGGTCCGGGAGTCAGGCGTACGGTGCCGGAGACCGCGAGCGGTCCGCCGAGATCCTGCAGCTGTCCCGTCAGGTTCTCGCCAGGGAAGGTCAGCGCATAGCTGCCGAGCGGGGTCGAGCGGCCGTGGCTCTCGATGAGGTCGTGTGCCTCGAGACGGCCCTTGAGCTGCGTGATCGCGCCCTTCTCGATGCGCGCGAGAGCGAGGTCCATGTGCAGCGTGCCGATCAGGTCGCGCGGTGCCTGCGGCAGCGTCCGCTGGTCGATGGGGAGATCCGCGACCAGATCGCGCAGCGTCAGCCGCCCGCCGAGCCCCAGGGCGACCTGCCCACGTAGACTCACCGGGCCGTGGGCGAGTGTTAGGTCCGCGGCCAGCGCGCCGGTCAGGAGCTGCAAGGGCTTCAGGTCCCACGTCAGATCCCCGAGCGCGATGCGCCGCACGGCGATGCCGTTGCAGGCGCCGCTCCAGACCGAGCCGTCGACGCTCGTGCAGGTGAAGCCGGCGGTGCCTCCCGCGGGCACCACCCAGCTGGCCGGCAGGCGCGTGAGCAGGATGACCGCGAAGGCCGCTGCCGCCAGCACCACGATCCAGAACGTGCGGCGCACTTCAGCTCGAGTGCAGAACCAGAGCGGCGTTCACCAAGCCCGGCCCGCCGGCGCTGTCGATGGTCGCGGAATCGACGTGGATGCCGTTCTGCTGCGCGAGGCGCGCGAGCCATGCGATCACGGCGTCGAACGGCGCCTTGCTCAGTCGGATCGACAGCGTTCCGGACGCGCCGGGCTCGCTGCCGGCGATGGCGCTGCCGAGACCCGACTCGCGCGCCGAGCGGTCGACGATGACGAGCAGCGACTCGCCGCCAGTGGCCGGCGGCACCGGCGCCGTCGCGATCTCGCCCGCCACGCTCTGCATCCACGCGAGGTCCACGCGCTTCTGCGCCAGCCGTGCCTGGGTCTGCGCGACGCTGCGGTCGAGCGGCAGCACCACGCCGAACACGAAGATCAGCGCGGCGATCGCCGCGCCGATACCCAGCACGCGGCGCTCGCGCTCCGACATCTCCGCGAGCTGCGCCAGGGAGAATGCGAGCTTGCGCTCGGGTGCGATTTTCGGTTGCGGCGCGCTCATGTGTGTTGCCGGGCTCTCAGGTGCCGCTCGCGTGGATCTGCACGCGACCCTCGTAGCTGTTGCCGACGTTGTTGCCGCCGAGAATCTCCGCCTGCCAGCCGCTGTTGCGCAGCAGCTCGGACAGATGACCGAGGCTCGCCGCGTCGGGGGCCGCCAGCTTCAGGTCGATCACGCCGTCGTGGAAGTTGACCGCTTGCACGCTGGTGCCCGGCGCGGAGTTGCGCGCGTAGGCGAGCGCCTCCAACGCCGCCAGGAGTCCGGTAGAGCCGCCGCTGCGCACGGCGAGCAGCCGCTGCTCCATGCGGTGGCGCGCGTCCTGCGTGCCCTGCTGGTCGGGCATGGCCGCGCGCAGCGTGTCGCGGATCGAGGAGTCGACCTGGTGCTCCTTGGCCTTGAGGTAGTGGAGCTCGGTCGCCTTGCCCAGGATGTGCAGCCCGACGAGGCCGGCCAGCAGCATCGCGGCGACGCGCCAGGCGCGCAGGCCCACCGGGTGCGTGTTCCTGGGCGCGTACGCGCCCTGCAGGAGGTTGATGGGTGTCGCGACCGGCAGCTGCTGGGCGAACAGCGCGAGCGGGCCGTCGCTGAGCAGCTGCACGCTGATGCTCTCGAAATGCTCGCGCGCCGCCTCGACGGTCGCGGCGTGCCGGTGCCACTCGGCCGCGCCGGTGTAGAGGATGAGCCCGCGCGGCGCAGTCATCGGCGCCTCTTGTGCATCGACCGGCTGCGCCGTCATGCCGTGCAGCGCGATCTCCTGCGGAGAGGCGCCGGCGGCGGCCGACTGCGCGATGGCGAGCGCTTCCCCAAGCGCATCCGCCGGCAGGCTCACCGGAGCGCCCCCGGGAGTGCGCACGCACACCGAGTCCTCCTCGAGAAGCGCGATCGCCTGTCCGGGGTTCTGAGGCAGCAGCTCGCTGTCGGTGTACAGGCACTCGGGCTCGATGCCCGCCCCCCGGAGGATCGCCAGCCACTCGTCCATGAGCGCGCGCGACACCACCGCCACCGGGGCGCGCGAGGAGTCGGGCGCACGCTTGCCGACCGCGAAATGCAGCTCGTCGATGTCGTCGGCGAGATGCTCTTCGAGTGCGTACGGCAGCAGCTGCTGCAGCTTCACGCCGGGTTTGAGCGGCAGCTCCGGCTCGGCGAGCAGCACGTCGGCGCCCGGCACGAGGGCGCACACGCGCCGCCCGGCCGCGGCGCTCGCGGCCTGCGCCGGCGGACCTTGCTCGACGGCGCCGAGCGGCCTGCCGTTCGCGTCGGCGACCAGCCAGCAGGCGGGCTCGCCGTCGGCATGCGGGAGCCTCAGTAGCAGCCAGTCAGCCATGCAAACTCACTCTCATGGGAAGTGTCCGGGGCGCTTCAGTCGGCCGTGAAGCTGCGCATGATCGGGCGCACCGCACCGGTGGGATCCTGCAGGAGAAGACTGTACAAGTTGAACTCCGCACTGCCAATAGCGATGACGCTTCCCAGGCGGAAGTACATCGAGGTTTGCTGCAGGAGCGGGTTCACCCGGCCCCAGGTGTTGCCCTGGAACGCCGCCTGGTACTCGCTAGGCGTGGGAAAGCAGCCGTTGGCATTGGCGCGATTGCCGGAGAGTCCCGTGGAGTCACTGCCGAAGTCGACGTGCCCGAGGTAGGCATCGAGCACCACGGCGGAGGCGGAGCAGATATTGAGCTTGGTTCCGTACGGGAGCGCGGTCACGTAGGGTGCCAGGCGCGCGTAGCGATCGCGGCCGAAGCCGGGCAGGGCGAGCAGCTCGCTCTCGCTAGTGATGTAGCGGTTGGGGGTGCGGTAGGGCGGACTTTGCCCCATGTAGAAACTGTCCTCGGCGCCATCGGGCTGGGAGGGAACGATATCGCGGTCGATCCAGTCGACCATGAAACCAGCCCATTTGGGCTCGAGCCCGAGCATCAGCAGCAGCTGCTCGAACGCGGCGAGCTGCACCGGGTCGGGCGTGCCGTCCTCGCGCACCAGGTTGTTGAGATTGAAGCGTCCCTGCATGTCCTCGAGCTGTGCGGTCAGCATCACACCCGGAACGATCTCGAGCGGCCCCAGCGGATTCCCCCAGCCCTGCGCGGCATAGGTGTGTTGTGGGTCGGAGCGCTGCGCAGCGCGCAACCCGTACGCGGCGAGCGCCTCGGCGCCCTGCTGCACGAGCAGCGCCTGGTCGAACGCGTAGGTGGCCGCGCCGCGGCGCGCGGTCATGGCATTCTCATAGCCGATAGCGGCGGCGAGGATGGTGCCGAGCGCAACCAGCAGAATCGCAACCAACAGCGCGATGCCGCGCTGGTGCGTGAGCGGCGCGCCGTGCAGCGCGCGGCGCGCGCGGTAGCGGCGCGCAGCCGCCGGTGTTGGTCTCATCCGGCCACCTCGAACAAGCGCGTGATCTTGCCCCAATCCTCGGTGTCGATGGTGACCTGTACCCCGATCGGCCGGATGCGCAGGCTGAGCTCCGCGGCCACCATGCCCTGCACGGTCGTCGGCGGCCAGGTGGCCTGCCACACGCGGTTGACGTCCATGAACTGGAAGGTGATCGACTTGACGTGGGTCAGGAGGTTGCGCTTGGCGGTGGTGCTGGAGAGCGTCGGATCGAGCACGTACCAGGATTCGCGCCGCAGCGTGCCGTTCTCGAAGTAGTAGGCGACGCGCTGCAGCGCCGAGCGCTGCAGCCCGGCCGGATTGGCCCAGCCGTTGCGCGTCAGGGCAACCAGCGGCTGGCCTGTCTCAGTCTGGCCTGTCTGGAGCTGGGAAGGCTGGGCTGTCTGGAGCGAGGCGCTCTGGGGCTGGCCTTCGAGGTCTCCCTGGGGCAGGGCCTGCAGTGCCGGCTGCGAGGGCTCATCGCCGATCGTCTGGCGCACGGGACGCGGCGCGAGCTGCACGAAGTCCTGTTCCATGACGCGCATCGCGGTCTGCAGCTCGAGCAACCGCGCCTGTTGCTCTTTGAGGTGATCGTGGCTGGTGAGCCCCTGGCTCAGCGCCGCGTACCCCATCGCGAACATGAGTGCGGCGATGAAGAGCGCAACCAGTAGCTCGAGCAGCGTGAAGCCGCCCGCGCGCCTGAGCTGCTGCGCTCGCGGCAGGCGGCGATTGGCCCGGCGGCTCACGGATTCACCGGCGTGGTCGGAGTGGCCGGAGCGGGCGTGGTGGGGTTGGCCGGCGCCTGCCCGTTCGCAGGGCCGTAGGCCCCCGAGGTCATTCCGCCGTTAGGCGTGCTCGCCTGATTGCCCCCGGCGCCCGCGGCGCTCCCGGGAGCGAGCAGCTGCGCACCCCAGTCAGGCAGGTCCCCGCGCGGCACGCCGACGGCATCGCCCCAGATGCCGCTCGCGGTCGAATACCAGCCGCTGTCCTCTTTCTCGACCTTGACGTCGCTCGGGCGCACGTTGACGTCGATGCGCTCCATGCCCGGGACCTGAGTCGTGCTGACCGTCTGGCGCCAGGTCCAGTTGCGGCCGGCGAAGTCGACCTTTCCATCGCTGTCGCCGACCGCGGGCTGCGCGCCGGCAAGTCGCAGCTGGGCGATCTGGTTGAGCGCCACCCAGTTGGCGAAAGTCTTGTCGCGCAGGTAGACGATGGTGTTGGCCGAGGAGTTGAGCGTGCCGAGGACCGCGGCCATGCCGACCACGACGATCGCCAGCGCGACCAACACCTCGATCAGTGTGAAACCGCGCATCACGGCCGGCCGTTCTCGACCATCGGCTGCTCGATCACGGCGCCGCTATCGTCCTGGGTGACGGTGATGCTGCGCAGCCCGCTGTCGCGCTCGAGCCGGGCGGCGAACGAGGTGAGATCGCCGTCGGAGAAGATCATGACCTGCGGGGTCCGGTCCTTGGAGCTCTTGTCGTCGAGGCTCGCCTTGTCCTTGGAGTTATCCGGGTGGCCGAGCACGACGTCGCGTGCTTCGACCCGCAGCTTCACGTCGAGCCCGCCAGGGAGCTTGCGCGGGTCGAGCGCATCGTCCTCGGCCACGTCGCCCCACACGCCGCGCTGCTGGTCATACACCAGGAACTGGTAGCCGTCGTCGGTGAACTGCAGGCCGTACTCGCGCGTCTGGAGCTCCGCCTGCTCGCGCGCGTAATTGATGAGCGCGAGGAGCCGGTCGCCCTCGCGCTGCAGATCGCGGTCGCGGCCGGTGAGATTGACCGAAAGCATGATGCCGGCGGCCACGACGGCGATGATCACCACGACGATCAGGATTTCGATCAGGGTAAAGCCGGCCTCACGCCGGCCGCCCCCGACCAACCGTCTAATCGCCAATGTTCCAGTTGCCGATGTCGGCGTTGAGCCCGTCGCCGCCAGGCTGGCCGTCCGCCCCCAAGGAGAAAAGGTCATATTCCCTGCCGTGCGTGCCGGGGTAGGCGTACTGGTACGGGTTGCCCCAGGGGTCCTTGCTGATGTGCTGGATGTAACCGCCGGCGCGCCAGTTCTTGATGGTGGGATCGGCCGGCTGCTGCGTGAGCGCCTGCAGGCCCTGGTCCGTGGTCGGGTACTTGGAGTTGTCGAGCCGGAACATGGTGAGCGCCGTCTCGAGCCCCTGGATGTCCTCCTTGGCCTTGGCGACGCGCGCCTCATCGACCTTGCTGACCACCTCCGGCACGATCACGGCGGCGAGCAGGCCAATGATGATCACCACCACCATGATCTCGATGAGGGTGAAACCGCGCGCATCGGTCAGCCTCCCGCGGGGGGCTCTGCTAACCTCGTAAGCAAGGTGACTCATGGGCTATCGTCCCAGCGGCACCGCCGCCGCGCTTAAGCCAAAAAACGGGTCCGGATCATAACAAATGGGGGTCTCGCCGCCTGTGAAGCGCGTGGCGCGGCTGCTGACGTCGCTCAATTGCGACGGCTGGCACGGGCTGGCGCTGCTCGTGCTGTGCCTGGCACTGCTGGCGCTCACCGCCGCCGGGGAGCCCTGGCGGCTGCGGCTGGAATATGCGCGCGGCGCGCTGGCGGCGGGGGAGTGGTGGCGTCTGGTCACGGCCCACCTCGTCCACCTCGACCTGCGGCACGCGGCGCTCAACTGTGCGGGGCTTGCTCTCATGTGGGCGCTGTTCGCACGCGATTACACCGTTCGTCAGTGGCTCACGATCCTCGCGGGGGCGGCCGCGGCCATCGACGCGGGCCTGTGGTTGTGGAGTTCGACTGTGGGGTGGTACGTGGGTTCCTCGGGCGTGCTGCATGGGGTCATGGCTGCCGGCACGCTCGCACACCTGCGCCGACGCGAGTCCGAAGGCTGGGTGCTGGCGGCGTTCCTGGTGGCGAAACTGGTGTGGGAGCAGCGGGTGGGTGCCTTGCCACTTTCGGGCCTGGGCGCGGCGGTCGTGGTCGACGCGCACCTCTATGGCGTGGCGGGCGGCCTCGCCGTGGCGGCGCTCTTCAAGCCCCGTGCCCGGCCGATGCTCAACGAGCCGGTATAATTTTCGGCAGCGCAGGGCGCCAAAGTCGCGCCTTTGCAATGGGGGTACGATGGCCTTTGCGTTTGCGTTCCCGGGGCAGGGCTCGCAGTCGGTCGGGATGCTGGGTGCGCTCGGCGCGGCGAGCGGTGCGGTGCGCGCGACCTTCGAGGAAGCCTCGGCGGTTCTTCACTACGATCTGTGGAAGCTGGTGAGCGCCGGCCCCGCGGCGCAGCTCGATGCGACCGAGCGGACGCAGCCGGCGATGCTGGCAGCGGGGGTGGCAACCTGGCGTGCGTGGCGCGAGCGCGGCGGGGCAGCGCCCGCGGTGGTCTGCGGCCACAGTCTCGGGGAATTCACCGCGCTGGTGTGCTCGGGGGCGCTCGAGTTCGGTCCCGCGGTCGAGCTGGTGCGCTTCCGCGGCCAGGTCATGCAGGAAGCAGTTCCGGCGGGGAGCGGCGCGATGGCGGCGATTCTCGGGCTCGATGACGCCGCGGTTGCGGCCGCCTGCCAGGAAGCCGCGTCTGCCGGTGTGGTCGAGCCCACCAACTTCAATGCGCCGGGCCAGGTGGTCATCGCGGGAGAAAGCGCAGCCGTCGAGCGGGCGATTGAGGCGGCGAAGGCGGCGGGGGCCAAGCGCGCTGTCGCACTACCGGTGAGCGTCCCCTCGCACACGCGTCTCATGCGCGGTGCCGGGGAGCGGCTGCGCGAGCGTCTGCTGACCGTTGCAATACGGGCGCCCGCCGTGCGCTACGTGAGCGCGGTGGATGCGGCGGCACACGTCGAGCCCGCGGATATCCAGGCGCTGCTCGTGCGCCAGCTCTCCTCGCCGGTGCGTTGGACGGCGACGCTGCGGGCCGTGGCTGAAGGCGTCTCCCAGGTCATCGAGTGCGGACCGGGCAAGGTGCTGACCGGACTCAACCGCCGTATCGAGCGCCGCCCGGGACTGGAATTCCTGGCGCTCGAGGATCCGGCGTCGATCGACGCGGCCCTCGCCGCCACCACCGAAAGCGGACGGAGCTGAGAACGAACATGCCTGAGAACCTGCTCAAGAATGAAGTGGCCCTGGTTACCGGCGCCTCGCGCGGCATCGGGCACGCGATCGCGCTCGCCCTGGGCCGCGCCGGCGCGCGGGTCATTGGCACAGCCACCACGGCCGAAGGCGCGGCGAAACTGACCGCCGCCCTCGCGTCGCACGGATGCAACGGCCGGGGTGCGGTGCTGGACGCGGGCAGTGCGTCCTCGATCGATGTCCTGGTAGCCGATCTCGAGGCCGCCGGTGAGCTGCCCACGATTCTGGTCAACAACGCCGCGATCACCCGCGACACTCTGCTGCTGCGCATGAAGCCCGAGGACTGGGATCAGGTGATTGCGACCAACCTCACGGCGGCATTCAGGCTCTGCAAGGTGTGCGTGCGGCGCATGATGAAGGAGCGCCGTGGTCGGATCGTGAACCTCACCTCCGTGGTCGGAGTGACGGGCAACGCCGGGCAGGTCAACTATGCGGCCGCCAAGGCGGGACTTCTGGGGTTCACAAAGTCACTCGCGCAGGAGCTCGCCTCCCGCGGCATCACGGTGAACGCCGTGGCCCCGGGCTTCATCGACACCGACATGACGCGTGTGCTGAACGAGGCGCAGCGCGCGGCGCTCCTCGAGCGCATTCCGCTCGCCCGTCTCGGAACCCCGGAGGACATCGCGGCCGCCGTGCTTTTTCTGGTCTCGCCGCCGGCCGGCTACATCACGGGCGAGACGCTGCACGTCAACGGCGGCATGTACATGTCGTGACGGGCCGACCGGCGGCGGCGAGCGGGACGCGTTGGCTGCGCGCCACAGCCGGGCAGTTTCGCGAGCAAAAACAAACACTCGCGGGCGCTGATGCCCAGTGGCAGCCGGGGGGGTGTTCCCCTACAATACCGCGCCCGCTGTCTGGCGACGAGCCGCAAAGATGCGGCGGGCAGCGCAAGCCCTCAAAGCCCACATAAGGACCAACCGCTAATGAGCACAGTTGAGCAGCAGGTCAAAGCCATCGTTGCCGAGCAGCTGGGCGTCAAACAGGAACAAGTGACGAACGATGCCTCGTTCGTCGATGATCTCGGAGCCGATTCGCTCGACACGGTCGAGCTGGTGATGGCTCTCGAGGAGGAATTCGAGATCGAGATCCCGGATGAGGACGCCGAGAAAATCACCACCGTGCATCAGGCTATCGACTACATCAACGAGCGCCGCGCCAAAACCTGATCTGCGTCGCGCGCCCCCTTACAGGTAAGTTGTGAGCAAGCGCCGCGTCGTACTGACGGGCTTGGGAGTAGTGTCTCCGGTCGGGAGCACCGTCAAGTCCGCATGGGACGCGATCCTGCGCGGCGAGAGCGGCATCGGGCCGGTGACGCGCTTTGACGTCTCGGCATTTCCGGTGCGCATCGGCGGCCACGTACGCGATTTCGACATCGCCCAGTACATCCCTCCCAAAGACGCGCGCCGCATGGACGAGTTCATGCACTACGGCGTAGCCGCCGGGGTGCAGGCCGTCACCGACTCCGGCATCGATTTCAGCAAGACCGATCCCACCCGCTGCGGTGCGGTGTGCGGCGCCGGCATCGGCGGACTCGCCACTATCGAGAACGAGCACAACGCGTACCTGAAAACGCTGAGTCCGCGCAAGATCTCGCCGTTCTTCGTGCCGGCGACCATCATCAACATGATCGCCGGCCACCTGTCGATCCGTTACGGGCTCAAAGGTCCGAACCTCGGGGTGGTCACCGCTTGCACTACCTCGACTCACGCCATCGGTCTCGGCATGCGCACGATCCAGTACGGAGACGCCGACGTCATGGTCGCCGGCGGCGGCGAGATGGCGACCACGCACTGCGGGCTCGGAAGCTTCGGCCAGGCGAAGGCTCTCTCCCTGCGCAACGACGCGCCGCAGGAAGCGAGCCGGCCGTGGGATCTGGATCGCGATGGCTTCGTGCTGAGCGACGGCGGCGGAGCGGTGCTGCTGGAGGAGCTCGAGCATGCCAAGCGGCGCGGTGCGCGTATCTACGCGGAGGTGGTGGGCTTTGGCATGAGCGGCGACGCCTACCACATCACCGCTCCCCCCGAGGACGGCGCGGGTGCGCGGCTGGCGATGGAGAACGCCTTGAAGGACGCGGCAATGAATCCGAGCGACGTTCAGTACGTCAATGCGCACGCGACCTCGACCCCGCTCGGCGATAAGGCCGAGACGGTTGCCATGAAGCACGCCTTCGGCGACCATGCCAGACGCATCGCCGTCAGCTCCACCAAGTCGATGACCGGCCACCTGCTGGGCGCCGCCGGGGTGGTGGAGGCCATCTTCTCGGTGCTCGCAATCCGCGACGGCGTCGCGCCGCCGACCATCAATTACTGCACGCCCGACCCCGAGTGCGATCTCGACTTCGTGCCGAACACCGCGCGGCGCATGAAGATCGACGTGAGCCTGTCGAATTCCTTCGGCTTCGGCGGCACCAACGGCTCGCTCATCTTCCGACGCTTCAGCTCCTGAGCGGCAAGCCGCTACGCGCGCACCGCTTCTTCGCGAACTCGACGTCCCGCCGGCGACGCTGCAGCGCCTGGCGGCGCGCGAGCCTGAGCGCTACCCGCTGCTGCTCGACAGCGCCGCTACCGGTTCCCTGGGAAGGATGAGCCTGCTGCTCGCGCTGCCGCGCGCGGCGCTGTGGCTCACTGCCGACGGGCGTCTCGAGGGTGAGGGCATGCACCCGGGCGGGAGTGGCTTTCTCGCGGCGCTCGAGCGGTGGTGGCGCGCGGAGAGTGTAACGACAGCAAGCCCCGCGCCGGGGGCGGTCTTCACCGGCGGCTGGGCGCTCTTTCTCGGCTACGAGCTGGCACAGGAGATCGAGCCGCACCTGGCTCTGCCTCGCACGCCGCTGCCGTGGCAGGCGTTTGCGCTCCGCACCCCCTGTGCGCTGGTCCACGATCGCGCCGATGATCGCGTGTACGCGGCCGCGGAGGAGGACTGCGCGTACGAGCTCGAGCAGCTCGCCGCCGATGCGCACGCCGCCGCCCGCGGCGCACCGGTGGACGGGACGCTTGCCGTCGAGTCGATTCTGGAAGAGGACCCTGAGGCCTTCCTCGAGCGGGTGCGGCGCGCCAAGGACTACGTGCGCGCGGGTGATGTGTACCAGGCGAACCTGTCGCGGCCGTGGACGGTTGAGCTCGCGTCGAAGCGCGCGGGCGGGACAGACTCGCCGGCCGCAGCGCTTTACCAGCGGCTGCGTGCTGCCAATCCCGCCCCGTTCGCAGCGCTCGCGCAGTGGCGCGACGTGGCGCTCCTGAGCTCCTCGCCGGAGCGGCTGGTGCGCATCGAGGGTCGCCGGGTCGACACGCGTCCGATCGCCGGCACGCGGCCGCGCAGCCGGCTGCCTGCGGCGGATGCGGCGGAGATGAGCGCGCTCGCCGCCCATCCCAAGGAACGCGCCGAGCACATCATGCTCATCGATCTCGAGCGCAACGACCTCGGCAGGGTCTGCGAGGCCGGCAGCGTGCGCGTGGACGAGCTGATGAGCATCGAGTCCTACGCGCACGTGCACCACATCGTCTCCAACGTAGGCGGCGTGCTGCGCTCCGAGATAACGCCGATCGGCGCGCTGCGCGCGGTGTTCCCGGGCGGCACCATCACCGGCTGCCCGAAATTCCGCTGCATGCAGATCATCGCCGAGCTCGAAGGGGTGGGGCGGGGCGCCTACACCGGCTCGCTCGGCTACCTGACGCGCGACGGGCGGCTCGACGTCAACATCCTGATCCGCAGCATGGCGCTCGCGGACCGGCGGGTCGAGTTTCGCGCCGGCGCAGGCATCGTGGCCGACTCGGACCCTGAGCGCGAGCTCGAGGAGACGCGCGCCAAGGCCCGCGGGCTCCTGCGGGCATTCGGTGCCAGCCATGGCGACTGAACGCTCAGGCGCTCCCGACACCGTGCGGGTAAACGGCCGCGAGACCCGCGAGGTCTCGGCGCTCGAGCGCGGCCTGCACTACGGCGACGGCCTGTTCGAGACGATTGCCTGCATCGCCGGGCGCCCGCGCCTCCTGTCGCTGCACCTGGCGCGCCTCATGAGGGGCTGTGCCCGCTTAGGGATCTCCTTTACGCAGACCGACGAGCTGCGCTCCGAGGTCGAGGCGCTCGCTCAGGCCGGCGGCCGCGCCATCGTCAAGGTGCTGGTCACGCGCGGGCCCGCGCTCGAGCGCGGCTACCGGGTCACGGGCGCCGAGGAGGCGACCCGTATCGCGCTGCGTTACGGCTGGCCGGAGGAGAATCCGGCCGCGACGCGCGATGGCGTGCGGGTGCGCATCGGCGCGCTGCGGCTGGCCGAAAACCCGCTGCTCGCCGGACTCAAGCACTGCAACCGCCTGGAGCAGGTGCTGGCGCGGCGCGAATGGACCGATCCCGGCATCGCCGAGGCGCTGATGTTCAGCAGCTCCGGTAACCTCATCTCCGGCGTCATGAGCAACCTGTTTCTCATCCAGGGTGGAAGACTGCGCACCCCAGCGGTGGATCGCTGCGGCGTGGCCGGGGTCGTCCGCGAGGTCGTGATGCGCGAGGCGCCGCGCGCCGGGATCGCGCTCGAGGAGACGCGACTCACGGCGGATGACCTCGCGCAGGCCACCGAGGTTTTTCTCACCAGCTCTCTCACCGGCATCCGTCCCGTGCACGCGCTCGACGGGCGCGAGTGGGCACCGGGTCCCGTGACGCGCGCGCTGCAGGAACGGCTGGCAGCGGTATTGACCGCCGGCGGCGATGACTAGAGGCTCAAGGACCCGCCGCCTGATGGCGACCGGCGCCGTCGTGGTGCTGCTGGCGTTCGCCGCCTTCGGGTTCTGGCAGTGGCTCGAGTACCAGTACCGTTCGCCGGGACCCGCAGACGTTACATCGCGGATCGAGGTGCCGCCGGGGGTGAGCGTGCGCAGCGTGCTGCGGCTCCTGGATAAGCAGGGCGCGGTGCACGATGCGCGCGCGGTGCAGTGGTACCTGCGGCTGCGCGGTGAGCAGCCGCGTGTCCAGGCCGGAACCTACGAGATTCCCGCGCACGCGAGTCCCGCCGAGATCATCAGGCTGTTCATCGAAGGCAAGGTGATCCTCGAGCAGCTCACCGTCGTCGAGGGCTCGACGTTCGCCGATTTCCTGGACCTGCTCGGGAAGGAGCCGGACGTGCAGCACACGCTCGCCGGCAAGACCCCCGCGCAGATCATGGCGGCGATCGGGCATCCGGGCGAGAATCCCGAAGGGCGGTTTTTCCCGGATACTTACCGCTTCGCCGCCAATACCCCCGATGCCGCGATTCTCGAGGTCGCCTATCAGGCGATGCAGCGGGCACTCGTTGCCGCCTGGAACGAACGCAGTCCGGGACTGCCGTTCGACACGCCCTACCAGGCGCTGATCCTCGCCTCGATGGTAGAGAAGGAGGCGGCGCGCGAGTCCGAGCGGGCGCGGATCGCCGGGGTGTTCGCGGCGCGGCTGCGCAACGGCATGAAGCTGCAGTCCGATCCGACGGTGGTCTATGGCCTGGGGCCGAGGTATGACGGCGAGATCCACACGCGCGACCTGGTGACCGATTCCCCCTACAACACCTACACGCGCGCCGGGCTTCCGCCGACGCCGATCGCGCTCCCCGGCCGCGCCTCGCTGATCGCGGCCGTGCACCCGGAGGACACCGGCGACCTGTACTTCGTCGCCACGGGACTCGGCGACGGCACACACCAGTTTTCCAAGACACTGCGAGAGCATAATTTGAACGTGAAGACCTATCTCGAGCGGCTGCGCAATCCGCCGCGTCAACTCAGGCCGGGGACTCCTCAGCCATGAGCCCCGCGACCAGCCACCCCGTGGAGCGCGGGCGCTTCGTGACGCTCGAAGGCATCGAGGGCGCCGGCAAGTCGACCGTCGCCAAGTTCATCGCGGCGTGGCTGGCGCGCCGCTCGATTGCGACGCGCCTGACTCGCGAGCCCGGCGGCACGCCGCTCGCGGAAGCGCTGCGCAGGATCGTGCTCGAGCGGGGCGGTGAGCCCATGTCGGCCGTGAGCGAGACGCTGCTCATGTTCGCCGCGCGCGGGCTGCACCTGGAGAATCTGGTCCGCCCGGCGCTCGAACGCGGCGAATGGGTCATCTGCGACCGCTTCACCGATGCCACGCGCGCCTACCAGGGAAGCGGGCGCGGTGTCGATCCGCAGCTCATCGAGACCCTCGCGCGGGCGGTGCACGGCGAGCTGTCGCCCGACTGCACGCTGTTGCTCGACCTGCCGGTCAGCGTGGGGCTCGCGCGCGCCCGCACCCGAGCCGGGAGCGGGACGCCTCAGGATCGCTTCGAGGACGAGACCGCCGCATTCTTCGAGCGGGTGCGCGCGGGATACCTCGAGCTCGCCGGCCGCGAGCCCGGTCGCTTCCATGTCGTCGACGCCGCGGCCGGTCGCACGGCCGTCGAGGCACAGGTGAGCGCGATCCTGGAGGAGCTGCTTTGAGCGATGCGGCGGGCGCGACCCCGCCCTGGATCGTGCCGGCGACCGCGGCGCTTACCCGCGCACAGCGCGCAGGGAGGCTGCCGCACGCGCTCCTCATCCACGAGGCGCCGGGGGCGGGCGGGGACTGGCTCGCCCTGTGGGCAGCGCGCCTCGCGCTGTGCGCGCGGCCCGCCGAGGCGCCCTGCGGGGCCTGCGCCGCCTGCCGGCGGGCCGCCGCGCTCGCCCACCCGGATCTCGCGCGCATCACGCCGCTGGAGGATTCACGCCAGATCCGCATCGAGCAGGTGCGCGATCTCGCCGCTGAGCTTGCGCTCACGAGTCACGCCGGCGGCTACAAGGTCGGCATCCTCACCCCCGCGGACGCCCTGAATCGCTTCGGCGCGAACGCGCTGCTGAAGACGCTGGAAGAGCCGCCGCCGCGGACACTCCTGGTGCTGGTGGCGACGCAGCCTTCGCGCCTGCCCCCGACCGTGCTGTCGCGCTGTCAGCGTCTGACAGTCCCCGCACCCTCGCGCGCCGAGGCGGTGGCGTGGCTCGCCGCGACCCACGGGCCGGGGGAGTGGCAGGCCGCTCTCGAGGTCGTCGGCGAAGCACCGTTCCTGCTCGCGGGAGCCGACCCGGACGCACTCGCGCAGCTTGGAGCCGAAGTACGTCGCACGCTCGACGAGCTGGCAGCCGGACGGGCCGACCCGCTGGCGACCGCCGAGCGCTGGGCGCGGAGCGAACTGGCGCTGCGGTTGCGATGCATTGAGAATTGGCTCACAGAACGTATTCGCCGCTGCCAGCACGCTGCGCCCGAGATTGCAGAACTGCGTGCTGGGGCCTACTTGTCATCCATGGATGCGTTCTTGAATATACGTGAGCTCTTTGGGCTCCTGGACGAGGTGCGCGATCTGCGTGCGGGGCTCGATGCGCCGCTCAACCGGGGACTGGCGCTCGAGGCGGTGCTGCGGCGGCTCGCGCCATCCGGTGCAGGCGCTGCGGCGACCAGGGGACACGGATGAGTGTAATGCCGGTGAGGGTTCTGGGTGGCGACGTGAGAACGGGCACGAACAAACCGGGTTTGCTGACGCTCACCATCAAGGACAAGAGCGCGCTGTATCTCGCCTACATGCCGTTCGTGAAGAACGGCGGGTTGTTCATTCCCACCAACAGCAACTACCGCCTCGGCGACGAGGTGTTCATGCTGCTGAACCTGATGGGGGAGGATGAGAAGCTGCCGGTGGCGGGACGGGTCATCTGGCTGACCCCCAAGGGCGCGCAGGGTAAGCGCACCGCCGGCATCGGCGTACAGTTTTCCGAGCAGGACCGCGGTCAGACGCAGAAGAAGATCGAGACTTATCTCGCCGGCGCCCTGTCGGGCGACAAGTCCACCCACACCATGTAGCGCGCCGGGAGGCCCTCGGCGCCGATTGCGCGACTATTTTCCGCCCGGCGGCTTGACCGCGGGCTTCTTCGCCGCGGCCTGGGCAGCCGGCGTGGCGTTGGCATCGCCACTGAGCCCCCCTCGCAGCACGTAGGCATCGAAGCCGCGCTCGACCAGCAGGTAGGCCGCCGCGGAGCTGCGCCGCCCGGTATCGCAGTACGCGACGTACGGCGTATCGCGATCGAGCGTCGAGAGCTTCAGGCGGATCAGGTACAGGGGGATGTTCAGCGACCCCTCGATGGCGAGGTTCTGGTGCTCGCTCGGCAGCCGGACGTCGAGCCAGCGACCGCCACGCGTCACGATGTCGCCCGCCTCCTCGCGTGTCACCCACTGCAGCAGCGGCTCATTCATCAGCTCGCGAAAGTCCTGCTTGTTGAGGCGCATCAGCACCCCGTCGGTGAGCATGGTGACGGTGGCGTTGCGCTTGGCCTCGGCGATCAGTGCTTCCTCGCCGAAGGTGTCGCCGACCCCGAGCTCGGCGAGCTTGATGCCCTCCTGCTTGAGCGGCGTCTCGCGCGACACCACGCACTTGCCGCTCACGATGATGTAGAAGTAGTCGCCTTCGCCCCCCTGCTTGATGACCACCTCTCCGGCGCGGCATGGGGTGCGCTGCAGGCGCTGGAAGATCGCCTGGATATTGGCCGGCGGAATGCGGTGGAACGCTTTGGTCTGCAGCAGCGTCGTCATCCAGTCGTCGGAGCCGGCGTTCTGCAGCTCGGTCTGCAGCTCGCCGACCTCGTAGCTGCCGGTCTGATCCCAGGTGATCATGACGTCCAGCAGATCGCTGTCGATCACGAGGTAGCTGACGTCGGCCACGGCACGCGCGCTGACGCGCCGCGGCAGCTGCGGGTAGAGCGGGTTCTTCGCCTCAGGGGTACCGGCGCGGATCACCCCGATGCTGCGCTCTTTCTCGCTGATCTCGAGCGCACCGCTCACGAGCCAGAAGGTACGCTTGGCGCTGTCGCCGGCGTCGAACAGCAGCCGCCCCGCGGGGAGCTTGCGCACCGTGATCTTCTTGGCCAGCGCCGCCAGGTTCTCGCGCTTCATGCCGTTGAGCGGCGCGAAGGACGTGAGCTGTTGCCAACTGGGTTCGCCGTCTTCGGTCATTGCCCCTCAGGCCGCACGCCAATAGTCCTGTTCTCGCGCTCCCGTAAGGCGCTCGCGCGGCGTGTTGGATGGTAGCACAGGCCCACGCCCGGTCAGCCTGACGCACCGAGCAGCGGCCAGCCGGCATCGGGGGCGAAGCGCTCGCCGTAGCGCCCCGCGAGCTCTGTGAGGCGCGTCACGATCGCCGCCGCGCCGCGCGCACGTGCGTAGGCCAGCGGGCCGCCGCGAAACGGCGCGAATCCGGTGCCGAACAATACCGCCGCATCGACGAGATCCGCATCCTCCACCACACGCTCGCGCAGGCACGCCACGCACTCGTTGACGAGCGCCAGTATGAGCCGATCGGTGAGATCGGCGGGGGCGGGCGGCCAGGGACCGGGCGGCTTGACGGCCTTGCCGTCAGCCCAGGAATAGAAGCCCCGGCCGCTCTTCCTGCCGAGCTGCCCGGCGGCCAGCAGCTGCGCGAGCAGCGGTAGCTGCGGCGCCGGACGCTTCAGTCCCTGCGCGATGATCTCCCCGACGTGCGCTGCGACGTCGAGTCCCACCACGTCCGCGAGCTCGATGGGGCCCATCGGCATGCCGAACCCGACCGCCGCGGCATCGATCACCGGCAGCGCCACGCCCTCCTGTGCCAGGTACATGGCCTCGTTGAGGTAGGGCGTCAGTACGCGATTCACCATGAACCCCGGCGCGCTGCTGCAGGGCACCGGCAGCTTGTCGAGGCGCCGGGCGAAGGCGACCGCCGCCTGCGCGACGGCCGGCGCGGTGCGCGCGGAGTGCACCACCTCGATGAGCGGCATCTGCGCCACCGGATTGAAGAAATGCAGTCCCACCAGGCGCTCGGGACGCGCGAGCTTCTCGGCCAGCGGCTCGAGCATGATGCTGGAGGTGTTCGTGGCGAGCAGCGCCTCGGTCTTCATGCGCGGCTCGAGCTGCGCATACAGCGCCTGCTTGGCCTCGAGGTTCTCGAAGATGGCTTCGAGGACCAGGTCGGCAGCGGCCACGCCGGCACCGGCCACGTCCGCGCGCAGCCGCGCTTGCGCAGCCGCGCTCTTCGCCGGATCGCGCAGCCGCTTGGCGAACAGCTCGCCGGCGCGCTTGAGCGCCGGCTCGATGTACTCGGCGGCGCGGTCCTGCAACGTTACCGTACAGCCGCGCAGCGCTGCCCAGGCGGCGATGTCCCCGCCCATGACGCCGGCGCCCACCACATGCACGTGGCGCACCTCGGCAGCGCCCTTGCCGCCGGAACTCTTGAGCCGGTCCTGCAGCAGAAAGACGCGCACCAGGTTGCGCGAGGTCTCGCTCAGGAACAGTTGCGCGATGGAGCGCGCCTCGGCCTCAAAGGCCGCGCGGCCGTGCGCGCCGTAGCGGCTCCACAGATCGATGATGGCGTAGGGAGCGGGGTAATGGGCCCGGGGCGCGCGCCGCGCCACTTGCCTGATGAGCGCGCGGCGCACGAACGGCCGCACGGGGGCGGCACTCAGCAGCCGCTCGCCGAGCGGCGCGCGCCGCGGCGACGGTGCGGCGAGGGCGAGTGCGCGGGCGGCGGAGCTCAGCTCGCTCTGCGGGACCAGCCGGTCGACGAGTCCGGAGCGCTGCGCGTCTGCGGCGCGCATGGGTTTGCCGGTCAGCATCAGCTGCATGGCGGCACGCACGCCAAGGAGCTGCACGCTGCGAACCGTGCCGCCGAAGCCGGGGTGAATGCCGAGCTGCACTTCCGGCAGCCCGAGCGAGAGCCGCTCGTCGCCGACCGCGACGCGGTACCGGCAGGCGAGCGCGAGCTCGAGTCCGCCGCCGAGCGCAAAGCCGTGGATAGCGGCGACGCTCGGGCAGGGGAGAGCGGCCAGACGGTCGAGCACCTGCTGGCCGCGGCGGATCAGCGCGTAGCCCCCTGCCTCATCCGTAAGTGCGGTGAATTCACGGATATCGGCGCCGGCGACGAAGCCGCTTTTCTTGGCCGACAGCACCACCAGCGCGCGTGGGAGCTGGCGTTCGAGGCCCGCCAGTACGCCGTCGAGCTCGATGAGCACGCTGCTCGAGAGCACGTTCGCGGACGTGGCGGGCTTGTCGAGCGTCAGCCACGCGATACCGTCGGCGTCGCGCTCGAGGGTCCAGCAGCCGGCGGCGTCGCTGTCGAGGGCCCAGACGCCGGTGGTGTCGTTGCCGGGGGTCTTGTCGCTGTTCATGGGAGCGGCAGCACCCGGAAATCGCATACCAGCGGCCGGTGATCCGAGAAGCGCACGTCGGGCACGCGGAAGCCGGTGACCTCGATGCCTGCGCTCACCAGGATGAAGTCGAGCTCAACGCGCGGCACGCGCGTCGGAAACGACGGCAGGCCGGCGGTGTTGGCGCTGCGCAGACCCGCCGCCCGCATGAACAGGTAGATCTCGTGCGTGCCCCAGAAGGTGTTGAAATCGCCGGCGACGATCACCGGCTTGGGGGACTGCACCACCAGGTCGTGCAGCGTGCGCAGCTGGTACTGCCGCTGGCGGAACTTCAGCGACAGGTGCACCAGGAACACGCACACCTCGTCGAGCTCGAGCTCGATGATCAGCCGCTTGATGCCGATGTCGAAATAGTGGAAGCGCTCGCCATGCACCGTCGGAGCGGAGAGAAAGGCGTTGCCCTGCTTGCGCACGATCGGCATCAGGTTGTTGATCGAGCGGGCGCCGTACTTGCTCTGGAACGTCGAGTAATGACCGAGCTCCTTGGCGATGTACTCTGCCTGGTTCAGCATGCCGGTGCGGATCGAGCCGGTATCGACTTCCACCAGTCCGACGACGTCCGGGCGCTCGCCGCGGATGAAGTCCGTGATGCCGGCGAGCACCCGGCGGTTGCTGCGCAGATAACCGGCGCCGGGCAGCGGCAGATGAAACGCCGGGCCGGTTCCGGTGGCGTAGCGGATGTTGTAGACGAGCAGACGCACGTAGACGGGCTTTGGGGCTAAAGCGAGCGAACCCTGGCAACGATTGTAGCCGCTCCGCGCCTGTCCGCGGCGCGCTGCCCGGCCGCAGGCCTTGCGCTCAGCTGGGCTTGTGCGAGACTGGCGGGCGTTGTAAGGGTCTTGCGGGGCTTCCCGATGTCGCAGGCGAACCCTGTCCGTCTGTTCGTCACGCACGCCTGGGAGACGAGCGAGGATTACCTGCGCGTGTTCGAGTACCTCGAGAGCGCGCGCAACTTCTTCTATCGCAACTACAGCACGCCCGATAAACCCCCGGCAGGCGCGGACAAGGAGGCCCAGCGCGAGGACCTGCGCCGGCAGATCGCACCGGTCGAGGCGGTGATCGCGCTGGCCGACACGCAGGCGGAGCTCCTCACCTTCCAGATGCTGTTCGCGCAGGCGAGCCACAAGCCCGTCATCCTCATGAAGCCATTTGGTCAACGCGGCGACGTGCCGAAAGAGATCCTGCAGCTCGCCGACGAGACCGTCGAGTGGGACGAGCGCGCGCTGGTTGATGCCATCCGCCGCCAGGCGCGCCACGAAGAGACGACGCGCTGGGACACCATCGAATTCAAGCTCGATTGACTACGCCTCCGCGGCGTACAGCGCAATCACCTGCGGCGTGGATTTCAGTGCCTTGACGCGCACGGCGCCGTGGCCGTTGATCGCCACGCCCTCCGGCACAGGTGCCGCGGTGGTCGCGCGCTGCACCGCCTCGCGCGCGTTCGCGGTGAAGAGCCGCACCACGCTCGAGGCAAGCTCGTCCGCTTCCTGGCTGGAGAGCTTGCGCACCGTCGCGCGCACGGCGTCTTCCCCGCGCAGCGGCGGCTCGCGCGTCAGTGCCTCGTAACAGGCGCGAAACGGCTCGCGCACCGCCTCCGGAAGATCCTCGGTGTTGACGAAGGCGAGATGGTTGCGGTACGCGTCAGTGAGGCGCTCCTTGATCGGGCCGGAACGCGCAAGCGACAGCGCGGCCCCTTCAAGCTGTTCCCATGTAGTGCTCATCACTACCTCGGTCGCACGCAGTCCGCTCAGGCGTGGTCGGGTTTGCGCCTGCGCGGTGGGCGTCGGTTAGTTTTTGTTGTCCGGTGGGTACTGGAATCCAAAGCCGCTCAAGCGGCTGGAGCCGAAATATAGCTCAGAATCTAGGGGAAAAATATGTCGCTTCGACCCTTCGGCCGCGGCGCCGCGAGGCTATGGCGAGGCTGAGGCAGCGCGCGGGGGCCGGGGCGGTCGCACCGCCCGGCGATGATGAGCGCGAGTGCGCAGCTAACCGGCTCCGGTGCTCATCCCCCGGATGAAGAAGGCACTCCGGAAGATTGATTTACAAAGAGATTAGAACTACTGCGAGGACCAGCAGGTCGTCGTCGGCGCAGTGCCGGTCGAAAACTGGTTGCCCTGCGAGTCGACCGAGAACGAGGTGCACTGAGTGTCGGATGCCTGGCTGGTGCCGGCAACCGGGGTGGCCGTCAGGTAATAGGACGGACCTGCGGGAGGGTTGGCATTCGGGTCGCAGGCGAGAGCCGCCCCATAGGCGGCGAAGCATGCGACCGTGATCGTGTAGTAGCCGCTGCCTATCGACGCCGGGAAGGCCGGGTAGCCGAGATTTGTCGAGGTGGCGGTGTAGGCATTCATCGACGCGTTGTAGCTCTCCTCGCGGCCGGCGAGGTCGAGGAGCGCCGTGCGCGCATCCGTGCGGCGCGACTCGCGGATCGAGCTCATGTAGGACGGCACGGCGATCGACAGCAGGATAGTGACGATGACCACCACTATCATGAGCTCGACGAGCGTGAACCCGCCGGCACGGGAGAGAGGGAACACAGTGCGCGCTTGCATTTGAACCTCTGTTGAACCGCTGCAGTGACCCATCAGCGGCGCTGGACCCAGGTGAGACGTTTCGCCGTGGTGTTGGCGCCCGGGTTGAATTGCGTGTCGGTCGGAGTATTCGTCACCGTCTGGTATACGAGGTACGTCTGACCGGTCGAGTTCTGGATCGGGAACGAGCCGCCGGTGGCGTTGGTTTCCACGCCCGCGGCGTTGGTGTCGTAGTACTGCGGGAACGCGTTGGTGAGCGCGCCGCCCGTCAACGCCTGGACGGCATACGTCCAGCCCTGGTCGGCAACGATCGTGCACGCGGTCGGTACGTTGGCCGCCGGCAGCACCGAGTTGATGACGACGGCTGGCCCGACGATCTCGGGGTTGTAGATGAACTGCTCGTAGCTCGAGACCGTGCTGCCGGTACTGTTCGTGCCCGGCAGCGGCAGGTACCAGCCGAACTGGTTGTCGGTGCCGCAGGTGGTGGTCCCCTTCCAGCAGATCGTGGCGGCGCTGTTGATGTCCCGATCGCCGGCGTCGGCGCCGGTACCGGTGACCACCGTGACGGTCTCGCCCGCCAGGTTCGATTGCGTGAGCGGGCCGCTCACACCCGAGGACGAGAGGCTCGCGTACTGGGTGCTGGAGACGCTGTTCCAGTAGGCCAGGTTCCAGTCCCAGACGCCGTACAGGTCCTGCTGCGCCATGGCATAGCTCACCGCGGTGGTGTTGGTGGCCGGAGTCTTCTCTCCCGTGCCGAAGACGACCACCAGGCGCTGCTGGGTCGTGCCGGCGAGTCCCGAAGCCGCCACCACCTGGGTGGTGATCGGCTGCCCGGTCTGCGTCTTGAACAGCGCCCCGCAGGTGACCGCCCAGTTGGAGGGGCTGGAGCTGGTGACGTCGAAGCGCCAGAGATTGCCCTGCAGGTCGCCCGCATAGATGTAATCGATGACGTGATCGCCGTCGAGATCGACGGACGCCGTATAGCCGATGCCGTTGGCGCCGGTGCCGGTGCCGCTGACGGTCGACAGCGCGTTGGACACCGTACTGCCGCTGACAGTGGTATTCATGCAGGGGCTGCCGTTGGACGTGCTCAGGTAGTAGAACGTCGGGGCCGTGGTCTTCGGGTTGGTCGCGTTGACCAGCATGATGAAGATGCCCGCATCGCCGTTGTAGCTCCCGAGGCCGTTGCCGAAGATCACGGCCCACTGGCCGTTATGCATGCGGCGCACCTGCGGGGTGCCGTAGGTGTTGCCGAGGCTGCGGCTGCAGTTGGCGCCGCCCATCGTGCCATTGCCGGTGCAGCTGACGTTGCCGTTGGTCGGAGTGCCCGCGGCACCGGTCCCGGTGTAGGTCGGGGTGGATCCGGTCCATTCACCCATCACGAGGCTCGAGGCGTTGCCCTCCGCGAAGGGCACGGTGCCGGTGGCGGCGCCGGTCGGGTCGGTAATGTCGAGAGCGAAGATCGAATTGCCGCCCGCGCCCTGGCCGGAGACCAGCCAGGTGTGCCACTCGCCGCCGTAGAAGATGTCGTCGGCGTCCGGTGTCGAGTCGACGAAGAAGTTGTGGCCATACGACGGATTGGTGAAATCGAGCGTCGCGTCGTAGGTGGGGGCGGTGGTCGTGGGGGGCGACGGGGGGTCCATCGCCTCGTGGATGTCGTTCACGACCTTGTTCGGCATGTAGGCGAGCACCTCGTAGCCGTCGTTCGCCGCGCTGGTGTTGTAGCTGCCGTTCGAGTTGAAGGCGCCGGTCCTGAAGCCATGCATCAGCCCGTCGTTCGCGCCGACGTAGACCACGTTGAGGCGCGTCGCCTCGGCGGTGACGAACTGCGAGTAGGTCTGCGTGCCGGTGTTCTCCGGCATGGTGGTGCTCGAGTACAGCCGGTCAGTCCAGGTGGCCGAGTACGGCGCGCCCGGCGGGCCTACCCAGGTGGGGCTCGAGTCCTGGATGTCGCCGAGCACGCCGTCGCGCTTGCGCAGGAACTGGGTCGAAGTGGGCCCGGTCGAGGGGATCTCGTTGGTGCGCACGCCGCGCAGGAAGCTCAGGCGGTCCTCGCCGTAGGTCGGCACGTTCCCCGCGGCGTCGCCGTATTCGAGGGACGCCGTCTGCGTGGCGGTGAGGGCGCTCCACTCGAACTCCAGGCCGCCGGCGAGTCCCTCAGTGCCGTTCTGAGTCAGGATCACGCGGCTGGTGGGCGGTTCGACCGTGATCGCGGGTCCGCCGGTGCCGGTGGAGCTCATGGTGTTGCAGGCGGTCGATCCGGTGAGCACGCAGGAGGCATCCCAGGTCGCCGCCGATGCGATCACGATCGCACCGGTGCTGCTGGTGCCGAGCGCGTAGGCAGTGAGCTTGCCGGTCGAGTCGTTCGGGTTGTAGTAGCCGAAGTAGGCCTGGATGCCGGTCTCGATCTTGGCGGACTGTTTCTCGTTGGCGCCGGCGCTGCTTGCCGACTGCACCAGGTTCGCCGCCTGGAAGCAGAGGATTTCGTGGATGTTGCTGGCGCCGCCGTCCGAGCCGCCGAAGCCGAAGCGGAAGTTCGCGGGCAGCGCGCCGTTGGAGGGCGTACCGCTCGAGTTCGTCCCGGTGATGCTCTGGCTCTTGATGACGGGCAGGAACACGCCGTTGGCCCCGCCCAGGCTGTACCACAGGGACAGCAACCCGTTTTGCGTGAGCTTCAGCTGGTAGTAGATCGGCTTCGCCAACTGGCGGCTGTAGCCGCCCGCGGCGTACTCGGTGGCGATGTGCACCGCGTTCGAGCCGGTCTCCGGGAGCTCCACGTACGCCTGCGGGATCGGGGCGTAGTCCAGGATCGGCAGGATGCCTGCCACCGGGCTCGAGCTGTTCGAGCCGGTATTCACCGTGTTGGTGATCGTGGTGGCGCCGGCGCTGGTCGGCGCGGCCGGCGTACTGTAGTTGTACAGGGTACCGTTGGCGCAGGTTTTCTGTACCGCGTAGACCGAGTCGACATAGGCGGTGCTTGGCGAGGCGGTAGTCAGCGTGTCGGTCGGCGGCGCGGTGCCTGTCGGTGAGCTCTGCGTCGGAGTCTCATTCGCGTGCCCGCTCCTGGTGCACTCCGTGTCGGTCGGGGTGTTGAGGGTGTAATTGGTGTTGCAGGTCAGGCACTTGTTGTTGCTCGAGTCGTAGGTGCCGGTGCTGCAGCTCTCGCACAAGCCGGTGGTGGAGTCATAGGTGCCCGTGCTGCAGGTCGTGTCGGTGCTGCAGGAGTTGGTGCCCGAGTTGTAGGTGCCATTGGAGCAACTTGCGCACTGGTTGGTCGTGGAGTTGTAGGTACCGGTCGAGCAGCCATTGCACATGCCGTTGCTCGCGTTGTAGGTGCCACCGCTGATCTGGCAGGAGGTCGTGAGCGAGCTCGGGTAGTAGGGCTTGCTGGAGCTCGACGGGTTATTGCCGTAGGCGCCGTTCAGGGTGTACCAGTTGACGCTGCCCTCGCCGCGGATGCCGATGCGGTCGGGACGCTCGCCGTAGCCGTAATAGGTGTTGTCGCCGCCGATCGTGTTGGGGTTGGGATTGAGAACTCCGTTGAGCCACGCCGATGCCGGCATCGCGGTCGAGCCGTTGAGAAAGTTACCGTACTCGTCCAGGCCGACCGCGAGGTAGGCGCCGGTCATGCCGTTGTAAGGCGGGTTGCTGTTCGAGCAGGAGTAGCCAAGACTGCCGCCCCAGGCGCCGGGGTAGAAAGTCTGCGAGGCATCCGTCAGGAAGAAGCTGATGCCGTCCGCGCCGTCGCCCGGGTTGGCGGTGCTGTTGTAGTAGCCCCCCGAGTCGCCGCGGTAGCTCACCGTCATGAAGGTGATCTCCAGCCCCTGTCCGGACGGGAACGTCCAGTTCGAGAGGATCTGGCCGTTCTGGCCATAGCCCTGGTACGGGTCGGCGCCGGTGTTGTCATAGCCGTTGGTGAAACGCAGTGCGCCCTCGCCCGGTCCGGCAGAGACCGCGATCAGCGGGTCCGGGAGCGTCTGCGCATTGCCGGGGGCACCGTTATAGCCGCCGACCTGCGTCTCGGTGTGCGGCGTGGCGGGTGAGCCGGTCGAGTTGTAGTAGGCCTGCGCGGAGCTCGTCAGACACCCGGGAATCTGGCCCTGGGTGCTTCCGGTCGGCTGCACGCCGGCAGCGGTGCTCGCCGTCAGGCAGGCGCCGTTGAAGTAGTACCAGCTGTTGCTGGTCGCGCCGCGCGTGAAGTCCTCGCTGACGATGGTCTGCGCGGGCGCCACGGAGGCGGCAGCGAGGGCGAGGGCCAGCAGCGCTGCGGCTGCGGTGAATTTGGTGTTCATCAGTAGCTACTTCCTGTGCAGGTTTTGCAGGTCACACCCGATCCGACCTCGTAAGTACTCTCGACGACGGCAACGGTGTTGGCATTGCCGCCGTAGCCAACCGCATCGATCTGATACACCTCGCTGCCCGCGTCGGTGGCGGACGCGCCGAGGTCTGCGATGTAGAAAACCGGGATCTGCGCGTAGCTGCCGACGGCGGCGCCCGCGGCTTCGATGGTGAGCGCCAGCCCCGGGTTGTACTGCACGCCCACCTGCTGGCCGCCCGCCACATTGTCGTAGGTCCAGGGCACGGCGGTGACGCTGATGAGCGCGTTGCTGCAGATCTGGCCCTGACCGAGGTTGGCGTTCAGCAGGTTGTTGGCTGTGGTGCTGCATACGGTGTCACTGGTCGTCGAGCCGAGGCCCGACGACAGCCAGAACTCGGCGTACTGCTGCGCCGCTTCGGCGGCGAGCAGCGCGCGCTGCTTCTCGCGGGTGTTGCCCGCAATGCGGCCCTGGATGCCAAAGCTGCGGAACATGCTGAGCGCGAGCAGCGTGATGATCAGCAGCAAGAGGAGCGATGTGACCAGCGCTATGCCGCGTGCCGCGTGCGGGCCCCGGCTGTCATGGGTTGTCTTCATCAGGTTTCCCCTTCGCCGGTGCGGTTCATGACATCGATCACCCGCGTGAAGCTCAAGGTCGTCGGCTGAGCGACGCCTTCGGTGGTCGTGGTCCCGGCGGTCGCGGACAGGGGATTGACGAAGGTGAGCGTGATCGTCACGGAGGTGACATTGAGCCAGTCGGCGGCCGCCATCGAGCTCGCGGTCAGGTAGCTGTCGACGTCGTCGCCGGAGATCGCAAAGTTGCGCTTCACTCCGTAGAGCACCTGCAGGTTGTTGATGCCGCTGACGAGCGGCAGCGCCGCGCCACCATTGACGGAGCACAGCAACTGGCCGGCGACGACGCTGAAGGTGTTGGTATAGACGATGGTGGCGCCGCTGGTGTTTGAGGTGCCGTTGCAGTTGAGCATGCCGTCGCCGCTCGCGGTCATGTAGCGGACCTCGAGCGTGTCGGGGGTAGTGGCGTTGGTGTGAGTGCCGTAGATCGCCTGACCGAGCTCGAAGGGACCGGTGGCCGTCAGGTTCGCGGAGGTGTAAAGAACGGGATTCGGGAAGTAGCCCCCTTCCTGGGTGACGTCGGTGATCATGATCATCGCCAGGCGCTGTGCGTCCTCGAGCTGCGCGACCAGCTGCTGGTTGGAGTACGTCACGCGCACGTTCTGCACGATCGAGAACAGCCCGAACAGCAGGAAGACGGCGATGGCGACCGTAATCATCAGCTCGACCAGCGTGAAGCCGCGCTGGGCGCCGCCGCGCACGGGAGCCGGGTGCTGCGTCAGAGACTTCATGGCTCGACGTCCAGGGTGTAGGTCGGGTTGTTGAAGCCCGCGAGCGGGGTGGTCGCAGACTGCTGCGCTTCCTGCTGCGACATCGCCACCGGGTTCTCGGTCCAGGTGATGGTGATCGTGCAGTTGACCGGCGGCGTCGCGCTGTTACAGGTGACGGTGGCACTGGCACCGGGCAGCACGCCGCTCGGGGGCACCGCGAGGTTGTTTATCCAGTTGCCGAAGTCGTATTCCGCAATCTGGGTCGAGGTGCACTGATTGCAGGTGTTGCCGGCAGCGTAGGAACCGATGCCGGTGATGCCGGCCCCCGGAGCGTAGGTGATGACCGCGGGCGGGGTTATGCCGCTGTTGTTGGCGCCCGCCCAGTAGCTGCGGTTGGCGTGCATGGCGGAGGCCAGGCTCGCCGCCTCGAGCGCGGCCAGCGAGCGCATGCGCGCCGCGTTGGTGCTCGACATGGCGAGCGACTGCATCTTGGCGATCCCGAGCAGGCCGACGCAGATGACCACGACGGCCACCATGACCTCGACCAGGCTGAAGCCGCTGGTACGGCCGGCGGTGACGACGGAGGCGCGCATCAGATGCACCACGCCGGGGCTGTTACGTGGTTCACGACGGTCATGATTCCGACGGTCTGGATCTCCAGACAGCGCGTCCACACGGGATTGGCGGTCTTATCGTGCAGCGTGAGGATCGCCTCGGCAGGGAAGCCCACGGCGAAGCCCTCACGGTTGAAAATGATGGCGGTGGCGTTGTCGGACACGAAGGTGTCGGTATTGACCCAGGTCGCCTGTGTCCGCAGCACCGGGTCGCCGGCATCGCAGTTGCCGTCGTTTTGCAGGTCGACGCACACGATCCACCCGTCCTGCCAGGTCGTCACGCCGGCGCAGCTCGTTCCGTTCGCGGAGCTGCAGAGGATGACCTGATTGCCTTCCTTGATGGCTTCCGAGCGCGCGAACTGGGCATCGCCCAGGAGCCCGTTGACCTCCCCGGTCATGCGGTAGGAGTTCGTGATGTACTTGTAAGAGGGCACCGCGATGCCGAGCAGGATGGCGACGATCGCGATCACCACCAACGTCTCGACCAGGGTGAAGCCCCGCTGGGTCTTGTGCCGTTTCATGGCCCGCAATCTAACGGAAGCTCCGGCTCGGCAAACCGGTATTGCGTCACATCAGCGGGGCGATCCGACGGACGGTGCCGCCGCGACTATGGACGGTCGAGTCCGTACATAAGGCCGGGACAGGGGGTGCGCGCGGGGGAGGTCACCGATCCTCCCACATGCGATCGGCAACCGGCGCAGCGGACGCGTCGCTGTCGGAATCCAGGCCGAGCTGACTCGCCTTGCGCAACAACTGCAAGGCCGTGTCGGCTCCGAGTTTCTGCTTGATCGCCGATTGGTGATTGGCGATCGTCTTGGCGTTCAGACCCATGGATTCGGCAATCTCCCGAACCGTCCGACCGCGCGCGAGCAGGCGCAGCACCTCGAATTCGCGCTCGGACAGCCCGCGGACCTGGGTGACTTCGAAGGTGCGCAGCGCCAGTCGCTGCGCGATATCCGGGCTGAGATACCTCCTGCCGGAAGCCACTGCGTGCACGGCCTCGACCAGCACACTGGGTGCGCTCGCCTTGGTCACGTAGCCGGCTGCACCGGCCAGCAGGGCGCGGCTCGCAAAGATTGTGTCCTCGTGCATGCTGAAGATGAGCACGCGCGCCCGCGGCTGGTGCGCCAGCATGCGCCGGGTCACACCGATGCCGCTCACGCCGGGCAGGGTGATGTCCATGACGACTATCTGTGGACGGAGGCTGCAGAAGAGCGAGTAGGCCGCGGGTGCGTCGGCCGCCTCGCCGACCACCACGATGTCGCCGCGCCGCTCGAGCAGCCGTCGATATCCTTCGCGCACCACCGCGTGATCGTCCACCAGCAGCACGCTCAGGCGCGAACCCTCGCCGCGCATCACTGTACCTCCGCGGCTTGCGCGCTTATCTGCGTGGGCAGATGAGCCTCGAACCGCAGCCCGGCGCCCTGCACCGTGCTCAGCGCGAAGCGGCCGCCCGCCATTTCCACCCGCTCGCGCATGCCGCTCAGCCCGAAGCGCCGGCCGCGCGCGCCGGGGTCCATGCCGCAGCCGTCATCGGCCACGCTCACGTGCAGCTCGCCGGCCGCGTCCGCAGGCGCACTCAACCGCTCCAGGACGATCTGCACCCGCCGGGCGTTGGCGTGCTTGTAGACGTTCGTCAGGCCTTCCTGGATGAGTCGGTAGAGCGTCAGGTCGAGGTTTTCCCCGAGTCCCTCGAGATTGCCGCGCACGCTCAGATCAAAGCGCGTGCCGGGCAGACGCTGGCGCCACTCATCGATGCAGTGCTCGATCGCCGCGGGCAGTCCGAGCTCATCGAGTCCCACCGGGCGCAGCCGGGCGATCATGTCGCTCACGGCACGGTGCACATGGTCGACTGCGGCAATGATTGCGCGCGCAGCCCGGCCGGTCGCTGCGGCATCGGCTGCGCCGACATCGACGATCGACACCGCGTCGAGCTTGATCGCGTTCAGATACTGGCCCAACTCATCGTGCAGCTCGCGGGCCAGGTGCTTGCGCTCGAGCTCCTGAATACGCAGATTCTCCTGCGTGAGCTGGCGGTTCGCGGCGACGGCGCCGGCCAGACGGGCTTCAGCGGCGCGGCGCGCGCCGAGCTCGCGGCGCGCCTGCCGATAGCGGCGCCACGACAGCCAGATGAGACCACACAGCAGCACCGCGACACCGATCCCCAGCTCGTCGAGCTGAAAGCGCTCCGCGCGGCGCGTCAGCGCGTACAGCGTCTCGCTGAGATTGAAGTGAGCCGCGGCAGCGACACTGATGACGGTCGCGGCGATCACCATCGCTGTGTCGCGCCACAGCTCGTGTGTCATCCGTGACTCCGGGACTATCAGTGTTGGCTCGCTCATGTCACACCCCGTTCCCGGTCAGATACCGGGGAAAAAGTCCCGGCTGCGCCGGGAATCATTCCCTAGCTCGGCGGCCAGGTCTTCTGGAGACTCCCTTCAAACATAGGTGAGTCACGTAAGGTTTTCCAGTGACGGGAAATTACCGCGCGATTGTTCCCTTGCAGCTCTTGCTGCTGGTGCCGGTCGCGACGGCGGCGGCGGACGATGCCGGTGCCGACAGCAGCGGGCTGCAGACGGTCGTGGTCTCGGCGACCGCGATCCCCGGCACCAGCATCGATATTGATAAGGTTCCGGGAAACGTCCAGATCCTGAAAGCCTCGGACCTGAGCCGCGAGGGCTCGGCGAGCCTCACGCAGGCTCTCAATTCCAACCTGAGCAGCGTCAACATCAACGATGATGAGGACGACCCCTTCCAGCCCGACATCCTTTACCGCGGCTTCGAGGCCTCTCCGGTCCTTGGCACACCGGAGGGCCTGGCTGTTTATCAGAACGGCGTGCGCATCAACGAAGCCTTCGGCGACACGGTCAACTGGGACCTGTTTCCGGACATCGCGGTCGACCAGGTGGAGCTCGTCAGCTCGAGCCCGCTCTACGGTCTGAATGCTCTCGGCGGTGCCATATCCGTCACCATGAAGAATGGCTTCACCTACAGCGGCTCGGAGCTCGAGCTCTCTGGCGGCTCCTACGGTCAGCACTCGGTCGTCGGGCAGTTCGGCGGCAACTCGGGCCCGTTCGGGTTCTACATTGCCGGCCGGGCGCTCGACTGGCCGGGCTGGCGCGATTACTCCGGAGACCGCCTGCGGGACCTTTATGCGGCGTTCAGCTGGCACACCGATGCGGCGACTTTCGACCTGAGCTGGTCGCACGCCGACAACGAGATGGATGGCCAGGGTCCGGCCCCGGTGCAGGAGCTGGCGGTGAACCGCTCGCTGGTCTTTACCGGCCCGCAGAACAACGTCAACAACCTCAACTTCTTTACGCTCGACGGCACCCTGAAACTCGGTGGCGGCTGGGGACTCGAGGGGGTCTTCTACTACCGGCAGTACTCGCAGTCGGTGTTGAACGGCAACAACACCAACTACGAGGCCTGCTCCAGCACGCCGGCGATCCTCTGCCAGCCCGACGGTGTCACACCGCTCATGAACTCGGCCGGACAGAGCCTTGCGAACCCGAATTCGCTCTACATCGGTGAAAACGACTACGAACAGATCGACGCCTGGGGCCGAGGCGCGACGCTGCAGATCAGCAACAACCAGCCGCTCGGGAGCCTCGCCAATCAGTTCACCCTCGGGGCGGCGGTCGATTACGCCGCGAACGACTACTTCACCGGGGCGCAGATCGGTGGCCTCAACTCGGCCCTGTTCGTGCTGCCGACTGACCTGATCGTCTACACCCCGGAGAACTCACCCGCGGCGATCGCCCAAGGCGACCCGACGCCGGTGAGTGTCGACTCCGTCAACAAGAATCTCGGCGCATTCGTTACCGATACGTTGAACCTGACGCCGCAGCTGGCGGTCACCGGGAGCGGCCGGTACAACATCGCGCATATCAACCTCGTCGACCAGCTGGGAGACAACCTCACCGGCTTCAGCCGCTTCGTGCATTTCAACCCCGCGATCGGCGCCACCTACAAGCTGTCGCCTGCCGCCACGCTCTACGGTGGCATCTCGACGAACACGCGCACACCCACCGCGAGCGAGATCGAATGCTCGAACCCGCTTACCCCGTGCCTGCTGCCGACCAACCTGGCGGGCGATCCGCCGACGCTGCGCCAGGTCATCGCGCATACGTCCGAGATCGGGCTGCGCGGACAGCTGGCGGCGTCCGCGGCGAGCAGCGGCGAGCTGACGTGGAACCTGAGCGCTTTCCGCACGCTGCTGCACGACGACATCTATGGCATCGCCACCTCCGTGAGCTCGGGATTCTTCCAGAACGTCGGCGACACCCGCCGGCAGGGCATCGAGGCTGGCCTCAAGTACCACGGCCCGAGCTGGTCGACCTATTTGAACTACAGCCTGGTGGAGGCGACCTTCCAGTCGGCGCTCACCGTGCCGTCACCCTCAAATCCCTTCCAGGACCCGGCCGGCAACATCCAGGTGGAGCCCGGTGACCATCTGCCCGGGATTCCGGAGCACCGCATCAAGGCGGGCGCGGACTATCAGATCCTGTCCAACTGGTCGGCCGGCGCCACCGTGAACTGGGTGAGCAGTTTCTACTACGTGGGCGATGAGTCCAACCAGCTCGCGCCGATTTCGGGCTACTGGACGGCGAACCTGCACACGTCCTTTAAACCCGGGGCGCACTGCGAGTTCTTTGCCTCGATCGACAATCTTTTCAACCGCAAGTACTCGACCTGGGGAATCCTCAGCGACCCCACCGGCATAGGCGCGCCCGGCATTCCCGTAACCGGATACACCAATGGTCCAGGTATAGACAATCGATTCCTCAGCCCGGCCGCGCCCTTGGAGGTATTCGGCGGCGTGCGGATCACGTTCTGAGCGCCAGCGCATGGCGTCAATACGGACGTCATCGGGCTATGGCACTCTGATCGCGGTCACGACAGAGGTTATGGGCGGAGCGGCGTCTCGGAGTCCATGAACGGGGGGCGGGCCAAGCCTGACCGTAAGCCATGCCGTCACGGCGGGTTGCGCCGCGGCAAAGAGACGGGGAGACTTGTACGTTAGGAAGCGCTTTGCCTTCCTTTGGAAATATAAAGAGAGCTCATGGGGAACGCATGATCATCCATGCGTACAAACACGCGCAGCTCATGGAGGAGTCGGAGCTGCGTGTCGACATGGCAGCCCATTCGTGTCAGCCGGCCGACCTCGTCGCGAGCCGTCTCCTCGAATGTCCGGAGACCTACCGACACTGGGAGGCTGAGCACGACCGGCTGATGCGGGCGGTATCCGAGCACGCCAAGCTGGCACGGCAGGTCACGGCGTTGCGGGCGACCGCCTTCGGGCTGGTGCATCGCCGGGGGATGTTCCAGTACCTGCGCGAGGCGCGCTTGAGCGGGCAGAAACGCCGGCGGCTTTTCGGGCTGTTCTACGGCTGCCGCGATTACGCCAACGCAGTGCTGTTCGAGCACGGCAACTACGTGCGCTGCAGCTCGAGCTACCTGGCCACCAACTACCTCGGCGAGCAGCTGATGCACGACGCCGCGTTCGACGAGCCGCTGCAGCTCTATGAGCAGTTCTACAGCGAGTACTTTCGCGCCTATTGCGATATCGAGCTCGCCGAGACCGAGGAGGAGAGGCACCTGGTGCAGCCGCTCGAGGCGCTGCGGCCCCTGCTCAAGTACCGCCTGAGCGAGGCACGCCAGGCCATTCTCGCCATGCCGCTGATGCCGGAAAAGGAATGGCGCGAGGTGCGGATCCGCAAGGCGAATGGGGACACGCAGCGGATGCGTTCGATCTTCGGGGCCAGCTGAGCGACGGCGGGCTTCACGCCTGCGGCGGCGGTAGCCGTGCGATGCCTGCGCCGACAGCCGCCAACGTCGGGTCGGTCGTGCCTGCGAGAACCGCGGCGACGGCCCGCCGCAGGGCGGCGTTGCCGCCCAGGACGGCCTTCCACAGCCACTGTGCGGCCTCCTGCACACGCCGCTCCTCGAGCAACAGCAGCGCGTAGTTGAACTGCCCGCGAAAGTATCCGCATTCCGCCGAGCGGCGGTACCAGTAGGCTGCCTCGGCGCGGTTGCGGCGGCAGCCCCAGCCTTCCTCCAGGCAGCGCGCCGCGAGATTCATCGCCCGGGCGTGTCCACGGCACGCGGCGCGCACGTAGCAATAGAGGGCCGCGCGCGGGTCAGGTGCGATGCCGCGTCCGTCGAACAGCAGGTTCCCCAGGTTGTACTCGCCCCAGTCGTGGCCGGCGTCGGCCGCGGCGCGGTAGCAGCCGGCGGCAGCCGCCGGATCCGCCGGTACGCCCCAGCCGTTCTCGTGGCAGCGCCCGAGCATATTCAGGGCGTCGGCCTCGCCCTGGCCCGCCGCGCGCGTGAACCAGGCGAACGCCTCGCGCTCGTCGCGCGGTGTGCCGCGCCCCTCGAGCAGCATGCGGCCGAGCCGCAACTGGGCGGCCGGGATGCCGTTCTCGGCAGCGCTGCGGACCCAGAGCGCCGCGTGCGTCGGATCTCCGGCCAGTAGCGCGCGCAGCTCGGGATAGCTCATGCGCTCGAGCCGGCTCATGCGCAGCTGGCTGGCCTCGCAGGCAGCCGCGCGCGCGAAGTCGGCCTCGGTCAGTGCCATCTCGGACTCGTAGCTGGCGCGAGCCTACAACTCGGCCCAGCGCCTGAGGAGGTTGTGATAGCAGGCCGTCAGGCGCACGAGGCTGTCACCATCCGCCTCGCGGGCGGTGAGCTGGCGCACCGCGGTGTCGAGCTCGAACAGCAGCGTGCGCCCACCGTCGTCGCGGACCATGCTCTGCACCCAGAAGAACGCCGCTACCCGCGCCCCGCGCGTCACCGGCTGCACGCGGTGCAGGCTGCTCGCCGGATACACGACCATATCCCCCGCTGCGAGCTTCACCGAGTGTGCCCCGAAGGTGTCCTCGACGATCAGCTCGCCGCCCTCGTAGTCGGTCGGCGGGCTCAGGAACAGAGTCGCGGACACATCGGTGCGCAGCCGGTGATGCGTGCCGGGGATCTGCCGGACCGCGTTGTCGACGTGGGCGTCGAAGGCCATTCCGGGCTCGTAGCGGTTGAAGAGGGGAGGGTACACATGGCGCGGGAGCGTGGCGCTCACGAACAGCGCGCTGCGCTCGAGCGCACGCAGCACGATGTCGCCGGCGGCGCGCGCGGCCGCATCGCTCTGCGAAAGCTGCAGGTTGCGTTTGACCTGCGCGGACTGGTAGCCGGCGGTCAGGCGGCCGTCCTCCCAGACCGCGCCTGCGAGCCGGGTGTTGACCGCGGCCAGGTCCTGCGCGCCGAGCACTTGCGGAATCGAGACCAGCATCGCGCCTCAGAGCTTGACGTGCACGGTCAGGGCGACGCTGCGGCCGGCGCCCGGTATTGCATGATTCTCCGCCGCGCTGGTGTAGTAGAGCCCGTCGTAGTACAGCCGGTTGAACAGGTTGTAGCCGTTCAGTTGCAGGTCGACGTTGCTGCTCACGTGCCACTCCGCCATCGCGTTCCAGACGACGTAGCCGGGCACGTAAGCCATCTCGGCGCTGTCGGCGTAACGGTGGCTCAGCCAGTTGGCGCCGGCGCCAACCTCGACCGACCGTGAGAGGTAGTACTCGGTCCAGAGGTTGAGCGCATTGTGCGCCGTATTGGACATGACCTTGCCGACGTCGGCGGCCGTGCCGGAAGCGATCGTCCGGCCGTCGAGGTAGGTGTAGCCGGAGAAGATCTCCCAGTTCTGCGTCAGGTGCCCCGCGGCACTCAGCTCCAGGCCGTTCACGCGCTCATTGCCGTTCAGCACGGTGATGCTCGGATTGTCCGGGTCGTTGGTCTGGGCGTTGTCGACCTCGGTGTGGAACAGGGCGGCGGTGAGCTCGAGCTGGCTGTCGAGCCACTCGCTCTTGGCGCCGGCTTCGTAGGTCTTCGCCTTGACCGGTCCCAGATCGGCGGTCTTGGTCGTCAGGGTGAGCGCTTCGGCCGAAGGATCGAAGGAGGTGCCATACGAGAGGTAGTAGCGCACCGTCGGGCTCGCCTTGAGGACCAGCGCGGCTCGCGGGCTGCCGAGCCGATTGAGCTCCGTGAGGTGCAGCAGGGCGCCGGTCTGCTCGGTGAACTGGTGGTAGTCGGCCGAGAAGTAATCGAAGCGATAGCCCACAGTGAGATCGAAGTAGCGGCCGAGAGCCAGCGTATCGATGAGGTAGGCGCCCATCGAGGGCGCCACGGTGCTCTGGCGCGAGGCGACCGGCTCCGCCGGCTGGGTCTCGTTCGGGCCGGGGGCGAGGAGCGGGGTCTGCGGGATCCAGCCGTTGTTGGTGTTGAAGGGATTCAGATAGCGGAAGATTTCCGAGGTCTGGCGGGCGAGCTCGAGGCCGGTGACCAGCGTGTGCGCGACTGCGCCGGTGCTGAAGCGCGCGGTGAGGTCGAGCTGCTCATCGAGATTGCGCTGCACGCCACTGCTCCCAGGGGCGTCGCGCCCCACCAGGATGTCGGCGAGCGGCTCGCCAGGCGGCGGCACGTTCGCGCCGAAGTTCGGCGCGTCGAACCGGTAGTCGAAATCGTAGTTCGCGTAGCGCAGTGTGTCGGCGAGCGACAGCGAGTCGCTGAAATCGTGGCGGTAGCGCGCGGTCACGATGTCGTCGTCGGCGGTGGTGCGGTTGGAGGCGAGCCCGTAGAAGGCGTCGCGTGGCACCGGCGCCGGGCGGCCGTCGACGAACGGCACGCCGACGTCGGGTACGTCGTCCTCCTGCTGGTGCAGATAGCTGACGATCAGCGAGCCCGGTCCGCCGAGCCCCACGGCCACCGCGGGCGCGACTCCCCAGCGACGGTTGCGCACGTCGTCGCGGTCGGCGACCTCGGAGTACTCGCCCATGAGGTTCAGCCGCGCGGCGCTGGTCGCGGAGATCGGCTGGTTCAGGTCCGCGGTCGCGCGGTACAGGTCATTGCTGCCGAGCTCGCCGCTCGCGACGTCGAGGGGAGTGAGGAACGGCGCCTTGCTCACCTGATTGATCGCCCCGCCGGTCGAGCCGCGGCCGAACAGCACCGCCGACGGGCCCTTGAGAACCTCGACCGAGTCGAGATCGAAGCTGTCGCGGGTGTAGACCGCGGCGTCGCGAATGCCGTCGAGAAAGAAGTCGTTGAAGGCCGAGAAGCCCCGCAGATTCACCGTGTCGCCGCGTGCCGCGCCTTCGCCCGCATTCAGCGTGATACCGGGCACGTTGCGCAGCGCGTCCTCGAGACGGGTTCCGCCCTGATCGGCGATGAGCTCCTGGCTCACGACAGTGATCGACTGCGGCGCGTCTTTCTGGTCCTCCGCCAGCTTGTCATGCAGCAGCGAGCGCACACCGGTCACGGTGACCTCCTGCAGCTGATCGCCCGAGTCGTCCGTCGACGGGGCCTCGGGAGCCGCTGTCCCGGCGTGGGCGGCCGCGGCGCCCAGGAGCGACGGGACGAACATTCCGGCCGCGCTCAGGCGCTGCAGCAGGCGTGTCCCCGCCGCGCGGGCGGCCCTCGAGTCGGGAGAGTCCGGGTCGTAACCAGGCATCGCGGGACCTCTTGCGGCGCCGCGACCCTCCAGTCGCGACGGAGAGGCCAATCTTAATAAGAATTATTCGCATTTACCACCCTGACGGGTCGGGGCGGTACCGGGCGATCCGTCTTTACCTGGCGGGTGGCAGTTCCTCTGGTGTCACAGGCGCGTTGATCCAGGTCAGTCCCCCGTGAAGGATCCCCTCTTCGGTTTCGGCCTCGACACACAATGTGCACGAGGACTCGACATGAAATGGCGCCATCACGAGACCGCCGCTCACCATGTGCCACCGACTTCCCGCTGGCACATCGACCGCAGAGGCAAAGTTCTCCGGGGGAAATCTCAATTCGGCAAGAGTTTGCTCGCCTCGAACGATCCGCACGGCCAACCTGGTGAACGGGCGTTCCAGGGGTGTGTAGACCTTCACGATGGCGCACAGTTTCGGAAGTATTGCGGGCACGCGGTCCACCTGGATGGTGGCGCTGTAACACCCCATGAATGAAAGTTTGTCGCCGACTTCCTGACGGATGTCGTCGCAAAACTGCGTGCTGATGAAACGCTCAAACACCGCTCAAAGGCTGATCGCGCGTTGAGCTCTGACAGCGTTAAACAAGGCGACAGGTGACACGCTCAGTGCCGCAGCCAGGCGAGCGAGCTTGTCCGTGCCGGGATCAAGTGATCCGGCTTCGAGACGTGCAACATATGGCTGAGTGGTTCCGGCCAGTCGGGCGAGCCTTGTCTGCGACAATCCGGCACTCAATCTCAGCTTGCGAAGCGTGACGGTACTGTCCAACCCGGCGGCGACCCTCGTGCGGGCGCGCGCAAGTCGGGCCGCGGTATCGGGGTCCTGCTCGAGCTGCTCTACAAAAGTGCCAATCGGCGTCCCCCCGGTCAGGGGCTTTGTCGAGGCGACGCCGAAGTTTTCAATCAGCACCGGGCAGCTTTGATTACGTGGCGCGGCCGTCTGTGGCACATCGCCAATTGTCGTGTATTCCTTTTGCCAAGCGGCCTGTGATGTCATAACTCTCGGCGCGAGATCACTCCAGCAACGCCTTTCATGCACGTGCCATCGACATCGGCGATCGTCGACGGGTTAGAACTGCGCGGTGATGTGGGCGAACAGATACCGCCCCATGGCGTCGTAGACACCCGGGAAGGTGTTGCCGTTGCAGTTCGCGCCGGCGATGCTGCCGGTCGAGCAGTCGGCCAGGGTGACGATCGGCGGGTCCTTGTCGAAGACGTTGTTGACACCCAGCTCCAGCCTCACGTTCTTGTAGACATTGAACGTGGCCGACAGGTCCAGGTAGCTGTAGGCCGGGATGTGCGCCAGCGGCGGGAAGAAAGAGGTCCCCGCCAGGTACTTGCTCGCGTTGAGCTGCTCCGTGGTCTGGCCGCTGAAGTAGCGCCACCTGAGGGTGAGATCGAGGGCGTCCCAGGGAGTCGACCAGGTGACGTTGAGCACCCCGCGAATCTTATTATCCTCACCGCCGCAGACATCGCCATAGTACCCGGCGCAGTCGTAGGAGCCCTGGCCGGCCACCGGCGTCGTCGCCAGCGATTCGAGGTAGGTGGCATCGAGTCCGAAGAGCAGCGAACCCAGCGCCGGAAGCGGCTGGCGGTAGCTGCCCTTGATGTCGAAACCGCGCTCGCCGAGCTTGCCTTCGTTGATAAAGGTGTCGGTCACGTAGCCGAGAGTCGACAGCCACAGTGAGCCGTTGGCCGGGTCGCGGTGCACCAGGTTGCAGAACTGGCCCTCGAAGACGCAGCCGTTGATGATGGTGTTTCCGCCCAAGGTCTCGATCACGTCCTTGATGCTGATGTCAAAGTAGTCGACCGAGAACTGCAGGTTCGGGACGATGCGCGGCGTCAGCACCAAGCCCACCGAGTAGGTATCGGCGATCTCAGGCTCCAGGTTGGGATTACCGCCGGCCAGACCGTTGTACTGTGAGGCCGGGTTCGGATTGAGATGGCCGTACTCGGCCTTCGTCAGGCCGCTGGCCTCGCACCCTGCCAGTGAGCCGGCCGGAGTGGGGCCGGTGCACGGATCCTCCGACCCATCGAGTGCCACTGACTGGGGCAAGTACAGCTCGGTGATGTTCGGGGCGCGCACCGCACGCTGGTAGCTGCCGCGGAAGCGAACGTCGGAGGTCGGCGCCCACTCGAGACCGACTTTATAGGTGCTGGTGTTGAACCCTAAGGTGTAGGAGGAGTAGCGATAGCCAGTCTCGACCGCGAGGTCTTCGGCCCACGGCTGGTGCTGAGCGAGCGGCAGGCGCAGCTCCGTGAACGCCTCCGACACCGAGAACTCGCCAGAGATCGGGGGCGTCGCGCCGCCGCCGCCGGCGGCCAGGCCCTGCTGCGAGACGTAGTCGGGGTTGAATGCCGCCTCATCCTCGCGCCATTCGGCGCCAACGTTCACCTGCAGACCATCGTCCGCGAAGGGGAGCTTCACACCGTACTTGCCGAGGTCGCCGGTGATCGAGCCGATCGCGTTATATTCCTGGGTTGTGTCCTGCAGTTGCTCGGGGACCGAGAGGTAGGCGAGCTGCGCCGCCGTCACACCCTTGGACGCCCAGATGTTCCACGGCACGCACGACGAATTCGGCGAGAAGGCTGTTCCCGGCGTGACGAGCGGACCGATGCCGAGCGGGTTATTGGGGCCGCCGCACACCGGCCCGGTCGGGCCGGGCAGCACGTTCAGCGCCTGCTGAATATTCGAATTGGCGAGAAAATTGAGGTTCGATTGCGCGCCGTCCACCTCGCTGTGCCGCATGGAGATGTCGTAGGTCCATTCATCGTTGATGTCGCCCTTGACGCCGAACACCTCGCGCGCCGAAGTGCTGATGAAGTCCGCGATACGCGGGCCGCCTTCCACGTTGCGCCGCAGGATGTAGACGTTCAGGCCCGGATAGGTCTTGCCGTTGTAGATCTCGGTCGGATTGCCTTCCAGGGCCTGGTTTGCCGTGTTGCAGAAGACCGATGCCTCGGAGGCATTCAGCAGCGGGTCGGCGCAGGCAATGAAGGTCGGATTGCCGAAGTCGCCGCTCGGGGCAATCTGCGCGAGCTGCTCGTTGCGCATGAACATGACACTGGCATACACCGTGGCATGCGAATTCACTTCGTAATTGAGGAAGGTACCTGCGGTCCAGCGCGTTTCCGGCGTCTGGTAGTAGTTGTAGGGGCCGTAGTTGAAGAGATCACCGGGCGCCGCGAAGGGGCGGAACACATTGGTCTTGCCGTCGACCGTGTTGTCGAGGAACTTCACGCCGCTCTTGCTGTAGCCGAGGAACTCGCCCCCCGCGCCGTTCTTCGCCGAGGTGCCCGAGCCGCCGCAGGCCAGGGCGCCGACACCCGCGGTGAGTGAGCAGGCGCTGTAGTCGTAATTGCTCTGCAGCACCGGGCCGGTGTTGTCGTAGGTGAGGTAGGCGGTCGCGTTGCCCTTGTTGTCGGCAAAGTTCGAGCCCACGAGGATCGAGACGTTCTTGCCGAAGCCGGTATCGACCGAGCCCGGGGCCGGCGTAAAGGCGGCCGCGTTCACCGCCTGCTGCACACCGTTCGGATTGTCCTGGCTGTGCTGGAAGAAGTTGTAGCCGGCATCGATCCTCACGCCCTCGAAATGCGTGTTGAGGATGAAGTTCACCACGCCCGCGACCGCGTCCGCGCCGTACACCGAAGAGGCGCCGCCGGTGAGGATCTGCACGCTGGAGATGAGCGATGCGGGAATCTCGTTGATGTCGGAATAGTTGCGCCCGTCGCCCGCGCCGGGGCCGAGGCGCAGGCCATCGACCAGCACCAGGGTGCGCGTGTTGCCGAGGTTGCGCAGATCGATTGTCGCGGTGCCGTCCGCGCCGTTTGATGTCGTGGTGTTCTCACCCGCAAACACCATCGGCAGGTTGTTGAGAATGTCTTCGACGCGCGTCAGGCCCGTCGCCTGGATGTCGGTCGCTGAGACCGTCGTGATCGGGCTGATCGAGGTCGAGTTGGGGTTCATCAGGCGCGACCCGGTGACCACCACTTCCTGCAGCGGCGCGGCATTCGCCTGCGCCTGCGCCTCCGCCGGTGGCGCCGGTGGCGCTTCCTGGCCGGAAACCGTGGAGACCCCCGCTGCCGCTGACACCGCCGCCAGCGCGAACCGCACCGCCTGTTGCAAGCTGCGACTCTTCGCCATGTGTTGGTTCCTCATCTGATTTCTGATTGGTGAACTGGTTAAGCTGAGAACGCGACTCACACGCGTTGCGGATTCACTACAACAGTCCATCGACTGGCCGGCTTCCACGCAGCGGGCGTCGCAAACGCGCGTCAGGAGACCCAGGCACAGATTAAAGTCAACACAACGCCTCCGTGGCAGTTTGGGAAGACCCGTTCTTCAGTGGTGACGACTTCAGCCTGGTTGGGGACGACTGTCCTTGCCCGGCCGCCCGACTCGTAATTACTCCGCTCGAGCGCCGAGCGCTGCGTCCGGCTTACCGCGCTAGCCGCGTTCGCCGGACACCTGTCGCGAACAAACCCAGTGAGCACGCACGGCTACCGACACTGAGCCACGCAGTCCACCAGTTTCCTGGGGCGAAACCAGCAATCATCGCGCGGCATGGCGGCCGCGGGGGCGAGGACTGCTCCGCCGCGGACGAACGCTCCTCAGAAGGGGATTTCTGGCTTAACCGATGGCTGGAACTGTTGGTGCTTGGGTTCGCCACTCGCGCGTGGCGCGAGTGGCAGCACTTCAAGAATTCGCTCGCGATACCTTGGGCTCGAGCGAAGTCTCCGACCCGAGGTCAGCGTGAACGCGAACGCACCGTGCCCCAGAAGCTCGACGTACAGGATCGCGCGAACGTTGACCAGCAGTGAGCGCTCGATGCGCACAAACCCGTGCGTGCGCAGAGCCGACGCCAGGCGCTTGATCGAATCCCGGCTGAGATACTCCAGGTTCCCCACCCGGAACGTCACATAGTTTGCGTCAGACTCGATGTAGTCTATTCGTTGTGGACTCAGGGGAAAGAGACGATGTTCGCGCTCACCGATGAGAAAGGTCGCAGCCGAGCTCTCGCCGATCTGGCTCGGTCGCAACTCATGCGCCTCCGGCTGCAGCTCCCGCGAGACGCCCGCGCACCATTCCCGGGCACGCTCGATGGACCTGGCAAAGCGCTGAGCGTTCACGGGCTTTAGCAAACAGTCGAGCGCGCCTGCCGCAAAGGCGCTCAGCGCATGCGCGGGATTGGCCGTCACGATGATGCCAAGCGGCCAGTTTTTCTCGGCCCGAGCCGCACGCAGAACGTCGAACCCACTCATGTCGGGCAGCTCTGCATCGAGAAGCATCACGTGCGGACGCAATTCGTCGATTGCCTTGATAGCCGCAGACCCGGAGCCGGCCTCGCCGACCACATGGAGATCATCGCTGCGTCCGCACAGCTCGCTCAACGCCGCCCGCGTCCGCGGCTCATCATCGACGATCAACAGCTTCATTGCGTGCTCAGCAGATCTTCCGGCGCCCCCGTTGACGCCGTACCAACCAGTCGGTATCTTACACAGATGCGAGAGGATAGCCAGCCGAGGCGCGCCGCACCGGGGGCTCGCGAGAAGCTGTTGGACGCATCGTTCGTGCTCATCCGCGAGAAAGGCTACGCGGCGACCTCGGTCGACGAGCTCTGCGCAGAGGCTGGAGTGACCAAGGGCGCGTTCTTCCATCACTTCCGTAGCAAAGACGCGCTGGCCGTGGCCGCGGCGAATCGCTGGTCCGAGATCTCAAACGCCTTGTTTAAGACAGCGCCTTACCATAAGCACCGCGATCCCCTCGATCGAGTTCTCGGCTATCTCGAGTTCCGCAAGGCGCTCCTCACGGGGGAAGTCGCGCAGTTCAGCTGTCTCGCCGGCACCATGCTGCAAGAGGTATATGGAACCCATGCCGAGATACGAGAGGCGTGCGAGGCGTCCATCAGCGGCCACGCGGCAACGCTGGAGGCCGACATTACCGAGGCGATGAAGCTTTACGGCGCTCGTGGAAAATGGTCGGCGCAGACCCTGGCGCTCCACACCCAGGCGGTTCTACAGGGTGCTTTCATCCTCGCGAAAGCCAAAGGCGGACCCGACGTCGCTGCGGCCAGCATCGATCATCTGCGCCGCTATATCGAATTGCTGTTCAAGACCGGGGCACATTGACCAGCGGTTACCGCGCCGGAACCACCCGGGGCGGATCGTCGGTGAGCGTGATCAGCGCGCTGTAGCGCGTGTCATCCAGCGTGAAGTCGATCTCGACCTTCGGCGGATTGCTGGTCCGCAGCAGCATCCCGTAGCAGCTGACGTCCTTGCCGCCGGCTTCCGTGTACTGCAGGTGCCCGGCTCCCGGGTTCGGGCTTTCCTTTCCGATTTGAACGCACTTGCGCGCCATGCGCCAGGGCGAGTGTGAGCGCCGATGGATGGCGCGGCCGCTGCGGGGTGCGATCACCCGGAATCGATAGGCTTTTGAGGTGCCATCGCGCTATGAGTTCCGCAGCGTCGTCTGGGGGGTCGAGACGTTACCGACCGGCCTGTCGATGCCACGCCACCATCATAACGAGGGATACGCGACGGTGGTGCTCGCCGGGCTGATTCACGAGGCAGGCTTCGCGGGACGCATGAGTGCGCAGCCGGGCGATGTCTTACTGCGCGGTCGCTTCGACTGCCATCTCGACCGCGCGGGCTCGCGCCGGACGCTGCAGATCCTGCGCCTGCCGTGGAGGCACGACTCGACCGAGGGCTTGTACCGCGTGACTGACCCGGACGCACTCGTCCGACTCTGCGAGATCGATCCGCAGGCGGCGGCGGCGCAGCTGCGCGAGCGACTGCAGCCGTGCGCTGCGCGCTCGACGGACTGGGTCGATGAGCTTGCCGCGGCGCTCAGCGCCGAGTCGAGCTTGCTGCTGCAAGACTGGGCTGTAGGGCGCAACCTGCGTCCCGATGCGGTTTCGCGCACCTTCGGGCGCGAGTTCGGTGTCTCACCGAAGCGCTTCCGGCTCGAGTCGCGCACGCGCCTCGCCTGGCGCGAGATCGTCGGATCGCGCCTGTCACTCACCGAGATTGCGCTCCGCGCCGGCTTTGCCGACCTCGCGCATCTCAGCCGCAGCGTCCACGCCTTCACCGGCCACAGCCCCTGGGCCTGGCGGGCCGAGCTTGCCGGCTAACGCGCGTGCGCCCCGCGGCGCGTCAGCTCGAACTCAGCTCCCTGGACGCCATGGCGGCGAAGAGGGTGCCGAAGGCGGCGCACTCCTCGTCGCAGAATCGGCTCGCGATCGCCTGCAGCCCCGGCCGCTCGCGCTCGAGGTCCCGGTCGACCCAGGTCAGCCTGCGGAACGCGTTCCAGACGAGCGGCGCCGTCTTTGCGACTGGCTGAATCTCCGACGTCTCTGCGAGTGGGGAGAGTGACGTGATGAAGGGGAAGAATCCGCAGGCGTGGAGCTTGCGCACCCGGACCAGGTTGCTGAGCAGGATGTCGTAGGGAACATCGAGAGGCGTTTCGGACTCGAGCAGCAGCGTGAGCAGTGCCTTCGATCGGCCGTTGACCATATACGCAGTCGCACCGGCGAAGGGCAATGTGCGCAGATCGATCAGCTTGATCCTGCCCGCAGGCAGCTGCTGCCGTAGCCTCAGCAGCCCGACCATGGAGGTCACGTCGGGAACGAGGAAGTCCGTGAACGCGAGGTCCCACGCGGAAGGGTCACGGAGCGCCACGAGTTGCTCGAGCTCGTCGCAAGTGCGAGTGCCAAGCATCGCGTCGTCCTCGAGGACGAGGAGCGGGCGCGGATCGTCAAGGCTTTCCCGGATGAGATGTCTGTGACTGAGGAGGCAGGCCTTCTCCGCGTCCGACAGGCAGCCGGCAACGGCGTGCCGCCGGACGTATTCGCGGTCAATAGCCCGAAAGCGCCTCAGCCGCCAGTCTGCGGGCATCCAGCGCTTGAAGCTCTGCTCAAGGGCCGCGCGACGCTCGTCGGCGCCATCGAGATTGATGTAGCAGCAGTCAATACGCTGCACGCGTGTCTCGCAGTGTCCGAGCGGCAGTCTGTCATCGGCCGTGTGGCAGAGGCTTGAACGCACTTGCGACGCGAACGCCACGGAGCGCGCCTCGCGTGCGTCGATTGGAGCGAGGAGGGCGCCTGTGCGTTTAAATCCGGCAGCTTGGGGCGCCGGGCATGCTGGGAGTCGCGGGCCGGAAGCGACGAACGGAGACTGCGCCGGGTTAAGCTGAATGCCTGCCAGTCATCGGCAACGGGCACGAATCGGGCATGCACGGACCGCGCCTGGAGATAGACTCCTGAACTCAGGGGAAGGAGCACGCCATGTCCATCAAGAAGAAGTTGCTGTGGGCAGCCATTGCGGTGCTGGGTGCTGTGGCCTTAGGGCTGGTCGCACTGCACCGCGACGAGCCGGTGAATGCGATGTGGCTGGTGATCGCCGCGTTGTGCATTTACACCATCGCCTATCGTTTCTACGGCCTGTGGATCGCCAACACCGTGCTGGGCGTGAATGCCGCGCGGCAAACGCCGGCCTATCGACACAGCGACGGCCTCGATTACGTGCCGACGAACCCCTACGTGCTCTACGGCCATCATTTCGCCGCCATCGCCGGCGCCGGACCACTCGTGGGGCCGGTACTCGCCGCGCAGATGGGCTATCTCCCGGGGACTCTGTGGATCCTCGCAGGCGTGGTGTTCGCCGGCGCCGTGCAGGACATGATCGTGCTGTTCCTCTCGACACGGCGCGACGGCCGCTCGCTCGGGGACATGATCCGCTCGGAGATGGGCGCCGTGGCCGGAACGGTGGCAGGCGTCGGCGTACTGCTCATCTGCGTCATCATCCTGGCGGTCCTGGCGCTGGTCGTGGTGAATGCCCTGAAAGCAAGCCCCTGGGGCACGTTCACGGTCGCCTGCACCATACCGATCGCGCTCGTGATGGGGATCTACGGTCGCTTCGTGCGCCCGGGGCGGGTCGGTGAGATGTCGGTGATCGGCCTGGTTCTGCTGATCGTGGCGCTGCTCTACGGCCGCACGGTGTCCGAGGCACCGGCGCTGGCGCATTACTTCACCTTCTCGGCACCGGCGCTGGCACTCATCATCATCGGCTACGGCTTCACGGCCTCGGTGCTGCCGGTGTGGTTGCTGCTAGCGCCGCGCGACTATCTGTCGACTTTTCTCAAGGTAGGAACCGTCGCACTGCTGGCGATCGGAGTCTTGATCGCGCACCCGCAGCTGCAGATGCCGGCCATCACCAAGTTCATCGACGGTACCGGTCCGGTGTGGGCGGGGAGTGTCTTCCCCTTCCTGTTCATCACCATTGCCTGCGGCGCGGTGTCCGGGTTTCACTCGCTCGTATCATCCGGCACCACCCCGAAGATGATCGAGAGCGAGAAGCAGATCGCCGCCATCGGCTACGGGGGCATGCTCACCGAGTCCTTCGTGGCGATCATGGCCGTAATCGGCGCCTCGGTCATTCACCCGGGCGTCTATTTCGCCATGAACAGCGGGGCGGCGCTGATCGGCACTACGGCGGCGCATGCGGCCGACGTGATCACCTCCTGGGGTTTCACCGTGACGCCCGACATGCTCAATCAGGTGGCCCACGACGTCGGCGAGGCGAGCATCCTGTCGCGCACCGGCGGGGCGCCGACCCTGGCGGTGGGCATGGCGACGATCTTCTCCAGCTTCCTCGGCGGGCGCGCGCTGATGGGTATCTGGTACCACTTCGCCATCCTGTTCGAGGCGCTGTTCATCCTGACGACGGTCGATGCCGGCACGCGCGTCTGTCGCTTCATGATCCAGGACCTGGTCGGCCACGGAATTCCCACGTTCAAGGACACTCGCGCGTGGAGCAACAACGTGGTCGGGTCCGCGCTGGCCTGCGCGATGTGGGGGTATCTGTTGTACGCGGGTGTCAACGACCCGTACGGAGGCATCTGGACCATGTGGCCGCTCTTTGGCGCAACCAATCAGATGCTGGCCACCATTGCGCTCACTCTGTGCACGGTGGTGCTGTTCAAGATGAAGCGCGAGCGCTGGGCCTGGGTTACGGTGGTACCTACGCTCTGGCTGCTCATCTGTACACTCACCGCCGGGCTGGAGAAGGTGCTCAGTCCGAATCCCAAGGTCGGATTCCTGAGCCATGCCCACAAATTCAGTCACGCGCTCAGCGCGCAACAGGTGCTCGCGCCTGCCAAGTCGCTCGCCGAGATGAGCCGCATCATTTTCAACGACTATCTCGATGCGGCTATGGCATTAATCGCCGTGGCCGTCGTTCTGACGGTGTTGGCCTACGGCGTCATACGGATTCGCCAGGCTCGCGCCACGCCGCAGAGGACCGCTATCGAGGTCGGTGGCGTTGCGGTGGGCCATGGGTAAGGTCTCGCGTCTATGGAGGAGGGCGGTGCTGACCGCCCGCCTGATGGTCGGGATTCCCGACTACCAGACCTACCGGGCCCATCGGCAGGCGCACCACCCTGCTGAGCCCGTCATGAGCTACCCGGAGTTCTTCCGCGAACGGCAGCAGGCGCGCTACGGCGGCTCACGGGGCAGCCACAGCTGCTGCTGAGGTGCGACGCAGCGGACTCAGTGGACGCCAAGGTGGCTCAGCAGAAATTCGCTGCCCTCGGAGTACACCTCCACGAAGCGTCGGTACGTCTGGTCCATCTCGTGCGTTTGTCCCACCACTGCGTGCTGCACGAGCTCAACCCGCGGGCGGCGCGTCTGCAGGGCGCGCGCCAGCACGACCCCATCATCGAAGTTGACGTTCATATCGTCGTCGCCCTGCACCAGCAGGACGGGCGAATCCCAAGTGTCGAGCTGCCCGATGGCGGAGTGCGCAAATCCCACCTGATCGGGCGCGGTGTGCACGCCGGCCATGTCGAAGCCGACCTTGAAGATGTCGGAGTGCAGCGCCAGGGCCTCGGCGGTCATGTACCCGCCCCAGGACAGGCCATACATACCGACACCGCGACTCGCATCGACGTCTTTCCGCGCCATCAGGTAGTGCGCCGCGCCGACGAAGTCGAGGATCTCGGAGTTCCCCGTGAATCCCCAGCCCGGCGCGTTCCTGAACGCCTCACCACGCATGATGCTGCTGCGGTACTCGACCGACAGAACCACGCAGCCTCGGCTGCTGGCGAGGTACTGGTTCATCTCGTAGAGGTATTGATACGCCTCCATGTAGTGAAACCCGGGCAGCATTTGCCGCCGAATCCCGCCGTGCGAAAAGATGATCGCGCAGCCGTTGGGATGCGCCGGAACAAAGAGCTGCCCGAAGGCCCTCTGGCCGTCGGAGCCCGCGAACTCGACCAGCTCGGGCTTCACGAGCAGATTGCCCGGGAACGAGGCGAGTGCCTGCGGAGCTCCTGCGCCGCGCGTCTCCCCGTGCGCGTCGCGGATGAAGACCTGTGGCGGGTCGGCCCAGCCGGCACCGAGGTAGGCGAGCCGGCCGGCCTCGAGCGGGACCGGTGCCCACTGACTCTTCTCGCCCGTCGTAATCGCACGCGGTGCCGCGCCCTCGAAGCCGACGCTCGAGATATGCCGGCGGCCGAGGTCCCCGATGTTGGTGGCATAGAAGAGCTGCTTGCGGTCCATCGACATCGCGACCGTTTCGACCTCGCCGTCGCCGGGGGTCAGCAGCGTCGCGTCCCCGCCCGCGGCCGGCACGCCGTAGAGGTGGCGCCAGCCATCGCCCTCCCAAACGAATGCAATCCGGTCGCCGGCCGACCAGAATAATTCGTCGCCGAACTGGCCCGGGCTGTAGCGTTGGTCGAGTTGGTAATAGACCGAACCCACGCCCGGCTTCGCCTGCCAGATCTGGTGTGGCACGAGGTCCGCGAGCGCGACCATCCAGATCGCCCAGGGGTGCTCCGAGCGCATCGGGCCGCAGTAGCGCTCGCCGCCGCCGCACCAGTTGCGCTGGAGCCCGGGCGAGTCGCCCGGCTCGCGGCGAAACGCGAGCCGCTGGCTATCGGGCGACCAGACGGGCCCAAGATCGACGACGTCCTTGTCGTGCGGGATCAGCACGGTCGTGCGCGAAGCGAGGTCGCGGACCTCGATTCCGCCACCACGCTCGTAGGCAACCTTTTTCCCGTCCGGCGAGAAGCGCATACCGGTGCGCGGGCCGAGGAGGAATGACTCCGGCTCGCCGACACCGAGCAGATGGTGGTTCGACCAGACCAGCGCGGCCGCCATGACCATACCGCCCGAGCGCCACAGGATGTAACGGTCGTCAGGCGTGAAGATCGGCTCATTGCCGGTGCCCAGCAGTCGCGGCGCGTCGTTCTCGGTCCCGATGATCCACACCTGCTGCTGCGGCATCTCGGGAGAGGAGGGCGGGTTCGGCGAATCGCCGTGGCGATTTACGCGCCCGCCGCGCACGAACGCGACCGCGCCACCGGACTTCGAGACCGCGACGTCCGAGAGATCGCGTCCGTCGTCATCCGGGTAGTTCACCAGCCGGCGCGCCTTCTCGCCGACGCGCAGAAAATATACGTTGCGGCTCTCGGCCTCGCGCGTGACGTACGCGATCGAAAGCCCGTCGCCCGCCGGCGCGGGAGGCTCGATAACCGGCGTCGCGATGATCGAGGCCATCGTGAAGCGCTCCGACGGAAGCTGCGGCGGCGGATGCCAGGCACCCGTCGAGAACGTCGGCACCGGGCGCGTGAGCTCGCTCGAGAGCAGGCCGTCGGCGCCGCGAGTAAACGTAATGGTCAGTGCATCCTGTGACCAGCGCGGGTCCGCATCGAGGTCAAAGGCTGGATCGACGTAGCCGATCTGATGGCTCGCAAGGTCGTAGACGGCGATGAATTGCCATTTGTCGCTCGCGGTGCCGTCGTCGAGCCACGTGCGCTGGTCCTCGTACGCGATGCGACGGCCGTCGGGCGAGAACACGACTTTACCGATCTTGCCCCGCGTCGACAGCAGACGATCGGGCGCGGTCCAGTCGCTGGAGGGGCTGCTGCGTGTGGCGCTGAGCAGCTGCCGGCGATCGTCCGACGCCCACGCCGAACGGAGCCCATCCGGCGACAGGCTCGCCGATGCCGGCGGCTTGATGAGCGCTTCGGCAGGCTCCGCCCAGCTCGGTGCTGCGTGAGCAGCCGGCGTCGCGGTCGCCGGGGGCGCAGCGTGCGCGCCCGACAGCACGGTGGCCGCGATAAGAAAAAGTACGAGTGAAATGGAGGCCCGGAGCAATCCGGCATGGTCGTCAGCATGCAGCATGGTCGGCTCTCAGTGTGGTAAGTCAACGCGCTTGCGGTCCGGCGCCGCGCCCGTCGAGTCCGTCAAGCAGCGCCTTGTGAAACGCCGCGGGATCCTGAATCTGGGGCGCATGTCCGAGGTCGGGAAACTCGATCAGCCTGGCGTTGGGAATCTGCCGGGCAGCGCTCTTGCCGAGCTCGGGGTAGTGTCCGAGCGTCGCACGTACGGCCGGCGGCGAGAAATCCTTACCGATGGCGGTAGTGTCTTTGTCGCCGATCATCAGAAGTGTCGGCACGGAGATTTTTGCGAATTCGTAGACCACCGGCTGCGTGTAGATCATGTCGTAGATCGCCGCCGAGTTCCATGCCACAAGCTCCTTCCCCGGCCCCGCGTTCAAGCCCGCGAGCATCTGCACCCATTGTTCGTAGTCCTTGCGCCAATGCCCCACGTAATAAGTGTCGCGCTCGTAGTTGCGGATGCTGTCGGCGTTCGTCTTCAGTTCGCGCGCGTACCACTCGTCGAGTGAGATGGATGGAACGCCTTCGGCCTTCCAATCCTCGAGCCCGATGGGGTCGACCAACACCAATTGCCGGACTTCATCGGGGTACATGAGCGCAAAACGGACCGCGATCATGCCGCCGGTCGAGTGGGCGATGAGCGTCACATTGCGCAGGCCCAGTGAGCTCAGCAACGCGTGGGTGTTACGCGCGAGCTGCTGAAAGGTGTACTGATAATGCGGTGGCTTGGTCGACTTGCAGAAGCCAATCTGGTCCAGAGCAAGCGCACGATAGCCGGCCGCAGTGAGCGTTTCGATCGTCTCGTGCCAGGTAGCGGAGCAAAAATTCTTACCGTGGAGCAATACGACCGCGCGACCATTCGGATGATCGGAGCGCACATCCATGTAAGCCATGTGCAGGGGTTGCTGCTGCGAGGTGAATTCAAACTGCTTGACGGGATAAGGATATTCGAAGCCCTGCAGTTCGGGTCCGTACGCTAACGTCGTTTGCTGAGCCGTTGCGGCCATTGCGGGGAGCAGCACCAGCGGTGCAAGAAGACTCATCGAGTGCTTGAGTTTCAAATGCATGCTCCCCGCGGTGGGCCGTGAGCCCCCGTACGAGACCATACCTCTGGAACGCGATTCCGGTCACCCGCTCGTGGACGCGCGGTCACGACTTTCCTACGCACAACCCTCTACAGCGAGCAGCCCTTCGGCCGCCGCCCGTCACTTTTTCGGAAATACCGCGGTAGATGTGGCCTGGCCGGTCCTCAGGTGGTCGTTTACAGATTGAGATTGAGGAAGACCGATAGCGATACGATCCTGGCGCCGCTCGTTTGGGGGATGTTGAAGTTCTCGTACTCGAGGCGCGCGCCGAACATGGTGATGTGCGCCTGGACGCCAACGCCCCAAGCGAAATCGGTCCCCGCGAAACCATGCCTTATTCGCATAATGTATATTATGTTAAATAAGATATCGGGGGGCCAAATGCCCCGAGGCGCGCCACCCGCGGCCCCACCCTATTTAGCCGAGTCAGGTCGTTCCGCAGTGCCCGCAGAACATTCGCCGACCACGATCTGAGGATCTGAATTCACGGATTTCCTCGCTGCCCGCCGTCCACCGGAAGTGGTCAGTGGGAACCAGAGTCCAGGTCGCAAAGGCGCTCCCGGTCGCTTTGCGACACAGCGAGCAGTGGCAGGCGACCGTGATTTTCGGCTCGGTATCGAGCTCGTAGCGCACACGCCCGCAAAGACAGCTTCCCGCGTAGGTCACCGACATGGCAGCGGGCCTCCCGAAGTCTTACCGTGATGTAAGGGCACCGCGACAGGCCCCGGCATGACATAAGCGTAAGCTCTACAAATCAAGGCGCCACGCACCGTTCGCTCAAGGCACAATCACTTCACCGGCCGCGCAGCGGAGCCGCAAGTCCGGCGGAGGGACCCCATGCAACGCGCCAAGCCGATGAGCCTCGAGGAGACTTACGATCCATCCGGATCCAACGACGGGCGCGATTCTGTTGCCCCCCGCGTGCGGTCAAGCGTGCAATGGCTCTTATGCGCGATATTTTGCGGCATGGCCTGGGGCTGTGGCGGAGGAGGCAGCGGCAGCAGTCCCGCGCCAACGCAGCCACCACCGCCAACGCCGCCTCCTCCGACCACCGCGACACTTCTCGCCGTCACGAATGCGACGTCCGGGACCATCGACATGCTTACGATCGACACGACGACGGGCGTCCCAACGCCGATCGCCGGCGATCCTCTGCCAGATGGACCAACGGCGTCAGCTCTTTCGATTGATCCCAAGAAACGGTATCTGTACGTAAGCAGCACCTCGGGTGAAGTCAGGGGGTACCTGATCGACCCATCGACCTTGAACCTGACCGCGGTTACCGGAAGTCCGTTTTCGACGGGCGCGCAGTCCGTCGCCATTGCTGTCGATCCCAGCGGTCAATTTGTACTGACCGCTAACGGCACCGCGAACACAGTATCGGTATTCAAGATTGGCTCGGCCGGCGCCCTCGCTGAAGTGCCGGGGAGTCCCTTTGCGGCTGGAGCGGAACCCAGCGCGATTGTCATTACGGGTCAGTACGTGTACGCCGCGAACACGGGCGGTAACAGCGTGTCCGCCTGGACCATGGACACGACGAGCGGCGCTCTTACGCCCGTGGCGGGCAGTCCCTTCGTCACCGCAGGGTCGCCGAACGGGTTGGTCGTTGATATTGCCGGCACGCATGTCTACTCGACCGAATCGGCACCGAACGAACTGTCCGGCTTCTCGATCAACGCCACCAGCGGCGCGCTAACGGCGATTGCCGGCAGCCCGTTCGCGGCCAGCTACACGATCCGGTCGCCGGTCGTGGATGCCGAAGACAAGCGGCTGCACACTGCGAATGGCACCAACATAGACTGCTTCACGATCGACGCCAGCTCGGGCGCCTTGACGGAAATTGGAATCTCCGTCACGAATGGACGAGCCATTGCCGTGGCGCTCGATGGTCCAGACAACTTCATGTATGTGCTGGACAACGTCGACAACCAGGTCGAGGTATTTTCGATCGATCCGAGCGACGGCGGCAATATCACGCTCATCACAGGAAGCCCCTTCGCGCTGTTTCCGGGCGCAGGTAGTGAGGATCTTGGGCCAAACGCGATCGCCGTACAGCACTGAAGGCGACCGGTCGGCCGGGGGCGCAGGGCCGCCCGGCGAGGCCTCGACCGTACCCCCGCGCTGAGCCCGCCGTCTGCCCGGCGCCGCGGGCCCCTCTTCCGGCACCTCCTTCGGCTCCCTGCGCGCGCATCCGAACCGCGAAGGCGGTCACATTGGCCCCCCACCCGCGCACCGGCTAGGCGCGCACATGCGACATAGTTCGCTGTGCTGCCGGGTGCCTCGTGGTGGAATTCGCGCCGGTTCGTCAAGCGGTTGCAGCGGGATGCGGCTGCGCGAGGAAAGGCCGTTTCAATGACTGGCGTGTCACACCTGAGACCCATTGGACCGGCTGATCGAGCGCGCCGATGAAGCCGATTCATAGCGAAAATCCCGACAACCAGACCGGGGAAAGCACCGGCCTTTTCAGGATCCCGGTCGGCGAGCTCCGGCCGCCCGTAGAGACGCTGTTTCGCAATACGATCGACAACGCGCCGATCGGCATCGGCTTTGCGAACCGTGACGGCGGCTTTCGCCACGCCAACCTCGCGTTCTGCGCCATGCTCGGCTTCGAAGTGCATGAGCTCAAGAAGGAATCCATAGCGAGCCTCACGCACGGCGCCGACCTCGAGGTCACCAACGCGGGTCTCGAGCGTCTGTGGCAGGGCGAGGTCACCCATCTCGACCTCGAGAAGCGCTACATGCGCAAGGACGGGGGCGCGCTCTGGGTGCGGGTCACCACCTCGCTGGTTTACGGCGGCGGCGACCAGCCGGAGTGCTCGGTCGAGTTTCTGCGCGACATCTCCAAGCGCAAGGAGATGGCGGCAGCCCTGGTGCAGAACCAGACGCTGCTCGCGACCGTATTCGGCGAGCTGCCGCTCGCGCTTCTCGCCTGCGATGTGAGAGGGCAGATCACCCATTACAACCGCGCCGCGGCCGAGCTGTTCGGCATCTCGGCGGACGACAAGGTCTGCAAGCTGCCGCGCAACCCCTACCCTCTCACCTCCCGGGTGATGCGGCCGGACGGCAAGACGCCGGTGCCACGCGAGGAGCGGCCGCTGGCACGCACCCTGCGGGGCGAGACGGTGAGCAACGCCGAGTTCCTGATCGTCCGCCCGGATGGCGTGTCGCGCGTGGTCCTCGCGAACGGACTGCGCCTGGCCGGGGCGGCCGGTCAGCCGCTCGGCGCCATGGCCGTTGTGGAAGACATCACACGGCGGCGCGAGGCCGAGGAGGAACTCGAGCGCGTGCACAAGCAGCTGATGCTCGCCTCGCGCCACGCCGGCATGGCGGACGTCGCCACTAACGTGCTGCACAACGTGGGCAACGTGCTGAACAGCGTCAACGTCTCGGCCAACCTGGTGTCGGATCGCATCCGCCAATCCAAGTGCACGGGGCTCGGGCGAGCTGCGGGGCTCCTCAACCAGCATGCCGGCGACCTCGCGAACTTTCTCGCCGGACCCCAGGGCAAGCACCTGCCGGCGTACCTTCAGGAGCTCGCCGCCGAGCTCGTCGCGGAGCGCGATGCCGCGATCACCGAGTTGTCCGAGCTGCGTAACAACGTCGAGCACATCAAGCAGATCGTTGCCATGCAGCAGAGCTATGCCAAACGCGGCGGGATCACCGACACCGTGGACGTGCGCGTGCTGGCGGAAGACAGCCTGCGGATGAACGAGGGCGCCTTCAGCCGCCACGGCGTGGCGATCGCGCGCGACTTCGGCGAGGTGCCTGTCATCGAGGTCGACAAGCACAAGGTGCTGCAGATTCTCGTCAACGTGATCCGCAACGCCAAGTACGCCTGCTCCGAGGCCGAAGGGAGCGAGAAGCGCGTGACCGTGCGCGTGCGTGCGACCGCGTCCGAAGTGATCATTGCCGTCATCGATACCGGGGTCGGCATCCCGAAGGAGAACCTCGAGCGTATCTTCGGTCATGGCTTCACGACCCGCTCGGAGGGCCATGGCTTCGGGCTGCACAGCAGCGCGCTGGCGGCGCAGGAGCTCGGCGGCTCGCTGCGTGGAGAGAGCGCCGGCGCCGGCAAGGGCGCAACCTTCACGCTGACGCTGCCGCTCAGCCGGCGGGAATCGCCCGATGGCAAATGAAGCCGAAAAGGTAACCCACCGCGTTCTGGTCATCGACGACAACGCGGCGATCCACGAGGATTTCCGCAAAATCCTCGTCGCCGTTGCCAATTCATCGGAAGTCTCGGCCGCCGAAGCGGCGCTGTTCGGTGCACAGCAACCGGCAATCGATCGTCCGACGTTTCACATGGATTCCGCCATGCAAGGTCGCGACGGGGTCGAGCGCGCGCGCCAGGCGCTCGCCGAAGGGCGCCCCTATTCCGTCGCCTTCGTCGACATGCGCATGCCTCCCGGATGGGACGGTCTCGAAACCATCGAGCATCTCTGGCAAGTGGACCCGGAGGTGCAGGTGGTGGTCTGCTCGGCATACTCCGACTACGACTGGCTCGAGCTCCTCACCCGTCTCGGGCACTCCGACAAGCTGCTGGTCGTCAAGAAACCCTTCGAGCCGATCGAGATCCTCCAGGGCGCAGCCGCACTCAGCCGCAAGTGGCAGAACGCCCGCGCCCTCAAGCGCCACGTCGAGAGCCTCGAGCTGGTCGTGAACGACCGTACCAAGGGACTGGAAGCGGCCAACCGCCAGCTGCGCCATCTCGCCTCCCATGACGCCCTCACCGGCCTGCCCAACCGCATGCTGCTCGAGGACCGCGTGACCCAGACGATCGCCCAGGCGGACCGGCAATCGCAGGAGTTTGCGGTCCTGGTCATCGACCTCGACCGATTCAAGCTCATCAACGACTCCATGGGGCACCGCGCCGGCGACGATCTGCTGCGCGAGGTTGCGCAGCGGCTGAAGAACGCCGTACGTACTATCGATACCACCGCGCGCCTGGGAGGCGATGAGTTCGTGATCCTGCTGAACGCGCCGGTGATGCGGACCGAGGCGGTCGCGGTCGCCAAGCGCGCCATCCAGGTGATGGAGCCGGCGATCCGGCTGCTCGGCATCGACGTGCACGTCTCACCGAGCATTGGTATCGCCTTCTACCCCAAGGACGGGGCCACGGTGGACACGCTGTTGGCACGCGCCGACGCCGCCATGTACACCGCCAAGGAACGCGGCCGCAATAACGTGCAGTGCTATGCGACCGGCATGAACACCGTGACCCAGGAGCGCGTCAAGCTCGAGAGCGCGCTGCACGAAGCGCTGCGCACCGGTCAGTTCGAGCTGCACTACCAGCCGAAGGTCGACACCGCGACCGGTCGCATCAACAGTGCCGAGGCGCTGATCCGCTGGCGCCACCCGCAGCGCGGGCTGCTGCCGCCGAGCGAGTTCATCCCGATCGCCGAGGAATGCGGGCTGCTCGATGCCATCGGCGAATGGGTGCTGTTCGAGGCCTGCCGCCAGGCCAAGGCCTGGAAGGACGCCGGCCTGCGCCCGCTGCGCGTGGCCGTCAACCTCGCGCCCTCGCAGTTCCGGCTCGTCAACCTGGTCGAGCAGATCCGCCGCGCGATCGAATCGGTAGCCCTCGACCCGCAGCTGCTCGAGGTGGAGCTGACCGAGAGCGCGGTGATGAGCGACGCGGAGGAATCGATCCTGATTCTCGAGGCGATCAGCTGCATGGGGGTGTTGGTGTCGGTCGATGACTTCGGCACCGGCTACTCGAGCATGAGCTACCTGCGGCGCTTTCCGATCGACAAGCTGAAGATCGACCGCTGCTTCGTCGAGGAAATGACCCGTCGCCCCGAGGATGCCTCCATCGTCCGCGCCATCATCTCGCTGGCGCACAGCTTGCATCTCAAAGTGATCGCCGAGGGAGTCGAGACCCCGGAGCAGCTGGCGCTGCTGAGCGAGCTCGGCTGCGACCAGTACCAGGGTTTCTACTTCAGCCCGGCGCTGAGCGCGCCGAAATTCCTCGAGCTCATCAAGGAAGCGGCCGCAGCCGAAGAACCGCTGAGCGATGAGGAAGCGGTGCGCACTCACAGCAAACTGTCGGGAATCAAGCGCGTCGGCAGCTGACGGCATCGGAGGGGCGATGCGCACAACCGCGCCGGCCAAGGGCGGTGAGCCGCTCTACATAATGCGCGCCCCACCTCCACGATCCTTGTGGATTCTTCATGCTCGCTTCAGAGACCTTTAATCTCGACGGAGTACGGTGTGAGGGTGAGCTCACGCACACGGCCGCCGGCAAGTGACTACGATGCGCCGGCATTGAGGCCGCGCTCGTTGCAGCCCCTCGGTGTCTCAGGCCTGGATCCTCCCCCGATCCCCGAGACTCGCGGCGGGCGCGGCGGGCGCGCCCTGAATGCCGGCGCTGGTATGGCCCCGTTCGACGATCTGGTCGCGGCCGAATGGGTGCACCGCTATGACGCCGCCTGGCTCGGCAGAGACTGGGCACGGGTGCTGGACAGCCTTGCGGAGGATGTTGAATTCCTGGCACGCGACTTCGCCAGCCCGCTGGTCGGGCGCACGGCGGTTGTCGATGGCATCCGCACCTTCATGCAGCGAGTTCAGGTGCATGAGTACAACGCGACCGACCTGAAGAGCCACCGCTCCGGGCCGGTCGTGGTGATTACATACCGCTGGCAAATGGAGTGGAGCGCAGGCGAAGCGCACCGGTCCAGCTCGGGCCGCGACGTTCTCGTTCTGCGCACGGACAACGGAGACTGGCTGCTCGTCTGGCGGGCGCAGCTCCCCGCCTAGCGCTCACCTCGACCGCCCCTGCGGGGCTTACCCCTCCTCCCGAAGCACCGCCACGGTATTGTTGCCGTGGCGCCACATCAGCGCCTCCCCTTTGTCACCATGCGCGCCCGATCGCGGCCCAACGCGTCGCGGCTTACCCATCCTTACAAAGGCGCTTCCTGACACCCTTCACAGAATATGAAATACTTAACCGGTTGCACAGAGCGGTTCAGCTCGTAGCGTAATAACGACAAGTACGGAGGATCAGAAGTGAGTAACGCCAACGCCTGCAATGTGACCGCAAGCGGCCGCCGTCGCGGCCTTGCGCCTCTTTGCGGTGCCGGTGTGTTGGTTGCCATGTTGGGAGGGGCGGGTCTGGCCCAGGCGCAGACGGCCTCCGACGACAGCAGCCTCACCTGGCACGGCATTACGCTCTACGGGATCGTGGACCTGGGGCTTCAGTACGACACGCACAGTGCCCCGTTCAGCGATTACTTCCCGCCGGGATCGAACTCGCTGGTGCAGAAGAACGACTACGACTCCCCCATCGGGATGACCCCCAGCAACCTCTCGCAGTCGCGCATCGGGCTGTCGGGGAATGAGCCGCTGTTCGGAGACTGGGCGGCGGTGTTCAAGTTCGAGACCTTCTTCAACCCGCAGTCGGGGGATCTGTCCGACGGCCTGAAGTCCGTGGCGCTCAACAACGGCAAGGCGCTCACCAGCCAGGTCTCGGGGGTCGATACCAGTGTCGCCGGGCAGCTGTTCGCAGGGGCCGCCAACATCGGGTTCTCCTCCCCGACCTATGGCAGCTTCACCTTCGGGCGCAACGTGACGCTGCTGGCCGACGGGATCAGCAAGTACGACCCGATGGGGGCGGCGCAGGCGTTTTCCATCATCGGCTTCTCCGGCACCGGCGCCGGGGGCGGTGATACGGAAGACCGCCGGCTCGATCAGTCGGTGAAGTACTCCGCGCAATACAGCTGGCTGCACCTCGGGGCGCTGTACCAGTTCGGCAGCTCGACCGGCACCACCAACACCGGGTATCAGCTGCAGATCGGGGCCTCCGCCGGGGACGGCTCGATCGATGCGTACTACTTCAAGAAGTACGATGCGATCTCGATCTCCGCCTTGAGCGCCGACCAGGTCGGGGAGCTCGCGGGGCTGTGCAACCCGGCGCTGACGGTGCCGGCAACGCCCTCGCAGTGCTACTCGGTGAGCAACTCACTCTCGGCGACGATTTCGGACAACACCACCTTTTCGGTGATGGCCGATTACGCCTTCGGGCCGGTGAAGCTCTATGGCGGCTACGAGCACATCGACTTCAACAACCCGAACAACCCGCTGGCGGCGGGCTCGGTGACCATCGGCGGTTATGTGCTGGCCTTCGTCAACAACACCGCCTACGACAACGAGAAGACGCTGCAGGTGTACTGGGCGGGGTTGAAGTACACGATCGTGCCGGAAGTGGATCTGGTAGTCGCCTACTACGGCTACAACCAGAACAGCTACGCCACCGGCAAGAACACCGGCTGCTCCACCACCGCCAACGCCGGCTGTTCCGGCAATGAGGGCGCCGCCTCGATCCTGGTCGACTACCGGATGAGCAAGCGTTTCGACGCCTACGCCGGCAGCATGTGGTCGGGCGTGACCAACGGCCTCGCCAACGGCTACTACAACCGCGACAACATCGCCACCACCGTCGGCCTGCGCTTCAAGTTCTGAAGCCGCTTCGGGCCTCGAGGGCTCATGGCCTGGATTCCCGGGCCATGAGCCTGGCCCGCCCGCCGGCGCTGGACACGGCAGCGGCCGCCGGGCGTAAACTTTGAGAGCTCACGCTTTGCCGCAGGCCGGCGCAGGAGGCTTTGCATGAACGCTGCACAACCCCGTCGGGGCTGGAGCTGGTGGTACCTGCTGTTCATCGTGCAGTACGTTGCCGTCCTGTGGCCGCCCTTCTACAACAAGGTCGAGCCGCGGTTCATCGGCATGCCGTTCTTCTACTGGTACCAGCTGGCGTGGGTGGTGATCGCCGCGGTGTTCACCGCGGTGGTGTACCGGGCCACCACCAGATGACCTGACAGCCTGCCGCGGCTCGCAAGCAAGGGGGTCCCCATGGGCGTCAACTGGACGGCACTCACCATCTTCGTGCTGTTGTTCGCCTTCATCACCTGGCTCGGGTTCGCCGCCGCCCGCTGGCGCCGAGGCGATCTCGACCAGTTGCACGAGTGGGGGCTCGGCGGCCGGCGCTTCGGCACGCTCATCACCTGGTTCCTGGTCGGCGGCGACCTGTACACCGCCTACACCTTCGTTGCCGTCCCGGCGCTCGCCTTCGGCGCAGGTGCCGTCGCCTTCTTCGCGGTGCCCTACACCATCATCGTCTACCCGCTGCTGTTCCTGGTCTTTCCCCGGCTCTGGCACGTGTGTCACAAGCACGGCTACATCACCGCCGGCGACTTCGTGCGCGGCCGTTTCGGCAATCGCTGGCTGGCGCTCGCCGTCGCCGTCACCGGTATCGTCGCCACCATGCCGTACATCGCGCTGCAACTCGTCGGGCTGCAGGTGATCCTCGGGGCGCTCGGCCTCTCGGGCACCGGGTGGGCGGCGGACGTGCCGCTCATCGTCGCCTTCGTCATCCTCGCAGCCTTCACTTACTCGAGCGGGTTGCGCGCCCCGGCTTCGATCGCGATAGTCAAGGACATCCTGATCTACATCACCGCGTTGGTGGTGGTGATCGCGGTGCCGATCCAGTTCGGCGGCTACGGCCACATCTTCGCGGCCGTGCCGGTCAAGAAGCTGCTGCTGGCAGCTCCCGGCCCGCACACCACCGGCGCCTACGGCGCCTATGCGACGCTCGCGCTCGGCTCGGCGCTGGCGCTGCTGCTCTACCCGCACTCGATGACGGGAATCCTGAGCGCCAGCAGCGGCAAGGCCGTGCGCCGCAACGCGGCGCTCCTGCCCGGCTACTCCCTGATGCTGGGACTGCTGGCCCTAGTGGGTTTCTTCGCGCTCGCGGCCGGCGTCAAGGAGCTGCCGGAGTTCGCGGCCGGATTCAAGGCGTTCGGCAACAACTATGCAGTGCCGGCGCTGTTCCTGCACAGTTTCCCGTCGTGGTTCGTCGGCATCTCCTTCGCGGCCGTCGGCATCGGCGCGCTGGTGCCCGCGGCGATCATGTCGATCGCCGCTGCGAACCTCTACACGCGCAACATCCACCGCGAGTTCATCAGCCGCAATCCGACCGACAGGCAGGAGGCGCAGCTCGCCAAGTGGGTGTCGCTGATCGTCAAGCTCGGCGCGCTGGTCTTCATCCTGCGCGTGCCGACACAGTACGCCATCGACCTGCAACTGCTCGGCGGCATCTGGATCATCCAGACGCTGCCCGCGGTGATGCTCGGCGCCTACACCCGCTGGTTCAACGACTGGGCGCTGCTCATCGGCTGGGCCGTGGGCACTTTCGCCGGCACCTGGATGGCGTTCGTCTCGGGGCTCAAGCCGACCTATCCGGTCGAGATCGCCGGCTGGACCTTGCCGGGCTACAGCGCGCTCTATACGGTGATCCTCAACCTCGTCGTCGTCATTGTCCTGACGGCGGTCATCAACGCACTCGGCGCGCGGCGTCCCGCGGCCGATGCGACCGTCGCCGCCGACTACCAGGCCTGAGCGGTCGGGTCCTTCCACCAGCCGCCGCCGAGCGCGACCAGGAGTCCGGCCGTATCCTCGAACTGCTGGACCTGCGCGGTCGCATAGCTCAGCCGCGCCTGTGCGTAGGTGCGCTCGGCCGCGATCAGATTCAGCACGTTGGTGGTGCCGACGGCGTAGCTCTTCTGCTGGAGCTTCAGCGCCTCGGAGGCGACCTCCACGGAGTGCCGATCGACGGTGAGGAGCTGCGCGTCGTATTCGAGCGCCCAGAGGTCATCTGCGACCTGTCCGAGCGCTTCCAGCACCACCGACCGGTAGGTGGCGACCTGCGCCCGGTAGGCGTCACGTGCGGCGCGCACCTGCGCGGTCTGGGCGCCGCCGTCGAAGATCGGCAACGCGAGCGCACCCCCGGCGTCCAGCAGCGTGTCGAACTGGTGGAACAGGCCGCCCGCCTGCAGGGCCTGTCGGGTAACTGCCGCTGAAAGGTTGAGCGCCGGAAACTCCTGCGCTATGGCGACGCCGATCGCCGCGCTGCTGGCGTGCAGCTGAGATTCGGCGGCGAGCACATCTGGCCGCTGGCGCACCAACCGCGCCGGCAGAGTGAGCGGCACCTCGCGCGGCAGGGTCAGCTCGCTGAGATCGAACTCGTGGGACTTCCAGTCGGCCGGCTCTCGTCCGACGAGTACCGTGAGCGCATCGTAAGCCTGCTCGAGCTGCTTGTGCAGCGTCGGCAACTGGGTCAGATCCGCGGCCAGCTGACTGTCGGCCGTGAGCACATCGGCGCGCGTGGCGGTACCCACTTCGAACTCCCGCTGCGTGAGAGCCAGGTTCTTGCGGTCGCTCTCGATCAGGTCCTCGGTCGTCGCGATCTGCAGGTGTGTCGAGGCGATCGCGAGCGCCTCGTTCACCACATCACCGGTGAGCGTGAGGTAGGCGGCGGCGAGCTGGTAGCGCTGGTACTCGGCCAGCGCCGACTGCTGCTCGATGTTGCGGCGTACGCCTCCGAAGAGATCGAGGCTGTAGCTCGCCGAAAGTCCCATGGTGTAGAGTGTGGAGCTGCCGCCCGGGCTGCCGGGCCCTCCGAGGCCGGGCGCCTGCCCGGTGACGCGCGAGTGCTGCGCACCGGCGCTGCCACTCACATCCGGCAGCAGCGCCGCCCGCGCAATCACCACCTGTTCGCGCGCCTGCGCCAGCGTGGCGTTGGCCGCCTCCAGTGTCGGGCTGCCTGCGATGGCCGCCCGCACGACCTGCTCGAGCGGCGGCGCGTGGAACAGCTCCCACCACTGCCCGGCGATCTCCGCCCCGGTGTTGACGTGCTGCAGGTCCTGGGCGTCAGTGTTTCCCGGCGCTGGAGCCGGATGCAGATAGCCCTGCCTGGCGGGCGCGGGCGGTGTCTTGAAGTTGGGGCCGACCGCGCAGCCGGCCAGCATCGTGGCGGCCAGCGTGACGGTGAGCGCGCACTCACGGTTGAGACGCATCGGCGGCTTACTCATAGCGCAGCGCATCGATCGGGTTCAGCCGCGAGGCCTGCCGCGCCGGATAGAAGCCGAAGAACACCCCGACGGCCCCCGAGAACACGAACGCCAGCACGATCACGTTGACCCGCAGCAGGATCGGCCAGCCCGCGAAGTGCGAGATGAGCTGCGAGGCGATCACTCCGGCGGCGATGCCCGCGGTGCCGCCCATGAGGGCGAGCAGCATCGCCTCGATGAGGAACTGGGTCAGGACGTGCAGCCGCCGCGCGCCGGTCGCCATGCGAATGCCGATCTCACGCGTGCGCTCGGTGACCGAAACGAGCAGGATGTTCATGATGCCGATGCCGCCGACCACCAGCGAGATCGAGGCGATCGCCGCCAGCAGCAGCTCCATCGCCTGCGAGCTCGCCTCTGCCACCTCGGCGATCTCGGTCAGGTCGCGCACCACGAAATCGTCGTCCTTGCCGGGCAGGATGCGGTGCTCCGTCTCGAGGGTCCTGGTGACCTGAGCGAGTGCGGTCTTCACGAGCGCTGGGCTGCGCGCCTGCACGTAGATGGTGTTGACGAACCCCTCGAGCTTGGGCGTCACGCCGAAGGGATTGGGCGGTGGGCCGATCGTTGCGAACACGTTGTTCGCGAGTGTCTGGGTCGAGCTCGGCGTGGCGACCCCGAGGATTCGCTCCTGCGAGGTGGTGAACGGGATGAACAGCACGTCATCCTGGTCCTGGCCCACGGCGGAGTGGCCCTTTGCGGCCAGCACGCCCACGACTTCCATCGGCACGTTCTTTACCAGGACGGTGGCCCCGATCGGGTCGGCGAACTCGCCGAACAGCTGGGTGAGCACCGTCTGCCCGAGCAGGCACACGGCCGCCCCGTCATGATCGTCCTCGAGGGTGAGCGTGCGGCCGGCAATGACCGGCCAGCGGCGGATGGCCAGGTAGCTCGGCGAGACGCCCTGGACGCTCGTGCTCCAGTTCTGGTTGCCGCTCACCACCTGGGTGGTCTGGCGATTGACGTAGCTCGCATCGGAGACAGCGCCATCCTCCTCGAGGATCGCGCCGACATCGCGCACCCGCAGTGTCGCGGCACTGCCATGGCCGGCGCGCACGCCGTTGATGCGCGTGGTGCCGGGCAGCACCACCAGCAGATCTGTCCCGAGGCTCTGCACCTGCGCTTCCACCGCGGCGCGTGCGCCCTCGCCCACCGCGACCATGGCGATGAGCGCGGCCACCCCGATGAACACCCCGAGCATGGTGAGCGCGGAGCGCAGCTTGTTGCGGCCGATCGCGCGCAGCGCCGCGAAGATCGCCATCCAGCCGAGCGACCCGGCCTCGTGCAGCCAGGCGTCGAGTCGTCCGGCGAAACGCTGCTCGTGATACGGCCGCACCGCAGGAAGGGCCCGGGTGGTGAGATCGGCATGCGCGCGTGTCGAGGGAGTGTCGGAGATGATGCGTCCGTCGCGAACCGTCACGATCCGATCGGCGAGCTCGGCCAGGTCGCGCTCGTGCGTCACCAGGACGATGGTGACGCCGCGCTGACGATTGAGCGCCCGGATGGTCGTCATGATGTCGAGAGCGGTCTGCGAGTCGAGGTTGCCGGTGGGCTCGTCGGCCAGGACGATCGCCGGATCGTTGACCAGGGCGCGGGCGATGGCGACGCGCTGCTGCTGTCCGCCGGAGAGCTGATTCGGCTGATTGCGTTCGCGCTCGGCCAGTCCGAGCATGCGCAGCATGTCGCGCGAGCGCTCGGTGTTGCCGGCGAGCTGCGCGGCGTAGAACAGCGGCAGCTCGACGTTCTCGAGCGCGCTCGTCCGTGGCAGCAGGTTGAAGGTCTGAAATACGAAGCCGATGCGTCGACCGCGAATGCGCGCCAGCGCCGGCTCGTCCAGCTGCGCGACGTCGAGCCCCTCGAGCACGTACGCGCCGCTGGTCGGCTTGTCGAGGCAGCCGAGGATGTTCATCAGGGTCGACTTGCCGGAGCCCGAGGCGCCCATGATGGCGACGAACTCACCGCGGCGGATGGTGAGGCTCACCCCGCGCAGCGCGCGCACCTCGGTGTCTCCGAGCTGATAGATCTTGGTGACGTCGCGCACCTGGATAATGGGTTCGCCGGGCGGGCCGGCCGCCGGCGCGGCAGTCGTGGGCTCGACCGAGCTCAAAAGCGCAGGCCTCCGCGGATTCCATTGCCGCCCGGGCCGTTACCCGCTCGCTCCTCCTCCGGTCGCGGCTCGTTCGGGCGAACGGCATTGACGACCACCACATCGCCCTCATGCAGGTCCGTCCCGGAGACCTCGATCAGGATGCCGTCATCGAGACCGGTGCGCACGCGTACCGGGACGAGCTTGCCGTTGCGCATCACCCAGATGCGCCCCCGGGGTGCTTCCCCCGCGGCTCCCGCATGGCCGCCAAAGCGCGCCGCGCGAGCGCCCCCGGGCGGCGCTGCGCCGGGCTCGGCGTCGCCCCGGGAGTGCTCGAATACCGGCGGTTGCGCGTCCTCGGATCCGGGCGCCGCCTGGCCCGAGGACCGGGGCTCGCCGGATTCCCGGCCGGCGCCTGCGCCTCTGGCGGAGCGCTCGCGCCGGATGCCTTCGGGATTGAAGCGGATGGCGGGCAGCGGTACCCGCAGAACATCCTTGCGCTCGGCGGTGATGATGTGGGCGTCGGCGGTCATGCCGGGGAACAACGCCAGGTCGTCATTCTTTACGTCGACCACGATGTCGTAGGTGACCACGTTCTGCACCGTGATCGGACCTTCGCGTACCTGGCGGACGTTGCCCCAGAAGGTACGGTTCTGGTAGGCCTGGACGGTGAAGAACGACCTCGCCCCCGGCTTTACTCCGCCGACGTCGGCCTCGCTGACATTGGTGTCCACTTCCATGACGTGCATGTCCTTGCCGATCAGAAACAGCGGCGAGGCGGTCAGGCTCGAGACCACCGTCTGGCCGACATCGATGTAGCGCGTGATCACCATGCCGTTCACGGGCGATGGAATCTTGGTGTACGCCAGATTCACCTCGGCGCCGTGCAACAGCGCCTTCTGCTGCTCGACGTTCGCCATATCGAGCTTGACCTGGGCACGATCCTGATCGAGGGTCGCCTTGTCGGTGTTGATCTGCAACTGCGAGACGATGCCCTCCCCGATCAGCTTCTGGTCATAGGCGTAGATGACCTCCTGGTTGGCGGCTGCCACGCGATCCTTGGCGAGCTGCGCCTGCGCGGAATGGAGCGACGCGGTGTCCTGATCCACGATCACCTGAAACGGCAGCGGGTCGAGGGTGGCGCAGATCTGCCCGATCTTGACGATCGTGTTGTAGTCGCAGGTCCAGGTCTTGATGTTGCCCGAGACGTAGGATTCGACCTGGGCCGTGACGATCGGGTTGAGCGTACCCGTCATGGTGACGGTGCGCTGGATGTCGCCGCGGGTCACGCGCGCCGTCACGTAGTGCAGCGGCGGGGCCCGGCCGAGCCACCACCACAGCGCCGCGGCCAGAAGAATCAGCAGCGCGCCGCACGCCCAGATCAGCGGCCGGCGGGCGTGCAGCAGGGTGCGCAGACCGCTGGACGGCAGATCCGAGGTTTCCGGTGGCATGCTCGATCAAGGGCTTAGACCGGCCGTTAGCATGGCAGGGTTCACCGGGACGGGCTGCAAAGGATTGTAAAAGGGGTGCGGCGCCGCCCCGCGGGGGCTGCGGGTGCGGCGCCGCCGCCGGCCCCACCCCTCAAGGGAGGGGAGGGTTTGTTCCGCCGCCGCGGTGCGCTAGTCTGCGGCGCGCATGTGGATCGTCAAACTGGCGCTGCGGCGCCCGTACACTTTTATTGTCCTCGCGATCCTGATCATGCTGCTCGGGGTGTTCGCGATCGCGCGCACCCCGACCGACATCTTCCCGAACATCAATATCCCGGTGGTCGCCGTCATCTGGCGCTACACGGGGCTTTCGCCCGACGAGATGGCGACGCGCCTCATTCTCTCCGCCGAGCGCACCGCGCAGACCACGGTCAACGACGTCGAGCACACCGAGTCGCAGTCGCTCGCCGGGGAAGCGGTCTCGAAATACTTCTTCCAGCCGAACGTCAACGAGGAGATGTCGTACGCGCAGATCACCGCGGTCTCGCAGACGCAGCTGCGCCAGGCGCCCCCTGGCACCACCCCGCCCTACGTCCTCGCCTACAACGCCTCTTCGGTGCCGGTGCTGCAGCTGGCACTCTCGAGCCCGTCTCTCTCGGAAGCGGAGCTCTTCGACCTCGGCAACAACATCATCCGTACCGCGCTCGCCACCGTGCCGGGCGCCTCGATGCCCTACCCCTACGGCGGTAATCAGCGGCAGGTGCAGGTCGATCTCGACCCGGATGCGCTGCGCGCCCAGGGGCTCTCCGGCAACGACGTCACCAACGCCATTGCCCTCCAGAACCTGGTGCTGCCGGCCGGCACCGAGAAGATCGGCGACCGCGAGTATTTCGTCGCGACCAACGCCAGCCCGCAGACCATCGAAGAGCTGAACAACCTGCCGGTCACGACCCGCAACGGCAGCGTGATCTATGTGCGCGACGTGGCGCACGTGCGCGACGGCTACCCGCCACAGACTAACATCGTGCGCCGCGACGGCCACCGCGGCGTGCTGATGAGCGTGCTGAAGACCGGCAGTGCCTCCACGCTCGACATCATCAGCGAGATCAAGGCGCGGCTGCCGCGGATCTTCGCGGCGCTTCCTGCTGGCTTCCATATCGACCTGGTCGGCGACCAGTCACTGTTCGTGCGCGCGGCGATCAGTGGCGTGGTGCGCGAGGCGGTGATTGCCGCGGCGCTGACCGCCCTCATGATCCTGCTGTTCCTGGGCAGCTGGCGCAGCACGCTGATGATTGCGCTGTCGATTCCACTGTCGATCCTGGCCTCGATCGCCTGCCTGGCGGCCCTCGGCGAGACCATCAACATCATGACGCTCGGGGGACTCGCGCTCGCGGTCGGCATCCTGGTGGACGACGCCACCGTCACCATCGAGAACATCAACTGGCACCTCGAGCGTGGCGAGGACGTCGAGGAAGCGATCCTCAACGGCGCGCATGAGATCGCGCTGCCGGCGCTGGTCTCGACGCTCGCTATCTGCATCGTGTTCGTGCCGATGTTCATGCTGGTGGGGATCGCGCGCTACCTGTTCATCCCGCTCGCCGAAGCGGTGGTATTCGCGATGCTGGCGTCCTACCTGCTGTCGCGCACCCTGGTGCCGACGCTGGCGATGTACTGGCTGCAGCGCCACCAGCCGCACGCCGCGGGCGAGTCGCGCAACCCGCTGGTGCGCCTGCAACAGCGCTTCGAACGGGGCTTCACCGTCGTGCGCGAGCAGTACCGCAGCCTCCTCGAGCGCGCGCTCGGCGCCGGCCCGCGCTTCGCGCTGCCGTTCCTCGCTGCCATGGCGGTGACGGCAGTGCTGGCATTCCCACTCGGTCGCTTCATGCCTGGATTGGGGCAGGACTTCTTTCCGAGCGTGGACGCGGGCGAGATCAAGCTCCATCTGCGCGCTCCGACCGGCATCCGCATCGACGAAACCGCGGCGCTTTGCGACCAGGTGGAGGCCGCCATCCGCCAGGTGATCCCGGCGGCGCAGATCGCCAGCCTGGTCGACAACATCGGCGTGCCTTACAGCGGCATCAACCTGTCGTACTCGACCTCCGCCCCGGTCGGACCCGGGGACGCGGACATCCTGGTGTCGCTCAAACCCGGGCACCCGCCGACCGACGACTACGTGCGTACGCTGCGCGCGCGGCTGCCGCGCGCGTACCCCGGGGTGGACTTCGCCTTCCTGCCGGCGGACATGGTGAGCCAGATCCTCAACTTCGGGCTGCCGGCACCGCTCGACGTGCAGATCTCCGGCTTCAACGTCGATGCCAATCGCGACTACGCCGACGCGTTGCTGGCGCGCATGCGCGCCATTCCCGGCGCGGTCGACCTGCGCATCCAGCAGGCCTTCGACTACCCGCAGATCAACGTGGTGGTCGATCGCAGCAAGGCGGCGCTGCTCGGGCTGTCCGAGCAGGACGTGGCCGGGAATCTCCTGGTTTCGCTCTCGGGGAGTTTCCAGACCACGCCGTCGTTCTGGATCGACCCGAAGAGTGGCACCGAGTACAACGTCGCGGCCCAGACTCCGCAGTTCGCGCTCGCTTCGCTCCCCGACCTCGGCACCACCCCGATCACCCCGGCGAGCGGCGGCACCAACAGCAATGCACAACTGCTCGCGAACGTCGCCAGCTTCCACCGCAGCGTGGTGCCGGCGGTGGTCAGCCATTACGATGCGACGCCGGTCGTCGACATCTACGGCTCGGTCGACGGTACCGACCTCGGCTTCGTCGCTGCGCAGATCAACGAGCTGGTGGCCGCCACCCGCCATGAGCTGCCGCGCGGCTCGCAGGTCACGCTGCGCGGCCAGGCGACGACCATGACCCATTCCTTCAACGGCCTGCTGCTCGGGCTGGCCGGCGCCGTCGTGCTCGTCTATCTCCTGATCGTAGTCAACTTCCAGTCGTGGCTCGATCCCTTCATCATCATCACGGCGCTGCCGGCGGCGCTGGCCGGAATCGTCTGGATGCTGTTCCTCACGCACACCTCGGTGAGCGTGCCGGCGCTCACCGGCGCCATCATGTGCATGGGAGTCGCGACCGCCAACAGCGTGCTGGTCGTGAGCTTCGCCCGCCAGCGCATGGACGCCGGCGACGACGCGCGCCACTCGGCGCAGCAGGCCGGCACGACCCGCTTCCGCCCGGTGCTGATGACCGCCCTCGCCATGATCATCGGCATGCTGCCGATGGCGCTCGGGCTCGGCGAAGGCGGCGAGCAGAATGCCCCGCTCGGACGCGCGGTGATCGGCGGACTGGTGTTCGCCACCATCGCGACGCTGTTCTTCGTGCCCACCGTATTTGCGATCATCCACGGTCACCTGCGCACGCCTGCGGCACGCGGAGCCCCTGCTCATGAATAACCCGTCCCCCACCCCGGCGCTGACCGAGGCGCAGCTGCGACGCTACGTTGTGATCGGCGTGTGTGTCGCCGTGGTGCTCGCCGCGTGGGGCATCGTCAGCCGCCTCGTGGCCCGCAACGCCCTCGAGCACCAGGCGATCGACGCCGCCATCGTCAATGTGGCGACCGTGAACCCGACGCGCGGGCCTGCCTCCGACACGCTGGTGCTGCCAGGGGCGGTGCAGGCGTTCTATGAGGCGCCCATCTACGCCCGCACCAACGGCTACCTGCGGGTCTGGTATACCGATATCGGCACTTCCGTGAAAAAAGGTCAGCTGCTCGCCGAGATCGACAGCCCGGAGGTGGACCAGGAGCTGCGCCAGGCGAAGGCCGACCTCGCGACCGCGGAGGCGAACTACCAGCTGGCGCGCACCACCAACGATCGCTGGAAGGGGCTGCTCGCCACCCAGTCGGTCTCGCAGCAGGACGCTGACGAGCGCGCCGGAGACGCGGCCGCCAAGGCCGCCGCCCAGCAGTCGGCAGCCGCCAACGTCGCGCGCCTCGAGGATCTGGAGTCCTTCAAGCGCGTGCTGGCGCCCTTCGACGGCGTCGTCACCCAGCGCACCACCGATATCGGCGCGCTCATCAACGCCGGCGAGACCCCCGGCAGCTCTCTGTTTCGCGTCGCCGACACGCATCGGCTGCGCATCTACACCTCGGTGCCGCAGGCGTATGCCGCAGGCGTGCAGCCGGGAATGACGGCGGACCTGGTGTTCACGGATCACCCGGGCAAGCACTTCACGGCCGAGGTCGCCTCCACCGCCCGGGCGCTCGATGCCAGCTCCCGCACGCTGCAGGTAGAGCTGCAGATCGACAACTCGCGCGGCGAGCTGTTCCCCGGCTCGTACGCCGATGTGCACTTCACGTTTCCGGCCAACACCACCACGCTCCGTGTGCCGGTCAACACCGTGCTGTTTCGTGCCCAGGGCCTGCTGGTCGCCGTCCTCGACAGCCAAGGCCGCGTGCGCCTGCGCCACATCACGCAGGGACGCGATTTCGGCACCCAGATCGAGGTGCTCTCGGGGCTCGAGCCCACCGATCGCTTGATCCTCAATCCGCCCGACTCGATCACCGAAGACACGCGCGTGCGGGTGGTCCCGGCGGCGCCGATCGCAGGCACCGCGGCCGCGGGGAGATCCTGATGCGGCTC
>DATNKO010000077.1:0-18006 GCA_035603345.1 Steroidobacteraceae bacterium | reverse complement strand
GTTGCACAGTCGGTCGCCAGCTCGCGCGCCGGCTCGGTCTGGCTGAGCCTGCTCCCGCCGCCGTAACTCACGGGAGCCGGCGCAGGTAGCGGTACGCCTGGCGCGCGGCTTCGAGCTCGCTCATGCGCGTGAACGGTCCCTCCTGCTCGGCGAAATAGTGCTTGAGACCCGCCTTCTCCGCCGCCGCGAAGATCGGCCGGTAGTCGATCACGCCGTGCCCGAGCTCGGCGCCGCGATGCTCCGATGCTTCGCCCGCTGCACCGCCCGCGCGTGGTGTCGGCAGAAAGTCCTTCACGTGGATCATCGGGAAACGACCCGCGGTCTCCACCTCGCCGAAACCGATCTCCCTGACCCGCCGCAGCGTCGCAGCGGGATCCGCCGCCAGGGAGTCCTTGACCGCGTAGAGCTGCAGTCCCACGGGCCCGCCGAGCGGGGTCGCCCGCGCCAAGGCCGGCAGGCCCTGCGCCATGAGCGCGCCGGCGCCCCATCGTCCGGTCCGTGCGAGGAACCGTCTGCGGGTCCAGGTGGCTATCGGCCCATGGTACGCTTCGGCGCGCGTGACGACACCGACCCGACTGCGTCTGTGCGCGATGATGTTCCTGGAGTTCTTCATCTGGGGCGGCTGGTTCGTCACCATGGGGAGCTACCTGGCGGCCAATCTGCACGCGAGCGGCGCGCAGAGCGCGCTTGCTTACTCGACGCAATCCTGGGGCGCGATCATCGCCCCGTTCATCGTGGGCCTGATCGCGGACCGGTATTTCAACGCCGAGCGGATGCTGGGCGTGCTGCACATCGCCGGCGGAGCCCTCATGTATGCGCTCTACAGCGCGCGCAGCTTCACACCCTTTTACCCGTCGCTGCTCGGCTACATGATCCTCTATATGCCGACGCTGGCGCTGGTCAACGCCATCTCATTCCGGCAGATGGACGAGCCCGCGCGGCAGTTCTCCGCGGTGCGCGTCTGGGGCACGATCGGCTGGATCGTCGCGGGACTCGTGATCAGCTATGTGTTCGCCTGGGATTCGCACGCCGGGATCTCGCAGGGACTGCTGCGGGACACCTTCCTCATGTGCTCGATCGCGTCTTTCGCGCTCGGTCTGTACAGCTTCACCCTGCCGCGCACCCCGCCGCGCCCGAGTTCCGGGGGGCGGGTGCGGCTCGCGGATCTGCTCGGGCTCGATGCCCTGGTGCTGCTCAGGCAGAAGAACTTCGTGGTGTTCTTCCTGGCCTCGATCCTCATCTGCATTCCGCTGGCGTTCTATTACCAGAACGCGAATCAATTCCTGACCGAGATCCAGGTCGCCAACGCGACCGGCAAGCAGACCATCGGCCAGATGTCGGAAGTGCTGTTCATGCTGCTGATCCCGGTGTTCCTGCGGACCTTCGGCATGAAAACGACTCTGCTGCTCGGCATGCTGGCCTGGGCGGTGCGCTATGTGCTGTTCGCCGCCGGCAACGCGCACGGGCTCGTGCTGCTGCTCATCATCGGCATTGCGCTGCACGGGGTGTGCTACGACTTCTTCTTCGTGTCCGGGCAGATCTATACCGACTCCAAGGCGGGCGCGCAGTACAAGGCCGCAGCTCAGGGCCTCATCACCCTCGCGACCTACGGTGTAGGCATGCTGATCGGCTTCTGGGCCGCCGGCGTCATCGACGACCGTTACCTGGTCGCGGGGCTGCACGACTGGAAGTCGATCTGGCTCTACCCGGCGGCGTTCGCCGCCGTAGTGTTCGTGCTGTTCGCGGCAGTGTTCCGCAACGAGAGGGTGGCGTATGTCTACGCCCGCTAAGTCGCCGCGCGAGTTCAAGCTGCGGCCCATGCGGCTCAGCATCCTGACCGCCGCGCTCCAGGAGCTGACTCCCCGGGAACGTCGCGACGCGGATCCGGACCTTGCGATCGAGGAGTGGTTGGAATTCGCCCGCGAGCTCGGCTGCCCGAACATCGAGCTCTCCGCCGCTCTGCACCCGACGGAGGCCGACGTGCCGGCGGCGGCGATGCTGGATCCCGTGGCCAACACCCTCGACCTGCGCAAGCCCTTCGATGCGCAGCGCGCAGCGCGCGTGCGCCGCGCCATGGAAGCGACCCGGGTCGGACTCTCTGATCTCGGCTACTTCGACAACATGCTGGTCGCGGACGAGGGCGCACGGCGCAGGAAACACGCGCTGATGCTGCGCGTCTTCGACGCCGCGGCGCTCCTCGGAGCCGATGCGGTCACGGGCTTCGTGGGGCGCAATCTCAGCCTCGGGATGGACGCGAATCTCCTCATGTTCGAGCAGCTGTTCGTGCCGCTGCTCAGGGAGGCGAAGGCGCGCGGGCTGACTTTCCGGGTCGAGCAGTGTCCGATGCCCGGCTGGAGCATCACCGACACCTGGCACAACAACATCGCCTACGCGCCCGGGCCCTGGATCGCGCTGCACCGCATCTGCGAACGGCATGGGGTCGCAGATCAGTTCCGCATTCACTATGACCCCTCGCACGCGATCCTCATGGGGCAGGATTCGCGCTCCGTGTTCCAGTACCTCAAGGACAGCGGCTACAACTTTCTGATCGGCGGCTTTCACGTCAAAGGCCAGGTCATCGACTCGCGCGGCATCGCGGCGTGGGGCTACGGCGGCCAGACGATGCAGCGCGGGGACTGGCACGGCGATCGGCCGGCCACCGCCCCGGCCGAGCTGCGCAACGCCTGGAAGAAGCAGAGCGTGATCGCCGAGCACGAGCTGCCCGGCACCGCGCGCCACGATCCGCTGGCGTACCTGCAGAACCGCTCGGTCGACTGGCTGGACCATCAGCTGGCGGCGCGCGAGCTGCTCGCCATCGATCCGGAGAAGACCTACCTCGTCGTCGAGCATGAGTACCCACCAGCGCGCATCCAGGACCGCGCGCGGCTCAAGCCGATACTCGCGGGCTCGCTCGCCTTCACGCGCGCGATCGATGAGGCCGCGGCGGCGATGTTCGCGCTCCAGCACGAGGTGCTCCCCGACCAGGGAATCCCCGCTCAGGGATTTGGCCGCGAAGCGTATCGATCATGACCAGCCGGAGGCCCGTGTGCCATTCGTGACCCCGAAATCCCAGCAACGCGCCTACGACGTCATCGTGGTTGGATCGGGTGCCGGTGGCGGACAGTCGGCGTATACGCTGTGCATGGACGGCGCCCGGGTGCTGATGCTCGAAGCCGGACGGCACTACGCGCCCGAGACCGAGACGCCCATGTTCCAGACGCCGGACATGGCGCCGCTCGCGGGCGTCAGCACCCCGCAGAAGCCCTTCGGCTTCTACGACGCGACCGCGGACGGCGGCTGGACGGTGCCGGGCGAGCCCTATGTGCGCGCGACCGAGGAGCAAGCCGGCCGCTTCGAGTGGTGGCGAGCGCGGATGCTCGGCGGACGCACCAACCACTGGGGCCGGATCTCGCTGCGCAACGGTCCCTACGACTTCAAGCCCCGCAGCCGCGACGGTCTCGGTTTCGACTGGCCCATCGGCTATGAGGACGTCGCGCCGTACTACGACAAGGTGGAGCTGCTGGTCGGGGTCTACGGCAGCAACGAGGGGCTCGAGAACACCCCCAATTCCTCGCCCGGGTGTCTGTTGCCCCCGCCCGCGCCGCTGGTGAGCGACTACCTCGTGAGGCAGCGCGCCAGGCACCTCGGCATTCCGGTGATTCCGGGCCACCGGGCGGTCCTCACCCGGGCCCAGGATTTCAAGCGCGTGCCGGCGCTGCTGCATCCCGGCAATACAAAAGCACAGAAAATCCTCGCCGAGGCGATGCGCGCCCGCTCGCCGTGCCTGTGGGCGACGCCGTGCGGACGCGGCTGCGCGATCCGCGCCAACTATCAGTCGACGACGGTGCATCTGCCGCCGGCGCTCGCCACCGGCAACCTCGACATCGCGACCGATGCGATGGTTTACGAGGTGACGCTTGGGCGTGACGGTCGCGCGAGCGGCGTGAGCTTCATCGACAGGAAGACCGGCACGCACCAGCAAGCCGCCGCGCGAGTGGTGATTCTGGCGGCGAGCGCCTGCGAGACGGTGCGCATTCTTCTCAACTCGAAGAGCGCGCAGTTTCCGCACGGCCTCGCCAACTCGAGCGGCAAGGTCGGGCGCTATCTCATGGACACGGTGGGCAGCACCGTAACCGGACAGGTGCCGCTGCTCGAGAGTCTGCCGCCGCTCAACGAGGATGCGGCCGACGGCCATCAGCTCTACGTTCCCTGGTGGCTCTATCGCGAGCAGCTTGCCGGCAAGCTGGGCTTCGCGCGTGGCTATCACATCGAGTTCGGCGGTGGCAGACGCATGCCCGGGTTCGCAACGATGCAGGGAATCGAGTGGCTGACGGGCGGCAGCTACGGGCGGAAGTTCAAGGAGGACGCGCGGCGCTACTACGGCTCATTCGTCGGCTTCGACGGGCGCGGCGAGATGATTCCCAACGAGAGCTCCTATTGCGAGATCGATCCCAGCGTCAAGGACGAGTGGGGGATCCCGGTGCTGCGCTTCCACTGGCGGTGGTCCGAGCACGAGCGGCGCCAGGCGGCGCATATGCAGCGGACCTTCGGCGACATCATCGAAGCCATGGGGGGTCGCACGCATCCCGCGGTCGAGCGCGACGGCGCCAAGGCGATCGCCCCCGGCGGCTCCATCATTCACGAAGTGGGCGGCGGTATCATGGGAGCCGACGCGCGCTCGTCCGTAACCAACGCCTGGTCCCAGACCTGGGACGTGCCGAACCTCTATCTGACGGACGGCGCGGTGTTCGCTTCCAACGCAGACAAGAACCCGACGCTCACGATCATGGCGCTTGCGTGGCGCGCGTCGGACCACATTCTCGAGCGCATGCGGCGTAAGGAGCTTTGAGGATGGACCGACGCACGACGATCCAGTGGGTTCTGGCCGCGGGTGCGGCCTCCAGCCTCCTCGGGCCCCGCACCAGTCAGGCTGGCCCGGTGACGGCGTGGCGGGGCGCATCCGGGAGCCAAGGCTATGGGACCGATCCCAACCTGCTGAAGGTCTACCGGCCGGGCGACTTTTGGCCGCTCACCTTGACGGCCGCGCAGCGCCGGCTCGCGGGAGTCCTCGCCGACCTCATCATCCCCGCCGACGACCAATCGCCGAGCGCCTCCGCGGTCGGTGTGGTCGACTTCATCGATGAGTGGGTGAGCGCCCCTTACCCTGACAACCAGCGCGACCGGCCGATCGTGCTGCGGGGGTTCGCCTGGCTGGATGCGCAAGCCCAGCGGCGCTTCCACAAGGACTTTGCAGCTCTCGACGCCGCCGGACACAAGGCGATCTGCGACGAGATCTGCGACTCGGCGCGCGCGGCAGCGGGACGGCGCGACGCCGCGCGCTTCTTTGCGCTGTATCGCGACCTGACGGCCGGCGGGTTCTACACGACCCCCGTGGGCCGCAAGGACCTCAAGTACATTGGCAATGTACCCAGGGCGAACTTTGACGGACCGCCTGCCGAGCTCCTGAGCAAGCTCAACCTGCCGTGACGGGAGAATCCATGAGCAAAACCTTTACTGACGCTGCACTACTGATCCTTTCTACGGCGTTTGCGGCGTTCCCGGCCGCACCACTCGCGACCGCCGATCCGGCGAGCACACCCTCGGGCTGGCACTCGCTTCTCGGGGCCGACAGCGCTCCGGCCTGGCGCGGCTGGAAGGAGCCGGGATTGCCGGCGGGCTGGCACATCGTCCACGGCGTCCTCTCCAAGGACGGACCGGTCGACGACCTGGTCACGACGAGGAACTACGGGGATTTCGAGCTCGAGCTCGAGTGGAAGATCGGCAAGGAGGGCAACAGCGGCATCTTCTACCGGGGTACGCGCGAGTACGACCATATCTACTGGAGCGCTCCCGAATATCAGCTGCTCGATGACGCCAACGCGGAGGACGGCAAGAACCCGCTCACCGCCGCGGGATCCGACTATGCGCTCTACGGCGTGCCGCCCGGGGTGGAGAAGCCCTACGACCACTGGAACAAGAGCCGCATCGTGGTGCGGGGCAATCACGTCGAGCACTGGCTGAACGGCGTCAAGGTCGTCGAGTACGAGTTCGGCAGCGCGGACTGGAAGCAGCGCGTGGCCGCGAGCAAGTTCGCGAAGTACCCGCACTACGGGCTGGCGGTGAGCGGGCTCATCGGGCTGCAGGGCGATCACCCCGGCTCGCTCGAGGTGCGCGGAATCCGCATCCGCGAGCTGCCGTAGCCCGGCGGGCCGATCAATCCGCGCAGGCGTGGGTGTCGATCTCCATGGCGGTAACGCTCGCTGAGTCCATGCGCCGCATCAGCGGCCTGCTGCAATCCGGCCAGTACGGCGCAGCGCACGAACAACTGGAAGCGCTGGTAGCCGCAAATCCCGACTACCCGGAAGGGCTGCGGCTGCTGGCCGGCACCAAGCAGGCGCTTGGCGACAGCGCACAAGCGGAGTCACTGCTACGGCGCGCCCTCGAGATCGACCCCCGATCGGCTCCTACGCTGACCACCCTGGCGGAGCTAATGCTCCTCTCGGGTCGCAGCGCCGAGGCCGTACCCCTGTTACGGCGTGCAATCCAGGGCGCGCCGCCTTATCCGCGCTCAGCGTACCTGTTGGCTCGCCATTACCTCGACACCGGCCAGCCGGCCCTGGCGCTCGAGGTCGCGACACCCTGGTGCAATAGCGGCACGGCCGACGCCGACTTGTCGGCGCTGCACGTCGCGGCATATGCCGCTCTGGGTCGCCAGAGCGAGGCGGTGGCGAACTATCGTCGTCTGGTGGCACACGCTCCCGACAATCCGGTCGCAACCCATACGCTCGCGGTCGCCTTGAATGCGGCCCAACAGCCGCAGGAAGCCGAGCGCGTCGTGCGTCAGACACTCAACCGTGCCCAACCGACGGCGGCATTGCACTACACGCATGCTCGCAGCCTCCTCAGCCTGGAGCGATTCGACGAAGCCGAGCGCGCTTTGAGCGAATGCGTCAGATTGGATCCGCGCCGCGCCGAAGCCCACGACCGGCTGGCGCAACTCATCTGGATGCGCACCGGTCATGTCGGGGAGGCCACACGCGCTCTGGATCGGGCGCTCGAGAGGTTCCCGCATGACGACGCACTGCGGGGCACCAAGGCAGCCTTGCTGCAGGCAGCGGGCGATGCGCGGGGCGCGTGGGCGTGCCTGGCCGAATGGGCCGCACGACCCCAGTCGCACCCCAGTTCGCTCATTCGTGCGGGACTTGCGGCGCTGGAATTTGAGCCTGCCACTGCGCTGACACTCGCACAACGCGCCCTACGAGCGCTGCCCAACGACCACACCGCCCGCAAACTCCTGTGTGCGGCCTATCTGGGCGTGGGGGACGGTGCCAAGGCGCTGGCCGAGTGCGCCACGCTCCTTACGGCCACGCCGGACGATCAATATCTCATTGCCATGCAGACCACGGCGCTGCGGCTGTTGAACGACCCCCGCTACGAGACGTTCTGCGACTACGACCAGATGGTTCTGTCGACGCTCATCGAAACGCCTCCGGGGTGGCCCGATCTCACCAGCTTCCTGACCGAGCTCACGTCGCACCTGGGCGCACTGCACAACCCACACGGGCATCGGCTTCTCTACCAGTCGTTGCGTCAGGGTACCGAGACCACTCAGGACCTTGCGCGCAGTGAGGATCCGGTCATTCAGGCGCTGTTTCGCGCCTTTGCTGAGCCGATCGCGCGCTACCGTGATCTCATCGGCATGGGGGAAGACGCCCTGCGGCGGCGCAATCGGGGGCCGACACGGTTCAACGGCGGCTGGTCGGTACGTCTGCACCGCGACGGCTACCATACGAGCCACGTGCATCCGCGGGGATGGATCTCCTCGGCGTGCTACATCCAGCTGCCCGATGGCATGAGCTCGGGACGCACGGCCGAAGGGGTCTTGAGCTTCGGCGCGCCCGGCATGCTGACGACGCCCTCACTCCCCGCGGAGCTGTCGGTTCGCCCCGAGGTCGGTCTGCTGGTGCTTTTCCCGTCGTATTTCTGGCACGGCACGCTGCCTTTTCACAGCGATCAGCCGCGCCTGACGGTTGCCTTCGATGCCGTGCCGGACACGGGCAGCGGCAGATCCTGAAATCACCGCGATCGTCAGAGCGCGCAAAAAAATCTCCCCTCACGTTGCCGTGAGGGGAGGGGTTTCTCGTCGCGCTACCAGAAGTACTTGACCGTACCGTTGACTTCGCGGCCTTCGATCGAACGGCCGAAACCCACTTCGTTGACCACGGTGTTGCCGCCGAATCGGGCGTTACCCTCGGTCAAACCGATGTTGTTGGTGAGGTTCGAGCCGAGCACCCGGAACTCCCACTGGTCCCCGACCCTGACATCGATGCCCGCAGCCAGGTCCCAATAGGGCCACAACGGCGTCAGGTTCGCGTCGTCCTGATAGCGTTGACCGATGTACTCGTAAGTCAGCTGCTCGGTCACCGTGCCCCAGCTCATGAGCTGCGTGTCGCTCGGCGTCGCACGTACCTGAAACTTCGGCAGACGCGCCAGCTGCTCGTCGTTGATGCTGCCGCAGGTCACCACATTGTTGATATTGGTGTAAATGAAGCAGCCTTGGAAGTCCGTGTAGTGAGCCTTCTCGTAGATGCCGTTAACCGTGATCTTGAAGTTGCTCAGGGGCTGGTTGTCACTGCTCGCGAGAGGGTTCACGCTGCCGTCGAATCGAAATCCCGTGGCCGTCGATCCGTAGGTGGAAGCCGGGCCGATCGGCACGCTATCGATATTCGTGGGCGTATACGCCAATCCCGAGAAGTCCTTTCGGTAAACCGATAGGTCGGCCAAGGTCCACTGATTCTGGACCTTGAAACCGAGCTCGTAGTTCTGCATGGTTGCGATGGGCGTGTGATTCGGGCAACCGTTCGAGCCGTTGTTGACGTTGCAACGGACATCGTCGAAGTTCTCGAGAGACACGCCGTTGTTGATGCGCGCGTAGGCGCTCATGTGGTCGGTGAACTCGTAATTTGCGCCCACCGAGCCGGTCGGCATCGTGTTGTTTTCATGGCCGTGCGAGTAGGTACCGTTGGGCAAGGTGACGGCGTTGTCCCACAGATCGTAGGCGGTGCCCATCTGCACGTTGGTCGTGTTGCTGGTTTCCTGACTCAGGTTGATATGCTCGAGGCGACCCGAGATATCGAATATCCAACGATCGACCTTCCATTGGTCGGAAATGTAGGCGGCAACATTGGTGGCGTCGCCGTTCTGCAGAATGTAGTAGCCGCCGTTGGAATTGACGATGCCCTGCGGACTGCTCACCTGGTAGATATGCCCACCTGAGGTGGCCGACAGGATGATCGGGCTCGCGTTTGGCTGATTGGTGATCAGCACGTTGGAGCTGATCGACCAGTTATCGTTCATCGTGTAGTGGGCGGTATACACGCCGAAGGTCAACGTATCGCCGTTACCGAAGTCCTTGTTCACGCGGAACTCATCGGTGACGTTGGTGATCTTCTTCTGCACGTACCAGACTTGCTGCGTGACGATGCTTTGATTGGGACTCACTGCCTGACCGTTGGCAAAGGTGGCCTGGACTTCGCCCGGGGTTAATCCGGCAGGGGCGAGCGTACTCAGAGTCGAGATGTAGGACGACAGCGTCGCGGGATTGCCGTTGTTGACGAGCGCGTGCGTGGGCACGGACCCGCCGTCAAAGAGGAAGCTGTTGCTGATTGACCAGCCGTTGGCGAATTTCTCGTCAAGATTCGAGCCGATATAGTTCAGGTCGGCGCCACGCCCATTGCCGATATCGTCCTCTTCAAAGCCGCCCTTTGGATTCGGTATCAGGAAATTCTGCAGCTGCTTGCTGTTGTAGGTGTTGTCGAGCTGATTGAAGCCGGGGTAGACCGAAACGTCGCCGTTCTGCACGACGTAAGGAAAGTCGGCGACCCACTGATCATGCTCGTGCAGGGTTCTGGCCCAGAACATGACCGACCCGTTGTCCAGATCATGCTTCAGCGTCGCCGTCAGCTGCCCGCCGATTGTGTCCGGATATTGCGGATCGCGGACACCATCGGAGTCCACGTAGTAGCCACCGATGCTCCCGTACCATCCGCTAGCCAGCTTGCCGCTCTCGAACACATCCACGCGCTCACTTCCCTCGGAGCCGTAGGTGAAGCCGAGCGATCCGGTCTCCTTCTCGGAGCCGGTCCTGAGGAGGAAGTTTGTCGTTGCGCCGGGCTGGCCCGGGCCGAAGATTGCGCTGGTTCCGCCTTGGACAATCTCAACGCGCTCAACCGTGTCGTCCATGCGTATGAGCGAGCTGTTGTCCATGAAGGACAGGTAGGGGGAGCCGTAGAGGGGCGAGTTCTGCAGCATGGTCGTAACATAGGGAGAATCGCCGCCGCCGTTGGGGAAGCCCGCTATGTCGATATTGACGCCTGTTTGTCCGCCGGAGTCTTCCGGCCAGACGCCGGGCGAGAGTTTGTAGATTGCGGCGACACTCGAAGGATCCGCCATCGCGATATCCTCCCGGTTCACCGAGACGATGTTGTAGCTGGCGTCCAGCTTCTTGACGCCCTGAGCCGAGGCTGTGACCACAACCTCCTGCAGTGAATCACTGGTGGCCGCAGCCGGGGCAGCGGCTGCTGCTGGGGCCTGGTCCTGGTCCGCGTAGGCCAGACCGGCAACGGACGCGTAGAGAATTCCGGCAACTGCAGTCGCTACACTCGTGGCGCCAAAGCGCCGCGCCGGCCGTTCGATCACCGGTGAAACGTTTGCGCTGGCCGACGACGCACTCCTGTGGAGCGCGCTATTCCTTCTTACTCTCATGGACTCCCCTCCAGAATTGCCTTGAAGCGTGACGATGATTGGACCTGTGATATTCAGAAACTCTAATGCTTGCGATAAGGGAGAAGCAAGCGTTGTTGCGAAAGAGCAACGGCCGGCCGCGGTGCTTTCGGTGAGAGATTCCAGGCTTCAGAGTGCATCTTTTGGCCGGAAACCCGGTTCTCCGGAGCTGCGCAGAGCTACGGGGCCTCGCGTGGCGCACCGCTCGGGCGCTCAATGTCGCGCGGGTGCAAACGCTTGAACGAAACGATTTCCGCGGAGAGGGGGGTCGCGAGGTGCGCCTCGACTCCCTCTTGCATCAGGGCCTCGCCGCTCTCCGTGCGCAGGGTGCGCGCACCCTCGTCCTCGAAGCGCAGGCGGTAGCGTCCGTCCACGGCGAGTCCGGCCAGGTGGAAGCGGTGACTCGTCTCCCCCGGGTCCGAGCCGCGAAACGCGTAGAGCACCCCGCGCCCCTCGCGCTTGGAGTAATACTCGATCCCGTCCCAGTGGACGCCGTCGGGCCGCGCCGACACATGGTAGAGATCCGCTGAGCGGATCAGCGGGCGGAGCTCCGACTTATAGAGGGCGAACTCGGCGCGCGCGACCGTCCGCTCGGCCGGACTCCACTGGCGGCTGTCCAGCATCAGCGAGAACCAGCCGAGCATGCCGCTCCTGAGCAGGTAGCGGAAGTTCTCGAGCTTCGGTGCCGGCCACTGCGCCACGTAGCTCTCGAGCATGGCGGGCGGCAGCACGTAGCTCGCGTCGTAGAATGCCCGGCGGTTGGAGAGCGGATCGTAGGTGTCGGTGGCGGAGAAATAGTCCCCGTGGCCCGCGCTGCCGAAATCCACCATGCGGCCGCCGTCGTCGCATACCTCGAGCAGGAGGCGCGGATGGCGCGCCCGCAGTCCTTCGTAGATGCGGTAGTAGGCCCGCGTGGCGTGATCGCTGACGTCGGTCGAGTTGGAGCCATCGACCCAGAGGTAACCGGAATCAGGGTAAACCCGCAGCGTCGCGGGGTCGGGCGGCGCGGCCGGGTGGTCGGTGCGCGTGCTGCCCTGTGCGACGAGGTAGCCGTCGTGCTCGAGCATGTCGAGGTGGTACTGCCCGACGATGCGCTCGAGCTGCACCTGTGCCCACGCGGCCGCAGCCGGTTCGCCGAGGTCGATGGTGATGCCCTTGAAGGGCTCGCTGAACCTCCAGCCCGCAGGCGGATCTGCGATCAGCCAGTCGCGCACCGCCGGATCGTAGGCGTTGAGCGCGCCCGGCTGGCTGGAGTCGCCGGCCTGCGCCCAGTCGACCCAGAGCCCAAACCTCAGTCCGTGCCCATGGGCGAAGTCCGCGACGCTCGCGATGCCGTGCGGAAACTTCGCGGGATCCGCGCGCCAGTCGCCGACCGCGCGGAACCAGCCGGCGTCGAGGTGGAACATCTCGAGGCCGAGCTGCGCGGCGTCCACAATCATGCGGCGCGCGAGGGCCTCGTCCACTGCCATCCCGCTGCCCCAGCTGTTGCTGACGAGGAGCGGATAGGAACGATCCCGCACCGTGCGCGGGTCGTTCAGCACCACGCGTACCCAGCGCCGCAGCGTGTTGCCCGCGCCATCCGGTCCGCCGGTGAAGGCGCCCAGGAATATCGTCGGCGTCGCGAAGGTTTCTCCGGGCGCGAGGCGCGTGCGATAGGGGCCGGGGAGGGGATTGAGACCCGCCTCGCCGTGGACGGAGGCGCCGCGGCGCTCGAGCGTAATGCGCGTGCGGCCGCTGAACTCGATGCCGACGTACCAGCCCCGGCGAGTGCCGTCCGGCTCATCGACCAGGACGTAGGGGATCATCTCGCGCGGCTGTGCTGCGATCGGTCGCGCGTAGGTGCTGGACGTGCCTTGCCAGGCATCATTCTCGCGCAAGGCATCGAGGTGAGTACCCTGCGCGGAGGGGGTATCGGCACCTTTCTCGACCCAGAAGCGCTCGAGCGCCGCGCGCGGATCGATCGCCCAATCGAAGCGCAAGCTCGGCAGGAGCGGCAGCCACACGGTCTCGCCGCTCGAGTTCTCGATCAGCACGGTGTGCTCGAGTGGGCCGGCTTGCCCGCGTGCACGCCAGCGCCACGTCAGGCGCAGGCGCGGCGAGTCGCTCGTGTACACGAGCGCGACTTCGTTGCGTGTGCTGCGACTCGCCGCACGATCGAGAGTCCACACGAGCGGCCGCGGTGCGCCGCGGATCTCGACCCGATCGGGCGGGACCTCCTCGACGCGGTTCGTCCAGACCGAGATTCCGCGCAGGCTCAAGCTCGTGAGGCGCGGAGCGTGCGCGCCTGCCTGGACGCAGATCGCCGTATCGGCGTCTTGGAGCGTGACCGACGCCGGGCACGCGCCGCGTACACCGGCTGCCCGGGTCGCGCCGAGGGCAATCAAGGCCGTCGATCCGAGCAGCGTTGCGGCGAGGCGCCTGTTCATGACTGACTTCGGCCAACGGAGTATCGTCTCAGTGTAACGGTTAGCCCGCGGCGGAGGCCGCGGCGGAGGTACCCATGAGATTCCGAAGCTCCGGCGCAGCGCTCGCGTTCGCTGCGGCCCTGCTGGCTTGCGCTCCGGTGTGGGCTGGTCCGCAGTCTGCCGTCTGGGTGCCGAAGGAGCTCAACTTCGTATACCGGGGATTCACCACCAGGTATTCCTGTGACGGATTGCAGGAGAGGATGCGACGCATCCTGCTGCAGCTCGGCGCGCGTGACGACCTCAAGGTGATGCGCTTCGGCTGCCTGAGCGTCAACGCGCCCGAGACTACTCCCGGTGTCCGCATCATCATGCACGTGCTGCAGCCGGCGAGCGCAACGGCCGCGCAGACCGTGGCGGCACAGTGGAAGACAGTCGACCTGGCTGACCGCGATCCCTACAAGGCATCGCTCGACTGCGAGCTCATCGCGCAGCTCGATCGGGAAGTGCTGCCTCTGTTTGCGACCCGCCAGGTCGACTTCAGCGCCGCCTGCCCGGCGTACACGGCGGTGGTCGGGGGCACGCGCCTGAAGGCGGACGTGCTGGTCGCCGACTCGGCGCCGCCAGCCACCGCGGCCCGCTGACCCGCAGCGGGAGCGGCGCTCAGGCCGCGAGCGTCATGACGGTCGCGTAGAGCTGCTGGTCGATCTCGACGTACGGCAGCAAGGTTACCGCGGTGTCGCCGACGGTCATCTGCCAGCGCCGCGGCGCGACCTGCCGCGTAGCGAGCAGCTCGGCGGGCTGCGGCCGCGGAGGATCGCCGCCCGTCCGGATGGGGAACAGCACCAGGGGACCCGCCATGAGGGCCACCGTGTCGGCATACGTGCGATCGAGGGGTTCGATGCGCAGCGCGCGCGGCAGCTCGAGATCGATGCGGTCGCCGTCGGCCCAGCGCCGACTCACGGCGGCAAAGGTCCCCGGCTCGACTGCGCCCGGCCCGGGCGTGCCGTTCACCTCGAGGCGCGCGCGCTCGGCCCACTGCGGGATGCGTAAGTAGAGTGTGAAGTCGACCGGCCGTGAAACCTCGAGGCGCATCGCGACCGCATCGGTGAACGGATAGTCGCCGCTTTGCACCAACGAGACCCGCGCGCCCGACTGCTTCCAGCGCACGCTCGAGGGCAGGTAGAGATTGACGTACAGCCCTTTGGGATCCCGGAAGTAGGAATTGACGCCGTAGTCGGCCGCGACCTGCGGCAAGGTCCCCGAGCAGCAGGGGAACCGATGGTTGGAGTAGACCTTGCGGCCCGCAAAGTTGTAGTCGGCGTAATAGAAGGCGCGTCCGTCCGGCTGCAGCGGCCGCGCTCCCAGCACCGTGTTGTACATCACGCGCTCCATGCTGTCCCCGTAGCGCGCATCGCGCGTCACGCGCAGCAGATAGCGGGTCAGCTTGAAGTGCGCGTAGGCGCCACACGGGGTCTCGAAGCTGTTGTGGGTCGCGGCGAGGCTCGCGTCCAGCTCCGGTCCGTCCGCTCCCGTGAGCTTCTCGTCCGGCCCCCAGCCGCCGGTCGGGAAGCTCTGCGCCAACAGCATGGTGAAGGCGTTCTCGGCGGCGCGCAGATGCTTGCCGCTGCCGAGCGTGAGGTAGGCCTGCATCGCCGAGGACAGCGAGTTGACGTAGCTGTAGGCATGCTTGCCGGCCAGCACGTTCTCGCCACGCGACAGGGGATCGAACCAGCTCGCCTCGTCGAGGAAGCGCACCGCGAGCTCGCGATAGCGCCGCCCGGCACCGCGCCGATAGGCGAGAAAAAGGTTCTCGGGCAGGGTGTACGACTCATCCCAGCGATACGACTGGTCCTTGCCGGGCCGCCAGGCGAGCTCGCGATCGACGGCCGCGGGCGGAAGGTAGGGGAGCGCCGCGCGCGTGGTGCGCTCGAGGAGGGGGAAGGCCGCCTCATCGCCCGCGAGCCGCTGCGAGTCGATGAGCGCCAGCACCAGCTTGTCGTAGCAGTAGGCCGGGAAGCGGTTCTTGTCGTAGAAGCCGCCGCCGATCGTGGCCGCGTACAGCCGGTTGAGACGCAGCACCTTGGCGCGCGCCGGCTGCGAGCCGGTGATCGCATGGTAGCGGGCGAGCGCCGAGACCCACTGGCCGAAGGTCGCACCGGGCGCAAATCCCGCGTCATCCTTGTGCCAGTCGTAGCCGGGGTCATAGTTGTACCAGCCGCCGAGGTCAGCGCCCGGGGCGCGCTGACCTGCCATCTGGCGGTAGGGCTTGAGCAGACTGTCCTCGCTGAGATTCATGAGCACGGCGCAGCTGTCCTCGAGCTGCGCGCGGTGCGGCGCGCTGTCTACGCGGACATCGCCGTAGGGAAATTCCGCCAGCGGGGCCGGGAAGCTCTCGCTAAGGACCGCGGCTCGCAGCTGACGCGGCGACAGCGCTGACACGGCCGCGGCCGTCGCCGACCAGCGCGCGAACTCGCGGCGCGTGATGCTCATGGAGCTCGTGGCTTCGGCATTAGCAGACGCTCAGGTATATTTCGCGTCCGTGAAGACAATGGCCATGCTGATCGCCTCGATCGCGCTCGGATCTTTCATGGCCGCCCGTGCCGTACCCACGGCCACCCCGCGGCTCGACTTCCAGGTCGGCGAAGGACTCAACCTCAACCGTCTCTTCAGGGAAGGTCCGGTCGCGGCGCACCTGCTGCTGCGTGCCGGCGCAGACCCGCGCATTCTAGTCGCATTTCCCGCGGGCGACAGCGGAGTGGGTGTGTGGTTCGAGCATCGCTCGGGAGGAGGCACCTGGAAGCTCGCGAGCCCGCCGCGCGCGGTCCACGAAAGCGACCGCCAGGGCCGCGCACTCTACGGGATCGCCGCGGAGGCGAGTATCGACGCCACGGATCTGAGGGTCCGGGAGGCGGTGCTGTCGAGCATTCGTGTGCTGCGCGACTACCAGATGCACAGCCCCGTGCCGCCCTCGGTCGCTGCGACGGCGAGCATCGAGGGACGCTCGATCCACTGGTCGCGCGATCGCCTCGACGGCGCAGCCGGGTACAGCCTCACGCTGGAGGTTACCGACGGGGAGTTGCGAGGCGGCGAGATCCGAGCCGGCTCCGACGGTCGGATCGGCGTGCGCATCACCGCTGTCACGGGCGAGACACCGCTCACCCCGCTCTTTGGACCTGAGCTCTTGAGTGCTTGGGCGGCCCCCGATCGCGCGGCCCGCGACACGCTCACCTTTCTCGCCTATCGGGAGAACCTCCTGGCGGGGTCGTGGCGCTTCGACACCTATTTCGGCCGGGACACCCTGATGTCGCTGCGGCTGCTCATGCCCGCGCTCAGCGCAACCGCGCTCGAGGACGGGCTCTCCTCGGTGCTGGCGCGCCTGTCGGCGAAGGGCGAGGTTGCACACGAGGAGGACATCGGCGAGCAGGCGGTGCTCGATCACCTGAAGCGCGACGGCTCGCGCTCCGCGGCGCCGGTGTATGACTACAAGATGATCGATAGCGATTATCTCCTCGCGCCGGTGATGAGCGCCTGGCTCCTGCACGATGCCCGCGGCAGGGCCGGGGCACGCGCCTTCCTCGCTGCCGCCACGGGCGGACCCGGGGCGGCCGAGGGCACGCGCGGCGCCGCACTGATCAGCAATTTTCGGCTGGTGCTCGCGAGCGCCGCGCCGTTCGCCGCGGCGCCGGATGCGGCCCATCTCATCGGTCTGAAGCCCGGCTTCACGGTCGGCGAATGGCGCGACAGCGGGACCGGGCTGGGCGGCGGCCGCTACCCTTACGACGTCGACGCCGTGCTGGTCCCCGCGGCGCTCGAGGCTGTATCCGAGCTCCTGGACAGCGGGCTGCTGACGCCCTACCTGGGCGCCGCCGATCGCGCGCTCTTCTCCCGCGCCTCGCAGCTGGCCGAGGTCTGGCGCACGCGCGCGCCGCCGCTCTTCGATGTCACGCTGTCGAATCGCGCGGCGAGCGACGACGTCTCGCGCTACGCCGCCGCCCAGTCCATGCCGGCAGGGCCTGCGGTCGCGGCTCTCGGCAGCGGCGAGCTGCACTTTCATGCGCTCGCGCTCGATGCCTCCGGAACGCCGATTCCGGTGATGCACTCGGACGAGGGGTTCGCGCTGCTGTTCGCGCAGCTCGATCCGCAGCAGGCCGATCAGGCCGCGAGCGCGCTGATGCGTCCGTTCCCGGCCGGCCTGATGACCGGGGCCGGGATGGTGGTGGCGAACCCCGCCTTCTGCGCGCCGGCGCTGCAGGGGCTCTTCACCCGCAACGCCTACCACGGCACCGTCGTGTGGTCGTGGCAGCAGGCGCTGTTTGCCGCGGGCCTCGCCCGGCAGCTCGAGCGCGATGACCTGCCGCCCACGGTGCGCGCGCACCTCGCCGTCGCACAGCACGCACTCTGGTCGGCCATCGAAGCGACGCGCTCCATGAACAACTTCGAGCTCTGGTCGTGGACGTTCGCCGCGGGTCGCTATCAGGTGGTACCGTTCGGCGCAGCGGCAGCGGACGCCGATGAATCCAACGCTGCGCAGCTCTGGAGCACGGTATACCTGGCAGTGAGACCCCCGAAATGACCCATTCCCATCCCCGGACGAGATTGCCGCGCGCGGCGTGGTGCGCGCTGATGCTGCTCGCCGCCGCCGCGGGCGCCAGCGCCGAGACGGACGCGAGCTTCCTGCTGAGCGCCTCGGGCGCGGATCTGCAGCATTATTTCCCGACCTATCTGGCCAACGGTTATTTCTCGACGCTGAGCTCGCCGCGTGGCACCGCGGTGGCGCGCTCGTACGTGGCAGGGCTCATGGATTACACGCCGGGGGACA
>DATNKO010000061.1:0-72093 GCA_035603345.1 Steroidobacteraceae bacterium | reverse complement strand
TCATCGAGCTCCTCGAGCAGCGCCACGTTGGTTCTGCCGACGGTGCGCACGAAGGTCGAAAGAAGTGCCGTGCTCTGATCGACGGCGCTCAGGTAGTTGCTGACGTCGGTCGACATCCGCTCGCTCAGCAGCTCATCCCGCGAGCAGCGGGGCTCGTAGGTGAAGGCGCGGCCCTCGCGCCGGCGCACCAGCAGCCCCTTGCGATGCAGCCGATCGAGCGTGGTCATCAGCGTGGTGTAAGCGAGCTTCGGAAAGGCCGGACAGAAGCGCGCGACCGTCAGCGCTCGCCGCTCGCCCCACATGTACTCGAGCACCCGTGTCTCGAGGGGGCCGAGTCCGGTGCGCTCCCTGGGAAGGCTCTTTCTCGCGGACATTCGGCTGGCAAAGATACGGCTACGGACTGCCGCGCGCCACAATTCGCTGCAGATCCGAGCCGCGTGGGCTGGCGGCGGCAGCTCGAGCCCGCGCTCGAGCGCGCCGGCTACGCGGGACTCGCCTACGACTTCTGATCCCGCCGCGCTCCCGATACACTCCCATGCGTGGACTGCCTGCTCGAGACGCGCGCGCTGACCAAGGAGTTCAAGGGCTTCGTTGCGGTTAAGGGAGTCGATCTGAAGGTGCGGCGCGGTGAGATCCACGCCCTCATCGGCCCCAACGGCGCCGGCAAGACCACCTTCTTCAACCTGCTGACCAAGTTCCTGATCCCCGACCACGGCCAGATTCTCTACGCCGGGTCGGACATTACCCTCGAGAAGCCCGCCGAGGTTGCGCGCCGCGGCCTGGTGCGCTCCTTCCAGCTGTCGGCGGTGTTCCCGCACCTGACGGTGCTCGAGAACGTGCGCATCGCTCTGCAGCGCGCCCTTGGTACGGGGTTCCACTTCTGGAAGCCGGAATCGAGCCTCGCGGTGCTGCACGCTCGGGTCGCCGGGCTCCTCGATGCGGTGGGTCTCGGAGCCTTCGCGCATTCCACCGCGGTCGAGCTGCCCTATGGGCGCAAGCGCGCGCTGGAGATCGCCACGACACTCGCGATGGAGCCGACGCTCATGCTCCTCGATGAGCCTACCCAGGGCATGGGCCTCGAGGACGTCGAGCGAATCACGAGCCTCATCAAGCAGGCGGCCGCAAATCGCACCGTGCTCATGGTCGAGCACAACATGCAGGTGGTCTCCAGGATCGCCGATACCATCACGGTGCTGCAGCGCGGCCAGGTGATCGCCAGCGGCCGCTACGCCGAAGTGTCGCGGGATTCGCGGGTGATCGAGGCCTACATGGGCTCGGCGGACGCCGAGCTCGAGGGCCCGCACGCATGAGCGCTGCCGCTCTCGAGGTCCGCGGCCTGCACGCCTATTACGGCGAGTCACATGTGCTGCAGGGGGTGGATTGTCATGTAGACCCCGGCGAGGTGGTGACGCTGCTCGGCCGCAATGGCGCCGGGCGCACCACGACGCTCAAGGCAGTCCTCGGCCTCGTCGGCCGCCGCTCCGGCTCCGTGCTGATCCACGGCAGCGAAGCCGTCGGCCTCCCGCCCCATCGGATCGCACGCCTCGGGGTGGCGTACTGCCCGGAAGAGCGCGGCATCTATGCGAGCCTCTCGACGGAGGAGAATCTGCTGCTGCCGCCGCCGCTCGCCGCCGGCGGGATGTCGCTGGAGGAGCTCTACGGCATGTTCCCGAACCTCAAGGAGCGGCGCGCCAGTCGCGGCACCCACCTGTCGGGGGGGGAGCAGCAGATGCTGGCGCTGGCGCGGATCCTGCGGACCGGAGCGAAACTGCTCCTGCTGGATGAGATCTCCGAAGGACTCGCGCCAGTGATCGTGCAGGCGCTGTCGCGCACCATCCAGAAGCTGCGCCGCGGCGGGTACACCATCGTCATGGTGGAACAGAACTTCCGTTTCGCGGCACCATTGGCCGACCGTTTCTACGTCATGGAGAACGGCCGCATCGTCGATGGCTTTCGCGCGGCGGAACTCCCGGGCAAGATGGCGATGCTGCACGAGTTTCTCGGGGTCTAAAGGGAGCAGACACATGAGATTCGCAACGTTGGCATGCGGCGCGCTGCTCGGATTGCTCGCCGTGGCGCATCCGCGCGCGGCGGCGGCCGCAGACGTCGTGATCGGCGACCTCGACGACATGTCCGGCGTCTATGCCGACGTCATGGGCGCGGGTGGGGTCGCAGCGATCCAGATGGCGATCGACGACTTCGGCGGCAAGGTGCTCGGCAGGCCAATCCGGCTGCTGACTGCCGACCATCAGAACAAGCCCGACATCGGCGCGTCCAGGTTCCGCGAATGGGCCGACCAGGACGGTCTCAACATGCTGCTCGGCGGCTCCAACACCGGCGTCAACATCGCCATGGCCAAAGTCGCCGCGGTGAAGAAGGTGCCGCTGTTCAATATCGGGCCGGGCGGGGCCTCCCTCACCAACGAGGACTGCACTGCCTACTCGATCCATTACGTCTACGACACGACTGCGCTCGCCAACGGCACCGCCACCGCCATCGTCAACGCCGGCGGCAAGACCTGGTTCTACCTGACGGCGGACTACGCCTTCGGCACCCAGCTGCAGGCGGCAGCCTCCAAGGTCGTCGAGGCCCATGGCGGCAGGAACCTCGGCTCGGTGCGCGTGCCACTCGGCGCCGCTGATTTCTCCTCGTTCCTCCTGCAGGCGCAGGCCTCCGGCGCGCAGGTGCTCGGACTTGCCAACGCCGGCACCGACTTCCCCAACTCGCTCAAGGCCGCCAACGAGTTCGGCATCACGCGGACCATGAAGCCCGCGGCGCTGCTCGCCTTCCTCACAGACATTCATAGCCTGGGACTGAAGACCGCGCAGGGGCTCTACCTCACCACCGGCTGGTACTGGGACCTGGACCCGCAGACGCGCGCCTTCGCCAAGCGGTATTTCGCCAAGATGAACAAGGAGCCGACCATGGACCAGGCCGGCGCCTATTCGGCCACCCTCACCTATCTGAAGGCCGTCAAAGCCGTAGGCACGACCGATTCCGACAAAGTGATGGCGGAGCTCAAGCACACCCGCATCAATGACATGTTCGCGCACGGCGGCTACATCCGTGCGGACGGCGCCATGATTCACACCATGTACGTCATGCAGGTGAAGTCGCCGCAGGAATCGAAATACCCGTGGGACTACTACAAGCTGGTTCGCACGATGAGCGGCGAGGAAGCGTTCGGACCGGTCACCGGCCTGTGTCCGCTCGCCCCGAAGAAATAGCCGCGCCGCGGCTGCGCGCAGCCCGCACCCGTGACCGAAATCTTCGGCATCCCCCTCGCCGTGATCCTCGGCCAGCTGATGCTCGGGCTGGTGAACGGCTCGTTCTACGCCATGCTGAGCCTCGGGCTGGCGGTGATCTTCGGTCTCATGGGGGTGGTCAACTTTGCCCACGGCGCCTTCTACACCCTCGGCGCATTCGCAGCGCTGCTCGGTCTGCAGTGGCTCGGCATCAACTACTGGGTGGCGCTGCTGTGCGCACCACTGCTGGTCGGCGCGCTCGGCGTCGCCGTGGAGCGGCTGCTGCTGCGGCGCCTGTCCGGGCTCGATCCCCTGTACGGGCTGCTGCTGACCTTCGGGCTGGCGCTGGTCGTCGAGGGGTCGCTTCACCAGGTGTTCGGAGCGACCGGTGAATCCTATCCGGTGCCGGACTCGCTCGCCGGCGGCGTCAACCTCGGCTTCATGTTCCTGCCGCTGTACCGCGCCTGGGTAATCGCCGCTTCCGTGGTGGTGTGCTTCGGCACCTGGTTCGTCATCGAGCGGACGCGCCTCGGCGCGACGCTGCGCGCGGCAACCGAAAACGCCCCGCTGCTGCAGGCGTTTGGGGTGAACGTACCGCTGCTGGTGGCGGCCACCTACGGCGGCGGCGTGGCGCTCGCCGCGCTCGCCGGCGTGCTGGCGGCGCCGGTGGTGCTGGTGAACTCGCACATGGGCAGCTCGCTCGTCATCGTCGTGTTCGCCGTGGTCGTGATCGGTGGCATGGGCTCGATTCTCGGCTCGATCGTCAGCGGGCTCGCGCTCGGGCTGATCGAGGGACTGACCAAGGTCGTCTACCCGGAGGCGTCCGACGTGGTGGTGTTCATCATCATGGCGGTAGTCCTGATCGTGCGTCCCGCGGGACTCTTCGGCCGGGAATGAGGACAGTGCGCCCTGCTGCCGTCCTGTACACGCTCGCCGTGCTGTTCGCGCTGTGCGTGCCGTGGATCGGGATCTACCCGGTGTTCATGATGAGGCTGCTGTGCTTCGCCATGTTCGCCTGCGCCTACAACCTGCTGCTCGGCTTCGGCCGCATGCTGTCCTTCGGCCATGCGGCGTTCTTCGGCTTCGCTGCTTACGCGACCTCGTGGCTGATCACCGCGCACGGCTGGGGCTCGGTACCGGCGATCCTGGCAGGCACGGTCGTGGCCGCCGCGCTGGGGTTTGCGATCGGTGGGCTCGCGATCCGCCGCCACGGGATCTACTTCGCGATGATCACGCTCGCCCTCGGTCAGCTGGTGTATTTCGTGTGCCTCGAAGCGCCGTTCACCGGCGGCGAGAACGGTCTGCAGGGCGTGCCGCGCGGCAGTCTCCTCGGCCTCGTCTCACTGCGCTCAGACCGCGTGCTGTACTTCCTGGTGCTGGCGGCATTCGTTGCGGCGTTTCTGCTCATCCGGCGCGTGGTGCATTCGCCATTCGGGCAGGTGCTGAAAGCGATCCGTGAGAACGAGCCGCGCGCGACCTCGCTCGGCTACGACATCAACCGCTACAAGCTGCTCGCGTTCGTGCTGTCGGCGGCGCTCGCGGGCCTGGCGGGGGCGCTGAACGCACTGGTGCTCGGCTTCGCGACCCTGAGCGACGTGCAGCAGTCGACCTCAGGCGAGGTGATCCTCATGACGCTGCTCGGAGGCACCGGCACTTTCTTCGGACCGGTGGTCGGAGCCGCGATCGTCGTGACGCTGCAGCAGTATCTGTCCGATGTGGCCGGCGGCTGGGTGACGGCGATCATCGGCGTCATCTTCGTCGCCTGCGTACTCTCGTTCCGCCGCGGCATCGTCGGGGAGATCGTCGCGCGGCAGGCGCGCCGCTGATCGATCCGCGCCGCTGACACCGCCGGGCCGCGCGCGGTGTGCCGCATTTCGACGTCCGAAAACGTCCAGGTCCCCGCCACCGCTCGTCCTATAGTCCCCCGCGCCCAGGATTTCAGCCGAATTCAGCGGAGGACTTATGAAACATAATGCGGGCATCAATCATTCGCGGATGAGCATACTGGCATGCGGTGTTGCGCTGCTCGCTGCAGGAGCCGCCTATGCCGCAGACGACGAGCCGGCGCAGCCCGCCTACATCGTGTTCGACACCGGCCCGGCCGGCGGCAGCTTCGCCTTCGGCAGCGGCATCAACAACGCCGGCTGGGTCAGCGGCGCGATCAGCACCGCAAGCGGTTCCCTCCACGCGGCGCTCTACCTGCCCGGCAACGTGATCGACCTGGGCACGCTCGGCGGCACCAACAGCGCGGTCGAATGGCCGGTGAAGAACAATCGCGGAGTGGTGGTCGGCATCGCCGAGAGCGCCACGCCCGACCCGAACGGGGAAGCGTTCTCGTGCGCCGACTTCATCCCGGTGACCGGGACTACGTGCCTGCCGTTCATCTGGCAGCAGACCACCGGCATGCAGCAGCTACCGCTGCTCGGTGGCAACAACGGCTTCGCGACCGGGGTCAACAATGCGGGTGTCGCCGTCGGCTGGGCAGAAACCGCGGTTCACGACCCGACCTGCACCCACCCGCAGCAGGTGCTGCAGTTCCTCGCGGTCGAGTGGGGGCCGGGAGCGGGCGAGAAGCGCGTGCTGCCTCCGTGGCCGGGCGATTCCACCTCCGCCGCCACCGCGATCAACGACTCCGGACAGGTGGTCGGCATCTCCGGCGACTGCGGTGATGCCGTCGGGGCCTTCAGCGCCCGGCACGCGCTGCTGTGGCAGAACGGCTACCCGGTGCGGCTGCCGACTCTCGGCGGTGGGGGCTGGAACACGCCCATGGCCATCAACAACTCCGGCGCCGCCGCCGGATTCTCCGATACGCCCGGGGACGTCGTCGGCGGTGTGTTGACCGCCAACTTCCAGGCGGCGCTGTGGCCGGCGGGCGGCGGCATCGTGAATCTGCACGCGCTCTCCGGGGATGTCATGGCCGAGGCGACCGGCATCAACGATCGCGGTCAGGTGATCGGCACCTCGTTTGCCGCGAGCGGCGCCTCGCGGGCGTTCCTGTGGCAGAACAGTAAGATTTATGACCTAAACACGCTGGTGCCTGCCAACTCGGCCCTCTATATGGTAGGAACGGGCGACATCAACGACCACGGCGACATCACCGGTGAGGCCTGCGTCGTGGCCTCGGGGTGCACCGTGTTCCACACGTTCGTGGCGATCCCGGCCCCTGGCGCGGCGTCCGCTTCGCAGAATCAGAACGAGGACCAGCAAGCCTCGATGTCAGTCGCAGACCCGCGCATTCTCAAGCAGCACCTGCACCTCGGGCACCCGGGCGCGGCGCATATCGGCGGCGACTGACCGCGCGTTGCCTACTCCACCTTCATGTTCAGGTTGCGCACCAGAAAGGAGTAGATGTCGGCATTCAGCGCCACGGCATGAGTGACCGTCTCGGCTCCGCCGTGGCCCGAATCGCGCTCGACCTCGAGCAATATCGGAGCCGGCCCGGCCTGCGCCGCCTGCAGTGCCGCGGTGAATTTGAAGGAGTGCATGGGCATGACGCGTGTGTCGTGATCGCCGGTGATGACGAGCGTCGCCGGGTAGCGTGTGCCGGCGTGGACGTTGTGCACCGGGGAGTAAGCGTACAGCGCCTTGAAGTCGGCCGGATCGTCCGGCGAGCCGTAGTCGCCTTCCCAGCCCGCGCCCTGGCCGAACCTGTTGAAGCGCAGCATGTCGAGCACGCCGACCTGCGGCACTGCCGCGCCATACAGATCGGGGCGCTGCGTGAGGCATGCGCCGATCAGTAGCCCGCCGTTGGACCGCCCATAGATCGCCAGCTTCGGACTCGAGGTGTAGTGCTGGGCGATCAGCCATTCGGCTGCCGCGATGAAGTCATCGAACACCACCTGCTTGTCGGTACGGATCGCCTGGCGATGCCAGCTTTCGCCGAACTCGCCGCCGCCGCGGATATTGGCGTTGGCGAACACCCCGCCCATCTCCAGCCAGGCGATGCGCGCCGGGTTGAACGTCGGCAGGTTGGGAATTCCGAAGCCGCCGTACCCGTACAGCAGCAGCGGATTGTTGCCGTCGAGCTTCAGCCCCTTGCGGTAGGCGAGCAGCATCGGGATACGCGTACCGTCTTTCGACGGATAGAACACCTGCCGCTCCTCGAACTGCGCCGGCTTGAAAGCCACCCACGGCGCGCGCCACAGAGTGCTGCGTCCGGTGTCCAGGTCGTAGCGGTAAATGGTGGGCGGGGTGATGAGATCGGCGAACGAATAGAACGTCTCGTGATCGTCGGGGAGACCGTCGAAGCCCGCAGCGGTGCCGGGGCCGGGCAGCTCGATCTCGCGGCGCGGCTGGCCGTCGAGGTCGTAGGTGACGACGCGGCTGTGCGCGCTGTGGAGGCTGCGCACGATGAGCTGGTGACCGACCAGGGTCACGCTCCGCTCGGTGAGGTCGATCGCATCCTCGCCTTCGGCGATCACGCTGCGCCAGTTGTCGCGCGCGGGGTTCTGCGGGTCGATGGCGATCACGCGTCCGTTGGGCGCGCCGAGCGTCGTCAGGAAATACAGCCGCCCGGCGTCCGCCCCGACATAATCAAAGGCGGCTTCGAAGCCGCGCGCGACCGGTACCGCGTGCGGGTTCGGCGTCCGCAGATCGATCAGGTAAACATCTTCCCGGCCCTTGTCGCCGACCTCGCCTTCGCCGGCGGTGATGACCAGCCAGCGGCCGTCAGGGGTGACATGCGGCGCGTACTGCCAGTCGGAATGCGCGCTCTCGTAGAGCACACGGCGGTCGGCCGCCGCCGGTGTGCCGAGCGCGTGGTACCAGATGGCGTCGTCGCGATCCGGAGTGCTGAGCTCCGCACCCGCACGTGGCGCCGGAAAGGCGCTGTAGTAAAGGCCGTGGCCGTCGTGCGTGAACGCCGGCGGGTAGTACTTGGTGAAGCGCAGCACGTCGGGAAGGTCGGCGCGCGTGCCGAGATCGCGGACGCGCCACTCGGTCCAGTCCGAGCCGCCCTCCGACACTCCGTATGCCAGCAGCCGGCCGTCGCGACTCGGCACGTAGCCCGTGACTATTCCGCCGGCCGCCAGGGTGTTTGGATCGAGCGCTACCGCCGGGCGCTCCCCGAGCGTGCGCATGGTGTAGAGCACGCTCTGATCCTCGTGTCCGCTGTTCGAGGTGTAGAAGTACCGGCCAACCTCGCCAAAGGGAATGCCGAATCGCTCGTAGTCGTAGAGCGCGGCAATGCGTGTGCGCAGACGCTCGCGCTGCGGCACAGCGGCGAGGTAGCCGTCGGTCAGCTTCGCTTCCGTCCCGACCCAGGCTCGCGTCTGTGGCGAATCCAGGTCCTCGAGCCAGCGGTAGGGATCGGCCACCCTGACGCCGTGGTAGTCATCGACCACCGTGCCGCGCGCGGCCGGCGGATACTCAAGAGGCCCCGCGGCCCTCACCGAGACCACTCCCAGCAGAGCCAGACCGCCCGCCAGGGCGGCCGTCGCTCGTGACCTGATACTCAAGCGTACGCACTCGCGCTCCATCCGAGTCACCCCCTCGCGGCTACGATACCTGAAACCGCTAGAATGTCCGTATGGCCGGGCATATCGGTATCGTCGCGTGCTCCGCCGAGGGCGCCTCGCTCTGTTATCGCACCGTCGCCCTCGAGGGCGCGCAGCTGCTCGGCACGCACCGGCACCCGGAAGTCTCCCTGCACAACCATTCACTCGCCGATTACATGCGCTGCATCGACGCCGGCGACTGGCAGGGAGTGGCCGAGCTGATGCTCGACTCGGCGCGCAAGCTCGCGCGTATCGGAGCGGACTTTCTCATCTGCCCGGACAACACCATCCACCAGGCCATGCCGTGGGTGCTGCCGCACTCGCCGCTCCCGTGGCTGCACATCGCCGAGGTAGTCGCCGCGCAGGCGGTGGAGCGAGGCTTCCACACACTCGGCATCACCGGGACACGCTACCTGGTCGATAGCGATGTCTACCCCGAAAAGCTCACGGAGCACGGCCTCAAGTACCTGCGCCCGAACGCCGCGGAGCGCGCGGAGATCAACCGCATCATCTTCGAGGAACTGGTGTGCGGGGTCTTCAGGCCCGAGGCGGTCGGGTACTTTCAGCAGGTGCTGGCCCGGCTGCGCGATGCCGGCTGCGATGCGGTGGTACTCGGCTGCACCGAGATCCCACTCATCATGAACGATGACAACTCCCCGCTCCCGACGCTCGACTCCACGCGCCTGCTGGCGCGCGCGGCGCTGCGGCGGGCACTGCAACCGGCTCCCCGCTAGCACCGATCCGGCGGCCGCCCGCCGCGCCGCGCGCCCTTACTTGCGCTTGCCCTCGAACTTGAAGGACAGGTTGACCTTGGCGCGGTAGGTGTGAACCTTGCCGTCCTTGATGGTCAGGTCGAGCTGCTTCACCTCGACGATCCGCAGGTCACGCAGAGTCTTCGAGGCCTGGCTGACCGCCGCGGCAGCCGCCTTCTCCCAGGACTCGGTGCTCGTCCCGACCAGTTCCACCACCTTGTAGACGCTCTCGGCCATGACTTGCTCACCTTTCTCCCCGTCGCGGGAGTCGCTTGTTGTTACCCACAGTGTGCACCCGCGCCGCGCGCGCCGCCAAGCCGGCCTGCACCAGTGGGGCAGCCGTAGTCCTCACCCGACCGGCGAGCGGGCGCGCTTCTCCGCCGGGCGCCGCCACACGGGCCGGCGCACCAGTGTGCTCTTGCCGAACAGCGACTCGATCAGATCGACGGCCAGCACCGCGGTCTTGTTGTGCACGTCGAACGCGGGGTTGAGCTCGACCACATCGAGCGACGCCAGGCGGTGGGTGTCGGCGATCATCTCCATGCACAGCTGCGCTTCGCGGTAGGTCGGGCCGCCCGGCACACGCGTGCCCACTCCGGGCGCGATCTCCGGATCGAGGAAGTCGACATCGAAGCTGACATGCAGATGGGTGTCACGGTCGAGACCTGCCAGCGCCTGCTCCATGGTGGCACGCATCCCCATCTCGTCGATGTAGCGCATGTCGAACACGTCTAGGCCCTGCTGGTGCACGAAGCGCTTCTCGCCCGGGTCGACGCTGCGGATCCCGATCTGACGTACGCAGGACGGTTCGATCGCCGGGGTCTGCCCGCTCACTCCGGTCAGTTCCGGCGGCCCGAAGCCGCACAGGCAGGCAAGCGGCATGCCGTGCAGGTTGCCGCTTTGGGAGAGCTCGCTGGTGTTGAAATCCGCATGCGCATCCAGCCACAGGACACGGAGCTTGCGGCTCTGCTCGCGGCAATGGCGTGCCACGGCGCTGATCGAGCCGATGCTCAGGCAGTGATCGCCGCCGAGCAGAACCGGCAGGCGCCCCTGGCGCAACTCGCCATGCACCGCGGCGTGCACGAGCTCGTTCCAGCGCACCACTTGCGGCAGGTGCCGGTAGCCGTCGTGCGGGGGCTGCCAGGGGTTGCCGGGGCCGTTGAGATTCCCGAGGTCGAGGACCTCGAGCTCGCGCCCGCGCAGCGCCGCCGCGAGTCCCGCGACCCGCAGCGCTTCGGGCCCCATGGACGCGCCGCGATCGGCGGCGCCCACGTCGGTGGGGGCGCCGATCAGGCCGGCCGTGCGCCGCGCCGCGCTCATGCCGCCACGTCGCCGCGCAGCGGTGCGCTCTGCGGCTGCGGCAGCAGCAGCCCGAACAGGTCCTTCGGGTCCTCGAGATCCGGCACCAGGTCGATCTCCTGCCCGGCGCCGCGCTCCTCGTGATGAATGCGGTGCAGATAGCGCAGCGCCGAGAAATCCTCGAGCGCGAACCCGACCGAGTCGAAGATCGTGACGTCGCGGTCACTGAGGCGCGCGGGCGACCGGCCGGCGAGCACTGCGGTGAGCTCGGTGACGGGAAATGCCGGATCGAGCTGCTGGATCTCGCCCTCGATGCGCGACTGCGGCTCGAACTCCACGACCACGCGCGCGTCGGCGCGCCGCAGGATGTCCGGGTGCAGCTCGGTCTTGCCCGGGCAATCGCCGCCGACTGCATTCAGGTGCATTCCGGGCGCAATCATCGACGGAGTCAGGATGGTGGCATTGCGCTTGTCGGCCGTCGCGGTGGTGACGATGTCCGCGCCCTCGACGGCCGCCGCGACCGACTCGCAGGCGACGACCTCGAGGCCGGGCAGCCGCAGCCGCCCGAGGTTGCGGCGCAGCTTCTCGGTGGCTCTGGCGTCCGTGTCGTACAGCCGCAGCTGCCGTACGCCGAGCATGTGATGAAAGGCGATGCTCTGGAACTCGCTCTGCGCGCCGTTGCCGATGAGGGCCATCACGCAGCTGCCGGGACGCGCCATGCGCTGCGCCGCGAGCGCCGAGGTCGCCGCGGTGCGCAGCGCCGTGCTGAGCGTCAGCTCCGACAGCAGCAGCGGATAGCCCGTCTGCACGTCCGCGAGCACGCCGAATGCGGTGACGGTGAGCAGCCCCAGAGAGGTGTTCTGCGGATGGCCGTTCACGTACTTGAAGGCGTAGAGCTGCCCGTCGCAGGCCGGCATGAGCTCAATCACGCCCACCGCGGAGTGGGTTGCGTGGCGCGGGGATTTCTCGAACGAGCTCCAGCGCAGAAAGTCCGCCTCGATCTCGCGCGCGAGCTCCTCGATGAAGCGCGCCGCACCACGCCGTGCGACCAGCTGCTGCACCCGCTCGATACCGATGAAATCGACCATGGCTGAACTCCTGGGGGCACCCGCGGCCTCCTGAGGCCTAAGCCCACGCTTATAGGGTCGCCGGGAGTCAGACCAAAATATAGCCAGAAATATGGTCAGAATAACGACCCTGGAGGTCAAAACGACAGGCACTTCTGGCGTTTTTGATATACATTGGCCTTCGGCGGTTACACCCAATGGACGACACCGATCGAGCCCTCATCGGCCTGCTGCGTAGCGACGCACGGGCTTCCGTCGCCTCCCTGGCCAAGGCCTTAGGGGTTGCCCGCGGCACCGTCCAGAACCGCATGGCACGCCTCAGCGCGAACGGCACAGTCGTTGGCTACTCCGTGCGGCTCAAGCCCGACATCGAAGAGCAGCGCATGCGCGCCTTCATGACCGTCGCCGTCGAGGGTAATAAGGTGGACGCTGTGATCCGGGCATTGCGCGGCGACCCCGCGGTGGCGGCGCTCCACAGCACCAACGGGCGCTGGGACATCGTGGCGGAGCTGCGTGCCGACAGCCTGGAGGAATTCGACCGCGTGCTCGCCCGAGTTCGCCTGATCGAGGGCATCTCTCAGACCGAGACCAGCCTGTTGCTGTCGACTTTCAAATTCTGAGGGGCCGCCGATCGCCTCTCAGTACCAGTGATCGTCCAGCCCCTCCCAGACATCGACCTGAGGGGCGCCCGGATCGGTGGTGAAGCTGCCGAAGCGTCCGCCGTGAAACGCGAGCGGCACCCCGTGGCCACGCGTGATGCGCTGCACCTCGCCGACCACGATGAGATGATCGCCGGCCGGGTGCAGTGCGTGCACCCGGCAGTCGAAGCGGCACAGGGCGTGGGCGATGTGCGGCGGATGCCGGCCCTGGCCCTTCCCGCGCGCCTCGAACTTCTCGTGCATGCGGCGCGCGAAGTGCAGCGCCAGCTCCTGCTGCGCGTGCGACAGCACGTGCACGGCAAATTCGGCGCCGGTCGCGAATGCGGGCACGGCGCTGCTGCCGCTGGCGAGACACCACAGCAGCAGCGGCGGCTCGAGCGACACGGAGCTGAAGGAGTTGGCGGTGACTCCCACGGGCTCGCCGTCCGGCCGCAGCGCCGTGACGACCGTCACTCCGGTCGCGAACAGGCTGAACGCATCGCGCAGCTCGCGCTGTGTGAAGGAACTGCTCAAGCCCGGCCCCCCTCGAGACTTGCCGGCGGCGCGGCCGCCTGGCGTCACGTTCGCCTGTTTACCTCAGCGCAGCAGCCCAAGCCAGTCCCGGTGCGCATCACCGTAGACGACGAAGAACGGGTTGATGAGCTCTGCCTTGTCGTTGTAGCGCAGCGGCTCGCCGTCAAGCTGTACCACGCCGGCGCCCGCCGCAGCCGCGACCGCGTGCGCCGCCGCCGTGTCCCACTCGCTCGTGGGTCCGAGCCGCGGGTAGACATCGGCGGAGCCTTCCGCCACCAGGCAGAACTTCAGCGAGCTGCCGATCGGCTTGAGCTCGAATGCCCCGAGACGCTTTAGAAACGCATCGAGCGAGTCGCCGCGGTGTGAGCGGCTGCCGACCACGCGCACCGGATCCACGGCCCGCGCCTGCACGCGGATCGGCACGCGCGGCGCGCTGCCGGCTTGCCGCCAGGCACCGGCACCGGGGACTCCCTGGTAGGCGGTATCACTCACCGGCACCTGCACCACACCGAGCACCGGCGCGTGTTCCTCGATGAGCGCGATGTTCACGGTGAACTGCCCGTTGCGCGCCAGGAACTCGCGCGTACCGTCGAGCGGATCCACCAGCCAGTAGCGCCGCCAGCCGGCGCGCTCGCCGAACGGGGTCGCGGCCCCCTCCTCCGACAGCACCGGGATGTCGGGCGTCAGCTCGCGCAGCGCCGCCACGATCAGCCGGTGCGAGCGCAGATCCGCCGCGGTGAGGGGCGAAGAGTCGCTCTTGGATTGGGCGGCGCTGTCCCCCGAAGCGTACACCTCGAGGATGGCAGCGCCCGCGCGCCGCGCGATCTCGGTGACCCGCGGCAGCAGCTCGGCCGGTGCCGCGGCGCTCATGCCGGCCGCGTGATCCCGACCGCCGCGAGCTCAGCAACGATTCGTTCTGCGGCTTGCTCGGGAGTCACGCTGGTCGTGTCGATCTGGATCTCCGGCTGCTCCGGCGTCTCGTACGGGGAGTCGATGCCGGTGAAGTTCTTCAGCTCCCCGAGGCGCGCCTTGCGATACAGGCCTTTGACGTCGCGCCGTTCGGCCTCGGCGAGCGGCGTGTCCACGAACACCTCGAAGAATTCCCCCGGCTCGAACAGGGCGCGCGCCATGCGCCGTTCGGCGCGGAACGGCGAGATGAAGGAGACCAGCACGATGAGACCGGCATCGACCATGAGCTTCGCGACCTCGGCAACCCGACGGATGTTCTCGACACGGTCCTGGGCGGTGAACCCCAGGTCCTTGTTGAGCCCGTGGCGCACGTTGTCGCCGTCGAGCAGGTAGGTGTGATGGCCCTCGGCGGTGAGCTTCTTCTCGACGCGATTCGCGATGGTCGATTTGCCGGCACCCGACAGGCCCGTGAGCCACAGCACGCACGCCGTCTGGCGCTTCTGCCGTGCGCGGATCCTCTTGTTCACGTCGAGCGCCTGCCAGTGCACGTTCTGCGAACGGCGCAGCGCGAAGTGGATCAAGCCGGCACCCACAGTACCGTTGGTCATGCGATCGATGAGGATGAAAGCCCCGAGGACGCGGTTCTCGGTGTACGGCTCGAAAGCGATCGGCTGGTCGAGCTCCAGCTCGCAGACACCGATGTCGTTGAGCTCGAGCCGCTCGGCCGCGGTGTGCTCGAGCGTATTGACGTTGATGCGGTGCTTGATGGGCATGACCGTCGCCGAGACGGTGCGCGTGCCCGCCTTCATCAGATAGGCGCGTCCCTGCAGCAGCGGCTCCTCATGCAGCCAGACCACGGTCGCTTCGAACTGGCTGGCGACTTGCGGTGGGGCATCGCCCGCGGCGAGCACGTCCCCACGGCTCACGTCGATCTCGCTGGCCAGCAGCACCGTCACCGATTGCCCGGCGATCGCCTCGGGCAGCTCGCCATCGGCCGTCACGATGCGCGCCACCTCGCTCTCGCGGCCCGAGGGCAGCACGCGCACGCGCTCCCCGGCACGCACGCTGCCGCTGGCGATCTGACCGCAGAAGCCCCGGAAGCCCGAGTTCGGCCGGTTCACCCACTGCACCGGCATGCGGAACGGGCGGCCCGGGAGCTCGTCCGACATCGGGACGCTCTCCAGGTGCTGAAGCAGCGTCGGCCCCGAGTACCACGGCATGTTGGCGCTGTGCTCGAGCACGTTGTCACCAAACGCCGCCGACAGCGGGATGGCGGTGAGATTGGTGAGTCCGATGCCCGCGGCGAAGTCACAGTAGTCGGCGTGGATCTGCTCGAAGGTGGCGCGCTGGTAGCCCACCAGGTCCATCTTGTTGACCGCGAGCACCACGCGCGGGATGCCGAGCAGATGCACGAGGAAGCTATGGCGCCGCGTCTGCGTGAGCACCCCCTTGCGCGCGTCGATGAGAATCACCGCCAGGTCCGCGGTCGAAGCGCCGGTGACCATGTTGCGCGTGTACTGCTCGTGCCCGGGGGTGTCGGCGACGATGAATTTGCGCTTGTCGGTGGAGAAGTAGCGGTAGGCAACGTCGATGGTGATGCCCTGCTCGCGCTCGGCGGCGAGCCCGTCGACCAGCAGCGCGAAATCCAGCTCCCCGCCGCGCGTTCCCACGCGCTTGGAGTCCCGGGCGAGCGCCGCCAGCTGGTCGTCGAACAGCAGCTTCGACTCGTACAGCAGCCGCCCGATGAGCGTCGACTTGCCGTCATCGACCGAGCCGCAGGTGATGAAGCGCAGCAGGCTCTTGTTCTCCTGCGCACGCAGATAGGTGCCGATGTCCTGCGGTGCCGGTTGCGATCCGCTGCGCATCAGAAGTAGCCCTCGCGCTTCTTCATCTCCATCGTGGCGGTGCTATCGAGATCGATGACCCGCCCCTGCCGCTCGGAGGTGCGCGCCTGCAGCATCTCCTCGATGATCGCCGGGAGCGTCTCGGCCTCGCTCTCGATGGCGCCGGTGAGCGGGTAGCAGCCGAGCGTACGGAAGCGCACCTTCTTCATCATCGGTCGCTCGCCCGGCTTGAGCGGCATGCGCTCGTCGTCAACCATGATCAGCATCCCGTCGCGCTTGACCACCGGACGGACCGCAGCGAGGTACAGCGCCGGGATGGGAACGTTCTCCTGCCAGATATACTGCCAGACGTCGAGCTCGGTCCAGTTCGACAGCGGGAACACCCGCAGGCTCTCGCCGGCGTGCTTACGCGTGTTGAAGAGCGCCCAAAGCTCCGGGCGCTGCTGCCGCGGGTCCCAGTGGTGCTGCGTCGAGCGGAACGAGAACACGCGCTCCTTGGCGCGGCTCTGCTCCTCGTCGCGGCGCGCCCCGCCGAACGCGGCGTCGAAACCGTACTTGTCGAGCGCCTGGCGCAGCGCCTGGGTCTTCATGACGTCGGTGTGCACCTGCGAGCCGTGCGCGAACGGCCCGATCCCAGCGCGCACGCCGTCCTGGTTGATGTACACGATGAGCTCCACTCCCGGGCGCTTCGCGGTGGCGTCGCGGAACTCGTACATGGCACGGAATTTCCAGGTCGTGTCCACGTGCAGCAGCGGGAAGGGGAGCGGCGCGGGGTGGAACGCCTTGAGCGCGAGGTGCAGCATCACCGCGCTGTCCTTGCCGATGGAATAGAGCATCACCGGCTTGACGCACTCGGCGATGACCTCGCGGAAGATATGAATGCTCTCGGACTCGAGGCGCTTGAGGTGCGTGAGGGATGGCACGATCGGTTTATCATATGATAAGTCGCTGAATTGGCGCCGGACTTGCGCCCCATGGCGGCGGCGCGGAGCGCAACGCCGCGGCCGGTCGCGGAGCCACCGGCGGCCGGGGCACTGCAAATATGTGAACCGTGCACCGGCTGCGACGAGAGTTCGTCACATCGACTGGTGGCGCGCCCCGGGCCGTGCTCTACTGCCGTAACCAATGCGACGTGCTCACCTCAAGCGGTCGCCAGCCTGGCTGTTGGGAACGATCCTCCCTGCGTTCGCTCCCGCCGGCTTCGCACAGGCTCCCGGCCCGGCAACGCCTGCGCCGGCCGCTGCCGCTGCCCCGGCTGCCGGGACAGTCGCGCAGCCCAACGCCGCCCCGGCGCCGCAGATCGCGCAGGTGGTGGTCGAGACCACCGAGCCGCGCTACGTCGCGCCCACGCGCCGGGATCGCATCGGCCGGATCTGGGCCCCGGTCATGATCGACGGCAAGGGCCCGTTCCGCCTGGTCCTCGACACCGGTGCCAGCCACTCCGCGATCATTCCACGCACCGCTCTGGCGCTTGGAATCTCAACCCCTGGGCAGATGACCAAGGTCACGGGCTTTACCGGCTCGGCGGTGGTGCCCAGCGTCACGGTCGAGCGCATGCAAGTGGGCGACATCGACATCTCGCCCTACACACTGCCCATCGTGCCGGACGTGTTCGGTGGCGCGGACGGCGTACTCGGCTACGAGACCCTGTCTGACAAACGCATCTACGCTGACTTCGGCCACGACAAGTTGACGATCGCCCGCTCGCACGGCGATCGCACGCCGATGGGCTTCGAAAAGATTCCCATCAAGATGCTGGAAGGGGGACTTCTGGTGGCGGACATCAAGGTCGGCGGGATCCACACCAAGGCCATCATCGACACCGGCTCACAGGGATCGGTTGGGAATCTTGCGCTCCTCGATGCGCTGATGCGCCACCCACCGAAAGACGCCAAGCGCGACTCGATCATCGGCGTGACGCTCGCGGTGCAAAGCGGTGACGACCTGCCGGCGCCCGCCATCCAGATGGGCAGCCTCACGATCGAGGGCGTACGGATCCTCTTCGGCGACATGTACCTGTTCCAGCACTGGCAGATGACCAACAAGCCCACCATGGTGCTCGGCATGGATCTGCTGGGCACGTTTCAGGCACTGATCCTCGATTACCGCACGCGCGAGATGATGATCGAGCTGCGCTGAAGCGCGCGCTCCCCAGGCCCCGCGCTCAGGAGGCACCCGGGCGCCGCAGCCCCATGCGCAGGAAGCGTCGGCGCTCATTCCACTGGTGGCGCGCGTGCAGTCGCTCAGCCTGGTTATCCGGCTCCGGCGGCAGGGCCTGCAGCGCCCTGAGTGCCGCAACATGCGCCATCGCCACCGCGGGCGTCTGCAGTAGCCCGCGGTAATGCTCGAGAAACTGCTGCTCGGCGGGACCGCCGCCGCCGCACAGGAGCTCGCGGGCATGCGCACCGATCGCGGCGCTCTCGATCTCCGGCAGATCGCCCGCGTACGCGAGCGCGTGATCGACATCGGCGATCAGACTGTAAAGCGGCTGCAGCCAGGCCCACGCCGGGTCGCTGGTGATCTGCTGCAGCCGCTCGAGCGGCGTGGCCGGCGGCGCGAGCCTGCGCTCCGCCTCGAGCAGCGCGCCGAGCACGGTCTGCAGCGCGGCGCTCGCGTCGCGCAACCCAGTGAGCCACGGTCGGTCTGCTGTCAAAGTCACGCCTCCGCTACGGGCAGCTCGCAAGAGGCGAGCTCGCCGATCTTACCGAGAGCGAGGTCCGCGGGCGGATACGCGCCCAGTGCCTGGCCGTCGTGCGCGTAGTGGCCCTGGCGCACGAAGACGGTCGTGAGCCTCGTGCCCCACTGGCTCTTCATGACCGTGAGTATGCGCAGCTTGTCGTCCACCATCACATAGTGCCGCGCCGGGTAGCGCCTCTCGACGGCCGGCAACATCTGCTCCTTGTGCAGGTAGATGAGCACACGACCATCCACGGCTTGCCACAGTCCCGAGCGCTGCACCTTGCGCGGCTGAAACACCACGTCGCCGTCGGAGAGGATGACCGTGCGCCCGAGACGCTCGCAGTGGGCGAGCGCCGCCAGCGCCCCGGGGTACAGGCGCTGCGCGAACGGGTAGTCGACCAGGAACGAGGAGATCCGTATGACGTGCTGCTCGTCGAGGTTTTCCAGCCGGTAGCGCTGCAGCGCGCCCAGGTAGTCGGCGTAGCCGAGCTCGGCACGCAACTCCTCGAAGATCACCCAGTAGCGGTCGCGGCTGGCACTGCCGAACTCGCGCTCCAGGTGCGCGCTGAGGTCCTCCTGCACCGCGTCGTTGTCGAGCAGCGTGTTGTCCACGTCGAAGAGGAACACCGTATTGGAAACCGCCATGCTTGGCTCCGTGCGGCGCGCGCAGCCGCAGTGTACGCTGTCCGTGCGCGCCCCCAAGGACCGGCCGGCTGTCAACCTCTGGCCCCATGCGCGCGTTGCCGGATTGTGTCGGACTCTGCAGGGAGGTAGCCGACGTGAGCACCCGACCTTTTGTCTTTCTCGAGCGGGCAGCGGTTCCGAGGTCGCGGTCACTGGCGGGTGCTGCCCTGTGGCTGCTGATCCTGGCGGGCTGCGGCTACGATCACCACCAAGGCTGCTACGGCTGCCAGCCTGTCCCGCCCGCGAGCTTCAATACCCCTGACTCGATCGCAATCGCCGACGTGAACGGCGACGGCGTCCCCGACCTGCTCGTATCGACGCAGGCCGGGAGCCCTGGAACCGTCGCGGGGAGCAGCAATGCGCCGGGATTTGCGAACGTCATCCTCGGCAGCAAGGCCTCGCCCGGAACGTTCCTCGCCGGCGAGCCGTATGCCACGACCGGCTTCGACCCCTCGAGCATCGCCGCTGCCGACCTCACGGGCAGTGGCAGCATCGACCTGGTGGTCGCCAATTACGGATCCGGCAGCGTATCGGTGTACCTGCCGGCCGTGACGCCGGGGACTTTTGCCCCCGCAGTGAACGTGGTGACCGGAGGTCAGCCGAACCAGGTGGTCATCGGCGACCTGAACGGCGACGGCAAGCCCGACCTCGTGGTCGCGGACCTGAGCCTCAAGGGCAATGCCATCGTGCTGCTGCAGAACCCGGCGGCACCGGGCACGTTCATGAATCCCGTCGACCTGCCCACCGGCAATTACACCTCGGGGGTCGCGATCGGCGACCTGAACGGTGACGGCAAGCCCGACATCGTCGCGGCGACCTATGACTCGAACGGCAACAACGGCGCCGTCTACGTTTTCTTTCAGAGCCCGACGAGCCCCGGTACCTTCCTCGCGCCGGTCAGCTATCCGGCCGGCGCGCAGCCCCAGGCGGTGATGATCGCGGATGTCAACGGCGATGGACTGCCGGACATCATCGTCGCCAACTACGGACCGGGGAGCGATGGCACCGGGATCTCAGGGGTCACCGTGCTGTTGCAGGACGCGGCACATCCGGGGACCTTCCTCGCGCCGGTGAGCTACCCGACGCCGTTCGGCGCGGTCTATGTGGCGGTAGCGGATCTCAATGGCGACGGCCGCCCCGATCTGGCGGTTGCGAGTCTGGGACCCGCCCCGACGGGCGCCGTCTCGGTGCTGCTGCAGAGCTCGACACAGGCGGGTGTCTTCACACCGGCAACGATCTACCCGGGGTTCGGTGATCCGCTGGGGCTGGCGATTGCCGACCTGAACGGCGATGGACATCCGGACATCGCGGTGGCCGACGGCCCGACCGCCACGGTCATGTTCCAAGTGGCGAACCAGCCGGGAACCTTCCAAGACCCCGTGGTGGTGGGGAACTGACCCTTTAGAGCGGGCGCTAGCGGGCGCTGTATCCGCGTGCGTCGAGACAGGCGATCATCGCGCGCCGATAGTCGTCCGTGCTGCCGGACTGCGCGCCGGACCGCGTGGGGTCAAATCCTGTCTGGCCGACGGCCCAGCTGTGGCACTCGTAGCGATCAGTCGCCATCTGCTGATCGGTCTGGTGGTTGCGCGGATAGAGGTACAGGTCCGGCGCACTGCCCCCGGGCGCAGCCTGGGTCGCCCCTACAGGCGGGCTGCCGTACTGTCCCGCGGCCGCCGGGGCGTTGTACTGCCCGCCCGCGTCTCCGTACGCGCCGCCGCTGTCGGCCGGTGGCGCGCCGCCGCTGTCGGGCGGTTGCGCGGTGCCGTTATCGTTCCCCGACACCGGCGGGGGCTCCGTCACCACATAGCCGCTATCTGCGGGGCTGTAGGTGTAGTAGAGGTCATTCCAGTAGTAGTACGGCACGCCGCCCCAGTAGTAGGTCGCGTAGCCGTACGGCAGAATGGGCAGGAACCAGGCCCAGCCGGGGTTGAACCACATGCCCGGCCACCAGCCGCCACGCCAGTAGCCACCGCCCCAGTAGTGACCCGGATAGCCAAATCCGCCGCGAAAGCCGCCGTACCCGGGGCGGGCGAATCCGGCATGAGCGCCCGGCGCGAAGTGCGCGCCGGCATAGGCGTGTCCACCGTAGGCAAAATGGGCACCGCCCGCGAAGTGTCCGGGGGCGCCGCCGAAGGCATGACCGCCACCGCCAAAGTGAGCGCCACCGCCGAAGTGGCCCCCGCCGGCCGCGTGGCCGCCACCGCCCGCGTGGCCGCCGCCACCACCGCCACCGCCGCTGTGCTGCGCATAGCTCAGCACCGGGCCAACTGCCATCGCGACCCCGAGGAGCGTCACTCCCAGTGTCCGACTCAGTGATCCTGCGTTTACTCTCTTCACTCTCATCACCCCGTTTTTACCTGAACCCTTTCGAGTCCGTCAGATCCGAGGCTCGCTCAACAATTAGACTCGCGCTGACCGGTCCCGTTCAAGTTGACATACGTTAAAACGCAGTCACCCCGTGCGTCGTTGACCGCTCCTGCGAATCAGCACATCGCCGCCTGAAGAAAGGCTTAAGGAGCACATGAAATCTTCAGAATCCGTTCATGTTCGCCGGGAATGCGCCTCGGCGCGCCCATCCATCATTAAGCAAGCGACATTAAGGTCAATCGGTACGATATCAATAGACGAGGTTGACCGCCGCCACGGGCGTGACGCTGCCGGTCGTGTTGCGGCCGGATTCCAGGATGCGCACACCGGCGATGACGCCCACGGTGCTGGTGAGGTTGTACTCGATCGCCGGTGCCAGGCCCTGCGACTCGGAAGCTCCGCTCTCCGTCAGAAGGTTCTCGAAAGCTGAGTCGCCGGCCGCCGCCGGCTCGACGCCGGCGACGCGCGTGCTGTCGTTGTGCTGGTACACGAGGTCCATGGCGAGCACCCAGTTGCGCGTCAGGCTGTACTCGCCGGCCGCGATCGCGGTGAAGGAATCGCCGGGGTATGCGCGGCCGCGAAATCCGCTGCCGGTGCCATAGACGCTGGCATCCTCGAGTCCCACGGACGCGGACCACGACCAGGTCACGTCGAGGCGCACGCGCAGGATCCGCCCGTTCGGCATCCACAGATAGTCTTGCGAGTACAGCGACGCCGCCGTCGTGTAGGCACCCTCGCCCAGACCGTCGCTGGCGCGGCTCAGCCGGTCATAGCGCCCCGTGGGAAAGGTCTCGGCGATCACCACCGAGGTTGCCGGCACCCACGAGCCCTGGGTGTAGCGCGTCAACCCGTACTGCAGCTGCAGCGTGGTGTCGCCGACACCGGGTGAGGAGCTATTGGGCGCGCCAGCGGGCTCGTCGTAGGCGAATCGCGGCAGCAACCCGACCGCCAGGCGGTCGGTGAGCGAATAGATGATGTAAGTGAGCGAGCCCAGCTGGTGACCGCCGTCGAGCGCGTGACGGTTGCCGTGCTCGTCGAAGCTCGAGTTGGTGATCTCATCGTAGAGGTAGGGCTCGACGAGTATGTGGCCCTGCGGGGCGGTCGCCGCATTCGGCGCCAGCAGCGAGCCAGTCCACCACGCATCACCGAGCGACTGCGGCGCGACGCCCGTCGTGCTGTCCGCCAGCGCCGTGCCCGCGGCTGCCCACAACACCGCGCACAGGCACGCCAACCTCGGCACGGCGTGACTGCTGCCGCGCTGTTGTGTGACCCAACTCACACTCTGGCGCCGATTAACTTTCGGTAACAAACGACCCTTCCCTCAAGCTGCGACGTTGTTAACGCCAGGTACGCCGGCAGTTCCGGCTGAATAACGCTCATTGAGGACCTCAGGAGGATCACCCATGTTGAAAGTCATACGCACTGTCCTTACCGCCACCCTGGTTGCCGCAGCACTCGGCGCATTCGTTACCCCTGCCATGGCGCAAACCCAGTGGCAGAAGGACCACCCGCGGCGCACTGAGGTGAACGGTCGCCTCGCCAACCAGAACCAGCGCATTCACAACGAGGTGAAGTCCGGTCAGATCAACAAGGCACAGGCCGCGCAGCTGCACCACGAGGACCACAGCATCCGCCAGGAAGAGCGCACCATGGCGAGCACCAACAACGGCCATATCACCAAGACCGAGCAGCACGCCCTCAACCAGCAGGAAAACCAGGTCAGCAACCAGATCGGCAAGTAACGCCCCAAAACGCAGGCCGGGTCGCACCGGCGGGGCACACGCCCCGTCGGTTCGACCGATCCGCACCACCGGCCGCGCACCCGGCTACACCCGTAGCGAGAACGGCGTGAAATTCGTGGTGCGGTCGTAGTAGTCCTCCTGCTCGGCGCGCTTGAGGAAGCCGACGATGCGGTAGGTCACCGGCGTCATGACGATCTCCCACGCCGACTTCAGCAGGTACTGCGTCGTGGCCACCGTCGCCAGATCGTGCCGCGCCCACAGGCCCGCGAACGCGAGCGTGTAGAACAACCCCGAATCGACCAGCTCGCCGCACAGCGTCGAGCCGATGATGCGGCTCCACAGCCAGCGCCCGCGGGTCAGCAGCTTCATCTTTGCCATGACGTAGCTGTTGATGAACGACCCGCACCAGAATGCGATGATCGAGGCGCACACGATGCGCGGGGTGTTGCCGAAGATCGCCTCGACCGCCGGCTGATTCGCCCGCCAGAAGTCCGCCGGTGGCAGCCGCACGATCACCCACGCCATGAACGCCGCGAACAGCAGCGCGGCGAAGCCGCTCCATACCACCCGGCGGTCGCGCGCATAGCCGTACACCTCGGTGAGGATGTCGCCGAACAGGTAGGAAATCGGGAAGAACAGCACGCCGGCCATGAAGGTCACCGAGCCGAGCAGCGGCACGTGCACGCTCGAGACCTTCGCCGGCCCGATGAGATTGGCACACAGCAGCACGCACACGTATGCCCCGAGGATGAGGTCGTAGAAGCGGTAGGTCTTCACGCCGCCGTATCCGGCGCCGCTCTCGCGGGCAGTACCGTCGCCGCGCATTCGCCCAGTCCGATCCGCACATACCCCGGCCGCTCGCACCATCCGCGCAGCATCACGCGGTCGCCGTCCTCGAGAAAAGTGCGCTGCTCGCCCCCCGGCAGCGTCAGCGCACGCTTGCCGCCCGCGGTGAGCTCGAGAAGCGAGCCGGCCTGGTCCGGGTCGGGGCCGGACTGCGTGCCGCTGCCGAACAGGTCCCCCGGCCGCAGGTCGCAGCCGCCGAGCGTGTGGTGCGCGACCATCTGCGCCACGCTCCACCAGGCGTCGCGGAAGTTGGAGTGCGACAGGCGCACCGGCTGCACCCCGGCCGCGCGCATGCGCGCGCTCTCGAGCCACACCTCGAGATTCAGGTCGATGGCGCCGGCCGCGCGCACCGCCGCATCGTCCAGGTACTGAAGCGGCGGCGGCTCGTCCGCCGGGCGCGACCACGGAGCGCGAAACGGCGCCAGCGCCTCGAGCGTCACCACCCAGGGCGATATCGTGGTGGCGAAGTTCTTGGCGAGAAACGGCCCGAGCGGCTGGTACTCCCACGACTGCACGTCACGAGCGGACCAGTCGTTGAGCAGACACAGTCCGAACACATGGCTCCCGGCCGCGGCAAGCGGCACACGCGCGCCGAGCTCGTTGCCGTGGCCGATGAACACGCCGACCTCCAGCTCGTAGTCGAGGCGTCGCGTGGCGGCGAGCTGCGGTACGCTCGTGCCCGGTGGCAGCACCTGGCCCACCGGACGCGCGAACTCGTGTCCGGAAACCCGGATCGAGGACGCGCGCCCGTGGTAGGCGATCGGCACCCACTTGTAGTTGGGCAGCAGGGGATTGTCGGGACGCATCAGCCGCCCGACAGCCAGCGCGTGGTGGATGGAGCTGTAGAAGTCGGTGTAATCGCCGATCTCCGCGGCGACGCCATGTTGCACTGCCTGTTGCGGCACGAGGAGTGCTGCCAAGCGATGCGCGTCGGGCGAGTCCGCGCGCAGCGCCTGCGACAACGCCGCGCGCAGCGCACCGGCCGCTTCCTGCCCGAGCGCCATGAACGCGTTCAGCTTCGGCGCCGCGCACGCGCCGAGCGCCTGCGCGGCGGCGCCATGGAACGGCCCGAGGGCGTGCAGCGCCCCGAGATCGAGCACCTGGTCGCCGATCGCGACGCCGCCGCGGAAGCCCTCACGGCTGCCGGCGCGGCGGAACACCGCGAATGGCAGGTTCTGGACGGGGAAGTCGCTGTCCGGCAGGTTGGCCGTGCTCACCCAGCTGCGCAAGCCCGGGTCGTGAGTTGCATTCAGCACGGCCAAGCAGTCACCCCTTGCGGGCGCCGTGGCGCTGCGGCGTGTCCGGCGCGAAGTTCTTCGGCAGATCCTGCCACACGCGCTGGTAGTCGGCCTGCAATTGGGGCGAGTGGAGCGCGAAACGCGTCGGACGGATGACGCTGCGCGTCTCGAACATGAACGCCATGGTGTCGCTGAGCTGTACGGGCTTCGAGGTGTCCGCGCGCGTCGCCCGCGCCCAGGTGGCGGCGTCCGGGCCGTGACCGCTCATGCAGTTGTGGAGTGATGCCCCGCCCGGGGCGAAGCCTTCCGCCTTGGCGTCGTAAACCCCGGTGATCAGCCCCATGAACTCGCTCGCGACGTTGCGATGGAACCACGGCGGCCTGAAGGTGTCCTGCATCGCCAGCCAGCGCGGCGGAAAGATCACGAAGTCGAGCCAATCGACTCCCGGCGTGTCGCTGCTCGACTGCAGTACCAGGAAGATCGACGGGTCCGGATGGTCGAAGCTCACCGAGCCGATGGTGTTGAAGCGGCGCAGATCGTATTTGCAGGGCGCGTTGTTGCCGTGCCAGGCGACGACGTCGAGCGGGGAGTGTCCGATGCGCGCCGTCCACAGTCCGCCGGCGAACTTGGCCACCAGCTCGAAGTCGCCATCGCGGTCCTCGTACCAGGCGACCGGCGTGTGAAAATCGCGCGGGTTGGCCAGGCCGTTGGAGCCGATCGGCCCGAGGTCGGGGAGCCTGAGCGGCGCGCCGAAGTTCTCGCATACGTAGCCGCGTGCGGCTTCGCCCGGGAGCTCCACGCGGAAGCGCAGGCCGCGCGGTATGACCGCGATCTCCTGCGGCTCGACCTCGAGCAGCCCGAGCTCGGTGGCGATGCGCAGCGCGCCGAGCTGCGGCACGATGAGCAGCTCCCCGTCCGCGTCGTAGAAGAAGCGCCGCTCCATGGAGCGATTAGCCACATACCAGTGAATGCCGCAGCCGGCGTGCAGGTCGGGCGAGCCGTTGCCGCCGACGGTGGCGAGCCCGGCGATGAAATCCGTCGGCGCCTCGGGCAGCGGCAGCGGATCCCAGCGCAGCTGGTTCGGCGGGACCGCCAGCTCATCGAATCGGCTGGTGAGCCGCCCGGGGTCGAGCGGTGCGAAGCGTCCGTGCACAGCTGCCGGGCGGATGCGGTACAGCCAGCTGCGCCGGTTGGCGGCCCGCGGTGCGGTGAACGCCGTGCCCGAAAACTGCTCGGCGTACAGCCCGTAGGGCGGCTGCTGCGGGGAGTTGCGGCCCTCGGGCAGCGCGCCGGGCAGCGCCTCGGTCGCGAACTGGTTGTTGAAACCGCTCTGATAACGTACCGCTGCGCCGCGCTCCGTCCCGCTGCTCATCGCGCACTCCTCGCCCCGATTCAGCGGCGGTTACTATAACCGCTGGCACCCGCAGGCGCGGCTGCGAAACTGCTAACATGAAACGCGTGAGAAATTGCCTGGCGTTGCTTGCGGCCGGGGCGCTGGCTGCGCTCGCTGGTGGTGCACCGGCCAGCCTCGCACCGGTGTTCGTGCCGCTCGCCCGTTCGACGCTGGTGACTGTGGAGGCGACGACGGACGCGGGCACGCTCATTCTGCGCGTAGCGCGCACGCGGGATGAAGCGCCGCTCACGGGCGCGCAGCTGCAAGTGACACTCGACGGTCACAGCCTGCCAGTGAAGCTGCGGCCGGACGGCACCTGGGAGGCGCCGCTCGGCGCCCTTGCCTCGGGCCCCGGCACACTCGAGGTCATCGTGGCGCACGACGGGGTGCGCGAGATGCTCACCGGCCAACTCCCGGGTGCCCCAGCCGCCGCGGCGGCTGCCCGCGGCGCCGCCGGCAGCGCCGCGAGCCTGCTGGCGCACAAGCAGCTGGCCTGGTGGATCCTCAATATCCTGGTGGTGCTGATCGGCGTGATCGCCGTCTCACGCCGCATGTCTTGATCACCGACTGGTGATGGACTTCAGGTAGCGATAGAAGAACTCGTTGCCCTTGTAGAAGGAAGCCACGCCGACACACTCGTCACGTCCGTGCATGCGGATCCGGTCGGCGTCGATCGAGATGCCCGAGACGCCGTACGAGGGCAGGCCAGCCGCCTCGGTGTAGATGGAATCCGAGGCTCCGGCATCCATCGAAGGAACGACCTTGAGCCCGGGCCACATGGCCGCGACCAGCTCGTCGAGCGGCTGCTTCACTTCCGGTACCAGCGGCGGCGGCGGGTACCCGCGCCGATCGGAGGCCTTATCGAGCACCTGGCCGTCGTCGGCGATATAGCGCACCGTGATCTTCGGGTCGTCCACGATCCGGATCAGATCCTGCCGCACCTCCTCCTGCGAGTGCCCGGGCAGGATGCGACAGTTGATGACGGCCTGGGCGCTCTGCGGCAGCGCGTTGTTCGCATGTCCGCCCACGAGGCGAGTTGCCACGCAGGTGGTGCGCAGGATCGAGCCCACCGTCGGGTCGAGCGACAACCGGGCAATCGCTTGGCTCTCGGGCGGGGTCTTGAGGATCGCGCCCATGTCCGCCGCACGCTCGCCGCTCGAGAGCTGCGCCACGCGCTCGAAGTAGGTGCGCGTCACGTTGTTGAGCTCGAAGGGGAAGCGGTACTTTTCCACGCGGTTCAGGCCGTGCGCCAGCTCGTAAATCGCGTTGTCGGGGCGCGGCAGGGAACTGTGGCCGCCGGGATTGGTGGCGGTAAGCTGGTAGTCCGCATACACCTTCTCGGTCGCCCCGAGCTCGAAGGCGCGCGGCACGCCGTGATCGGAGGTGATCGAAAAGCCATCGTGATTCAACACGAACTCGGCGTTGACCAGCTCGCGGCGGTTCTTGATGAGCCAATTGACGCCGTTACAGCAGCCGCCCTCCTCGTCCGCGGTGAGCGCCAGGATGAGGTCGCGGTCGGGCTTGAAGCCCTCCTGCCTCAGGCGCAACAGCGCCGTCGACATGATGGCATCCCCGTCCTTCATGTCGAGGCTGCCGCGGCCGTAGAAGTAGCCGTCCTTCTCGGTGAGCTTGAACGGGTCCACGCTCCAGTCCTCGCGCCGCGCCTCGACGACGTCCAGGTGGCCGATCATCAGGATCGGCTTGTGTTGCCCGGTGCCGTGCAGGCGCACCACCACGTTCTTCTTGCGCGGATTGTCCGGCCCGACGACCACGACATCCGCCGCCGGAAAGCCCGCGTCGCGGAAGCGTTTCGCCATGGCCTCGGCGGCGGTGGTGACGTTGCCGACCGAGTCGGTGGTGTTGATCTCGACCAGCTGCTTGAGGATGTCGTGGGCGAGGGCCTCAGCCGACTGATCGGTCATGGCCGCCGCGTGTGCCGCGGCGTTCACCGCGACCGCCCCCGCCAGGCCGAGAAGCGCGGTCTTGGCGGCCGCTATGGGTCTGCTCATGGACGTTCTACCTTTCTTTCTTTTGAGGGCGAATGAGCTTCAATTGTGAGCGGGCTCGAGCACCAGTAACCGGAACGTGCCGGGCAGCATGACGGGCCGTACATGCGGGTGCTCCTCCGTCGGCGGCGGCGTCGGCGCAAAGTCCGCGGTGACCAGGAACACGCGGTGTGTGGTCAGATCGAGCGCCATGGTGCGCGCACCGCGCTGCGTGGGCACGGTCTCCTCGACCTGTGCCACGCCCGCACGGCTTGGCCGCACGACAACCAGCGAGCCGGCATCGCCGCCGCAGGACGCGAAGGCGAGGCCGGTCCCGGGGTCGTAGGCCGCGGCGTCGACCCCCGGGCCGATCGGCGCGGTGCTCAAGACGCGCCCGGAGCGGCCGTCGACCACCGCCATCACCTGGTTGTGGCACCCGGGGAAGAGCCGCTCGCGTGCGGCATCCAGCGCCAGCCCCGAGGGCTCCTCGCAGCCGGCGATCGGGAAGACTGCCGTCACGGCGAGCTTGCGCGGGTCGATGACCGCGAGGCTGCTCTTGTCCTCGAGGTTGACGTAGACGCGGCCCTTGCCGTCGGCTGCGACGAACTCCGGCTTGGCATCGAGCGGGATCGTGCCGATCACCGTATCGGTCGTGGTGTCGACGGCGGTCACGTTGCGTCCGTGACCGTTGAAGGAGAAGACGCGGTGTGTCGCCGGGTCGTAGAGGATGGCGTCCGGGCCCTCACCCGTGGTCTTGATCTCCTTCAGCCGCGCCAGCGTCTTAAGGTCGAACACCACGATGGCGCTGGCGTTACCCGCGCTGATGTAGCCGCGGCCGAGATCCGGGGCGAGCGCGATGCCATGCACCCCGGGCGTATTGTCGATCTCACCCGCCACGGTGAGCTTGTCGGTGTCGACCACCAGCACGCGCGAGCCGTGCGCGATGAACAGCCGGTGGCGGCCCTGCTCGAACGTGAGGTAATCCCAGCCCTCCTCGCCCGGCAGCGACACCTGCTGCACGATCCGGTAGTGCGGCGCCGTCGCGGCGTGGGCGACGGCCAGCGGCGCCAGACACAGCAGCAGCGCCCGGAGCGGATACGAGCATTTCATCTGCCAGGCTCCCCTCAGGTTCGCGCTCACTGGATCAGTCGCGCACACAGATCGAGCAGCGGCCCCGGCAGCACGCCGAGCAGCAGCACCGCGGCGGCATTGCAGCCGAGCGCAAAGCGCGCGCCCGCGAGCGGCGCGCTCGGCGGCAGATCGCCCGCCGGCGCATCGAAGTACATCAGCTTGATGACCCGCAGGTAATAGAAGGCGCCGACCACTGACATCGCCGCCGCGATCACCACCAGCCAGAGGTGCCCGCTCTCCCACAGCACCTGGAAGATGCGCAGCTTCGCCCAGAAGCCCACGAACGGTGGCACACCCGCCGTCGAGAACATGAGCACCAGCATCGTTGCGGCCAGCAGCGGGTCGCGCTGGTGGAGCCCCTTGTAGTCATCGAGCTTGTCGGCCTCGAAGCCGGCCCGGCTCGAGAGCAGGATCACGCCGAAGGAGCCGAGCGCCACCAGCACGTACACCAGCGTGTAGTACAGCGCCGCCGCGTAGCCGTCCGGCGTGCCGGCGACGAACCCGAGCACGATGAAGCCGACGTTGGCGATGGTCGAGTACGCCAGCATGCGCTTGAGGTTGGTCTGACGGAGGGCGACCACGTTGCCGACCACCAGAGTCAGCACCGCCAGCGCGGCCAGCATCTGGGTCCATTCGGCGGCGGTGCCCGCCAGTCCCTGCGCCAGCAGTCGCAGCGCCAGGGCGAAATAGCCGATCTTGGGAGCGGTGCCGATGAAGAGCGTGACGCTGGTGGGCGCCCCCTCGTAGACGTCCGGCAGCCACATGTGAAACGGCACCGCGCCGAGCTTGAAGGCGACCGCGACCACGATGAAGGTCAGGCCGAGGATGACGCCCGGGTGCACCGGATCCCGGAGTTTCGCCGCGATCGCCGTGAGATCGAGCGAGCCGGTCAGTCCGTAGATCAGCGACATGCCGTAGAGCAGCGCGCCCGAGGCGATGGCTCCCAGCACGAAGTACTTCATGGCCGACTCGGCCGCGATGCCGGAGTCGCGATCGAAGGCCACCATCGCGTACACCGACAGCGCCAACAGCTCCACGCCCAGGTACACCGTGAGCAGACTCGCCGCCGAGGCCAGCACCAGGATGCCGAGCAGCGCGGTGAGCGACAGCACGTAGTACTCGCCGCGCAGGATGTGGCGTGTTTCCACATAGGCGCGCGAGTACAACAACCCGAGCGCAACCACCAGCAAGGCTGCGAGCTTCAGCACCACCGCCAGATCATCCGCGACATACATCCCGTGCAGCAGCAGCGTGCGCTGCGGCACGTGCCCGTAGCCGATCGTCAGCGCCGCGTCTACCGCCAGCGCGAGCAGCGTGAGCGTCGCGGTGAGCCCGCCGCGCCGCTCGCCGGCGAACACTCCGACCAGCAGGATCGCGCAGATGGCGCACACCAGCCAGATCTCCGGCATCGCGGGCAGCAGGCTGGTCGAGGACAGGACGGCGGCGGGCAGGTGCGGCATCACTGGCAGCCTGGTTGGTGACTACGGGTCATTGGCGACTACAGCTTGGTGGCGACCGCCTGGCTCACCAGGTGGTGGATGGTCGGCTGCATGATCCGCAGCAGCGGCGCCGGCCACACCCCGACGATCAGCACCGCGAGCGCGAGCGCGCCCAGCACGATGAACTCGCGCGGATTCAGATCCTCGAGGGCCGCGACCCGCGGGCTGGTCACCGGCCCGAACACCACGCGCTTCACCATCCACAGGGTGTACGCCGCGCCCAGGATCAGAGTCACCGCGGCGAGCGCCGCGTACCAGAAACTCGCCCGGAAGCTCGCGATGATCACCAGGAACTCGCCCACGAACCCCGAGGTGCCGGGTAGGCCGGTGTTGGCGAGCGCAAACAGCACCATGAAGGCCGCGAATACCGGCATGGTGTTGACCACGCCGCCGTAGTCGGCAATCTGGCGGCTGTGCACCCGGTCGTACAGAACCCCGACGCACAGAAACAGCGCCCCGGAGATCAGTCCGTGCGACACCATCTGCACCATCGCACCGTCGAGCCCCATACCGGCGCCGGTGATGCTGCCGGTGCTGCGTACGATCTCGTAGAGCACGAACGCGCCGAGCGTGACGAACCCCATGTGGGCGATGGAGGAATAGGCGATCAGCTTCTTCATGTCGGCCTGCACCAGCGCCACGAAGCCGATGTAGATCACCGCGATCAGCGACAGCGTGATCACCAGCAGGTCGAGCTCGCGGCTGGCATCGGGGGTGACAGGTAAGCTGAAGCGCAGGAAGCCGTAGCCGCCCATCTTCAGCATGATCGCCGCCAGGATCACCGAGCCGCCGGTCGGCGCCTCGACGTGCGCGTCCGGCAGCCAGGTATGCACCGGGAACATCGGCACCTTGACCGCGAACGCCAGCATGAAAGCGAGGAAGATCCAGCGCTGCTCGGTGAGCGTCAGCGGCAGCGCCTGCAGGCTCGCAATCGAGTAGTCGCCGGCCTTGACGTACATGTAGATGAGCGCCGCCAGCATGAACACCGAGCCGAGGAACGTGTAGAGAAAGAACTTGATGGTGGCGTAGACGCGCCGCGGGCCGCCCCAGATGCCGATGATCAGGAACATCGGGATCAGCATCGCCTCCCAGAAGAAATAGAACAGCAGCGCATCGGTCGCCGCGAACACCCCGATCATCAGGCCTTCCATGATGAGGAAGGCGGCGTAGTACTGCGCCGGCCGGCTCTCGATCACGCTCCAGCCGGCGATCACCACCGGCACGGTCATGAACGCCGTCAGCACGATCAGCGGCACCGAGATGCCGTCGACGCCGAGCGCGTAGTAGGCGCGGAAGCGCGGGATCCATGCCAGCTTCTCGGGAAACTGCATGGCGGCGGTGCTGGTGTCGAAGCCGCTCAGCAGCGGCACCGCCAGCAGCAGCGTCACCAGCGTTGCCACCAGCGCGATCCAGCGTCCGGCGACGATGCCGCCGTCGCCCAGCAGCAGCACCACCACACCCGCGGCGATCGGCAGCCAGATCATCAGCGACAGGAGGTCGTGCATGGTTAGCTGCGCATGGCTTGCATCAGGAACCACCCCAGCAGCACCGCCAGCCCGATCACCATCCAGAAGGCGTAGGAGTACAGATAGCCGCTCTGCACGCGGCGCAGGACGCCGCCGAGCCAGTTCACCTCCTCCGCGGTGCCGTTGACCATCACTCCGTCGATCAGCGCCTGGTCGCCGCCCTTCCACAGGCCGACGCCGATCAGCCGGGCGAGAGGGGCGATCAGCCGCTCATTGACCCAGTCGAAGTAGTATTTGTTGATGAGCAGCGAATACAGCCAGCGGGCGCGGCGCGCCGCGGCACCGGCAAGCTCCGGTCGCTTGAGGAAGCATACCCAGGCGGTCAGCGCCCCGGCGAGCGCCAGCCAGAAGGGCGGCGCGACGAATCCAAGAAACCCCGCGCGCAGCGGCCCGCCGTACTCGGCCGCCAGCCCCATGAGCGTGTTGTTTCCGGGCAGCACGCGGATGGCGGCGCCGAAATAGCCGCCATAGAGCACGGTGCCCGCGGTCAGCGCGCCGATGAGCAGCGATGGGATCGCGAGCGCGATCAGCGGCACCGTGACCACCGCCGGGCTCTCGTGTGGATCGCCGGCGTGGCCGTGCGGGTCGGCGTGGTGCGCATCGCCCCCGGCGTGCGCCGTCTCGCGGAACCGCTCCGGCCCGTGGAAAGTCAGGAACATCATGCGGAAGGTGTACAGCGCCGTGACGAACACCCCGCACAGCACGCACCAGTAGGCGTAGCCGCTTCCGAAGCGGTGCGAGGCGCCGACCGCCTCGATGATCGCGTCCTTGGAATAGAAACCGGCGAAGAACGGCGTGCCGCACAGCGCCAGCGCGCCGATCCAGCAGGTCACCGCCGTCACCGGCATGTACTTCGCGAGCCCCCCCATGCGCCGCATGTCCTGCTCGTGGTGCATGGCGATGATCACCGAGCCGGCCGCGAGGAACAGCAGCGCCTTGAAGAACGCGTGGGTCATCAGATGGAAGATGGCCGCGCCGTAAGCCGAGACGCCGAGCGCCACCGTCATATAGCCGAGCTGCGACAGCGTCGAATAGGCGATCACCCGCTTGATGTCGTTGGCCACCACCCCGAGCAGCCCCATGAAGAACGCGGTGGTGGCGCCGATCACCAGCACGAACGACAGCGCGGTGGATGAGTACTCGAACAGCGGCGACATGCGCGCCACCATGAAGATGCCGGCCGTCACCATGGTGGCGGCGTGGATCAGCGCCGAGATCGGCGTCGGACCCTCCATCGAGTCGGGCAGCCAGACGTGCAGCGGCACCTGCGCGGACTTGCCCATCGCGCCGACGAACAGGCAGATGCAGATGAGCGTCAGGGCCCCGACCGTGGTCGCGCCACCGAGCGGCACCAGCTGGGTCGCGATGTGCGGCGCGGCTGCAAACGCCGCCCGGTAGTCGAGCGAGCCGGTGTAGCGGACCACCCCGGCGATGCCGAGCACGAAGCCGAAGTCGCCGATGCGGTTGACGATGAAGGCCTTGAGGTTGGCGGCGATCGCGCTCGGCCGCGTATACCAGAAGCCGATCAGCAGGTAAGACACCAGGCCGACCGCTTCCCAGCCGAAGAACAGCTGCATGAAGTTGTTGGCCATCACCAGCATCAGCATCGAGAAGGTGAACAGCGAGATGTAGCTGAAGAAACGCTGGTAACCCGGGTCGTCCGCCATGTAGCCGATGCTGTAGATGTGCACGCACAGCGACACGAAGGTCACCACCACCATCATCAGCGCGGTCAGCCGGTCGATGAGGAAGCCGACCTGCATGCCGACGCCGTCGCTCACCAGCCAGGTGTAGACCGGCGCGTCGTACGCCGGCACGCCGTCCAGGCAGATCTGCTTGAGCACCACCAGCGACAGCACACACGAGACTGCCACCGCCAGGCAGGTGACGGCGCTCGCACCAAGGCGCCCGACGAGGCGCCCGCCGAGGCCGGCGATGAGCGCGGCGAAGAGCGGCAGCAGCGCAATCGCGACGAGTACCGTGGGGTTCATGGCGCGCTTCAGCCTCGCAGGGTGTTCAGATCCTCGACGTTGATGCTGCGCCGCTCGCGGAACAGCACCACCAGGATCGCCAGCCCGATGGCCGACTCCGCCGCGGCCACCGTCAGGATGAAGAACACGAACACCTGGCCGTTGATGTCGCCCAGATAGCGCGAGAAGGCGATGAAGTTGAAGTTGGCGGCCAGCAGCAGCAGCTCGACGCACATCAGCAGCAGGATGACATTCTTGCGGTTGAGGAAGATGCCGGCCACCGCCAGCGCGAACAGGATCCCCGACAGCGTCAGCAGCTGCGCCAGCGTGATCATGGACGCTTCTCCGGCGCCATCTTCACGATGCGCAGCCGGTCGGCCGCGCGCACCGCCACCTGCGCACCAATGTCCTGCTGCTTGAGTCCCGGCCGGCGGCGCATGGTGAGCGCGATCGCGGCAACGATCGCCACCAGCAGCACCACGGCGGCGAGCTCGAACGGGTAGGCGTAGCGGGTGTAGAGCACGCGCCCGAGCTCGAGCGTGTTGCTGTAGGTCGCGGGCTCCGCAGTGCCGCCGTGCGCCGCGTCGATGCCGAGACCGCCGCGCGCCCACACCACCCCGACGATCTCCACGATCACGGCGAGCGCGGTGAGCCAGCCGAGCCAGGCGAAGCGCGTGAAGCCCTGGCGCAGCTCCGCCAGGTTGATATCCAGCATCATGACGACGAACAGGAATAGCACCATGACGGCGCCCACGTACACCAGCACCAGCACCACCGCGAGAAATTCCGCCTCGATGAGCAGCCAGATGGCCGCCGAGGTGATGAAGCACATGACCAGGGCGAGCGCTGAGTACACCGGGTTGCGCGCGATGATCACCCCGAGGGCCGCCAGGATCAGCAGCGCGGCGAACAGATGGAACAGCACCTGGATCAGCATCGCGAGCCTTCCCGGCGCGCCGCCGTCGCGCCCTCCCCGTGCCGCGCCGCGCTCATCGGTACGGCGCGTCCACGGCGCGGTCGGCGGCGATCATCGCCTCGTAGCGCTCGCCGATTGTGAGCAGCTTGTCCTTGTTCATGATGTTCTCGCCGCGGCTCTCCATGTGGTACTCGTGAATGCGCGTCAGCACGATGGCATCCACCGGACAGGCCTCCTCGCAGAAGCCGCAGTAGATGCACTTGAACAGGTCGATGTCGTAACGGCTCGTGCGGCGCGTGCCGTCGGCGGCGACCTCCGAGTCGATGGTGATGCAGACCGCCGGGCAGACCGACTCGCACAGCTTGCAGGCGATGCAGCGCTCCTGGCCGTTCGGATAGCGGCGCAGGGCATGCAGGCCGCGGAAGCGCGGCGACTGCGGGGTCTTCTCTTCCGGGTAATTGAGCGTGTACTTGCGGGTGACGAAGGTGCGCGCGGTGACTCCCAGGCCCTTGATGAGTTCCGGCAGCAGGAAGGTCTTGAGCAGATTCATGGGCATCCGTTTGGTCGGTCAGTGAAACCACGCCCGCGCCCAGGGTCCGACCCGGCACATCTCGAGCAGCATCTCCACGCCGATCCACACCAGCGTCACCGGGATCAGCGCTTTCCAGCCGAGCCGCATGATCTGGTCGTAGCGATAGCGCGGAAAGGTGGCGCGGAACCACAGGAACAGGAACAGCAGCACGAAAATCTTGAGCCCGAACCACAGGAAGCTCGGCTGCCCGAGGAAAGTCGCACCGAGGCCCGGATAGCCCTCGAGCGGGCCCTGCCAGCCGCCGAAGAAGAAGGTCGCCGTGAGCGCCGAGATCAGGATCATGTTGGCGTACTCGGCGAGGAAGAACAGCGCGAACGCCATGCCGGAATATTCGACGTGGAAACCGGCGACGATCTCGGACTCGCCTTCCGCGACATCGAACGGCGCGCGGTTGGTCTCGGCCACTCCGGAGATGAAGTACACCACCAGCAGCGGAAATAGCCAGAACCAGTTCCAGGACAGGAACCCGCCCTCCTGGGTGCGCACGATGGTGCCGAGATTCATGCTGCCGGTGGCCATCAGCACGCCCACCAGCGCAAAGCCCATGGCGATCTCGTAAGCCACCATCTGCGCGGCGGAGCGCATGGCGCCGAGGAAGGCGTACTTCGAATTCGCCGCCCAGCCGGCGACGATGACGCCGTACACGCCCATCGAGGTCAGCGACAGCAGGTAGAGAAGCCCCGCGTCGGCCTTCGATACGGTCACCTCGGGCGACAGCGGGATGACCGCCCAGGCCGCGAACGCCGGCACCAGCGCGATCATCGGCGCGATGCGGAACAGGAATCTGCTGGAATTGGTCGGAATGACCACTTCCTTCGTCAGCAGCTTCACCACGTCGGCGAACGGCTGGCCGAAACCCGGCAGCAGGCCGAAGATGCGCACCCGGTTCGGGCCGCGCCGCAGCTGCATCCAGCCGATGACTTTGCGCTCCCACAGGGTCAGGAGCGCCACGCTGATGATCAGCACCACGGTGATGACGAGGATCCACGCGGTCGAGCGCGCGTAGTCCGGGAGCGACAGCCAGGTTGTTGTGAGCGTCTGGAGCACCGCTGCGGCTGCCTCAGTAGCTCGCCGCCGGCGTGCGGCCTTCGCGGGTCTTCTGCAGCGAGGGTGCGCGGCGCACCAGCGCGTCGGTCTGGTACATCGGCACGTCCGGGAGGGGCGCGGCGAGCGCGCCCGCGCCGTTGGCCGGCTGCACCGCGTGACTGCCTGCATAGCCGGCGGGCTCGAGGCCGGCACACTGCGCGCGCACCTCCGCGAGCACGTCGTTCGATGACTGGTACTCGAAGCCCGCGAGACCCAGCAGCGTCCCGAGCACCCGCAGCACTTTCCAGCCCGGGCGCGCCTCCCCGACCGGCGCCGCCGCACCCGACTGGCTCTGCCACACTCCCTCGCAGTTCACGTAAGTGCCGGCGGACTCGGCGAAGGTGCCCATCGGCAGCAGCACGTGCGCGACCTGCCGCAGCTCGGCGCTCGCGAACGGCGTGATCGCCACCACCAGCTCGGCCTTGGCGAGCGTCCGCGGGCTGTCCGGCTCGAGGGTGTCGATCGAGGGCTCGAGACCGCCGAACAGCACATAGGCGCGCAGCGGCTGGCGCAGCATCTCGACCGCGGTCAGCCCGGGCTGCGCCACCGGGCGTGCGCCCGCCGTGCGGTGCGGGGTCGCCCCCGCGAGGCAGGCGCCGGCGGCGTTGCCGCCTTCCGCGAGCTGGCCGAGCCTGGCGCCGGTGATCGCCGCGAGCGCGGCGGCGAGCGCCCGCAGGTCCGCGAACGCCGGGTGGCGCGCGGCGAGTGCGCCCAGCCAGATCGCACGCTGAGCTCCGGTGGAGAGCGTCTGCGCCAGGGCACGGTGCGCATCGGTGACGCGCGCGGCGCTCACGGCGGCCGCCAGCGCGGCCGGCACCGCCTGCCCGGCAGCGGCGCTCGCGGCGGCCACGACGGCCGCGAGATCCGCCACCATGTCCGCGGGGGCCGAGGTGAGGTACGCCTTCACCGGGAACAGGTACGGGAAGCGCGCCGGGTTCAACAGCGCGACCTGCGCGCCACGCCGCGCGGCCTTGCGCACCCGGTGCGCGAGCATCGGCACCTCGCGGCGCAGGTTCGAGCCGATGACCAGCAACGCATCGAGCGCATCGACCTCGGCAATAGCCATCCCGAGCCCGGGGAAGGGCGGGTCGGCGCTCTGGTCGCGGAAATCGCACTGCCGCAGGCGATGGTCGACGTTGTGGGTGCCGAGCCCGCGCGCGATGCGCGCGGCGAGATACAGCTCCTCGACGGTGCTCGACGGGCTCACCAGGAGGCCGAGCCCATCGGCGCGCGCCTTGAGGCCGGCCGCGACCTCGGCCAGCGCGCTCTCCCAGTCGGTCGCGACCCATTCCCCGGCGCGGCGCACCAGCGGGTGCTCGAGGCGGTCGTGACTGTAGACCCCCTCGTAACTGAAGCGGTCGCGGTCGGAGATCCACACCTCGTTGATCGCGGGGTTCTCGCGCGGCAGCACGCGCATCAGCCGCCCGCGCAGCACGTGCCCGTAGACGTTGCTCCCCACCGGGTCGTGCGGGGAGATCAGCGGCGCCGCCGTCATCTCCCAGGCGCGGGCGCTGAAGCGGTAGGGCTTGGACACCAGCGCGCCCACCGGGCACAGGTCGATGACGTTGCCCGAGAGCTCGTGGTTCACGGTGCTCTCGATGTACGTGCGCACCTTCATGTGCTCGCCGCGCCCGATCATGCCGAGCTCCTGGATGCCGGCGATCTCCTCGGTGAAGCGGATGCAGCGCGTGCAGTGGATGCAACGGGTCATGTCGGTGGCGATGAGCGGACCCAGGTTCTCGTCCGGCACCACGCGCTTGCGCTCGGTGAAGCGCGAGGCGTCGCGGCCGAAGCCCACTGCCAGATCCTGCAGCTCGCACTCCCCGCCCTGATCGCAGATCGGGCAGTCGAGCGGGTGGTTGATCAGCAGGAACTCCATGGTGGCGCGCTGCGCGGCGATGGCGCGCGGCGAGCGGGTGAACACCTTCATCCCCTCCACCACCGGCGTGGCGCAGGCCGGCAGCGGCTTGGGCGCTTTCTCGACCTCCACCAGGCACATGCGGCAGTTGGCCGCGATCGACAGCTTGTCGTGGTAGCAGAAGCGCGGCACGTACACCCCGTGCGCATCGGTCGCGCGGATGATCATCTCGCCCTTGCGGACCTTGACCGGTACGCCGTCGATCTCGATGTTGACCAGGTCGTCTGCCATGTCGGGTGTAATGCGCCCTAAGCCGCCTGCGCGCCGGGAGTCTCGCCGGCGAGGCTCCGGCCGCCGTGGTCGATCATGTACTCAAACTCGTGGCGGTAGTGCTTGAGGAAGCTCTGCACCGGCCACGCCGAAGCGTCGCCGAACGCGCAGATCGTGTGCCCCTCGATATGGTTGGCGACGTCGAGCAGCAGTCCCAGCTCTTCGCGCCGCGCCTCGCCGGCGAGCACGCGTTTCAGCAGGCGGTTCATCCAGCCGGTGCCCTCGCGGCACGGCGTGCACTGGCCGCAGGACTCGGACATGTAGAAGCGCGAGATGCGCTCGAGCACCCGCACCATGCAGGTAGTCTCGTCCATGACGATGGCGGCGCCGGTGCCGAGGGCGGAGCCGGCGGCCTTGACCGAGTCATAGTCCATGTTGGTGCGCAGCATGATCTCGCCCGGCACCACCGGCACCGAGACCCCGCCGGGAATCACCGCCTTCAGCTTGGCTCCGCCGCGCACCCCGCCGCACAGCTCGAGCAGCTCGGCGAACGGGATGCCGAGCGGCAGCTCGAGATTCTGCGGCCTGGCTACGTGCCCCGATACCGAGAAGATCAGCGTGCCGCCGGAGTTCGGCGGGCCGAGCGCGGCGAACCACGCCGGTCCCTTGCGCAGGATCGTCGGCACCGAGGCGAAGCTCAGCGTGTTGTTGACCGTGGTGGGCGCGCCGAACAGGCCGAAGTTCGCCGGGAACGGCGGCTTGAAGCGCGGCTTGCCGGGCTTACCCTCGAGCGACTCCAGGAGTCCCGTCTCCTCGCCGCAGATGTAGGCGCCGGCGCCGATGAACGTGTACAGGTCGAAGTCGATGCCGGAGTTGCGGATGTTGCGGCCGAGGAGCCCGGCGGCGTAGGCCTCGGCGAGCGCCGCCTCGAAGCGCGGCACCGGCTCGCCGAGGAACTCGCCGCGGATGTAGTTGTAGGCCACGGTCGTGTTGGTCGTGTAGCCGCCGATCGCCAGTCCCTCGATGAGCGCGTGCGGGTTGTAGCGCAGGATGTCGCGGTCGTGGCAGGTGCCCGGCTCGCTCTCGTCCGAGTTGCACACCAGGTACTTCTGCATCGGCGCATTGCGCGGCATGAAGCTCCACTTGGTGCCGGTCGGAAAGCCGGCGCCGCCGCGGCCGCGCAGCCCCGCGGCCTTCAGCTGGTCGATGATCGTGCCGCGCTCGGGCTTGTCCTTGAGCAGCCGCTCCCACACCTCGTAACCGCCGATGCTGCGGTAAGTATCCAGTGTCCAGGGGCGCTCGAGCTTGAGCGGCTCGAAGGCGGTGAGATTCATCTTCGCCGCCCACTTGTCGGCCGCGCCGCTCATTTCAATTCGTCCAGGATCGCGTCGAGCGCCGCCGGCGTCAGATGCTCGTGGAACACGTGGTCGACCATCATCATCGGCGCGCCGGTGCAGGCGGCGAGGCATTCCTCCTCACGCTTGAGGAAGATGCGGCCGTCGGGCGTGCTCTCGTTGAGGCGGATGCCGAGCTTCTTCTCGGCGTGCGCCACCAGCTCCTCGGCGCCGTTCAGCATGCAGGAGATGTTGGTGCAGATGCTGACGTGATGGCGCCCGCAGGGATGGGTCTCGAACATCGAGTAGAAGCTCGCGACCTCGTAGACCTGGATGCGCGGCAGCTTCAGGTACTCCGCGATCGCGTCCATGAGGTCGGCCGTGAGGTGGCCGTGGTTCTGCTCCTGCGCGGCGCGCAGCGCCGCGATGCACGCCGAGCGCTGCCGCCCGGGCGGGAACTTCGCCACCCAGCGGTCGATCTGCGCGCGCGTCTCGGCCGCCAGGAGCCTGAGCTTGCTGTCGGCGGGGTCCGCCGTGGTAACGATACCGGTGCTGCTGATGTCGCCGCTCACCGGTCGATTTCCCCGAACACGATGTCCTGAGTGCCGATGATCGCCACCACGTCCGCGAGCATGTGGCCGCGGCACATCTCCTCGAGCGCCGCGAGGTGGGCGAAGCCCGGCGCGCGGCACTTCAGCCGGTAGGGCTTGTTGGCGCCGTCCGAGACCAGGTAGACGCCGAACTCGCCCTTCGGCGCCTCGATGGCCGCGTAGGTGTCCCCTTCAGGCACTTCGTAGCCTTCGGTAAAGAACTTGAAGTGATGGATGAGGGACTCCATGTCTTCCTTCATGTCCAGGCGCCCCGGCGGGCGCATCTTGCGGTCGTCGATCATCACCGGGCCGTCATCGCGGCTCAGCCAGTCGACGCACTGGCGGATGATGCGGTTCGACTGGCGCATCTCCTCGACGCGGCACAGGTAGCGGTCGTAGCAGTCGCCGTTCGTGCCCACGGGAATGTCGAAGTCCATGCGGTCATAGACCTCGTAGGGCTGCTTCTTGCGCAGGTCCCAGGCCAGACCCGAGCCCCGCAGCATCGGGCCCGAGAAGCCGAGCTGCAGCGCGCGCTCCGGACTCACCACCCCGATGTTGACGGTGCGCTGCTTCCAGATGCGGTTGTCGGTGAGCAGCGTCTCGTAGTCGTCGATCTGCGCCGGGAAGCTCTCGGTGAACGCCTGGATGAAGTCGAGCATGGTGCCCGAGCGCGCCTCGTTGAGCCGCGCCACCTCTTTCGCCGAGCGCCACTTCGACACCTGGTACTTGGGCATCGACTCGGGCAGATCGCGGTACACGCCCCCCGGGCGATAGTAGGTCGCGTGCATGCGCGTGCCCGACACGGCCTCGTAGAGGTCCATCAGCTCCTCGCGCGCCTTGAAGCACAGCAGGAACACCGTCATCGCGCCGATATCCAGGCCGTGCGAGCCGAGCCACATGAGATGGTTGAGCAGGCGCGTGATCTCATCGAACATCACGCGGATGTACTGCGCGCGCTGCGGCGGCTCGATGCCGAGCAGCCGCTCGATCGCGAGCACATAGGCGTGCTCGTTGCACATCATGGACACGTAGTCGAGCCGGTCCATGTAGCCGATCGTCTGGTTGAAGGGCTTGGACTCGGCGAGCTTCTCCGTGCCGCGGTGCAGGAGCCCGATGTGCGGGTCGGCCTTCTGGATCACCTCGCCGTCCATCTCGAGCACCAGCCGCAGCACGCCGTGCGCCGCGGGGTGCTGCGGCCCGAAGTTCATGGTGTAGTTGCGGATCTCGGACAGCGGGGTGGTGGCCATCAGCGCGGCACCTGTGCGTCGCCGCTGAGCGCGGGATCGTAGCGGTTGTCGTGGCGGATCACTTTTGGCACGAGCACTCGCGGCGTGATGCTCACCGGCCGATAGACCACGCGCTGGCGCTCGGGGTCGTACTGCACCTCGACGTTGCCGCTGAGCGGGAAGTCCTTGCGGAACGGATGGCCGATGAAGCCGTAGTCGGTGAGGATGCGGCGCAGATCCGGGTGGCCGCGGAACAGGATGCCGAACAGGTCGAAGGCCTCGCGCTCGAACCAGTTGGCGCTCGCCCACACCTCCGCCACCGAGTCGAGCACCGGCTCGCCGCTGTCCGGGCAGCGCACCTTGAGCCGCAGCCGCTGGTTGCAACTCACCGACAGCAGGTTGTAGACCACGGCGAAGCGCCCGGGGGCCGCCGGATCCGGCGGCGCACGGGTTGTCATGCGGGCGCGGCTGAACCCTAAGCGCGTCGCGTCGGAGGTCTCCCAGTCGTCGCGGCCGTAGTGCAGATGGTCGACGCCGGCGAGGTCCATCAGCATCTCGAATCTGAGCTCTTCGCGCTCGCGCAGCGTGCGGCACACGGGCAGCAGCTGCGCCGCGTCGGTCTCGTACGCCAGCTCATGCGCGAGCGCCGGCGCACGGCGCGCGCTGCCGTGCAGCGCCGCGTCGACCTTCAGCGCCAGAGCTTCAATCAGCTCGCTCAAGGTTCAGCCACTCCATGCCTATCGGGCGATCGTGCTGGTGCGCGCGATCTTCTTCTGCAGCTGCAGGATGCCGTAGACCAGCGCCTCGGCAGTCGGCGGACATCCGGGCACGTACACATCGACCGGTACGATGCGGTCGCAGCCGCGCACCACCGAGTACGAATAGTGGTAATAGCCGCCGCCGTTGGCGCACGAGCCCATCGAGATGACCCAGCGCGGCTCGGCCATCTGGTCGTACACCTTGCGTAGCGCCGGCGCCATCTTGTTGACCAGCGTACCCGCCACGATCATCACGTCCGACTGGCGCGGGCTCGGTCGGAACACCACGCCGAAGCGGTCGAGGTCGTAGCGCGAGGCGCCCGCGTGCATCATCTCCACCGCGCAGCACGCCAGCCCGAAAGTCATCGGCCACAGTGACCCGGTGCGCGCCCAGTTGACGAGGCTGTCCACCTGCGTGGTGAGGAAGCCGCGCTGCGCGAAGCCGGCGGGATCCTGCGCCTCTAGTCCCAATCGAGCGCCCCCTTCTTCCATTCGTAGATGAAGCCCACGACCAGGATGCCGAGGAAAATCGCCATCGCACCGAGTCCGGCGAGCCCGATCCTGCCGAGCGCCACCGCCCACGGAAACAGGAACGCGATCTCCAGGTCGAACACGATGAACAGGATCGCGACCAGGTAATAGCGCACGTCGAATTTCATGCGGCTGTCTTCGAAAGCCTCGAAGCCGCATTCGTACGGGGAGAGCTTGGCGCGGTCGTCGGGAAAGCGCGCGAAGTAGCGTCCGAAGCCCGTGCCGAGCGTGAGCAGCACCGCGGCGAGAGCTGTCGCCACGATCAGGAAGATCAGGATCGGCAGGTAGTTCGACAGCATGCGACCTGGGTGCGTAAAAAAGGCAGATCGAGTCAGCGACCTCCGACCTGCCCCCAATGGAAAGCGTATTGTAGCAGCGCAGCCGTCTTTTTGGTGCCGACGGGGAGATTCGAACTCCCACACCTTGCGGCGCTAGCCCCTCAAGCTAGTGTGTCTACCAATTCCACCACGTCGGCAAATTTTGGTTCTGCCATTGCAGATTTTGCAACCCGCCCGGCGGTCATTTCGGCGTCTGCGCCGGTGCGGGCGCCGCGGGCGGCGGCGCGGATTTCTGCGCCGCAGTCTGCGCGGCGTTGGGCGCCGCGGGCGGTGCACTGCCCGCGGTGCTCCCCGGCGCCGAACCGCTCGGCGGCGGTGTCAGCGGCGGCGCCGCGCCCGCGGCAGGCTTCGGCGGCGGCCCGCTCGCCTCCTCGAGGATCGACTTCGGCGCCTCACTCGCGCGCGTGCCGGTATAGGCGAGCGCCAGGCTGTTGATCATGAAAATCGCCGCAAACACGGCCGTGGCCTTCGACAACGCCGTAGAGGCGCCCTTCGCGCCGAACACGGTTCCCGAGGCGCCCGCGCCGAATCCGGCGCCCGCCTCCGCCCCCTTGCCGCGCTGAATCAGCACGAGGCCGATGATCGCGAACGAAGAAAGCACCTGGATGGCTATCAAGATGAAGCGCAACATTTGGGAACCCGCTTATCCCGGCCGCGCCGCGGCCAGGATCGCCAGAAACTCATCCGCCTTGAGCGACGCGCCGCCGATCAGGCCGCCGTCGACGTCCGGCATTGCAAACAACTCGGCCGCGTTACCGGCCTTGACGCTGCCGCCGTAGAGAATACGCGTAACGTCGGCAATTCTAGCATCCCGTGCCGCGATCCGGGCGCGGATGAAGGCATGGACCTCCTGCGCCTGCTCCGGGGTCGCGTTGCGGCCCGTGCCGATCGCCCACACCGGCTCGTACGCCACCACCCCCTGCTGCAGCGCGCCCGCGCCGCACAACTCGAGCACCACCTCGAGCTGCCGGGCAACCACCTCGCGCGTGCGGCCGGCCTCGCGGTCGGCGAGCTGCTCGCCGACGCACAGGATCGGAATCAAGCCGCGCGCCAGCGCAGCGGCGAACTTCCGCGCGATGAGCTGATCGCTCTCGCGGTACAGCAGCCGCCGCTCCGAGTGACCCACGATCACATACTGGCAGCCGACGTCCTTCAGCATGGCGGCGGAGACCTCGCCGGTGAAGGCGCCGTGCGCGTCCGCGCACACGTCCTGGCCCCCGAGGCTGAACGCCGAATCGCGCAGCAGCCGCGCCACTTCCTGCAGATACACGAACGGCGGGCACACGACGCACACGGCCGCGGGCTGCGCCGGACAGCCGGCGAGCAACTCCTCGATGAGCCGCGCATTCTCGGCGCGCGACCCGTGCATCTTCCAGTTCCCGGCAACGATGGGGTAGCGCATGGTCGGGTCGGTGGGCAAAGGGCGCGGGATGATAGCCATGCAGGGGGGGTGGCGCAACGCCGCCGCGCCCGCCGTGCGCGGCGCTTATCTCAACCCGCCACCGCCTTGACGACCTCGCACAGCTCAGTGGCCGCCGCGCGCGCGGTGGCCTCGTCCCGCGCCTCGACCATCACCCGAATCACCGGCTCCGTGCCTGATGCGCGCAGCACCACGCGGCCGTCGTCGCCCAGCCGCTTCTCGATGCGCGCCAGCGCCTTCTGCACCGCGGGCACGGTGGCGGGATCGAAACGCCCGGCAACCTTCACGTTGATGAGCACCTGCGGAAATTTCTCCATGCCGGAGGCCAGCTCCGCGAGCGGCCGGCCGGTCTGCTGCATGACCGCGAGCACCTGCAGCGCGCTCACCAGCCCGTCTCCGGTGGTGGTCTTGTCGAGGCACAGGATGTGGCCCGAAGTCTCGCCGCCGAGCACCCCCTGCGTCTCGCGCAGCATCGCGAGCACGTAGCGGTCGCCGACCGCGGCGCGCCGGAACTCGATGCCGCTCGCACGCAGTGCCACCTCGAGCCCCATGTTGCTCATCGAGGTGCCGACGACCGGCCCGCAGAGCGTGCCGGCCTGCTTGAGGGCGCGCGCCAGCACATACAGCAGTTGATCGCCGTCGACGATCCGGCCGAGGTGATCGACCATCACCAGGCGGTCGCCGTCACCGTCGAGCGCCAGCCCGACGTTGGCACGCACGCCGGGCACCGTGAGCTGCAGCAGATCCGGGGCGGTCGAGCCACAGCCGGCGTTGATGTTGCGACCGTTGGGCGAGCAGCCGATCGGCACGATCTCGGCACCGAGATCGGCGAGGATGCGCGGCCCCACCTTGTAGGAAGCGCCGTTGGCGCAGTCGATGACGATCTTCAATCCGGACAGCTCGATGCCGCTGGGCAGCGTCGAGGCGCAGAACTCCTGATAAAGCGTGCGCGAGCGGTCGGCGCGGGTCGCGCGCCCGAGGCTGCGCGAGGTCCGGGTGATCGGGCTCTGGGCGAGCTCGGTCTCGATGCGCTCCTCGAGCTCATCGGAAAGCTTGCCGCCGGAAGCATCGAAGAACTTGATGCCGTTGTCGTCGTAGAGGTTGTGCGAGGCGCTGATGACGACCCCGAAGCTGCAGTTGAAGCGCCGGGTCATGTAGGCGATCCCCGGCGTCGGCAGCGGTCCGATCAGCATGACGTCGACGCCGGCGGCGACGAAGCCCGCCTCGAGCGCCGACTCGAACATGTAGCCCGACAGGCGCGTGTCCTTGCCGATCAGCACCGTGCCGCCCTCGGGCGCCAGCACCCGGGCCGCCGCGCTCGCCAGCTGCAGTGCGAAGTCGACGGTCATCGGGTGCTCGCCCACGCGCCCGCGGACGCCGTCTGTGCCGAAATACCGTCGACCCAATTATTCTCTCCCCATCACGGCGGCGACAATTTGCAATGCCTCGACCGTCGCGGCGACGTCGTGCGCGCGGATGATGCGCGCGCCGCCGAGCGCCGCGACCACCGCGAGCGCGACGCTGCCGTTGACACGCTCGCCGGGCGGACAGCCCGTGAGTGTGCCCACCATGGACTTGCGCGACAAGCCGACCAACACCGGCAGCCCGGGGACGGTGAGCTCGCGCAGGTGCCGCAGCAGCGTCAGATTGTGCTCCAGAGTCTTGCCGAAGCCGAACCCCGGATCGATGGCGATGCGCGGCTCCCCGACCCCCGCCGCCCGGCATGCCGCCACCCGCTCGGCCAGGAACGCTCGCACTTCGCCGACGACATCGGCGTAGTGCGGTGCCGCCTGCATGGTGCGCGGCTCCCCCTGCATATGCATCAGGCACAGCGCACAGCCGCTCCCCGCCACCGCCGCCAGCGCCCCGGGCGCGCGCAGCGCGTACACGTCGTTCACGAGCCCGGCGCCGGCGGCCAGCGCCGCGCGCATGACCTCGGGCTTGCTGGTGTCGACGGAAATGACCGCGGAGGTAGCGGCGCGCAAGCGCTCGATCACCGGTACCACGCGCCGCAGCTCCTCCGCGGGCGCGACCGGCTCGGCCCCCGGGCGCGTGGATTCACCGCCCACGTCGATGAGCGCGGCACCCTCGGCCGCCAGGCGCACGCCGTGACTTACCGCCGCCTCGACCGTCTGGAAGCTGCCACCGTCCGAGAAGGAATCCGGCGTCACGTTCACCACGCCCATGACCACCGGCCGACTCAGATCCAGGGTCTTATCTCTGCACCGAAGCAATACCGGGGGCGGCAGCATGGGGTCAGGCGGTTGGGCGCTCACGCGGACGGAGTGAAATACGGCAGGCTTCGGGGCCGTCAAAAACAGGGACGTTTTTGCCGGAGCCTCCAGGGATGGATTTACGGCGTCCCCGAAACTGCCGTATTTCGATCCGGCCGCGCCTACCGAAAGCGCTCGCCTCAGTGCTGGCTCGCCGGTATCGCCGGGCCACCGGCCGCCGACCCCTCGGCCGGCGTCTTGGGCGGCTTGTTGGACAGCGCCTCGTCCCAGCCCGCGGGCGGCTTGGGCGATTTGCCGGCCATGATGTCCTTGAGCTGCTCCTCGTCGATGGTCTCGTACTTGATGAGCGCATCGGCCATGGCATGCAGCCTGTCGAGGGCACCGGTGAGGATTTCGCGCGCCCGCTTGAAGTTCACCTCGATCACCCGCCGCACTTCCTCGTCGATCGCGTGCGCGGTGACGTCCGAGACCTGTTTATGCTGGGTGACGCTGCGGCCGAGGAACACCTCGCCGGTCTCCTCGGAATAGGTGAGCGGCCCGAGCTTGTCGGAAAGGCCCCACTTGGTGACCATGTTCCGCGCGAGCTCGGTGGCCCGCTCGATGTCGTTGGCGGCTCCCGTGGTCACCGACTCGGGGCCGAAGATCAGCTCTTCGGCGATGCGACCGCCGAACAGCGTCGTAATGGCGCTCTCGATGCGGCGCTTGGAGTAGCTGTAGCGGTCCTGCTCGGGGAGGAACTGCGTCACCCCGAGGGCGCGACCACGCGGGATGATCGTGACCTTGTAGACCGGATCGTGCTCCGGCACGGTCATGCCGACGATCGCGTGACCCGCCTCGTGATAGGCCGTCATGCGCTTCTCGGCTTCGCTCATCACCATGGAGCGCCGCTCGGCGCCCATCATGATCTTGTCCTTGGCCTGCTCGAACTCGTCCATGCCGACGATGCGCTTGTTGGCGCGCGCGGCGAACAGCGCCGCCTCGTTCACCAGGTTGGCGAGATCCGCACCCGAGAAGCCGGGAGTGCCGCGGGCGATCAGTGCCGGCTTGACGTCGTCCGCGAGCGGCACGCGCCGCATGTGCACGCGCAGGATCTGCTCGCGGCCGCGTACGTCGGGCAGCGGCACCACGACCTGCCGGTCGAAGCGGCCCGGGCGCAGCAGCGCCGGATCGAGCACGTCGGGGCGGTTGGTAGCGGCGATGACGATGATGCCTTCGTTGCCCTCGAAGCCGTCCATCTCCACCAGCAGCTGATTGAGTGTCTGCTCGCGCTCGTCGTGCCCGCCCCCGAGGCCCGCGCCGCGGTGCCGGCCGACGGCATCGATCTCGTCGATGAAGATGATGCACGGCGCGTGCTTCTTCGCCTGCTCGAACATGTCACGCACGCGCGAGGCGCCGACGCCGACGAACATCTCCACGAAGTCGGAGCCCGAGATGGTGAAGAACGGCACCTTCGCCTCGCCGGCGATGGCGCGCGCCAGCAGCGTCTTGCCGGTGCCCGGCGAGCCGACCATCAGCACGCCTTTGGGGATCTTGCCGCCGAGCTTCTGGAACTTGCCCGGATCCTTGAGGAAGTCGACGATCTCGCCCACTTCCTGCTTGGCCTCGTCCACCCCGGCCACGTCCGCGAAGGTCACGTTGACCTGGTCCTCGCCCAGCAGTCGCGCCCGGCTCTTGCCGAAGGACATGGCGCCGCGCCCGCCGGATGCCCCCTGCATCTGCCGCAACATGTACACGAACACCACGATCAGCAGCAGCGCGGGCGCCAGCTGCAGCAGCAGCTGTCCCAGGTAGTTCGGCTGCTTGGGAGGCTCGCCGGAGATCTCGACGCTGTTCTTCTCGAGGGTGCCGATGAGCGCGGTGTAGTCGGTCTCGGGGTTGTAGGCCTTGAAGGTCGACTTGTCCTTGCGCTCCCCGTAGATCATCTCGCCCTGCAGCGTCACCTTGTCGACGCGACCGCTCTTCACGTCGTCGAGGAACGCCGAGTAGGGAACCTGCTGCGGCTGCCCGACGGTCGGCATGTAGCGGCTGAAGACGAGCAACAGCACGATCACAATAACGACCCAGAGCAGGATGTTCTTCGTCAAGTCGTTCAAGGGCTTCCGTCCTTTGGTGAAGCGCCGCCTGATGCCTCCAGTGAACCTACACCAAGCGAAACTGCATGGCCAGCAGGTACATCTCAGGGCTGCGTGCCCGGGAGGCCTCCGGCTTGACCAATTTCACCTTTGCAAATTCACCGCGTGCGGCCCGGACGAGCTCCTCGAACCCGGACCCCTGGAACAGCTTAATCAGGGCGGTACCGCCCGGCTTCAAGACGCGCGCCGCCATGTCGAGCGCCAGCTCCGCCAGGTGCATGGCGCGCGGCTGATCGACGGCGTCTACACCGCTCAGGGAGGGTGCCATGTCCGACAGCACGACATCGACCTGTCCGCCTGGCAGCAGCGCCAGGACCCGCTCGAACACCCCGGCGTCGCGGAAGTCTCCCTGGACGAACTCGACGCCCGCAAGCTCCTCCATGGGCAGGATGTCGCTGGCGACCACCCGGCCGCGCGCCCCGACGCGGCCGCGGGCGTACTGACTCCAGGCGCCGGGAGCCGCCCCGAGGTCGAGGCACACGCTCCCCGCCTTCAGCAGCCGCTCGCGCCGGTCGATCTCCTCGAGCTTGAACACCGCCCGCGAGCGCAGGCCTGCCGCGCGTGCCCGGCGCACGAATGGGTCGGCGAAGTGCTCGCGCAGCCAGCGGTCGCTGCTCTTCGAGCGCCGGCTCTTGCCTTTGGGACTGCTCGCCATCCTTCCTCTTGCGTCGTTCCTCTTACAAAATGAGAGTCGATGAAAGCAAGCCGCGAACCCGGGCCGACGCCCGCCGGGCCACCCGCGCTGTCGGAGCGCCAGCTGCGTCACCTGCGCGGCCTCGCGCATGCGCTGCGGCCGGTGGTCCGCCTCGGCAACGCCGGGCTCACCGACGCCGTGGTCCGCGAGACCGAGCGCGCGCTCGCCGACCATGAGCTCATCAAGGTCAAGGCGCCGGGCGGTGACCGCACGGCGCGTGCGGCGCTCTTTACGGCGCTCGCCTCGCGCACCGCAAGCGCGCTCGTGCAGCGCATCGGCAACGTCGCGGTCCTGTACCGCGCCAGCCCGGGGCTGCCGCGGATCCTCCTGCCCGACGCTTGAGCCCGCCCCAAGGCGCTACTTGAACCGTACCGTCACGATCTCGTAGGAGCGCGTGCCGCCGGGGGCCGCGACGTCCACCACCTCGCCTTGGGCCTTGCCGACGAGCGCGCGCGCGATCGGCGAGGTGATCGAGATGCGGCCCTGGCGGATGTCCGCCTCGTCCTCGCCCACCACCTGGTAGACGACGCGCGAGCCGTCCGCCTGGTCCTCGAGCTCGACGGTTGCGCCGAACACCAGCCTGCCGGTGTCGGGGAGCGTCGTGGGATCGATCACCTCCGCGTTCGCCAGCTTGTGCTCGAGCTGCGTGATGCGCCCCTCGATGAATCCCTGTTGCTCGCGCGCGGCGTGATACTCGGCGTTCTCCGACAGGTCGCCGTGACCGCGCGCCTCAGCGATCGCCTTGATGATGCGCGGACGCTCCTGCGACTTCAGGCGCTTGAGCTCCTCGCGCAGCGCTTCCGCGCCGCGTAGTGTCATCGGCGTGCGCTTCATGTGACGGCGGCCTGGGCGTGCAGATCCTGCAGGCGGTTGACCTCGACCTCGTCGAGATGGTCGAGCGCCTCGCAGGTCGCGAGCCCCGCGGCGAGCGTGGTGTAGTAAGTGACGCGGCGGTGAACGGCCTCGCGGCGGATCGAGTTCGATTCGCGAATGGCGAGCTTGCCCTCGGTGGTGTTCACGATCAGGTCGACCTCGTCGTTCTTGATCATGTCGACGATATGCGGCCGCCCCTCGCGCACCTTGTTGACACGGCGGCAGGCGACGCCGGCTGCGGTGAGCGCGCGCGCCGTGCCGTCGGTCGCCAGCACCTCGAAGCCGCGCTCGATGAGCTTCTTCGCCAGCTCTGTGGCGCCCGGCTTGTCGCGGTCGCGCACGCTGATGAAGCACACCCCCTTGCGCGGCAGTGTGACGCCCGAGGCCGTCTGCGCCTTGGCGTACGCCTCGCCGAAGGTGCTCCCAGTGCCCATTACCTCGCCGGTGGATTTCATCTCGGGGCCGAGGATCGGGTCCGCCTCGGGGAACTTGACGAACGGGAACACCGCCTCCTTGACCGAGAAGTAGCCGGGCACGCGCTCCACCGCGCCCACCAGCTGCTTGAGCTTGCGTCCGGTCATGACACGCGCGGCGATCTTGGCGAGCGGCAGTCCGGTTGCCTTGGAGACGAACGGCACGGTGCGCGAGGCCCGCGGATTGACCTCGAGCACGTAGATCACGCCGTTCTGGATCGCGAACTGCACGTTCATGAGGCCGACGACGTTCAGCGCCCGCGCCAGCCTGCGGGTCTGCTCGCGCAGCTCCGTCTGCACCTCGCGGCTCAGGCTGTTGGGCGGCAGCGAGCAGCCCGAATCCCCCGAATGCACGCCGGCCTGCTCGATGTGCTCCATGATGCCGCCGATCAGCACGTCCTCGCCGTCGCACACCGCATCCACGTCCACCTCGATGGCGACGTCGAGAAAGCGGTCGAGCAGCACCGGGCTGTCGTTCGATACCTTGACGGCGTGCGTCATGTAGGCGCGCAGGTCCTCCTCGCTGAACACCACCTCCATCGCCCGGCCGCCGAGCACGTACGACGGGCGCACCACCAGCGGAAAACCCACCGTGCGCGCGAGCCGCACGCCCTGCTCCTCGTTGCGCGCGGTGGCGTTGGCGGGCTGCTTGAGCCCGAGCGCGTGCACCAGCGCCTGAAAGCGCTCGCGGTCCTCAGCGACGTCGATCGAGTCGGGCGAGGTGCCGATAATGGGCGCGCCGGCGGCCTCCAGCGCCCGTGACAGCTTGAGCGGCGTCTGGCCGCCGAACTGCACGATCACCCCTTCGGGCTTCTCGACTTTGAGGATCTCGAGCACGTCCTCGAGGGTCAGCGGCTCGAAATACAGCCGGTCGGAGGTGTCGAAGTCGGTCGAGACGGTCTCCGGATTGCAGTTGACCATGATGGTCTCGAATCCGTCCTCGCGCAGCTGCAGCGCCGCATGCACGCAGCAGTAATCGAATTCGATGCCCTGGCCGATGCGGTTCGGTCCGCCGCCGAGGATCATTATCTTGCGCTTACTTGTCGGGTTCGCCTCGCACTCCTCCTCGTAGGTCGAGTACATGTAGGCGGTCGAGGTGGCGAATTCGGCGGCACAGGTGTCGACGCGCTTGAACACCGGCACCACGCCGAGCTCGTGGCGCTTGTCGCGGATCGCCTTCTCGGGCATGTCGAGCAGCCGCGCCAGGCGGCTGTCGGAGAAGCCCTTGCGCTTGAGGACACGCAGCCGCTCGGCGCTGAGCGCGCCGAGCCCGTGGTCGTGCACTTGCGCCTCCTCCTGCACCAGGTCGGCCAGTTGGGCGATGAACCAGGGATCGATGTTGCTGAGCTCGGTGATGCGCGCGAGCGACCAGCCGGCGCGCAGCGCGTCCGCCACGTACAGCAGGCGGTCCGGGCCCGGGGCGCGCAGCTCGTGCGCCAGGCGCGCCTGCGTCTCGTCGGTGAGCGGCAGGGCGAGCTGGGGGCTAAGCCCGTCGAGGCCGGTCTCGAGGCTGCGCAGCGCCTTCTGCAGCGATTCCTGGAAGGTGCGCCCGATCGCCATCGCCTCGCCCACCGACTTCATCTGCGTCGTCAGCCGGTCGTTGGCCGCGGGAAACTTCTCGAAGGTGAAGCGTGGGATCTTCACCACCACGTAGTCGATCGACGGCTCGAACGAGGCCGGAGTCACGCCACCGGTGATCTCGTTGCGCAGCTCGTCGAGGGTGTAGCCGACCGCGAGCTTGGCGGCCACTTTGGCGATCGGAAATCCGGTCGCCTTGGAGGCGAGCGCCGAGGAGCGTGATACGCGCGGGTTCATCTCGATCACCAGCAGCCGCCCGTCGCGCGGGTTGACTGCGAACTGCACGTTCGAGCCGCCGGTGTCGACGCCGATCTTGCGCAGCACGGCGATCGAGGCGTCGCGCATGCGCTGGTATTCCTTGTCGGTGAGAGTCAGCGCCGGCGCGATGGTGATCGAGTCGCCGGTATGCACGCCCATGGGATCGAGGTTCTCGATCGAGCAGATGATGATGCAGTTGTCCTTGTGGTCGCGCACCACCTCCATCTCGAACTCTTTCCAGCCGATCACCGACTCTTCCAGCAGCACCTCGCCGGTCGGGGAGGCATCGAGCCCGCGCGCCACGATGTCTTCCAGCTCCTCGCGGTTGTAGGCGATGCCGCCGCCGCTGCCGCCGAGGGTGAACGACGGGCGCACCACCAGTGGGTAGCCCATCTCGCCGGCGATCGCCAGCCCCTCATCGAGGCTGCGGGCGATCTGCGACTGCGGCGTATCGAGCCCGATCTCGCGCATGGCGTTGCGGAACAGCTCGCGGTCCTCGGCCATGTCGATCGCAGCGCGCGAGGCTGCGATCAGCTCGACGTCGTACTTCTCGAGTACCCCCTCGCGCACCAGGTCGAGTGCGGTGTTGAGCGCGGTCTGCCCGCCCATGGTGGGGAGCAGTGCATCCGGGCGCTCCTTCTCAATGATGCGCGCCACGGTGCGCGCGTTGACCGGCTCGATATAGATGGCATCCGCCATCTCCGGGTCGGTCATGATGGTCGCGGGATTGGAGTTCACCAGCACCACCCGGTAGCCCTCCTCGCGCAGCGCCTTGCACGCCTGGGCGCCGGAGTAATCGAATTCGCACGCCTGGCCGATGATGATCGGGCCGGCGCCGATGATCAGGATGCTCTCGATGTCGGTGCGCTTCGGCATGGGTTACCGCGCCCCGGCCTGCTGGCGGCGCAGGGTCTCCTCGGCCAGTCTCAGCTGCGCCTGCAAGCGGCGCAGCATCAGGTGATTGAAGCGCTCGAACAGTGCCCGCATGTCGTGCGGGCCCGGACTCGCCTCCGGGTGTCCCTGGAAGCCGAACGCCGGGCGGTCGGTGAAGGCGAGCCCCTGGAGCGAGCCGTCGAACAGCGATCGATGGGTCGCCTTGACATGCTGCGGCAATGTCGCCTCATCGACTGCAAAGCCGTGATTCTGGCTGGTGATGAACACGCGCCCGGACTCGAGGTCCTGCACTGGGTGATTGGCGCCGTGGTGCCCGAACTTCATCTTCACGGTGCGCGCGCCGGCGGCGAGTCCGAGGATCTGATGTCCGAGGCAGATGCCGAACACCGGCAGATCGGTCTCGAGCAGCGTCCGCGTGGCCTCGATCGCGTACTCGCACGCCTCAGGGTCGCCGGGCCCGTTGGAGAGAAACACGCCGTCGGGCTCGCGCGCCAGCACTTCCTGCGCCGGGGTCTGCGCCGGCACCACCGTCATGCGGCAGCCGAAATCGGCGAGCAGCCGCAGAATGTTGCGCTTGATGCCGTAGTCGTAGGCGACCACGTGCAGGCGCTGCTGCGCGCGGATCGGCGCGCGCGTGCGCTCCGGCCAGACACTGCCGTCGTTCCACTGGAAGGCGCGCTTGGTGGAGACGACCTTGGCGAGATCCATGCCCTTGAGGCCGGGGAACTTGCGCGCCGCCCTGACGGCGGCGGCCTCATCCACCTGTTCGCCGGTCATGATGCAGCCGGCCTGCGCGCCCCGCTCGCGCAGAATGCGCGTCAGCTTGCGGGTGTCGATGCCGGCGATCGCCACCAGGCGTCCGCGCTCGAGAAACTCCGGCAGCGACTCGCTGGCGCGCCAGTTGCTCGGCAGCAGCGCCAGGTCGCGGATGATGAGCCCCGCGGCGTAGATCTGCTGCGACTCAAGGTCCTCGGGAGTGGCGCCGGTGTTGCCGATGTGCGGGCAGGTGAGCGTGACAATCTGCCGCGCGTAGGACGGGTCGGTGAGAATTTCCTGATAACCCGTGAGAGCGGTATTGAAAACGACCTCGCCTGTGGTGTTGCCCTTGGCTCCGATCGACTGGCCGCGAAAGATCGTTCCGTCGGCCAGCGCGAGCACCGCAGGAAGGCTCACGTGATCAACTCTCCCTGACGCACATAAACAAAGCGGGAGGAGTTCTCATCGAACATCCTCCCGCCTTGCATGGACTAACCCGTACACGGATTAGGCGGAAATTTTACGGGCTTCGAGGTCGATGTGTCCACGGAAAATTCCGCCCGCACTCTGCGCCACGAAGCTCATGTAGACTCTGGGAGATCTCCTCAAGTATTTGTTTTAGATTCAATAAAATCACGCATCCCGTAACGCCCCGCCGGCCGCGACGCAAGCCAGAGCGCTGCCGCGAGGGCGCCGCGGGCAAAGATCGCCCGATCGCTCGCCCGGTGGCTCAAGGCCAGCTGCTCTCCCGGGCCGGTGAAAAGCGCAGTGTGGTCTCCGACGAGGTCGCCCGCCCGCAGCACCGACATCCCGATTTCCCGACCGCCGGCCCGGAGCAGATCCGAGCCCCGGGACTCGCGTGCGGCGGCCCCGAGCGCGAGCGCGGTGCCCGAGGGGGCGTCGCGCTTGGTGCGATGGTGCGCTTCGAGGATGTCGATGTCGAAGTCCGGCGGCAGCACGGCGGCGGCGGTCCGCACCAGCTCGATCAGCAACGTCGCCGCGACACTGGTGTTGGGTGCCAGCAGGAGCGCTATGTCCAGCGCGGCCGCCTCGAGCGCCGCGGCCAGCTCGGGCGCAAGTCCGGTGGTGCCGATCAGCAGCGGCGTGCGCGCCGCGCGGCAGGCCGCGACGTGCGCGCCGGCCGCCGCCGGCACGCTGAAGTCGATGGCGACGTCGGCGCCCTCGAGCGCGCGAGTCAGGTCGGCGGTGACGGGTACGTGCAGCGGCGCCGCTCCGGCGAGCTCGCCCGCATCGCGCCCGAGCGCGGCGCTGCCGGGCGCAGCGATCGCCGCGCCGATGGTGAGCCCGGGAAATCCACCGGCCGCACGCACCAGCGCCGCGCCCATGCGGCCGGTGACACCGATGAGTACGACACGCGTCATGGACTGACGCCGACTGCGCGGCGGAAGCTCATGCCTTGCCCGAGAAAAAGCGCTTCACGCCCTCGAGAAAGCCCTCCTCACGCGGGGCGTGCTTGCCGGGGTGCGCCTTGAGGGACGCCTCGAGCTGGCGCACCAGCTCGCGTTGCTCGGCCGACAGGTGCACCGGCGTCTCGATGACCACGCGGCAGAACAGGTCGCCGCGCGGACCACCGCGCACCGGCTTCACGCCCTTGTCGCGCAGGCGAAAGACACGCCCGGACTGCGATTCCGCCGGAACCTTCAGCAGCACATCGCCATCGAGCGTCGGCACGGCGACCGTGCCGCCGAGCGCGGCGGTGGCGAAGCTCACCGGCACCTCGCAGGAGAGATGCTCGCCGTCGCGCTCGAAGATCGGGTGCTCGCGCACGTGGATCTCGACGTACAGGTCTCCCGGCGGGCCACCGTTGCGGCCGGCTTCGCCTTCGCCCGAGAGGCGCACCCGGTCGCCGCTATCGACGCCGGCGGGCACCTTCACCGCGAGCTTGCGCGCGCGGCGCACGCGCCCCTGGCCAAGACAGCTGTCGCAGGGATTGCGGACGATGGTGCCGGCGCCCCGGCAGCGCGGGCAGGTCTGCTGCAGCTGAAAAAAGCCCTGCGAGATACGCACCTGGCCGGCGCCACCGCAGCTGTCGCAGGTGACGGGCTGGCTGCCCTTGGCCGCGCCGCTCCCGTGGCAGGTCTCGCACTCGGCGAGCCGGGCGACCTCGATCTCCACCGCGTGACCGAATACGGCCTGATCGAGCTCGAGCTCGAGCTCATAGCGCAGGTCGGCGCCGCGAAACACCTGCGAGCGGCCGCTGCGGCGCGCACCGCCGAAGATGTCGCCGAACACGTCGCCGAAGATGTCGCTGAACGCATCGCTCGAGAAGCCGCCGCGCCCGCCGCCACGCGCGGCGGCCTCGAGGCCCGCGTGGCCATGCTGGTCGTAGAGCGCGCGCTTGTGTGCGTCGGTGAGCACCTCGGAAGCTTCTTTGGCTTCCTTGAAGCTCTCCTCCGCCTCCCGGTCGTTTGGGTTGCGATCCGGGTGATACTTCATCGCCAGGCGCCGATAGGCCTGCTTGATCTGCGCCTCAGTCGCGGTCCTCGGTACGTCGAGTACCTTGTAGTAGTCGCGCTTGGACATGGGCGCCGGGCGTGGCGTCGGCAGGCCTTAAGAGGCCTTGCGTCCCTTGTCCTTCACCTCTTCAAATTCGGCGTCTACCACGTTGTCGCGCCCGGCGGCACCGGCCTGCGCGCCCGCGGACTCGCCTGCCCCCGTCGCGCCCGCCTCGCCGGGACCGCCCGCGCCGGCAGTCTGAGCGCGCTGCACGAGAGCGGCCGAGACCTGGGCGAGTGCTTCGGCCTTCTTCTCGATGACATTACGGTCGTCGCCTTTGAGCGCCGCACGCAGATCGGACACCGCCGCTTCCACCTTGGCGCGCTCGCCCGCTTCGGCCTTGTCGCCGAGCGTCTGCAGCGACTTCTCGGCCGCGTGCACCAGGGCGTCAGCCTTGTTGCGCGTCTCGACCAGCTCGCGGAAGCGCCGGTCCTCCTCGGCGTGCGCCTCGGCGTCGCGCACCATGCGCTTGATCTCCTCCTCGGTGAGGCCACTCGAGGCCTTGATGACGATCTTCTGCTCCTTGCCGGTGGCCTTGTCCTTGGCCGACACGTTGAGAATGCCGTTGGCGTCGATGTCGAACGACACCTCGACCTGCGGCATGCCGCGCGGCTGCGGCGCAATGTCCGCGAGGTCGAACTTGCCCAGCGACTTGTTGTCCGCGGCGCGCTCGCGCTCGCCCTGCAGCACGTGAATGGTCACCGCCGTCTGGTTGTCGTCGGCGGTCGAGAAGGTGTTCGAGGCCCGGGTGGGGATCGTGGTGTTCTTCTCGATCAGGCGCGTCATGATGCCGCCGAGCGTCTCGATGCCGAGCGACAGCGGCGTGACGTCGAGCAGCAGCACGTCCTTCACTTCACCGGCGAGCACGCCCGCCTGGATCGCAGCTCCCACCGCCACGGCCTCGTCGGGATTCACGTCCTTGCGCGGCTCCTTGCCGAACAGGTCCTTGACGTACTTCTGCACCAGCGGCATGCGCGTCTGTCCGCCCACCAGGATCACTTCCGCGATGTCGTTCACCGCGACGCCGGCGTCCTTGATCGCGGTCTTGCACGGCGCGACGGTCTTCTGCACCAGGTCTTCCACCAGCGACTCGAGCTTGGCGCGCGTCAGCTTGATGTTGAGGTGCTTCGGACCGGAAGCGTCCGCCGTGATGTATGGCAGATTGATGTCGGTCTGCTGGGTCGAGGACAGCTCGATCTTGGCCTTCTCCGACGCCTCCTTCAGGCGCTGCATGGCGAGCGGGTCCTTGCGCACGTCGACGCCGGACTCCTTGAGGAACTGCTCGGCGAGGAAGTTGATGATGCGCAGGTCGAAGTCCTCGCCACCGAGGAAGGTGTCCCCGTTGGTCGAGAGCACCTCGAACTGGCGCTCGCCGTCGACTTCCGCAATCTCGATGATGGAGATGTCGAAGGTGCCGCCGCCCAGGTCGTAGACCGCAATCTTGCGATCGCTCCCCTGCTTGTCGAGCCCATAGGCGAGCGCGGCCGCGGTCGGCTCGTTGATGATGCGCTTCACCTCGAGGCCGGCAATGCGCCCGGCGTCCTTGGTCGCCTGGCGCTGCGAGTCGTTGAAGTACGCCGGCACCGTGATCACCGCCTCGGTGACCTTCTCGCCGAGATAGTCCTCGGCGGTCTTCTTCATCTTCATGAGCACGCGCGCCGAGATCTCCGGCGGCGCCATTTTCTTCCCCTGGACTTCGACCCAGGCGTCGCCGTTGTCGGCGCGGACGATGCGGTAGGGGACCATCTTCGCGTCCCGCTGCACCACCTCGTCGTCGAACTTGCGGCCAATGAGCCGCTTGATGGCGAACAGCGTGTTCTGCGGGTTGGTCACGGCCTGCCGCTTGGCGGGCTGTCCGACCAGCACCTCGTTGTCCTTGGTGAAGGCCACGATCGAGGGAGTGGTGCGATCGCCCTCGCTGTTCTCGATCACCCGGGGCTTGCCGCCCTCCATGATGGCGACGCAGGAATTGGTGGTTCCGAGGTCGATGCCGATTACCTTAGCCATGAGTCACTCCGCAAGAGAATCTCTATTCAATAGGGGTAGTCCACAGCCACTTCTTAGGGGTGAGGCCCCGGGCTTTCAAGGCTTACTGCCGGGAGGACGGGCCACGATCACCCGGGCCGGGCGCAGCAGCCGTCCATTAAGCTCGTAACCGCGCTGCACCACCTTGAGCACCGAGTCGGGTTCGGCGCCCGCGGCCTCCTGGGTCATGACGGCCTCGTGGCGCGCCGGGTCGAAGCGCTCCCCCTCGTCGGGCTCGACCGCCCGTACACCGAGCTTGTCGAGCGCCCGGTCGAGGAGCTGCAGCGTCGCTTCCTGCCCGGCCCGCAGGCTCGCCGCGTCCGCGTGGCCGGCATTCTGCACCGCCAGATCCAGGCTGTCCTTGACCGGCAGGAGCTCGCTCACGAACTTCTCGAGTCCATAGCGGTTCGCCGCCTCGACTTCGCGCTGCGCACGCTTGCGGACATTGTCGAGGTCGGCGACCGCGCGCAGGTACTGCTCCCAGTGGCTCCGGCCGCGCTCATCCGCCTCGGCGAGCGCCCGCTGCAGGCGCTCGAGCTCGACCAGCTGCGCCGCCGTCTCCGGCAGCACCGCGGTCTCGCCGCTTGCACCCGTGCCTTTGGACTCCTCCTCCTTCATCGCTCCTCGCATGTCGGCCCCCGGCGGGGCGTGAGCTTACCGTTGCGCGCGTCGGTGGGGGTCAGCGTCGTGAATTCAAGGCGCCGGACAGCAATTTAGCGGTCATATCGACGATCGGGATCACCCGTTCGTAGGCCATGCGGGTCGGCCCGATGACACCCAGCACCCCGATCACGGAACCTCCATGCGCATAGGGGGCGGTGATCACACTGCAGTCGTCGAGGATCTGATAGCCCGACTCGTGGCCTATGAAGATCTGTACGCCTTCGGCCTTGAGGCTCTGGTCGAGCAGGTGCAGGAAATCGCGCTTCTCGTTGAATGCCTCGAACAGCCGCCGCAGCTTCTCCACGCTGCTCAGCTCGCCGGCACCCATGAGGTTGGTCTCGCCCTTGATGACGTACTCGAGACGCCCCTCGCCCCCGCCCTCAAACACCTGCTGCGCGACGGTGATCGCCTCCAGCATGATCTGGTTCATGTGCGCGTGCGCCTCGGACAGCTGCCGCAGGATCTCCTGACGCACCTCGCGCAGCGAGCGGCCGCGGAACTGCTCGTTGAGGAAGTTGGAGGCGCGCTTGAGCTCGTCGGGCGAGAAATGCCGCTCGAGCTGGATGATGCGGTTCTGCACCTCGCGATCGTTGTACACCAGTACCACCAGCACCCGGTTCTCCGACAGCGCCACGAACTCGATCTGGGTGACGGCGCTGGGACGCGCCCGCGGCAGGGTCACGACCCCCGCGAGCCGGGTGGCAGCAGACAGCATCTGTGAGACCGTAGCGATGAGCTCGGTCGGGTTGTCGTGGTGCACCTCGAACTGGCGGCGCATCTCGGCGCTCGCCGCCTCATCCGGAGGCCGCAGCTGCAGCAGCGTATCGACGAAGAAGCGGTAACCTTTGTCGGTCGGCACGCGGCCGGCAGAGGTATGCGGGGAGGAGACGAAGCCGAGCTCCTCGAGGTCCGCCATCACGTTGCGCACGGTAGCCGAGGACAGCTGCAGCCCCGACTCGCGCGACAGCGCGCGCGAGCCCACCGGCTGGCCGTCGCGGATGTAGGTCTCGATCAGTATCCGCAGCAGGTGTTGAGCCCGCTCGCCTAAGGCCTCTTCCCGCCCTTCGTGCACCATGTGGAAAGCTAGCCGCCGCGTGCGCCGAGCGTCAAGCGAACGCCCGGCACAGGGCACTCGGGGGTGCCGTGCCGCAGCTGCGACCTGCGCATTGGCCCAGGGGAGCGGCACCGTGCTAAAAAGAGCCGCCTCGCGATGCTGGCGAGGTGCGACATAAGGCTTGGCCCGCATGGCGTTTCCGGTTCGCAGCTGCGCCCTGGTCGGCCGCTTCGGCGATCCGCGCGTGGCCGAAACGGCCGCTACCCTGTTGCCGTACCTCGCGGGCCGGGGGGTGCAGGTACTGGTGAGCGACGAAGCGGCGCCGACGGCCGCCGCGGCCGCGCGCGTCCCGGAGCGACAGCTCGGTGAGCGCGCGGATCTCATGATCGCGATCGGCGGGGACGGCACGCTGCTGTACGCCGCGCGGCTGGTGGCGCGGCACGGTGTGCCGCTGCTCGGGGTGAACCGCGGTCGGCTGGGATTCCTGACCGACGTCATGCCGCAGGACCTGCTGCCGTCGGTCGATGCGGCGCTCGCCGGCAAGCTCGAGGCCGACGAGCGGCCGATGCTGGCGGCGCAGCTGCGCTGCGCGGACGGCAGGCTGGCGCAGTCGCTCGCGCTCAACGACGTCGTCATGCAAAAGCACGACACCGGCCGCACGCTCGACTTCGAGACGCGCATCGACGCGCAGTTCGTCAACACCCACGACGGCGACGGCATCATCGTCGCCAGCGCCACCGGCTCGACTGCCTACGCGCTCTCGTGCGGCGGCCCGATCCTCGCGCCGCACCTCGAGGCGCTGGTGATCGCCCCGATCTGCGCCCATACCCTCTCGGACCGGCCGCTGGTGGTCTCCTCGCGCTCGGTGGTCGAGGTGGCGCTGCTCGAGCGCGCCGACACCCGCGCGCACGTCACCTGCGATGGCACGGTGCTCGGCGACTTCCTGCCCGGCGACCGCCTCGAGGTACGCGGCGCCGCCGAGCGCGTCACGCTGCTGCATCCCCCCGGCCGCGACTACTACAAGCTGCTGCGCTCCAAGCTCCACTGGGGCCAGGGCAGCTTCGAGCGCTGAACACCCCCGTGCTCACTCACCTGCAGATCCGCGACTTCGCCATCATCGACGCCGTCGAGCTCGAGGTGCACCCGGGCCTCACGGTGCTCACCGGTGAAACCGGCGCCGGCAAGTCGATCATGGTCGATGCGCTGCAGCTGCTCGCCGGCGGCCGCGCCGGCGTCGAGGTCGTGCGCCACGGCGCCGAGCGCGCCGAGGTCGCCGCGACCTTCGAGATCACGCAGGCGCCGCGCGAGCTCAAGCAATGGCTCGAGGAGCAGTCGCTCGGCGCCGGCGCCGAGCTTACCGTGCGGCGCGTGGTGGCCGCCGACGGCCGTTCGCGCGCGTACATCAACGGCCAGTCCGTCGCGCTGCAGCTGCTGCGCGAGGCCGGCGGCATCCTGGTCGATATCCACGGCCAGCACGAGTTCCAGTCGCTCACGCGCAGCGCCGCGCAGCGCGAGCTGCTCGACGTCTACGGTTCGCTCACGCCGCTCACCGGCCAGGTCGGCATCGGCCACCGTGTGTGGCTGGAGCTTCTCAACCGCACTCTGGACCTCGAAAGCAAGGCCCGCGACCGCGACGCCAGACTCGAGCTGCTGCGCTACCAGGTGCAGGAGCTGCACGGCCTGCGTCTCAAGGAAGGCGAGGTCTGCGGTCTGACCGAGGAGCGCGGGCGCCTCGCGAACCGCGGCCGCCTCGCCGCAGGCGCGCAGGCTGCGCTCGGGGAGCTGTACGAGAACGAGGCCGCGAGCGCCCATGCGGGTGTCGCCCGCGCGCTGCAGGCGCTGCGCGCACTCGCGGCGCTCGACGGCAAGCTTGCCCCGCTGCTGCCGTCGCTCGAGGAATCGGTGATTCAGATCCGCGAGGCGGCGCGCGAGCTGGAGCGCTACCGCGATACACTCGACGTCGATGCGGCGCGCCAGGACCAGGTCGAGCGCCGTCTGGCGGCGATCGAGGATCTGGCCCGCAAGCACCGCGTTGCGCCCGAGGATCTCGGCCAGCGCCTGCAGCTGCTGCAGGCGGAGCTGCAGTCGCTCGAGCGTGCCGATCTCGACCTGGCGACGCTGCGCAAGGAGCTCGCCGCCGCGCTGCAGAACTACACCGAGCAGGCGCGTACGCTCTCCGGGCGGCGCACGGCCGCAGCGGGTACCCTGTCGCGCGAGATCACGGCGCGCATGCAGACGCTCGGCATGTCGGGCGGACGCTTCGAGGCGGAGGTGGCCCAGAACGGCAACTCCGATCCCACCGCGCACGGGATCGACCAGATCGAGTTTCGCGTCAGCGCCAACCCCGGCTCGCCGCCGCGCGCGCTCGCCAAGGTGGCCTCGGGGGGCGAGCTCGCGCGGTTGTCGCTCGCCGTACAGGTGTCGTGCACCGTGCCGGGCGGCCGCTCCATGGTGTTCGACGAGGTCGACGCCGGCATCGGCGGAGCGGTGGCGGAAATCGTCGGCCGCGAGCTGCGCGCCCTCGGCGAGGCGGGCCAGGTGCTGTGTGTCACTCATCTGCCGCAGGTCGCCTCGCAGGCGCACCACCACCTGCGGGTCACCAAGCTCACCGACGGGCGCACGACCCGCATCGCGGTCAGCGAGCTGGGCCTCGATGAGCGCGTCGAGGAGCTGGCGCGGATGCTGGGGGGCGTCGAGGTCAGCGCCAAGGCGCGCGAGCATGCGCGCGAGATGCTCCGATCGTCCTCGGACACCGTGCGTCAGCCACGCCCGCCGCGCCCGGCGCGCCGGCGCCAGTCTCCTTAGCCGCGCTCAGCTCGTCTTCGCTCAGCTCGCCTTGCGCTTGCGGTCCGGGCAGTTCGGCCGCCGGCAGCGCCCGTAGAGGATCAGGGAGTGATCGTTGATGGTGAAGCCGAGCTTGTGGGCGACGGATGTCTGGCGCTCCTCGATGCCGGCGTCCATGAACTCCTCGACCCGGCCGCAGTCCAGACACACGATATGGTCATGGTGCGTGCCCTGGTTCAGCTCGAACACCGCCATCCCGTCCTCGAAGTGATGGCGCGTGACGAGGCCCGCGGCCTCGAACTGCGTCAGCACGCGGTAAACCGTCGCCAGCCCGATGTCCTCGTTGGACTCGAGGAGCGTGCGGTAGATGTCTTCGGCCGAGAGGTGCCGGGTGGTGCTGCCCTCGAGAATCTCGAGGATCTTCAGGCGCGGCAGCGTTACTTTCAGGCCGGCTTTGCGCAGGTCCTTGCCTTCCACGCGGGCTCCTCCTCATCGAGCGGGCGGGCGTCGCCGTGCGCCGCCGCCGTGTCGCGATCAGGTATCATGATCTCTCGGTGATTATCCCCCAACGGACACGCATGCGCCCATCCTTCGCTTCGCTGCTGGCCCTCGTGGTGCTTGCAGCGCCACTTGCCGGTTGCGTCTATCGCATCGACATCCAGCAGGGCAACTACCTCGAGGGCAAGACCGTCGACAAGCTCGAAGTCGGCATGACCCGCAGCCAGGTCCGCTACCTGCTCGGAACGCCCATGGTTCCCGACCTGTTCGACAAGGACCGCTGGGATTACCTGTACTACTTCCAGGGCGGACGGCTGCACCGTCCGAAGCAGCGTCACCTCGTCGTGCTCTTCAAGAACGAGAAGGTCGCGAGTTTCGTGCGCGACAACGTGCCGGAAAGCGCCCCGCAGGCGCCCGAGCAGAGCAACGTCGCGAAGTTCCCGCGCATCTAGTCTGGCTTCGGTTTGCGGCGCGGCACGTGGTCGCGCTCGCGCCGCACCTGCTCGCGGCGCCGCTCGCGCGGATCGCGCCGCAGCGGCCGGTAGATCTCGATGCGGTCGCCGTCGGCGCAGCGCTCATCGCGGCTGCGCAGCTCCCCGAAAACACCCACCGGGGCGGTATTCCACGCCGGTGCATCCGCCCCCTCGGGGTGTGCGGCGGCAAGCTCGCGCGCCGCGACCAGCGCCTGCGCGATGGTCGCCTCGTCGGGTAGCTCCACTTCCCACAGGTACTGCCGCTCGCGGATGGCATAAACCACGACGCAGCGCTTGCGCGCTCCGCTCGCCCCCGGCCCGCCCGCTCCAGGCGGCCGTTTCATGGCTGCGCGCGTGCCCGTGCGACGAAGGCGTCGATGAGCGAGCCGACGGTCTGGGCAAACGTCGACTCGAACAGTAGTCCCGTGAGGGCGCTCTTGAACGCAAAGCGCATGGTCAGCTCCACGCGGCAGCCGTCCGCCTCGATGGGTGTCAGGAGCCACTGTCCCTCGAGCGTACGGAACGGCCCGCTCACCAGATGCATGCTCACACTGCGATCCTGCTCGAGACTGTTGCGGGTGGTGAACTCGCCATGCAGCGCCCCCTGCCGGACACCGAGCGTCGCAACCACTTCCGCGGCGGAGCGCGACTCGACCCGCGCATACGTGCACCACGGCAGAAACTGGGGGTAAGTCTCGATGTCGTTAATGAGCGCGAACAGCCGCGCCGGCGGCTGACTGACGAGCGCCGAGCGCTTGACCTCACGCATGAGCGCATTGTCCCATTACCCCTCAATCATGACCAAAAACGCATGACCAAAAACGCCCAAGCAAACGCATCGCCCCGCCTGATCGCCGAGAACCGCAAGGCGCGCTTCGACTACTTCATCGAGGAACGCTACGAGGCGGGGCTGGCGCTCCAGGGCTGGGAGGTCAAGGCGATGCGCGCCGGGCGGGCGCAGCTCAAGGAGGCGTATGTCTACCTGCGCGGCGGCGAGGCGTTTCTGATCGGCGCGCATCTCTCCCCGCTCCCCTCGACCTCGAGCCACGTCACGCCCGATCCGGTCCGCACGCGCAAGCTGCTGCTGAACAGAAGCGAGCTGCAGGGCCTGATCGGCGCGGTGGAGCGGCGCGGCTATACGCTGGTGCCGCTCGAGCTGTACTGGAAGAGCGGCCGCGCCAAGGTACAAGTGGGACTCGCTAAGGGTAAGAAGCAGCACGACAAGCGCGCCGTTGAGAAGGACCGCGACTGGCAGCGCGACAAGGCGCGGCTGCTGCGACGCGGGTGAGCGGCAGTCCCGGCACCCGACCCGGGGCCCGGACAGGCCGGGGCCGCTTCAGGTATGCTTTGGCAGTACCTTGAAGGGGGCGACCGGTTTCGACGTGGGTTGCGAACCTTCAGGGGCGTACCGAGGCTGCAGTTACCCTCGTAAATACCTGACTGCAAATCATAGTTGCCAACGACGACAACTACGCTCTAGCTGCCTAAACGCAGCTGACCTCTGACCAGCTCGTGCCTGTGCGACTGAATCAGGGGACGCGTTCACGGGATCGCTCGCCGGCGTGCGACAGGCCGGTGAGTTAAGAGTCACTGTCCGCTGGCGTTGCGTCTTCCCTGCTGCTCGGGTAGCGCCGCGCGAGAAACAAAGAGCCAGCTACGTACGTAGATCCTGAAGTCTAGGACTTACGGACGGGGGTTCGATCAAGAGGGTCGCGCCAGACCGTGAGGTCTGGCTGAAAACGGAGCTCACATCGGCGAAACCTGACGGCGCCCTGACGGGGTGGCATGGCAACGCCGAGGGGTAGGAAGAGGGCCAACCTCAGGCCTGCCCTGTAGAGACTCATAGACCCGCCGACGGTGCATGCCGGGGGCGGGCACTAGGATTCAGCTGGCACCGTGCAGCTGGATAACACGCTCCGCACCCACGCGTGCATGCAACATGCGTGGTTGAAGGCATAGTCCAGGCCGTGGCGAAAGCCGCGGAGGTACTGTCCCCCCGCCTCCACCATCGGGCGGCTTCCGGCTCTTACGAGCCGGGAGCCGCGGCGCGAAGTCGCATTTCGCGTTGCCGTGGGGTAATTGTCGAACTCCTTCGCACTTCAGGTGGTGCTAGAGTTCACTCGCGCCAGGTCAGCACGGACGAGCGCTGCGCTGAACTACCTGTCCGACTGCGAAGCAGCCTACATCGCCGGAATCATAGATGGCGAGGGAACGATTACCCTCACGCGAACACATCGCGGTGAAAATCGGCGTCCGGTCGTCAGCATCAGCAGCACGGAGCTTCCACTCCTCGTTTACATCCGGTCCCTGATTGGCGCCGGAAGGATCACGAGTAAGCGACGCTCTCGCGCTCATCACTCCCCGAGCTTCGCCTACACCCTCTTCAGCCGGCAGGCGCTCAGCTTGCTCGCGTGCGTCTCATGCCATCTAAGAACCTACAAGTCTGAGCGTGCCAAGCTGCTGCTGCAGGAGTACATCCGCTTGACACCGCGAAATGGCCGTTACACGTCGGCACAGCGTCAGGCGCGCCAGAACCTCGAGGAGCGTTTCTTCGCTCTCTCCGTCCGGGGAAGGGCTCCAGAGAGCGACCGGAACGCCTAAGGCACGAGCGTTGGCGCCGCAGGCACCACTCTCGAAGGAAAGTCCCTGTCAGCCCTCGCGCGGCCGGCCGTCGAGCGAGACCAGCGCGCCATAGAGGTCCGGCCGCCGGTCGCGGAACACGAACCAGTTATCACGCAGCTGCGCGATCGCCTCGAGGTCGAGGGTCGCGGTCAGCACCGCATCACCCTCCTCCGGCGCCTCGGCGAGCTTGGCGCCCGTGGCGTCCGCGATGAACGACGAGCCGTAGAAGCGGATGTAGAGCCGCTCCGGATCCTGCAGCGAGCGCTCGAGGCCGTAGCGGTTCGCGGCCACCAGCGGCGTCAGATTCGCCGCGGCGTGACCCTGCTGGGTGCGCTGCCAGTGCTCGCGCGAGTTCACCGGCAGCGCCGGCGGCGGCTCGGTGCCGATGGCCGTCGGGAACAGCAACAGCTCCGCACCCTGGAGCGCCATGACGCGCGCAGTCTCCGGGAACCACTGATCCCAGCAGATACCGACTCCGAGGCGCGCGTAGCGCGTGCTCCACACCATGAAGCCGGTGTCACCGGGCGAGAAATAGTTTTTCTCCTGATAGCCGGGACCGTTGGGGATGTGCGACTTGCGGTACACACCGAGGTTGGTGCCGTCGGCGTCGAGGATCGCGACCGAGTTGAAATAAGCGTGCCCGGAGCGCTCGAAGAAACTGATCGGCAGAACCACGCCGAGCTCGCGCGCCACCGAACGAAAATGCTGCACGGCGCGGCTCTCGTGCACGGTGCGCGCAAGGCTCAGGTGCCGCGCGTCCTGCTCGATGCAGAAGTACGGCGTCTCGAACAGCTCCGGCAGCAGAATCACCTGTGCGCCGCGTGCGGCGGCCTCGCGCACCAGCCGCTCCGCCCTGGTGATGTTGCCCTCGCTGTTCCAGTCGCACGACATCTGCACGGCCGCCACGGTTAGCGGCCGCGACGCACGCCGGAAATGCTCAGGTTCGCTCGCCATCGGTCACCTCCAGTGCGGGCTGCCCGCTCAGGCGCGCGCCTTGCGGGCGGCGAGCGACTCGTTCACCTGCGCGGTGATGCGCAGGGCGGTCTCCAGGGCCGTGAGCCCGGCCTCCCCGGGGACCACCGGTCGCCCGCCGGTGCGGATGCACTCGAGGAACGAGTCGATCTCGGCCTTGAGCGCATCTCCGGGCTCCAGCGCCTGCTCTTCGATGGTGACCGGCAGCTCCCCGGGCCCGGCGCCCGGGCGCTTGCGGATCAGGGTGACGATCTTCTGCTGCAGGTCGAGCGACAGGTAGGCGTCGTCCCCGAAGATGCGCAGCTTGCGCTCGGTCTTCACGCTCACCCGCGAGGCGGTTACGTTTGCAACGCAGCCGTTCTCGAAGCGCAGGCGGGCGTTGGCGATGTCGATTTCCTCCGAGAACACCGGCGTGCCGACCGCGTCGATGGTGGCGATCGGCGCGGCGACAATTGTCTGCACGATGTCGATGTCGTGGATCATGAGGTCGAGCACCACGTTCACGTCCGTGCCGCGCTCGCGGTAGGGCGCCATGCGATTGCACTCGACGAAGTTCGGTGATCTCAGATACGGCTCCGCGGCGCGGATCGCCTCGTTGAAGCGCTCGAGGTGCCCGACCTGCAGGATGCGGCGCGCGCGCGCGGCGAGCTCGATCAGCTCGCGCGCCTGTACCGGCGTCTCGGTGATCGGCTTCTCGACCAGCACGTGCGTGCCCCGCCCGAGAAAATCGCGCGCGACGGCAAAGTGGGCCGGCGTCGGGGTGACGACGCTGACGGCATCCACCGCGCCGAGCAGCTCGCGGTGGTCGGCGAGCGCGCGGGTCTTGAGCTCGGCAGCGACCTGCTCGCGGGCCTCCTGGCGGGAATCGACCACCGCGACCAGCTCGCACCCCTCGGCTTGAGCGTATTTCTGCGCGTGGAAGCGCCCGAGGTAGCCCACGCCGACGACGGCGGCTCTGATTCTCTGCATGGGGACGGTATTATGCCCGCCTGCGGGCCCCGCCCCGGACCCATTGCGCAGGAAGGACCCTCCTTGCCCCAGACGCCCTCAGCCGCCGCGCCAGCCGAGCCCAAGTCCCGGGAGCGCCCCGACACCCGGCGCGTGCCCTTCGGGCCGCGTTCCCGGCTGCAGCGCGAGCTGATCGTCTACGGCGCTGCCATCGGCTGCGGCCTGATCCTGATGCCGTTCCTGATCTGGAGCGTCGGCAGCCGGGTGCTCGGGCCCTACACCCACCAGGACAACCCGCACGCGGGCCCCTTTTCGCTGTTCGGGGACTTCTGGGTAGGCCTGTTCCATGGCTCGGCCGTGTTCTGGATCGTGGCGCTCGGACCAGCGATCCTGATCCTGCTGGTGCGGGTGTTCGTGGCTCTGGTGCGGGCACTGCCCGCGCCAGGGCGCGGCCGGCGCGCCTGACGGCTCATTTCGGCCAGTAAAGCCACACCGCCACGGCGAACATGCCGATGGTCAGCAGGTGCGCCAGTGCCCGCCAGCGGCGCTCGCGCAGCTCACCGTAGAAGCTGCCGGCCGAGACCGCGGAGAACAGGGTGAAGATCGCGATGGCCCGCAGGAGCGCCGCGTGCTCCGGGGCGAACTGCTGCTCGTGGGCCGGCAGGAACAGGATGACGATCCAGGTCATGATGAGCCCGGAGGCCAGCGCCACCGCCGACCCGGTGAGGATTCCCAGCAGCGCTGTCAAGGGACGCATGATGTAATGGACAGTAACCGACGCAATGATTGTGAGTGCCGCACTTGCTAAACCAGAACCGCAGGCTCTAGCCTTGGTCCAATCAGAGTCTACCGAAGCTGTGAGCCCCCTGATGTCCCACTCCGCGCGCCGTTCCTCCGGCTGGTTCACCGTCTCGGCCGCGGTGTTGCTGGCGCTGCTGCTCGCCGGCTCGGTGCAGACACCCGCCAACACCGCGAGTCTGCCGCCCGGCGCGGTCGCCCCGACGGATACCCAGCGCGCCACGGCGCGCAAGATCGGCCGCATCCTCGAGGAGGCGCACTACAGCCGCGCGCCGCTCGACCGCAAGATGTCGGAGGTGGTGTTCCAGCGTTACCTGGAGATGCTCGACCCGCAGCACGACTATCTGCTGCAGAGCGACATCGACGAGTTCTCCGCCTACCGCGATCAGTTCGACGACATGATCCGCACCGGCGACATCGATCCGGCCTTCGTGATGTTCTTCCGCTTCCAGCAGCGCAACCGCGAGCGCCTGCAGTATGCGCTGTCGCTGCTGAACACCGAGCCGGACTGGAACGTCGACGAATCGTATGACTTCGACCGTGAGCACGCTCCCTGGCCGACGAGCACCGCGGAGCTCAACGACCTGTGGAGAAAGCGCGTCAAGAACGACACGCTGTCGCTGCTGCTGACCGGCAAGACCTGGCCGGAGGCGGTCGACATCCTGCGCAAGCGCTACGACCGGGTGCTCAAGCGCATCGACCAGGTCTCGCCCGAGGACGTGTTCGAAGGTTTGATGAACTCCTACGCGCGTGCCTACGACCCGCACACCAGTTATTTCTCGCCGCGCAGCTCCGAGGAATACCGCATCCAGATGAGCCTCAACTACGAGGGCATCGGTGCCTCGCTGCAGCTCGTCGACGACTACGTAACCATCATGAACGTGATCGAGGGCGGCCCCGCCGCCGTCGCCGGCACACTCAACACCAACGACCGCATCACCGGCGTCGGACAGGGACACGAGGGCGGCTTTACCGACGTCATCGGCTGGCGCCTCGATGATGTCGTGCAGTTGATCCGCGGCAAGGCGGGCACCAACGTCAGGTTACAGGTCCTCACCGCTGGCGCCGCACCCGGCACGAAAGAG
>DATNKO010000064.1:0-29174 GCA_035603345.1 Steroidobacteraceae bacterium | reverse complement strand
GCGGAAACCGAGCGCCTGATCGATGCCGCAGGATCAAAAGCGGCGTGATCGGTTTGTCCGCGGTACGATCGTGCAGCAAACGCTCGGCCCGGCCCTCGTAGCGCCCGTGGCAAGGTGCCTCATTTTTGCGCCGGAAAGTAGTTAGGACATCAGCTTCGTTGCCCTAAGGTGCGCGAAGCTCACTTTCCTATGCAGAAGCCCGCGAAGATCCTGCCGAGGAGATCGTCGCTGGTGAACTCGCCGGTGATCTCGTTCAGCGCCTGCTGCGCCGCGCGCAGCTCCTCGGCCACGAGCTCGCCGGCGCGCCGCTCGGCGAGCTGCCGCGCCGCCTCCTCGGTATGCGCCCGGGCGCGCGCCAGCGACTCCAGGTGCCGGCTGCGGGCGCTGATCGCCCCGCCCTCGACGCTGCTATAGCCCATGCACTGCTTGAGGTGCGCACGCAGCGCATCGATCCCGGCACCCGTGAGCGCCGAGACCAGCACGCGCGGCGGGGCTGATTCACGCGAAAAATCGTTGCCGGGCGCCAAAGGCGCGACTTCGGCGCCCTGCGCCACAACGAGGTCACACTTGTTGAATACCAGTGTCACCGGCACGGCGGCCGGCAGGCGCGCGCCCTGCTCGCGGAACGCGGCGCCGGCCGGATCGTCGGCCGCATCGATGACGAACAGCACGCGGTCGGCGCGCTGCATCTCGGCGTGGGCGCGGCGCATGCCCTCGGCCTCGATCGCATCACCGCCCTCGCGCAGCCCCGCCGTGTCGAGCACGTGCAGCGGCATGCCGTCGATGCCGAGCGGCACGCGCAGCACGTCGCGCGTGGTGCCGGGAATGGGCGTGACGATCGCCGCGTCGTAGCCAGCCAGGCGGTTGAGGAGGCTCGACTTGCCAGCGTTCGGGCGGCCGGCGATCACCACCGTCATCCCTTCGCGCAGCAGCCGTCCCTGCTGCGCGCTCGCCAGCACGCCGTCGAACTGCGCGCGCACCGCCGCAAAGCGTCCGCTGAGCTCGCGGTCGGTGAGAAAATCGATCTCCTCGTCGGGAAAATCGATCGCCGCCTCGACGTAGGTGCGCAGGTCGATGAGCGCCTCGACGAGCGCACGCACCATGGCGGAGAACTCCCCCTGGAGCGAGCGCAGCGCCGCGCGCAGCGCCGCGCGCGAGCCGGCGTCGATCAGGTCCGCGATCGCCTCGGCCTGCGCCAGATCGAGCTTGTCGTTGAGAAAGGCGCGCTGCGTGAACTCCCCGGGCTGCGCGCGCCGCGCTCCGAGCTCGAGCACACGCTCGATGAGCGCCTCCAGCACCAGCGGGCCGCCGTGCGCCTGCAGCTCGAGCACGTGCTCGCCGGTGTAGGAATGCGGCGCGGGAAAGAACAGCGCCAGTCCGGCGTCGATCGGCTCGCGCCGTGCGTCGAGGAAGCGCGCGAAGGTCGCGTAGCGCGGCGGCGGCAACTCGCCGACGACCGCGGCGGCGATCTCCGGCACCTTCGACCCCGAAACACGCACGATGCCGAGGCCGCCCCGGCCGGGCGGGGTCGCCTGCGCCACGATGGTGTCCGTGCGGGTCACGGCCCGCGGCCTCAGCCCTTCCTGGCCGCCATTGCCGCCTCGATGCGGCGGTTGATGTTCCACTGCTGCGCGATCGACAGGATGGTGTTGGTCACCCAGTACAGCACCAGCCCCGCTGGGAAGAACGCAAAGGTCGCCGACATGACGAGCGGCATGATCATGAACATCTTGGCCTGCACCGGGTCCGGGGGCGCGGGGTTCAGCTTGTACTGCACGAACATCGCCACCGCCATGATCAACGGCAGGATAAACAGCGGGTCGCGCGAGGACAGGTCGTGGATCCACAGCATGAACGGCGCCTGACGCATCTCCGCGCTCTCGAGCAGCACCCAGTAGAAGGCGAGGAACACCGGGATCTGGATGACGACAGGCAAGCAGCCGGCGACCGGATTGACCTTCTCGCGCTTGTAGAGCTCCATCATCGCGCGCCCGAGCTTCTCGCGATCGTCGGCGTAGGTCTCCTGCATGTTCTTGATGCGCGGCCCGAGCGTCTTCATCTTCGCCATCGAGCGCCCGCTCGCCTCCGACAGCGGATAGAACAGCAGCTTGAGGAGCAACGTGACGACGATGATCGCGATGCCCCAGTTGCCGCTCAGCCGATGCACGAACGACAGCGCGAGGAACAGCGGCCGCGCGAGGAACCACAGGCGGCCGTAGTCGGCGACGCGCCCGAGCTCGGGCGCGGTCGCCTCGAGCTGCGCCTGCAGCTTCGGCCCGACGAACAGCGTTTGCGTGAACTCGCCGCTCGCCCCGGGCGCGATGGTCTGCTGGGGCCCGGTGGCCGCGAGCAGATACTGATCGCCGACGACGTTCAGCGTGAAGCGGTAGGGCGCACCCCGCGGCGGCACGATCGCGCTCACAAAGTAGTGCTGCAGAGCTGCGATCCACCCGCTGGTCACGTCGAGCGCGAGATGGCTGTCCTGGGCGTCGGTTGGATTCAACTTGCGGTACTTGTCGCCGTCCCAGAGCGCCGGCCCGTGGAAGGCGTAGCTCGCCACGTTGAAGTACGAGCTCTTGGTGCGCGGATCGTTGCGCAGGATCTGCGCGTAGGGGAGCGCTGCCCAGGGCGCGCTACCGCCGTTGTGCACCTGGTACTCGAGACCGATGCCGTACTGACCGCGGCGGAATACGTAGGTCTTGGTCACCGTGACGCCGTCGGCGCCCGTCCAGGTGAGCGGCACGCGCAGCTCCGGGGCGCCATCCATCCGGTAGTCGCTGCGGACGCTTTCGAAGCCAGCGAGGTGCGTTGGGTAGGGCGCACTGCCGGGACCCTGGAGGCCCGACTCGAGCTCGTAAAGCGTCTGCGGCGAGTCGTCGTTCTCGAGCCGCACGCGCGTCGCCCCGCCCTTCACCAGTGGGTAAGCGAGCAGGTCCACCCGCTCGAGCGTGCCGCCGCGGGTGCTGATGTCGAGATCGAGCACATCGGTGCGCACGTGCACCAGCGGCGCGGCGACCGCGCCCGGCGCGACCGGCTCAGTCGCTGCTACGACCTCCGGCGCCGAAGCGGCCGGCGCCGCGGCGGACGCGGTCGCACCGGTGGATGTCGAGGGCACTGCCGGCAACTGGTTGCTGAGGTCGGCAGCCGGTGCCGCCGCATGACCCGCCGTGGCCACAGGCGCACTCGAGGCGCCGGGCGCGGGGTAGTCGCGCAGCCACGACTGATAGTCGTAAAACAGCAGGATCGCGAGCGCGACCCACAGGTAGACGCGCGGATTATTGATGGTGGGCATGGTGTGTACAGCTCAACGCACGCCGCGGCGGCGGCACCGGGTCGAAGCCGCCGGGATGCCACGGGTGGCAGCGGGCGAGGCGCTTGACGGCGAGCCAGCCGCCCGCGAGCACACCGAAGCGCATGAGCGCCTCGAGCGCGTACTGCGAGCAGGATGGATAAAAGCGGCAGCGCGGCCCGAGGAGCGGGCTCACGGTCCACTGGTACAGGCGGATCAGGAGCGCGGCGAGCTGGCGCATTGCGCGCTGACCTTGTTCCACAGCGCCACGAGGCTCAGCCGCAGCGCCCGGCTGGACTCCGCGCCGACACGCGCTCGCACGCCGACCACCAGGTCGAGCGGCGGCAGCTCGCGCTGATGCAGCCGGAACGACTCGCGGATGATGCGGCGGATGCGGTTGCGCGCGACCGCGCCGCCGGCGGCGCGCACCGCCACGGCCATCCCCAGGCGCGGAGCGCCGCATTCGTTGTTTCTCGCAGTCACGGTGAAAAATCCATCCGCAAAGCGCCGCCCGCGCGCGTAAGCCGCGTCGAAATCGCACTTGCGCCGCAGCCGCAGTTGCGCCGGCAGTGTGAGCCGCGCTCGCATCGAGCCTCGGTCGGGATCCTGGGGTCGGTCACGCACGCGAAGCGTTCCTGCAACGCGCGCGAGGCGCCTCGCTTCAGGGTATCAGCTTGCGCCGCCCCTTGGCGCGCCGCCGCGCGAGCACTCTGCGGCCGGTCTTCGTGGCCATGCGCGCCCGGAATCCGTGGGTGCGCTTGCGGCGCACTTTGCTCGGCTGATAAGTACGCTTCATACCGCGGGCTCCGTAAACGAGTGGCGCAAAAAAAGGGCGGCAAGGCTAAGCCGTTGAACGCCAAGGTGTCAATACGCGCCGCGTCGGGATGAGCCTTCAGCGCGGTGCGCGATCGGTATAGACTGCGCAGCCTTTTCCTCAACGTTCACCAGAAACGTCGCAGAGGCATTCGCGCGTGCAAGCTTCGCTGTGGACCCGTTGCATGGGTGCTTTGGAGGCGGAGCTGCCGGAGCAGCAGTTCAATACCTGGGTGCGGCCGCTGCAGGCGATGGAGGGGAACGGCGCGCTGAAGCTGCTGGCGCCCAATCGCTTCGCCGTCGACTGGATCAACGAGCACCTGCTGCCGCGCATCGGCGAGCTGTTGCGCGATGAGAGCACCGGCGACGCGCCGATCGTGACCGTGGAAGTCGGCTCGCGCAGCCCGCAGATTCAGTTGGGCGGAGCCGCGGCGCCGGTCAGCCGCCCCGGCCGCGCGGAAGGCCTGGTGGTCGGCGCGCGGCTCAATCCCGAGTTCTGCTTTGCCACCTTCGTCGAGGGCAAGAGCAACCAGCTCGCCAAGGCTGCCGCGCTCCAGGTGGCGGAAAACCCCGGGCGCGCCTACAACCCGCTGTTCCTCTACGGCGGCGTCGGGCTGGGCAAGACGCACCTCATGCACTCGATCGCGCACGTCATCAAGGCACGCGATCCGGAGGCGCGCATCGCCTACGTGCATTCCGAACGCTTCGTCAGCGACATGGTGCGCGCGCTGCAGCACAACTCGATGAACGAGTTCAAGACCGCCTACCGCTCGCTGAATGCGCTGCTGATCGACGACATCCAGTTCTTCGCCGGCAAGGAACGCTCGCAGGAGGAATTCTTCCACACCTTCAACGAGCTGCTCGAAGGCCAGCACCAGGTGATTCTCACCTGCGATCGCTATCCGAAGGAGGTCGAGGGGCTCGAGGAGCGGCTCAAATCACGCTTCGGCTGGGGACTCACGGTCGCGATCGAGCCGCCGGAGCTCGAGACCTGCGTCGCGATCCTCATGACCAAGGCGCATACGGTCGGCGTCACGCTGCCGGAGGAAGTGGCGTTCTTCATCGCCAAGCGCATCCGCTCGAACGTGCGCGAGCTCGAGGGGGCGCTGCGGCGCGTGATCGCCAACTCGCGCTTCACCGGCCACGCGATCACGTTGGAATTCACCAAAGAGGCGCTCAAGGACCTGCTGTCGCTGCAGGCGAAGCTGGTGACCATCGAGAACATCCAGAAGACCGTCGCCGACTACTACAAGGTACGCATGGCGGACCTCTTGTCCAAGCGGCGCAGCCGCTCCGTGGCGCGGCCGCGCCAGGTGGCGATGGCGCTTGCGAAGGAGCTCACCAGTCACAGCCTGCCGGAGATCGGCGATGCTTTCGGCGGGCGCGATCACACCACCGTGCTGCACGCCTGCAAGCGCATCAAGCAGCTGCGCGACATGGAGCAGCGGATGAAGGAAGATTACTCAAACCTGTTGAGAACCCTGGCCGGTTGATGTGGGTAACGGGGGCGGGTTTCCTGTGGATCGAGTTGGGGATAAAGTTATCCACAGGACTCACACATAAACCCGGCAGCTGGTGAGTGAGGTTGTGGGGCTCGAAAGTCTCGGCAAAGCACTGATTAGAATAGAGAAATAGATCTATCACCGTAAGTAACAGGCTCTATAACTTCTATAACTAAAATCCTCTATCGACAATTCAGACTGATTAAGAGAGTTGCAAGACATGAAGCTGACCGCCGTTCGCGAAGACATTCTCGCGCCGCTCCAGAGTGTCATCGGTGTGGTCGAACGCCGGCAGACGATGCCGGTGCTCGCTAACGTGCTGCTCGCAGCGCATGACGGGAAACTGAGCGTCACGGGAACCGATCTCGAAGTCGAGTTGGTTGCAGCGAGCGCAGTCAGCGTGCAGCAGCCGGGCGACATCACCGTGCCGGGACGAAAGTTGCTCGACATCTTTCGCTCTTTGCCCGAGAAAACCAGCGTTTCGCTCACGACCGAAGGCGAGCGCGTCTCGCTGCGCGCGGGCCGCAGCCGCTTCACGCTGTCGAGTCTTCCGGCCGCGGAATTTCCGCTGGTGGAAGAGATCAACGCGCAGCAGACACTGAGCGTTGCGCAGGGCGAGTTCCGCCGCTTGATCGACAAGACGCACTTCTCGATGGCGCAGCAGGATGTGCGGTACTACCTGAATGGACTCCTGCTGGAAACCGACGGCAAGGCGCTGCGCGCAGTCGCCACCGACGGTCACCGGCTTGCGCTGTGCGAGATGGAGCTCTCCGGCAAAGCGAAGGGCACCCACCAGGTCATCGTGCCTCGCAAGGGTGTGCTCGAGCTGCAACGCATTCTCGGGACCGAGGGGGAAATCGAGCTCGCCATCGGAACTAATCACGTTCGCGCCCAGATCGGCGATATTCGCTTCACTTCGAAGCTGATCGATGGCCGTTTCCCGGAGTACGGACGTGTGATTCCGGCAAGTCCGCCTCGGACCGTCGAGGCGGATCGCGAGATGTTGCGCCAAGCTCTCCAGCGGACTGCGATTCTTTCGAACGAGAAGTACAGGGGTATCCGCCTGACCGCCCGGCCGGGTCTGCTGACGATCCAGGCACACAACCCGGAGCAGGAGGAGGCGGAGGATCAGGTCGAGGTGACTTACCAGGGCGAGGAAGTCGAGATCGGCTTCAACGTCAACTACCTCCTCGACGCACTGAGCGCGATCGACGGCGATAAGGTCGAGATCGGTCTCACCGACTCGAACAGCAGCTGTCTCATCCTGGCTCCGGGCACGACGCATACGCGTTACGTCGTCATGCCCATGCGACTGTAGGGACAGCGCCGCCATGCGCCGGTCGACCGGCGCCACCGAGCCTGTATGTCAGCGCGCCTGCCAGGTCACGCGACCTGCTGGCCGCGTGAGGGTTCAGCACGGCGAAAGGCTGCCCCGCCAGCCATGGCTCGCGGTTGGATCTCCAGCCCGCAGAGCTGGAACAGCGCAGAGCGAACCTTCCGTCGAACCCGCGCGGAGCTCGCGGAATCAGCATCGCCCGGAGGGCCATGCCTCGGCCTGGGTCGGCAGAGCCAGGGCGTTCCACGTGGAACATGGCGCCTGAGTCTGCAGGCGTACGACCGCCCCTGAACCCCGAGCGCTTGGGGCTGGTCGGGCTAACCCCAGTGACGATCCGGGCGCTGGCCCCTGGGATCGCGGGCCGAGCGAACAGACTCCCGGGCCTGGCGATCACCCGAGGGCCGGCCTTGCGAGCGACGGGTCGGGCCTGCGCTTCTACCCATCGACGAGCCAGCCGGTCGACTGGGCAGCGCTGGCTCGGCGAGTCTCCGATGGCATGAGGGCCCTCGTGACGCCGCGGCTTATCCTTTGGCAGGTCCTGCCCGTGCACGGCGCGGCGAGAGAAGGAGTGCTGCCTGCGGGCGACCTCCGGGTCCGCGTTCCACGTGGAACATCGCGCAGCGGTGGTGGATGTCGCCGGCGCTCTGGGCGGCGTGGCGCACGCTGCCGGTCCCTTGCTGCTTGTGCCGACACGGGAGCTGACGCGAGCAACTCGGGTCTGGGACCACCCCGGTTGCGGCCGCCCGACTGCCGATGGGCCGTCGTCGTGCCTTGTGGACGGGCGTGTCGTCTGGCGAACGCCGACGATAGATGGCGAGACGACCCCGCCAGCGCCTGCTCCGGAAAGACCTCGCCCCTGCACCTCTTACTCCCTCCGGGAGGGGGCCGATTGTTCCGTATAAGGAGCAATAGACGCAAAATCGATGATAGACAGACCGGTTTGGGATCCACCGGGTGCCTGTTGGCGCCAGTGGGCGGGCCGCGATCGTTGGGCTCGAGTCCCAGCGGCCTGTGGGTAGCAACCGCGCCGCCGGTGAAGTCAGGCCCGTGCGACCACGCCGCTCTGAATCGTCTGTCGGGTGCGGCTCGGTCGGGTACCGAAGGGTCGGTCGGGCCGAACGATGAGCGATGGGTACGGACTCTACCGATCAATGTGTGGCAGACGGCCGAACAACCAGGGCGCGTGCGGGGATGCCTGAGCGTCGCCGGCACAAGGGCCGTCCCCGCATGGCGGCATTGCGCCGTCTCGGGTTCGGCTTCCGCAATCACCCGAACGAGCGTTCCACGTGGAACATCGCTCGTGTCTGGGCAGGGTGGCATGCGCCGATGTGAGTCACACGGGCCGCGGTACCAGTGCCCCGACGCGGGCGAGGCGGGATCCGGCACCGGCCTCGCCTTGGTGCGGCTGTCGACGCCGGGCTATGGAGGCGAGGCCGGCGCGCTTTCTGCATCTGGGCGACGTCCGCTGCAACCCACTGAGGGGCGAGTGCTCCATGACCGCGACGGCGGCTCCGGGTGCAACCGCGCTGCACTCTCCGACGATCAGCCTTGGGGTGATCGGTCGACGTCGCAGTGCCCGTCAGCCAGCTGGCTGGGCCGGCGATCATGAGCCTCCGGGAGCTTGCGGTTTCCAACCTGCGCTGCATAGAGCACGCGGAGCTGGAGATCACCCCGGGAGTAACCCTCGTGTGGGGCGGAAACGGCTCCGGGAAGACCTCGCTCTTGGAGGCGATGTTTCTCTTGGGAAGGGGACGATCGTTCCGTACGAGGAACAATGAGCGCCTGATCAGGCGAGGACAGAATCACCTGAGAGTCACTGGGCACCTTCTCGGGCCAATGGGTCAGGATGTCCCTGTCGGCTTCGAGGTGTCGCGTGACGAGACCGTGGCGCGAATCGCGGGCCGCCCAGCGCAGTCGCTCGCCGAGCTAGCCCAGGCCTTCCCAGTCCAGGCCATTGATCCGGGTGTGCACCGTCTGGTCGAGGAGGGCGGCCACCGCCGCCGGCGCTGGATGGACTGGGCGGTGTTCCACGTGGAACCTCGGTTCATGGACGAGTGGCTCCGATACTCCCGAGCGCTCCGCCAACGGAACGCTGCGCTCAAGGGAGACCCTGTGCAGGCCACCGCCTGGGACCCAGAGCTGGCCCGGCTCGGAGAGAGCATTGCGCAAGCGCGTGGTCGCTTCGTAGAGCAGCTGATCCCTCACTGGCGCACCGTCGTGTCGGCCCTGAGTGGCCTCGACGTGGAGCTGCACTACCTGCGGGGATGGAGCCAGGAGCATTCGCTCCTCGAGGCCCTCGCGGCCTCCCGCGCCCGGGATGAGGCACGCCAGCTGACACACGCCGGACCCCACCGCGCCGATGTTTCACTGCGCCTCGACGGACGCGCCGCACGAGAGGTCCTCTCACGGGGACAGCAAAAGCTGGTGGCCGCGGCGATGATGCTGGCTCAGCTGCGGCTCCTCCAGGATGCAACGCAGACCATTCCGACGCTGCTCCTCGATGACCCTGCGGCCGAGCTCGACGGGGATCACCTGGGGCGTTTCATCGAGCAGGTAAAGGCACTGAGAAGCCAGCTGGTTGTGACATCGTTGCACGCCGAATCGCGTCTGTTCGGCGCGCCAGACCGCACGTTCCGCATGGTACAGGGGAGGGTCCAACCGCTATAATGTTACGTCACAAAACCGAGCTTCTTCATGCCCGCAGACGACGTCTACGATTCCAGTAAAATCAAAGTCTTAAAGGGTCTTGACGCGGTGCGGAAGCGCCCCGGAATGTACATCGGCGATACCGATGACGGGAGCGGTCTGCACCACATGGTCTTCGAGGTCGTCGACAACTCGATCGACGAGGCGCTCGAGGGCTACTGCGACCGCATCGTCGTCACCATCCACGCCGACGAATCGGTGACTGTATCCGACAACGGACGCGGTATCCCTGTGGATATCCACCCCGAGGAGGGCCGCTCGGCAGCCGAGGTCATCATGACCGTGCTGCACTCGGGCGGAAAGTTCGACGACAGCTCCTACAAGGTGTCGGGCGGCCTGCATGGCGTCGGTGTGTCGGTGGTGAACGCGCTGTCGGACTACCTGCAGCTGACCATCGCGCGCGACGGCAAGCTCCACCGCCAGGAGTATCACCTGGGCGAGCCGGCGGCGCCGCTCGCGGTCATCGGTGAGACCCACGATCGCGGCACGGTGATCCGCTTCCGCCCAAGCTCGAAGATCTTCACCAACATCCAGTTCAACTACGAGATTCTCGCCAAGCGGCTGCGCGAGCTGTCGTTCCTCAATTCCGGCGTGCGCATCGAGCTCCGCGACGAGCGCGAGAACAAGTCGGATGTGTTCGCGCACGCCGGCGGCCTGCAGGCGTTCGTCAAATATCTCAATCGCACGCGCACGCCGATTCACGAGTCGGTGTTCTGGTTTCGTACGCAGGACGGTCCGGTGTCGGTGGAGGTGGCGCTGCAGTGGAACGACTCCTACCAGGAGAGCATGTTCTGCTACACCAACAACATCCCGCAGAAGGACGGCGGCACGCACCTCGCCGGCTTTCGCAGCGCGCTGACGCGCACTCTCAACGATTACGTCGAGAAGGAATTATCGGGGAAAAAGGACAAGATCCCGATGACCGGCGATGACGCGCGCGAGGGACTCACGGCGATCCTGTCGATCAAGCTGCCGGATCCGAAGTTCTCCTCGCAGACCAAGGACAAGCTGGTGTCCTCCGAGGTCAAGGGCATCGTCGAGAACGCGGTCGGCACCAAGCTGCAGGAATTCCTGCTGGAGCATCCGCCGGAGGCGCGCCATATCGTCGCCAAGATGGTGGAAGCGGCGCGCGCGCGCGAGGCGGCGCGCAAGGCGCGCGAGATGACACGCCGCAAGGGCGCCTTCGATGTCGCGGGGCTCCCCGGCAAGCTCGCCGACTGCCAGGAGAAGGATCCCGCGCTGTCGGAGATCTTCATCGTCGAGGGTGATTCCGCCGGCGGCTCGGCCAAGCAGGGGCGCGATCGGCGCACCCAGGCGATCCTGCCGCTCAAGGGCAAGATCCTCAACGTCGAGCGCGCGCGGTTCGACAAGATGCTGTCCTCCGCCGAGGTGGGCACGCTCATCACCGCGCTCGGCTGCGGAATCGGCAAGGATGACTTCGACATCGCCAAGCTCCGCTACCACCGTATCTGCCTGATGTCCGATGCGGATGTCGATGGCAGCCATATCCGCACGCTCCTCCTGACGTTCTTCTACCGGCAGATGCCCGAGCTCATCGAGCGCGGGCACATCTACATCGCGCAGCCGCCGCTGTACAAGGTGAAGCGCGGCAAGCAGGAGACCTACGTCAAGGACGACAACGAGCTCAATCAGCTGCTGCTCAACAGCGCGCTCGAGGAGGCGGGACTGCACGTGAATGCGCAGACGCCGGCGCTGTCGGGCTCGGGGCTCGAGCTCCTCGCGCGCAAGTACATGGAGGTGCAGGCCATCATCAAGCGCTGGTCACGCCGCTACGACGACCGGCTGCTCGAGCAGCTGATCTACATGCCGGAGGTGACGCCGGCGAACTTCGACCGCGTCGAATGGCTGCGCGGCTGGGCGCACGATCTCAACGGCAAGCTCAACGCGCTCGCCGACGGCACGCGCAGCTACCGCGTGGAGCTGCGCAGCGCGGGCGATGGCCACGGGGCGCGCATCATCATCCACAAGACCGAGCACGGCACGGACGGCCATAAGTACCTGCCGCGCGAGTTCTTCGAGTCCGCCGAGTACCATCGCATCGCCGATCTCGCGCGCACGCTCGCGGGCCTCATCGGCGAGGGCGCCTACGTCGTGCGCGGCAACGAGCGGCACGAGATCGGCTCTTTCAAGGAGGCGATGAAGTGGCTGTTCGACCAGGCCAAGAAGGGCCAGACGATTCAGCGCTACAAGGGACTCGGGGAGATGAATCCCGAGCAGCTCTGGGAGACGACCATCAACCCGGAGTCGCGACGGCTGCTGCAGGTGAGGATCGAGGACGCGGTCGCGGCCGACGACATCTTCACGACGCTGATGGGAGACCAGGTCGAGCCGCGGCGCGAGTTCATCGAGAAGAACGCGCTCTCGGTCGCCAACCTGGACGTTTGAGGACGCTTGGCCTGCCCACGCGGCATGCCATTTGTTCCATTATTGGAACAAAACTAAGACTAGACGCCACGATTGCCGCATAAAGGCGGCAATCGGGCCTCAGGCCCCAAGCTCCCGCACCGTGGCCTCGATCCACGCCTGGATCTCTTCGTTGACTTTCCGTACCTCGCGTCCCGCCGCCGCGACCGGCGCGCCAATTACCACCCGCACGGTGCCGGGCTTTTTCATCAGTCCGCGCCGGGGCCAGAAAGTCCCGGCGTTGTGCGCCACCGGCACGATGAGCCGGTTCGTTTCCGCCGCGAGCAGCGTGCCACTCACGCCGTAGCGGCGCGTCTCGCCCGCGCGCATGCGCGTGCCCTCGGGAAACACCATCACCCAGTTGCCTTCCGCGAGGCGCTCCTTGCCCTGCTCAATCACCTGTGCGACCGCCGTGTGGCCCGACTTGCGGTCGATCGCGATCGCGTGCATCAGGCGCACGCCGGACCCGACCACCGGAATCCACGTGAGCTCCCTCTTCAGCACCCACACCTGGCGCGGAAACAGCACCATCATCGCCACCGTTTCCCAGGACGAGGAATGCTTCCACAAGGCGACGTGGCAGCCCTCGGGGAGCGGCGCGCCCTCGACCCGATGGTCGAGCCCGCAGCTCCATTTCAGCACCCATAGCACGCTGGCGGCCCAGACGCGCGCCAGGGGGAAGCGGCGCCGAAAGGGCAGGCACAGGCACACGATGACGAAGGGGATCGCGTAGAGAAACGTCCACACGAACAGGAACACGGTGAAGAACAGGGAGCCGAGGAACTGCACGGCGGCCGGCCGGCGGCGGCTGCCGAAGCCCTCGCTGTGCGCCGCCCCGGTCAACCCGGCAGCCGAGACAGGTCGGCGACGCCGGCGAACAGCCCTTGCAGCTGGGCGAGGAGGCTCAACCGATTGGCGCGCAGCTGCGGGTCCTCGTCCATCACCAGAACCTGGTCGAAGAACGCATCCACCGCCGGGCGCAGCTGTGCGAGACGACCCAGCGCGCCGGTGTACTCGCGTCGCCCCGTGGCATCCGCGACCGCATCGCGGAGCGCCCGCATCGAGTCGTACAGACGCACCTCGGCGCTCTCGCGCAGGTAATGCACGTCGACCTGCGCCGCAGGCGTCCCGGGCGCCTTGCGCAGGATGTTGGCGATACGCTTGTTGGCCGCGGTCAGGCTCCCCGACTCCGGCAGCTCGAGGAAGGTGCTGAGCGCCCTCAGCCGCGCGTCGAAGTCCACGGGCGACGACGGTCGCGCGGCGAGCACCGCGTCGAACATCTCGGTGGTGACGGCCGCCATGCCCTCGGTCGGCGCCGCGGGGCGCTCGAGGTAGTAGGCGCGCAGCCGCTCCATCACGAAGTCGTACACGCCTTCCGCGATCGTCTGCGCGGTGGCGGGTGGGGCGGACGGGGCGGCGGGGGCGGTTCCCGCGCTGGACGTGTGGCCCGTAGCGGGAGTCTTGCCCGGCGGGACGCCCGCCGCCGGCTTCACGTCCCTGAGCACCGCCGCCACCGCCTGGCCGATCAGCTCGCGCAGGTCGATGTCGAGGTGCTTCTCGATGAGGATGCGCTGCACGCCGAGCGCGGCGCGGCGCAGCCCGAACGGGTCCTTGGTGCCGCTCGGCTTCTCGCCGATCGCAAAAATGCCGGCCAGCGTGTCGAGCCGGTCGGCGACGGCGACCGCAGTGCCGGCGGCGGTCGCGGGTAACGCATCGCCCGCGGCGCGCGGCAGGTAGTGCTCGCGGATCGCCGCGGCGACCTCCGGCGGCTCGCCGTCGGCCTCGGCATAGTAGCCGCCCATGGTGCCCTGGAGCTCTGGGAACTCCCCCACCATGGCGGTGAGGAGGTCGCACTTGCAGAGCTCGGCTGCCCGCTCGGCCGCCGTACGCGCGGCGGCGTCGGCAGCGGCAGCGACCGCTGCGGCGAGGGCACGCACGCGGCGCGCTTTGTCCCCGAGCGAGCCGAGCCGCGCCTGGAAGGTCACGCCATCGAGCGCCGCGATGCGTGCGGCGAGCGGCTGCCTGCGGTCCTGCTCCCAGAAGAAGGCGGCGTCGGCGAGACGCGCGCGCACGACGCGCTCGTTGCCGGCGCGCACCTTGTCCGGCTCGCGGCTCTCGATGTTGCTCACGGCGACGAAGGCCGGCAGGAGCTCGCCCGCCGGGTCCTCGAGGGGAACGCAGCGCTGATGCATCACGAGCGTCGACACCAGCACCTCGCGCGGCAGCGAGAGGAAGCGCGGCTCGAAGTCTCCGACCAGGGCGACCGGCCACTCGGTGAGCGCGGTTACCTCATCGAGCAGCGCATCGGAGAGCAGCGGCTCACCGCCGCGGCCCGAGGCGAGCGCCTGCACCTGCGCGCGGATGCGCGCCCGGCGAGCGTCAAAGCCGGCGATGACGTAGCCGCGCTGCTCGAGCGTGCGCGCGTAGGCGCCGGGCCCCGCCAGGTGCAGCGGCCGCGGAGCCTGGAACCGGTGGCCGCGGGTCGAGCGGCCGCTGGCAGTCTCGAGCAGCGTTGCCGGCACCAGATCCGCGCCGTAGAGCATGACGATCCAGTGCACCGGACGCACGAACAGCGCCGTGCCCTCACCCCAGTGCATGCGCCGCGGAATGGGCAGCGCATCGAGCGCGGCCTGCGAGATCGCCGGCAGCAGGTCCACTGCGCGCGCGCCGGCCTTCGTGCCGGTGAAGTAGAGGAACACCCCCTTGCCCTCATCCAGCCGCTCGAGCGCGCCGACCTCGATGCTGCAGCTCTCGGCAAAGGCGCGCGCAGCGCGCGTCGGCTCGCCCGCGGCGTCGAAGGCCGCAGAAAGCGGTGGTCCGCGGCGCTTGACCGTCTGCGCAGGCGCGGCGACGGCGAGGCGCTTCACGTGCACCGCCAGTCGCCGCGGCGTGCTAAAGCCCGTCAGCTCCCCATGCAGGAGTCCCGCCTTGTCGAGGCCCGCGCCGATGCCGGCGACGAGGGCCTGCTCGAGCGTGCGCAACGCCTTCGGCGGCAGTTCCTCGGTGCCGATCTCGAGCAAAAAGTCGTGGTGCGCCGCCGTCACGCGGCGGCTCCGGCCGCGCCCGCCCCCGCCGGCGCGCGTTCCTTCAGCAGCGGGAAGCCGAGCGCCTGGCGGCTCTCGAGATAGGCCTTGGCCACCGCGCTCGCGAGCGTGCGCGCGCGCAGGATGTAGCGCTGCCGCTCGGTGACGGAGATCGCGCGCCGCGCATCGAGCAGGTTGAATGTGTGCGAGGCGGCGAGCACCTGCTCATAGGCGGGCAGCGGCAGGTGCGCCGCGAGCAGCCCCTGGCAGGCGCTCTCGTGCTGGCGGAACGCCTGCAGCAGCACCGTCACGTCCGCATGCTCAAAGTTGTAGGCCGACTGCTCGACCTCGTTCTGATGGAACACGTCGCCATAGGTGATGCGCCCGCCGGCGCCTTCCGTCCAGACGATGTCGTAGATGCTCTCGACGCCCTGCAGGTACATCGCGAGACGCTCGAGCCCATAAGTGATCTCGCCGGTCACCGGCCGGCAGTCGAGGCCGCCGACCTGCTGGAAGTAGGTGAACTGCGTGATCTCCATGCCGTTGAGCCACACCTCCCACCCGAGGCCCCAGGCCCCGAGCGTCGGAGACTCCCAGTTGTCCTCGACGAAGCGCACGTCGTGCACGCGCGGATCGAGGCCGAGAGCGGCGAGGCTCTCCAGGTACAGATCCAGGATCGGGAGCGGGGAGGGTTTGATCGCCACCTGGTACTGGTAGTAGTGCTGCAGGCGGAAGGGATTGTCACCGTAACGGCCGTCGGTCGGCCGGCGCGAGGGCTGCACGTAGGCCGCGCGCCAGGGCTCGGGTCCCACCGCGCGCAGGAAAGTGGCCGTGTGGAAAGTGCCCGCGCCGACCGGCATGTCGTAGGGCTGCAGGATGACGCACCCCTGGGACGACCAGTAGCGCTCGAGCGCGAAGATCAAGTCCTGGAACGTGCGCGGTGCGCTGCCGATTTTCATAAAGCGCGCGAGTATAAAGCGCGTGCCGCCGCTGCTGCTCGCAGCCCGCCCACTCGCCGCGGGAAGCCCTGCGTGAGCCCGAGCAGGCCTCGGGAGGCCCACTCCGCCCGCACCAAAATGGCGCGCACGCGTGCCGCAGCTTCAACGAGCCCGGATTCTCGTTCGAACTGCACGTAAAGGGTGCAATAATGCTCCCAACGCGCACTTAAATAGTGCAAAAGCGCATGCGATAGGTCTGATAACTGGTTGATTTTCCGCGCTCCCGAGGGGTGGCACGGGCCCTGCACAGGACTACCCCCTGGGACGCGGCGTGGACCGCGGTGAGACCCCATCCTTTCTGGAGGCGATATGACAGCGAGTGACGTACTGAAGCTCATCAAAGAAAAGCAGGCGAAGTTCGCCGACCTGCGCTTTACCGATACGCGCGGCAAGGAGCAGCACGTCACCATCCCCGCCCGCCTGGTCGACGAGGACTTCTTCCGCGACGGCAAGATGTTCGACGGCTCTTCCATCGCCGGCTGGAAGGGCATCAACGAGTCGGACATGATCCTGATGCCCGACGCCGCCACCGCGATCATCGATCCGTTCTTCGAAGAGACCACCGTCAACATCCGCTGCGATGTCATCGAGCCGACGACCATGCAGGGCTATGAGCGCGACCCGCGCTCGCTCGCCAAGCGCGCCGAGAGCTACCTCAAGTCGACCGGCATCGCCGACGGCGCGCTCTTCGGCCCCGAGAACGAATTCTTCATCTTCGACAGCGTGCGCTTCGGCAACGAGATGCAGGGCGCCTTCTACAGCATCGACTCGGTGCAGGGCGCGTGGAATGCACCGCGGGACTACCAGGACGGCAACAAGGGCCACCGCCCCGGTGTCAAGGGCGGCTACTTCCCGGTGCCGCCGGTGGATGCATTCCAGGACATCCGCTCGGCGATGTGCCTGGCGTGCGAGGAGATGGGACTCAAGGTCGAGGTGCACCACCATGAGGTCGCGACCGCCGGCCAGTCCGAGATCGGCATCGGCGCCGGCACGCTCGTCACCAAGGCCGATCAGGTGCAGATCCTCAAGTACGTGGTGCACAACGTCGCCCACGGCTACGGCAAGACCGCGACCTTCATGCCCAAGCCCCTGGTCGGCGACAACGGCAGCGGCATGCACGTGCACCAGTCGCTGCAGAAGGAAGGCCGGGCGCTGTTCGCCGGCGACAAATACGGGGGTCTTTCGGATCTGGCGCTCGACTACATCGGCGGGGTAATCAAGCACGCGCGCGCGCTGAATGCCTTCACCAACCCCGGCACGAACAGCTACAAGCGCCTCGTGCCCGGCTTCGAGGCGCCGGTGATGCTCGCCTACTCGGCGCGCAACCGCTCCGCCTCGATCCGCATCCCGTGGGTCTCTTCACCCAAGGCACGGCGCATCGAGGTGCGCTTCCCCGACAGCTCCGCCAACCCCTACTTCGCCTTCACCGCCATGATGATGGCCGGGTTGGATGGCATCCAGAACAAGATCCATCCCGGCGACCCCGCCGACAAGGACCTGTACGACCTGGAGCCCGAGGAGGCGAAGCACATTCCGACCGTGTGCCACTCGCTCGACATGGCGCTCGAGTACCTCGAGCGGGACCGCGAGTTCCTCACCCGCGGTGGGGTGTTCACCAACGACGTCATCGACGCGTACATGAACCTCAAGCAGCAGGAGATCACGAGGTTCCGCATGGCCACCCACCCGGTGGAGCTGGAGCTGTATTACAGCTGCTGACCATGTGATGCGCCGGCCACACTCCCTGCACGCTCACCTTTCCTGCCGGCCCGGCGCGCCGCCGGGCGGGCAGCGGCAGGTGGGGGCCGGCGGGCAGCGGGTGACGGCGTTCGCATTATTCGCATTCTGCGAGCGTGCGCTTTTGTCGCCGCGCACCGCGAGGGCTATGCTCGGTCCCTATGCGCCCGCAGCCCCTGACCCTGGTAGCCTCGTTAGCGGCTTTGATGGCGCTCCTCGCCGGCGTGGCCGCAGCTTCGACCACCGTCTACAAGTGGATCGACGAGGACGGGGTGGTGCACTACAGCGATCAGCCGCACCCGAACGCGCAGAAGCTGCAGGTCGAGGGCGTGCAGACCTACAAGCCGACCGACGCCGGCTCCTCCCCGCTCGGGGGGATCCCCCCGGCGGTGGTGCCGCCGGAGACCGGCTACCGAGCCTGTACCATCCAGCAGCCGACCCCGGAAGAGACGCTGCAGAACACCGACAAGGTGTCGATCTCCGTCTCCACCGATCCCGGCGTGCATCGCGGGGATCAGATCTACGCGACGCTCGACGGAGCGCCGGTGAACAACGGCGCGGCGACCGGCAACTCCTTCTCGCTCTCGTCGGTCGAGCGCGGCGAGCACACGCTCGCGGCGCAGGTGCGCGACAACACGGGGCAGGTCGTCTGCCAGACTCCGAGCGTCACCTTCTACGTGCGCGCGCCTTCGCTCGACAACCCGGTCAACCCCGTCCGACCACACTGAGGCGCGCCGCCGCGAGGTGGGCGCGATGCGTTCGCCGCCCGCTGTGCCGGGCCGGCGCAGGCCACCGTCATGGCCGCTGAGTACCAGAGCCCTTCGGCGCTCTCGCACTTCGACCCGGCGGAGCTGCTGGATGCGCTTTCCACCGGCATCCTGATGCTCGATGCGCAGCTGTGCCCGATCTACGCCAACGTCGCCGCGCAGGACCTGCTCGCCTTCAGCCTCAACGCCACCCGTGGCCGGCCGTTCGGCGACTTCCTGCACGACGCCGCCGGGCTCGCCGCGATCCTGCATCGCGCGCTCGAGAGCGGCGAAGGCATCGCCGATCGTGAGCTCACCGTGCTTCCCAAGGGGGCGCCGCGCGAGCCGCGCACGCTGGATGTCACGATCACCCCGGTCGCGGGACTCATCACCGGCACGCACCTGCTGATCGAGCTCGCCGACACCACGCAGCGCCTGCGCATCTCGCGCGACAACGATCTGCTGGCGCGCCTCGACGGCAGCCGCCTGATGGTGCGGCAGCTCGCCCATGAGATCAAAAACCCGCTCGGCGGCCTGCGCGGCGCGGCGCAGCTGCTCGAGCGCGAGCTGCCGGCCGAGGCGCTCAAGGAGTACACGCAGGTCATCATCAGCGAAGCCGACCGCCTCACAGCGCTGGTCGACTCGATGGCGGGTCCGGGACGCGCCCCGAGCAAGACCCTCATGAACGTGCACGAGATCTGCGAGCACGTCTATCAGCTGCTGCACGCCGAAGCGCGCGCCGCGATCCTCATCGAGCGCGACTACGATCCGAGCCTGCCGAACGCCATGCTCGACCGGCATCAGCTCATCCAGGCGCTGCTCAACGTTGCGCGCAACGCGCTGCAGGCGCTCGGCGACAGCGGCCGCATCGTGCTGCGCACGCGCGCGCGCAGCAACGTCAGCATCGGCCCGGCGCGCCATCGCCTGGTGGCAAGCGTCGAGGTCGAGGACAACGGTCCGGGCGTGCCCGAGGAGCTGCGCAGCTCGATCTTCTATCCGCTGGTGAGCGGCCGGCCGAACGGCAGCGGCTTAGGTCTCGCGGTCGCGCAGGACCTGGTGACGCGCCACGGCGGCATCATCGAGTTCGAGAGCAAGCCACGCCGCACCGTGTTCACGCTGCTGCTGCCCCTGTCGGAGGAGTCATGAGCGAGACCGCACCGCACGTCTGGCTGGTCGACGACGACGCCTCCATCCGCTGGGTGCTCGAGCGCGCGCTGCGCAACGGCGGCATGAGCGCGCGGGCATTCGAGGCGGCCGAGCCGGCGCTGGAAGCGCTGCGGCGCGAGTCGCCCGACGTGCTGATCACCGACATCCGCATGCCGGGGGCCTCGGGCCTGGAGCTGCTGCGCAGGATCCGCGACACCCGCCCGCTGCTGCCGGTCATCGTCATGACCGCGCACTCGGATCTCGGCAACGCCGTGTCCGCTTACCAGGGGGGAGCCTTCGAGTACCTGCCCAAGCCCTTCGACATCGACCAGGCGGTGGCCCTCGCGCGGCGCGCGGCGCAGGCCGGCATGCAGGGGGGCGGTGAGCCCGGCGGCACGCCGCGGATTCCCGCGCTCCTCGGGCGCGCGCCTGCCATGCAGCAGGTGTTCCGCGCCATCGGCAGGCTGGCGCGCACCAGCATGACGGTGCTGATCACCGGGGAGTCCGGCACCGGCAAGGAGCTGGTGGCGCGTGCCCTGCACGACCACAGTCCGCGCGCCGGCAAGCCGTTCATCGCGCTCAACACCGCGGCGATCCCCGCGGATCTCCTCGAGTCGGAGCTGTTCGGGCATGAGCGCGGTGCGTTCACCGGGGCGGATGCGCAGCGCCGCGGGCGCTTCGAGCAGGCCGACGGCGGCACGCTGTTCCTCGACGAGATCGGCGACATGTCGCTGCCGCTGCAGACACGGTTGCTGCGCGTGCTGGCCGAAGGGGAGTTCTACCGGGTCGGCGGCCAGACCCCGATGCGCGTCGACGTGCGCGTCATCGCCGCCACCCACCAGGACCTGCGCGAGCACGTGACGCGCGGGCTGTTCCGCGACGACCTGTGGCACCGGCTCAACGTGATCCGCATCGAGCTGCCGCCGCTGCGCGCCCGCGCCGCCGACATCGAGGACCTGCTCGCGCACTACCTCCAGGTGGCAGCCACCGAGCTCGGCGTGGAGCCGAAAGTGCTGGCGCCCGACGCCCAGGCGCGGCTCGCCGCCTACGACTGGCCGGGGAACGTGCGCGAGCTCGTGAACCTCTGCCGGCGGCTGACGGTGCTGGCGCCGGGGCGCGAGGTGCATGCCGCCGACCTGCCGGCGGAGCTCATCGCCGCCGCGGCGCGCGACCCGGCGAGCGCCGGGTGGACCGAAGCGCTCGCGGGCTGGGCCGAGCGGCACATACAGGCCGCGACAATACCACTCCTCGATGCCGCGCAGCCGCAGTTCGAGCGCGTGCTGATCCGCGCGGCGCTCGGCCGCACGCACGGCCACCGCCAGGAGGCGGCGCGGCTCCTCGGCTGGGGCCGCAACACCCTCACACGCAAGCTCAAGGAGCTCGAGGCCGACGAGCCAGACACACAGCGGTGAGAGCGCCGCCGCGTTGGCGGTAGACTGCACCCCGCGATGAGTTGGACGGAGCTGCTCAACACCCGGTTTCTCGACAACGACCTGGGCGCGTGGCTGCGCGCGCTGGTGACCTTCCTCGTCACCCTCACGATCCTGCCGCTGGTCACCGGCTTCATCAGCGCGCGGCGCCGGCGGCTGACGCCGCACGGTCCGCCGAAAGTCTTTCTCGCCTTCGATCTCACGGCAGCGCTCATCGAGCGCACCAGGCGACTGTTCATCTGGGGGGTCGCCCTGTGGCTCGGCTCGCGCCACCTGACGTTCCCGCCGCGGCTCGAGCACTGGCTCACCGTGACACTGATACTGCTGTTCTGGATGCAGGCGGCGTTCTGGGCCATGACGGCGGTGCGCTACGGCATCGACCTGCGGCGGCGGAGCGGCGTCGGCCCGGCGACGCTGCTGCAGGGCTCGATGGAAGTCATCATGTTCTCCGCTGGCGTCATCGTCTGGATGGTGGCGGTGCTGCTGGCGCTCGACAACCTCGGCGTGCAGATCAAGCCGCTGCTCGCCGGGCTCGGCATCGGCGGCATCGCGCTCGCGCTCGCCGTGCAGACCGTGCTCGCGGACCTGCTGGCCTCACTGTCGATCGCACTCGACAAGCCCTTCGGGCTCGGCGACTACCTGACACTCGATACCGTCGAGGGGAGTGTCGAGCACATCGGCATCAAGAGCACGCGGTTGCGCAGCCTCGAGGGCGAGCAGATCGTGCTCTCCAACTCCGACATCCTGAAGTCACGGGTACGCAACTACGGTCGCATGCGCGAGCGGCGCGCGCTGTTCACGCTCGGCGTCGACTACGACACCCCGGTCGCACAGCTCGCGGCAATCCCGCGCGCGGTGCGCGAGATCATCGAGGCGACGCCCGACACGCGCTTTGACCGTTGCCACCTGATGAGGTGCGGCGACCGGGCGCTGCAGTTCGAGGTCGTCTACTACGTCACCAAGGCTGACTACAACCTGTACGCGGACACGCAGCAGCGCATCAATCTGCGCATCCTCGAGCGCTTCCGCGCCATGGAGGTGAGCTTCGCCGCGGCGCTCCCGACCAGCGTGCGCCTGACGGGCGAGCCGCCGCCGCGCGCGCAGGCCAGCGGCCAGCAGCAGCTGCTTTAGCCGCCCGCCAGCAGCGACTTCAGGCCGGCGTCGAAATCGGAGTACGGCAGCGCCCCCGCGACCCGCTGGCCCGTGAGCACGCCGTTCACCGTGCGCCCGATGACGAAGCTCGGCGTCCCGTTGAGCTGCAGGCGATCGGCTTCGGCGATGTTGCGCGCGATGTCGGGCGAGTACTTGTGCGCCGCCACGCACGCGTGGAAACGGCCCATGTCGAGGCCCACCGCGTGCGCGTAGCCGTCGATGCCCTTGACGCTCAGGTCCGCCTGCATGCCGAGGAGCAGATCGTGCATGCGCCAGAACTGCCCCTGCTCGCCGGCGCAGTGCGCGGCCTCCGCCGCCGGCCGCGCCGCGGAATGAATCTCGAGCGGCAGGTCGCGCACGATGAAGCGCACCTTGCCGGTATCGACCCAGTCGTGCTTCAGGCGCGGCCAGGTCTCGGCCTGGAAGCGCCGGCAATAGGGGCACTGATAGTCGGTGAACTCCACCACGGTGAGCGGCGCATCGGGCCGGCCGAGCGCGTACTCGAGCGCCCCGAGTGGCATCTCCACCATGTCGGAGGATGCTTCGTCCTGCGCGCGCGCCGCCATCGGGACGAGCGCCACCGCCGCCACCGCGAGCGCGGCAGCGGCGACGACGGCGCGGTACGTGTGCCTGATGCGCCTCATCTCAGCCCGACACTGCACAGTCGAGCGTGTCGCTGCGGGTGGCGAGCGTGCCGACGAGCTCGCCGACATTCGCAAGTCCCTGCCCGCGCAGGTAGTCCGCGATTCCTTCGTTGATGCGCTTGCAGACCATGGGATCGTAGAACAGCGCCGTCCCCACCCCGACCGCAGTGGCGCCGGCGATCAGGAACTCGAGCGCATCGGTGGCGCTGGTGATGCCGCCCTGGCCGATGATCGGCACCTTGTGGGGACGCGCCACCTCGTAGACCTGATGCACCTTGAGGAGCGCGATCGGCTTGATAGCCGGCCCCGAGAGGCCGCCCTGAACGTTGCCGATCACCGGGCGGCGCGTGGCCACGTCGATGGCCATGCCCATGATGGTGTTGATGACTGCGAGCGCATCGGCGCCCGCCTCGATGCAGCGGCGCGCGTTCTCGCCGATGTCGGTCTGATTGGGCGAGAGCTTGGCGATGAGGGGCTTGCTCGTCACGCGCCGGCAGGCGGCGATCACCTGCGCGGACATGTCGGGAGAGTTGCCGAAGGCGACGCCGCCTTCCTTGACGTTCGGACAGGAGATGTTGATCTCGATGGCGTCGATCGGCGACTCATCGAAGCGCCGCGTGACCTCCACGTACTCCTCGATGGTCGACCCGCAGGCGTTGGCGATGAAGCGCGTCTCGGTGAAGTCGAGCCCAGGGAGGACCTCGCGCACCACGTGGTCGACGCCCGGGTTCTGTAGTCCGATGGCGTTCAGCATCCCGGCCGGCGTCTCGTACACGCGGTGCGGCGGGTTGCCGAGCCGCGGCTTACCGGTCGTGCCCTTGAGAACGATGGCGCCGGCGTCGCGGTTGGAGAATCCCTCGATGCGCGTGTACTCCTCGCCGAAGCCGACACAACCCGACAGCAGGACGATCGGCGACGAGAGGCGCAGGCCGCAGAAGCTGAGGCTGAGCGCCGGCGCGCCCGGGGCCGCCTCGGCGCGGCGCTCGGACGCCGCTGGTTTGACCGTCGGCATGCCGGACATTATCGCACACCGGGTCCGCGATCCGGATCGCGGCGGTCGAGCGGGCTGCGCACGCCCCGGGCGCCCTTGGCCATGACGTGCGTGTAGACCATGGTGGTCTTGAGGTCCGAATGCCCGAGCAGCTCCTGCACCGTGCGGATGTCGTAGCCGTCCTCGAGCAGGTGCGTCGCGAAGCAATGCCGGAGCGTATGACAGCTCGCCGGGCGCGTGAGTCCGCCGCTGCGCACCGCCCCCTGCACGGCGCGCTGGATCACTTTCTCGTGCAGGTGATGCCGCACCGTCTGCCCCGTGTAGGGGTCGCGGCACAGGCTCGTCGCGGGAAAGAGGTATTGCCAGCCCCACTGCGTGCCGGCGTCCGGGTACTTGCGCGCCAGGGCAAAGGGAAGCGATATACCCGGGCGTCCCCGCCGGCGCTCCTCTTCGAACCAGGCGCGCAGCCGCACGAGATGCGCGCGCAGCGGCGTTGCGAGCGCCTCGGGCAGCATCGTGACGCGGTCCTTGCCATCCTTGGTCTCGCGCACGATGAGCTCGCCGCGCTCGAGCGCAAGGTCCTGCACCCGCAACCGCAGCCCCTCCGAGAGCCGCAGCCCGCTGCCGTAGAGGAGGCTCGCGACCAGCCACGCCGTGCCGTTGAGCTCGACCAGCAGCGCCTGCACCTCGGCGCGCGTCAGAACCACCGGCAGGCGCTGCGGCTGCGAGGCGCGCGTGATCCCCTTAAGCCATGGCAGCTCGACCCCGAGCACATGGCGGTAGAGGAACAGCAGCGCCTGCATCGCCTGATTCTGGGTCGCCGCACTCACCTTGCGGTGGACCGCGAGGTGCGTCAGGAACTGCTCGACGTGTGGCGCACCGAGCTCGCGCGGATGCTTACGTCCGTGAAACGCGACGAAGCGCCGCAACCAGTGCAGGTACGCCTGCTCGGTCCTGAGGGCAAAGTGGCGCGTGCGCATCCGCTCGCGCGCCGCCGCGAACAGGCCGGCCGGTTGTGTCACGGAGGCGTCGGGTTCGGTCCGCATGCGGGCAATCCGGCCGACGATCGCAGCAGATTGTCGCCGGCGGATCGAGATGCAAATGCGGCGCGTTTGCGGCATTTGTCGCGCGGGCGGCCCGCCGCCCCCCGAGTCGGTATAATTTGCGTGCTGTACTCAGGAGCCGCCGCGTGCCACGCGTCAAGGGGGCCGGATGACCTGGTGGGGCTGGGTGATCGCCGGAGCGATACTCCTCGGAGCGGAGCTCTCCTTCGTGAACGCGCAGTTCTATCTGGTGTTCGTAGGCAGCGCCGCGATACTGGTGGGGGTGGCGACCGCCGCCGCCCCGCTGACCTCCTGGGTGCAGTGGGCCCTGTTCGCGGTCCTCGCGGTCGGCTCGATGGTGACCTTCCGCAACCGCATCTACCGCAGGTTCCACACCGCCCTGCCGCCGGTAGAGACCGGTCCGACCGGCGGCCTGATCACGCTGCCAGTCGCACTCGGCGCCGGCGAGAGCTGCCAGGCGGAGCACGGCGGCACCTACTGGACCGTGCGTAACGACAGCGACACAGCCATTCCGTCCGGCGGCCGCGCGCGCATCGCCCGCGTGCAAGACCTGACACTCCTGGTAAAACCCGACAAATAGACCGCAAACGCCTATGTACGTCTCCTACGTCTTCATCGCGATCGCGATCATCGTCGTCATCCTGATCTTCCGCACCGCGACCGTGGTGCCGCAGCAGAGCGCCTACGTGATCGAGAACCTCGGCAAGTACAGCCGCACGCTGCAGGCCGGGTTTCACATCCTCATTCCGTTCGTCGAGCGCGTCGCCTACCGTCACAGCCTGAAGGAGCAGGCGCTCGACGTTCCCGAGCAGATCTGCATCACCAAGGACAACGTGCAGGTGGCGGTCGATGCGGTGCTCTACATGCAGGTGCTCGACCCGCACCTCGCCTCCTACGGCATCACCAACTACGGCTTCGCTATCGGTCAGCTCGCGCAGACGACGCTGCGCAGCGAGATCGGCAAGATCGAGCTCGATCGCACCTTCGAGGCCCGCGGCGTCATCAACGCCAACGTGGTCGCAGAGCTCGACAAGGCGTCGGTCGCGTGGGGCGTGAAGGTGATGCGCTACGAGATCAAGAACATCACCCCGCCGAAGGACGTGCTGTCGGCCATGGAGAAGCAGATGCGCGCCGAGCGCGAGAAGCGCGCGGTGGTGCTGACCTCCGAAGGCGAGCGCGACGCCAAGATCAACCAGGCCGAGGGCGACAAGCAGCGCGTCATCAAGGCCTCCGAGGCCAACAAGCAGCAGCAGATCAACGAGGCCGACGGCCAGGCGTCGGCGATTCTCGCGGTTGCAACCGCCACCGCCGAGGGCCTGCGCCGCGTCGGCGGCGCACTCTCCGAGCAGGGCGGGATCGAGGCGATGCAACTGCGCATCGGCGAGGAGTACGTGCGACAGTTTGGCAAGCTCGCCAAGGAGAGCACGACCCTCGTCGTGCCGGGCGAGCTGTCCGATCTCGCCTCCGTGGTCGCCATGGCGACCAGCATCGTCCGCAAACCGTCCGCGCCGCCGGCGCCGCCCGCGGCGCAGCCCCCGCGCCCGCCGCCACCCGTGATCCGGTAGCGCACCGCGCGCTCAGCCGAACATCCACGAGACCACAGTCGGCAGGTGCAGCCATGAGCCCATTCGACGGCGGTGAGTTCACGGACATGGACGGCAAGGTGATCGAGGGGGCGGGCGAGCCACTGGCATGCCCGTTCTGCGGCAGCGGCGCCGACCAGCTCAGCGTCGAGCGCTGGAGCGCCGAGGACGACCCCGACGCCTCGTACCACGTCGAATGCCTGAAGTGCGGCTGCAATGGTCCTCAGGCCGAGACACTGCTCGAGGCGGCGCAGGAATGGAACCGACGCTCGGATTAGGGCCGTCCCACTTACACGACACAAATGGCCCGTTACATCGCGACGTTTGGGTCCCCGAAATTTAGTTAAGCGTCCCTGCCTCGTCCTCCATGACAAACGCCTTCGCTGACCTTCGGGCAAAGTACTTCGAACTGCCGCGGCCGAACACTCCTGCGGCCCTCGCTGCACCTGAGCCTTGGGGCATCGTCATGGAGATTGCGTACCCTCAGGCAATCCTAACGACTGTTGCCTTCGCTGACGGCACGGCCAGCGTGCTTCGAAGTACGGGTGGGGGCTTCTTCGGCGGAGGCGACGCCGGTGTCCAACAAGCACGTGAAGAGTTTCTGAAGCATGCACAGTTGGTCCAGGCTCAGATGACTCAGGTCCAGAACTTTCCTGAGCCGAACGTCGGCTGCGTTGTCTTCTACGCGCGCACTGACCACGGCGTGTATGCCGCCTCCGCCTCTGTGGCGGAGCTTCAACCGCAGGGTCACCCGTTGCGCCAACTGTACTTCGCCGGTTTGGGGGTCTTGAATGAGTACCTCAGGCTTCAAAAGCAGACGCAGCAATGACCGAGACGCCTAACAATCGTTGGAGGGGTCCGTGATACGCCTGTCGTTAGGCTCCGCGGGCGCGGGAAGACAGTGTGCGCCCGCGTCGCCTGTCGGGCGTGATCGTGCGGCCCCTCAACTTCACCGTTAGAGTCGCGGGAGAGGCTCATGAGTGTGGCTTGCGTCTTCTGCGAGATCGTGCGCGGGGCGGAGCCTGCTAGCGTCGTCTGGGAGGACGAACTCACCATAGCGTTCATGGATCGTCGGCAGTTTCATCCCGGCCACACGCTGGTGATTCCGCGGCAGCACCTATGTGACGTTCGTGAGCTCGATCGCGAGACGGGAGCCGCGCTCATGGACTCGGTTGCACGCATCACGCGCGCCGTCGCGCTAGCGTTTCCGAACCAAGGGTTGAGTCTCTGGCACTCCATTGGCAACGCAGCAGACCAGGAGGTACCGCATCTGCACATCCACGTGCACCCTCGGCTGCTTGACGATTGCCTGCTGCGCGTCTATCCAGCGTTCGCAGCCGAACCTGACAAGCTCCTGCGTGATAAGTATGCCGCTACGCTGCGTTCTCACCTTGCCTAAATCCACCGTAACTCTAACAATCGTTGGAGGGGTCCGTGAGGCGTGATCTGTTTGGCGCCGCGGGCGCCTGGGGACAGTGTGCGCCCGCGGCGCCTATCGGGCGCTTCTGTGCGGCCCCTCAACTTCACCGTTAGAAGTCACTTCAGGGAGATTTGGCGTCGCGAATAGCAGGGAGCGCCTTCGATTGACGACGTGGGGGCATGAGCTCTGGCTGCCTCGGTTGTCCTGCAGGCGCCTTCGTTCGGCGCTGTGGAGCGCGCGTGCGGCTGCCGGGAGCTCCGATTAAGGGCGGGGCGCGCGCCCGAGCGAGTTTTGCTAGGCAGCAGTCGCGCCTGCGGCGCTGCGCGCCAGGCGCGGATCGGCTTTGCTTATGGCCTCAGGGGCGCGCTTAACCTCGAGACTATGTCGCCCTCAGTTGCGGGCTCTGCGCCGCACGCGCACAGTCGCACTCGTTGGGGTGCCTTCTAACAATCGCTGGAGCGGGCCGTGAACGTTTGGGTGGCAGGGCGCGCAACGAGCCTGAAGAACGATGACCGACCGAGGCGCCTGCGAGGCTTCCGGGCGGCCGCTCAGCTTCCCTGTTAGGTGCCACCGTGCTTAGACGCGGCGTCCTTCTGGCCACATGCGCAGCGTTACTGAGTGGCTGCACCCACACGCTGCCTCTTGTGATGCCTCCCAATGCGCCGGTCAAGGTCATCGTGCACGACGGCCCGCGTTACACTTTGGATCCGACAAGTCACGAGTATCAGCGGTTGTCGCAGTGGGTCGCAAACAACCGCTCCGGGTGGCGTGTGTACGCAGTAACCTTGCCGCTCATTGGCGTAAGCGTTGATTGCGGAGCTTGGAGCCTTAACTTTCTGGGTTCAGGCGTTCTCGCGATAACACCACAGGGCTGGTTCACGAAGCGCGTCGAACCATCCGATTATGAATATCTTCGACAACCGCATGGTGGCACCTAACAATCGTTGGAGGGGACCGTGAGGCGCTTGTGGTTGGGCTCCGCGGGCACTAGAAGAGATTGTGCGCCCGCGTCGCCCGGCCGGCGTGGTAGCGCGGCCCCTCAACTTCACCTCTAAGGACTTCACCGTTTAGTCAACGTTTTGTGTGATTTCTGGTTCTTCGCGCTGCTGGCGCGAGCGATGAAGGACAGACTGCGTGACTCTAATCGGCCATCGAGTGCCTGGCACTCGG
>DATNKO010000039.1:0-44937 GCA_035603345.1 Steroidobacteraceae bacterium | reverse complement strand
CCGTGGACGAAACGAGCCAGATGGTTCGTCTCGATCGTGGTCTGGTAGCCACCGCACTGGCGACGGTCCCGGCGGAAGCGAGCCTCATTGCGCCTAATCCCGCTCGCTCCTGTCGCGTAGGCGGGCGTCACGTGGTGTTCGCGCCTGTTGCGGGGCCGCCTAACGTGTCTGATCTGCAGCGCGGCAGGCGTGGCGGGACGATGGAGGATTTTCGCGACTTCGTGCGGCTCTCGCAGGCGTTCGATGTCATCCATGTGCTGGGGCAGGCGTCCGAGCCGATGGACACGACGACGTCCGAGCGTCACCTGGAGACGACGCTGGCGCAGCTCACCCTGGGTGACAAGGTGCCGCATTTCTACTCGCGCGGGCAGGCGCAGCTTGCGGACTGCTTTGCGATGCTGCGCATCGCTCAGGGAATTGACGAGGACACATTCAGGAGTGCGCCGCGCTGCTATACGATCTGCAATACCAACTCGCCGCTGCAGCTCGATCTGCCGATGACCGAGGGCATCATCGACTTCGCAGCCAATGGCCAGCTGGTGATCGTTACACCGTTCACGCTCGCCGGTGCGATGGCGCCGATTACGATCTCGGGCGCGCTGACGCTCGCTCACGCAGAGGCTTTGTTCGGTATGGCGCTCGCCCAGATCGTTCGTCCGGGTGCCCCGGTGATGTACGGCAGCTTCACGTCCAACGTCGACATGAAGTCCGGATCACCGGCGTTCGGCACACCGGAGTACACCAAGGCGGCCTTCGGGGCCGGGCAGCTGGCGCGGCGCATCGGCGCGCCGTGGCGCTGCTCGAGTGCGACGGGATCCAACGCGCCCGACGCCCAGTCCGTGTACGAATCGCAAATGAGTCTGTGGGGCGCGCTGTTCGGCGGTAGCCACTTCGTGCTGCATGCGGCCGGCTGGCTCGAAGGCGGCCTGACGGCGTCCTATGAGAAGTTCATTCTGGACGTCGAGATGCTGCAGATGTTTGCGGAGATGTTTCAACCGCTGTCCGCGTCGGCCGAAGAGATCGGGGTTGAAGCGATTGCGGAGGCGGGCCCCGGCGGGCACTTCTTTGCAACTGCTCACACCATGCAGCGCTACCGGGACGCGTTCTATAGTCCGCTGGTCTCGGACTGGCGCAACTACGGCGCGTGGTTTGAGGGCGGCGCCAAAACGGCCACGGAGCGCGCGAACAGCCTGTGGCGCAAGACTCTGGAAGACTTCCAACCGCCCACCGTGGATCCTGCCGTGCGGACGGCGCTGACCGACTTCGTCGAGCGCCGCAAGCGGGAGGGCGGCGCGCCTCCGGCTGGTTAACCGCTCACTTTGCGAGCGTCGATGGCGAGCCACGCGGCGGCGCTCGCGACCGCACAGACTGCGCCGATCAGGAAGGCGGCATGCCACGCATGCTCACCCGAGAGGTACGCGACAATCGGAATACCGACGATGCCGCCGAGATTGCCCCCGGTATTCATGAGCCCTCCGACGGCCATGGTGTCGCCGCGTCCGACGGTCATGGCGGTCGCCCAGAAGGCGCCTTCTGTGAGCTCGACCGCGCCGAAGCACGCGGCCAATAGCACCACGGCCCAGTGAGGATTGGTCGCGTCGACGGCCATGAGCAGCAGGACCGCGGCAGCGGGCAGGGCCAGCAACGGCACGGCACGAAAGCCCCACAGCACACCATGACGCCGGCACAGCCGGCTCGTGATCACTCCCCCGACTCCGGCACCCACGGCGGCGGCGAGCGGGGGTGCGGTCGCCAACCAACCACCCTCGAGCGCCGAGAAGCGCCGCTCCTGAATCAGGTACAGGAAGCACCAGTTCGAGAGCAAATAGAATGTGTAGTTCATCGCGAAGTACGCCAGCGCGAGCGTCATGGTGTTGCGGTCTGACAGCAGCCGTACGATCCGACGCACGCTGATATCGGCGTCAGGAGGGCTGCCCGCCTGATCGTCGAGCTCGCGCAGCTCATGCAGCGATACGCCCGGATGCTCGCGCGGCGTGTTCCGGCCATGCCATATCCAAAGTGCGATAAGCGCGAGGGCAGGGAGGCTCGACCAGGCAAGTGCCTGCTGCCAGCCGACCCTTGCGGTCAGCACAACAATCAACGGCGGGGTGATCGTTGCACCGAGGTTCAGCCCCATGGTCTGCAAGCCCTGCACGAGCGACCACTGACTCGCGGGAAACCAACTCTCGAAGACACCGGCGGATACCGGGAAAATACCGGCCTGCGAGATACCCAACAACCCCTGTGCGGCCAGCAGGACCACGAATAGTGCCGTACCCGTCAGCCAGTAGGGCGCAAGCGGAGTGGCGATCACCGCGCTGAACGCGACCAGTCCGAACAATGCGAAAGAGAACCGCGCACCGAATCGTTGACCAAACACGCCGGCGGGCAGTTGGAACAACGCGTAGCCGACGACAAAAGCCTGTTCCAGCCAGCCGATCTCGAGCTGACTCAAGTGGAGCTCGGGCATCATGCGTTCGGCGGCGACGGTCAGACTCTTTTGCTGAACGTACGCCAGCAAGCCGAACCCGAACAGGAAGCCGAAGATTCGCCAGCGAACTCTGGCCAATGCCCAGCCGCCGTGGGTCGTCCGGCCTGGGGGTCCCGCGGCGGTGTCGGCATCCGAGGGCATTAGGATCTGTGGTCCGAGTGCGCGCTGCCTCCATGATCACGCGACGTGTTGATCGCGGTGATGCAACCTTTCGATCGACTCGATGCAACGTTTCGATCATCTGCATCCCAACAATGAATGAGTGCATACTTTGCCCATGAGTAACCAAAAAGCCCTGGATCTCTCCCGCCGGGAATTTATCCTGGCGAGCGGTGCGTCGATTGCGTTCGTCTCGGTACCCGGTATCGGCGCCAGCGCAGGCCGTACGGCGTCGTGGAAATTGCCGGAAAAGCAGCCGATCAAGACGCTCGAGAACGTCTGGATTCCTCTGAAGGACGGTCAGCGGCTCGCCATGCGCGTCTGGATGCCGCAGAACGCCGAGCACGATCCGGTTCCGGTGGTGCTCGAGTATCTCCCTTATCGCAAGCGTGACCTCACGAGGGGGCGCGACCAGCCCTGGGGCGATGCCTTCAGTCCCTACGGTTTCGCGTTCGCACGCGTCGACATTCGCGGCACGGGTGAGTCGGACGGAGTGTTGCTGGGGGAGTACCTGCAGCAGGAGCAGGACGACGCCCTCGAGGTCATCGCGTGGCTGGCCCGACAGCCGTGGTGCAACGGTGCGGTGGGCATGCGCGGCATATCCTGGGGGGGATTCAACTGTCTGCAGGTCGCGGCGCTGGCGCCGCCGGCGCTCAAAGCGATCGTGACACAATGCGCCACGGATAATCGCTACACGGACGACGCTCATTACGTAGGCGGCGTACTGACCTTCGATGATCTCGAGTGGGGCGCTGACTTCAAGCTGGTTCTGACGACTCCTCCGGACCCGGAAATTGTCGGGGATCGTTGGCGGGCAATGTGGCTCGAAAGGCTGAAGGCTACGCCGCCTGTGGTGAGCGAGTGGCTGTCACATCAGCGTTATGATGCATTCTGGCAGCACGGCTCGATCGCCACGAACTATGGCAGCATCAAGTGCCCCGTCTATGCGGTCGATGGGCAAATCGACAGTTACCGGGATTTCGTGGCACGTGTGCTGCAGAACCTGAAAGTCCCGCGCAAGGGATTGATCGGCTCGTGGGGTCACCGCTATCCGCAGATCGCCGACCCCGGGCCCGGGCTCGATTGGGTGCAGGAAGAGGTCCGGTGGTGGACTCAGTGGCTCAAGGGAATCGACACCGGGATCATGGACGGACCGATGCTCTGGGCTTACATGGAGACACAGACGGCCTCCGAGGTTTGGCCGAAGGACGTCCCCGGTCAGTGGGTCGCCGAGGCGAAGTGGCCCTCACCACACATCAGCTCGCGGAGGTTTTTCCTCAATGCGGACGGGCTCTCCGACACGAAAGGGCCTGCGCGGACGCTGACCTGCCATTCACAGGAAACGGTCGGATTGACGAAACGGGAGTGGTTCCCGAATGAGATGGCTGTCGATCTGCCTCCCGATCAGACACCCGACGACAAGCGCTCTCTGCGCTTCGACTCGGCGCAGCTCGAGACCGACGTAGAGATTCTGGGAAATCCGCAGGTCGTCGTGCGGCTTTCGTCCGATCAGCCTGTTGCGCACCTGGCGGTACGCATCAACGAAGTCACGCCGGCAGGCGAGTCCTGGAATGTCTCCTATGGCGTGCTCAACCTGACTCATCGTGACGGACATGAGAATCCTGCGCCACTGGTTTCCGGCAAGGAATACGAGATTCGCGTGCCATGCTACTTCGCGACTCATCGCTTCAAGAAGGGGAGCCGGATCCGCGTGGCCATAACCGAGTCTTTGTGGCCCATGGTGTGGCCCTCGCCGCGGCCGGTAACGCTGACGATCAGCGCCGGCGAATCCTACCTGGTCCTGCCGGTACGGCCGGCCGAGGCAGTCGAGCGGGCGATGCCCATTCCGATCATTCGCGATGCCATCGAGAAGAAGAACGCGGCGGCTCCCAAGACCGCCTCGGCCAAGGTCATTGTGACCGGGCCCGATGCCAGCGGTTTTGTCTCGGTGCGCAAGGAGCAGCCATCGCCACCCCATATCGTGAAAGACGTCGGAACTACGGTCTCAGGCGGCAGCGTATGGATACGGTCGATCCGCGAACGCGACCCCAACAGCTGCGTGTGGAGTGTGGAGTGGTCGCGCGAAATGAAGCGCGGTGACTGGAACACGCAGCTGCGCTCGACGGTCGAGCTGACCTCCACGACCGAGGAGTTCCGGATGAAGGAGTCGCTCACCGCCTCCGAGGCCGGCAAGGTCGTTTTCGAGCAGACCTGGGACCGACACATCAAACGCGACCTCATGTAGGGGGGCTCAACTCCCGGCGAAGCGCCGCTTCTGCCGGCCACCGGCGAGCGGCAGCAGACTTTCATCGATGATCTGTCCGTTCTTCATGACGAACACGATCGACTTGGCGTTGCCGATGTCGACGCTCGGGTCCTTGCTCAACAGCACCATGTCGGCGAGGCGGCCGACATCGATCGATCCGAGCTGATCCGCCTTGCCGAGGAATACTGCGCCGTTGTAAGTCGCTATGTGGATCACGTCCAGCGGCGGAATGCCGGCCGCGGCCAACAGCTCGAGCTCATGCTGCGTGTCCGCGCCAAGACTCACGTCGGTACCGCACGCCACCACGCCACCCGCAGCCTGAACCTTGCGTACGTTCTGCTGTGCGATGGGATTCATGACCTTCATCCACGCGGTCCAGGTGCTGTCCTTCCATTGTGCCCGGGTCTGCGTCTTGAGCTTCTCGCGGTCTGCGGCGCTCAGCGAGGCGACGTACAGCGGCTGATCCAGATATTCCGGGTGCTCGACCAGGCGGTTGTAGTTGTCGCCGATGGTGAGCGTGCTGGCGAACGGGGTCTTCTTGGCCGCCATCAGCTTCACGAATGAGTCGCTCACCGGCCCTTGGATGACCGGATGGGCGAGCGTATCGCTGCCGGCGTAGATCGCCTCCAGTGCGTGCAGCTCACTCGAGACATGCACCGTGGTGCGGATGCCGTGCAGGTTGTAGTACCGAATGATCTGCCCCAGCAGCTCGACTGGCATGATCGGAATCATGGGCCGCGAGCCCCAGCCTTCCTCTTCGAGCGTCAGCTTGAGGATGTCGGGCTGCTGCTCGGCGATATGCTTGTCGAGCAGCGGCTTGTCTCTCTCGAAGTCGCTGATCCGCAGTGCCACCCGATCACCATGGCTGCCGGGATAAGTTATGAGATTGCCGGTGGCGAAGATGCGCGGGGAGAGGATGCGGCCGGCGCGCTCATCGGCGCGCAGCGGCAGTATGTGCTCGGGCCGGTTGCCAACGTCGACCACGGTGGTGACGCCGGCGTACAGAAAGCTCGCCAGGGCTTGCACACCCTCCTGTCGGTTCGGGACGCTCGGCTCATCGGGCTTGATGCTCGGGTCGAAGGCGCCGCGCAGATGGATGTGCACGTCCATCAGCCCAGGCATGAGGTACTTGCCCCGGGCGTCGATGCGACGGCCCTGGAGTTGGTGTGCCAGGGCGCTCGGGGTGATCTGCGCGATGCGGTCGCCGACGACCGCCACGGTCATATCGGGCTGCGGTGCGTGCAGACCGTCGAGCAGTGTGACGTGCTCGATCACCACGTTGTCGGCGCGCGCCACCGTTGCCGCCATCAGCCAGGCGGCCGCGGCCGCCGCGAACATACAGTGTTGTTTCATCTGAGCTCTCCGGGAGGGGCGGATAGTACCTAAATATCTGATCCATAAGCATATGTCGTTGGCCAGGCGCGGCCTTGCGACACGTCTAATGCGGGTACCAATGAGAATGATTTGCATTAGCAACTACTGTCTCGCTACGCTACGGAGTGTGGAGCAGGCAGCGCGGCGCAGATCGGCGTCTTGCCGGCAACACCCTCCCGCTGGCGGGACAACCAGGACCTCTTCGCAGTGGTGCGAATCGTTCGCAGCATCGGTGTGTGCATTCTGTCCCTGGCAGCGGGTGCAACCTTCCCGGCTCGGGCCGATCAGCAGGACTCGGGCGCAGGAGACGATCAACAGTCGTCCCAGCCGCAAGTCGTGGTCACCGGCCACTCGCTGCAGGAGAAAAACGCGGAGCTGGACGCAGCGCGCGACCGGAATCTGCTGCCGAAGCTCGGCGCCACCGACTACAGCATCGATCAGCAGGACCTGCAGACGCTTCCGCAGGGCAAGAACACTCCGCTCGACAAAGTGGTGCTGCAGATCCCGGGTGTTTCGTACGATTCGGCGATCAGCAACCCCGATTTTCACGTTCGCAACGAGTACGCGAACGTGCAGTACCGAATCAACGGCATTCAGCTCCCGGATGGCGTGTCGGCGCTCGGTCCGGTCCTTGGGACCGACTTTGTCGGCAGCATGAGTCTGCTCGACGGGACGCTGCCAGCCCAGTATGGGTTGCGAACTGCGGGTGTGCTCGACATCACGACGAAAAGCCAGTTCGATCAGGGCGGCACCCTCGATATCTACGGTGGCAGCTGGTCTACGGTGAGCCCGAGCGTCGAGTACGGCGGCAGCGGGGGTGCGACCCAATACTTCCTGTCAGGCCGCTATCTGCAGAGCGAGCAGGGCCTCGAGAGCGCCACGCCGACCGCCAACCCGATCCACGACGACACTTCGCAGGAACGATTCTTCGGCTATGGATCGACCTTTCTCGATGACGCCGACCGACTGACCTACATGACGGGCGCGTGGGTCGGGCGTTTCCAGATTCCGAACGTCCTCGGTGAGCAGCCGCTGGGGGACTACGGTCCCGACACCCTGTCCTCGGCCGACATCAATGAAAACGAGAAGGACCGCTTCTTCTTCGCGCTGGTCGCCCTGCAGACGCACCGCGACGATCTGGATACCCAGCTTTCAGTGTTCACGCGTTACGCCTCCATCAACTTCATGCCGGACCCGTACTACGACCTCGCCTTCAACGACGTCGCTGCAAACGTGGTACGCAAGAGCCTGCTGAACGGGCTGCAGTTCGATGCCGCCTGGCGTTGGAGCGACGCGCACACTCTGCGCGCCGGGTTCGTGACCACCATCGAGCACACGCAGGTGCAGGACCTGGCCACGGTCCTGCCCGTCGCGCCTGACGGGGTCGTCCTGCCGACTCCGCTCACCGTCAACGACTACACGCAAAAGACCGGCTGGATCGCCGGGGTCTATGGTCAGGACGAATGGCGCCTGCGTCCCAATCTGACCCTCAACACGGGTGTGCGCTTCGATCAACTGAACCAGTTCGTATCGGCGAACCAGGTGAGTCCGCGAATCGTGCTGGTCTACGACCCGGTCGCCGACACCACCCTGCATGCCGGAATCTCGCGATACTTCACCCCTCCCATGCAGGCTCAGGCCACGCCGAGTAACCTCGCTCTCTTTCAGAACACGACCCAGCAACCGGCGATCCCGCTCGATGATCCGGTGCGCCCGGAACGCGCGACCTATGTCGATCTCGGACTCGAGCAGAAGCTGTCAGCCGCGTTCACCGCGGGAGCCGACGTGTATTACAAGCATGGCACCGACATGCTCGATGACGGAACGTTCGGTAATGCGGCGGTCTTGAGCCAGTTCAACTATGCGCTCGGTTACAGCAAAGGCGCGGAACTGAAGCTCAACTACCAGCACGACGGGCTTCGGATCTACGGCAACTATGCCCACGAGATCACCAAGGCCAAGGACGTGATCTCCAACCAATACCTCATTGGCGACCCGGTGGAGTTTGCCTACCTGGCGAGCAACTATACCTATGCGTCGGATGCGCAGACGAATACCGCCTCCGCCGGAGCTTCCTATCGCTGGCAAGAGACGTTCGCGAGCTTCGATGGCATCTATGGCAGCGGATTGCGCGCGGGTTTTGCCAACCTGCAACACTCGCCCGATTACACGCAATGCAACGCCGCTGTCGGTCGCTACTTCCATCCGTGGCCGAGTGCTGACAAGCCGCTGACCCTGCGCTTGAGCGCCGTCAATCTCTTCGACCGGATTTATGTGCTGCGCGCCGCTACCGGGGTGGGGGAGTTTGCTCCTCAGTACGGGCCGCGCCGCGGCATCTTTGGCGAGATCACGCAACAATTTTGAGAATTATCGCCACTCAGAAGCTGTACGTGATGTTCACGCCCACCGATCTCGGCTTCTGATAGAAGGACACGGTCTGCCCTTCGCTGCCGGCGAAGGCATAGGTGAGCGGCCGGGTGTCCGTCAGGTTCGTGACCCACAGACTCGTGTCCCAGTGCCGGGCGGGATTCTTGAGCCCGATCCGCGCGCCTGTGTTGTGGCCGCGCCCAAACGTCGTGGGGTCGCCCAGATACGGGTGGATGGCGCTCACAAAGTGATCGTTCGCCATGGCGTACGCCGTCAGGCCGTCGCCGACCGGGTGCTCGTAGTAAACGACGTAGCTGCTGCTCCAGTTGGGAGCATCGGGCAGCATCTGGCCGACCATCACGGGTGTGAAAAGGGCGAGCCCGTTGTCGTTCGTCAGCGTCTCGGTCACTCGGGCGTGAAGATACGTGCTGGCCAAGTGGATCTGCAGACCTCGAACCGGACGCCAGTCGATCTCGGTCTCGACGCCGTCGATCCGGGACTCGGGCACGTTGCCGAGCCCTGCGATGAGCGGCTGCGTGCCCACAGGACCGGCCCACAGAGACAGGCTCGACTGACGATCGTAGATGATGGAGTCGAAGACCGCGGTGTCGAACTGCAGCGTGTCGGAGAAGAAGCGGCTCTTGATGCCGAGCTCGCTGGTGAGATTGCGCTCGGGATTTACATAACCCCAGTCCACCTGGACCTGCGCGGGCTGGCCGTAGAAGATCCCCTCCTTGTAGCCGGTCGCCTCACTCTCGTACAACAGCACTTTGTCGGTGAGGTGGTAATCGAGCCCGAGCCGCCAGGACACATTCTGGTTCCAGCGTGACTCATCGAGCGCGGCGAGAACAGTATTCGGGATGATCGGGCCGGTGAAGCCGTTGGCCGCGTAGGTGAGGAGTCCCGTCGGATCGAGCGTCACGCCGTCGAACGAGGCCTCATCGTGCGAATAGCGCACGCCGGTCACCAGCGTCCAGCGGCTGGAGAGATGCGTTTCCGCGTTCGCGTACACGCCGGTGGACTCCTCCCGCTGGATGAAGTTGGTGGCCGTAATCGCCTTGCCACCCTGCGTCAGGTAGTCCGCCAGCCCGTAGACGAAGGTCCAGTCGAGGGCGTCGCGGCAGCGATACCAGTTCTGCGAGTAATCGGCCCCGACGATCCAGTCCACCAGGCCGCCGGTGTGCGAGGCGAGACGCAGCTCCTGGCTCCATTGCCACTGCTGGAAGTTCTTGGTCCAGTTGTTGTCCGCGGCCGGATAGCCGTCGTAGTTGTCCTGACTGTGGTCCGAGAAGTAGTCGTAGGCGCTGATCGAAGTGAGCGTCATCCGGTCGAAATCGACGTTCAGGGTCGCCACCGTCCCGCCGCCGATCTCGTCCTTGTAGGCCGGCAGGCCGCCGGTCCTCACCCACTGGCCGCCGGGCGGGCTGTCCATCAGGCCCTTGGTCGGAAATGGCTCGGGCGGAATCATCGCCTCGACGTTCGGGGTCGACGGGGACGAGGGCACCGAGTCGTCGTACACCGCGTGAAAATTGAGGTGCAGGGTCGCCGCATCGCTCAGGCGCACATCGAACAGCGCCCGGGCGCCACCGCGATCGAGCTTGCCGAAATGCTGCCCCGTGTCGATGTCCGTCTGATAGCCCTCGCCCTGCTTGGTCACGGTCGCCGCGAGTCGCGCGTTGACCGAATCGGACAGCGGACCGCTTATGGCCGCCGTGATGTCCGTCGTGTACCAGCGGCTGATGTCGAAGTCGACGTAGCCCTCGGGCGTGTCGGTCGGTCCGTTGGAGATAATGTTGATCGCGCCGCCCGCGGTGTTCTTGCCGTAGAGGGTGCCCTGCGGGCCCTTGAGGATCTCGACCCGGTTCACGTCGTACATCGCCCCGGTGAGAAACCCCGGGAAGCTCGCAAACACCCCGTCCAGGTACGTTCCCACACCACTGCTGTTGTTGTTGTTGAAGTCGTCGAGTCCGATGCCGCGCAGCAGAAAAAGCGGGGTCTCGTCGGTCTGCGCGTTCATGGTCGAAAGACTCGGGGTGAGGGTCGAGAGCTGCAGCGGCTGCTGAATGCGCAGCGAGTCAATCTCCTGACCACCCACGGCCGTCACCGCAACCCCGATGTCCTGAGCGGACTCGGGGCGTCGCTCCGCCGTGACAACGACTTCCTGGAGTGCGTTGTTGCTGCCGTTCGCGTTTATGTCGGCGGCGGGGTCATCGGCGAGAGCCACCACGGGTCCTGACAGCGCCGCCGCCAGGACGCCGAGCGGGACGGCCTTGCCCCAACCGGCCCCGAATCCGGCCTTGCACAGCAGATCGCGTGTCACGCTTACCCCTGGGGACGCACGTGTACACGCGGACCTCCGCTACTACCAGCGATAGGACACCGCCGCAGACCCGGCCAGGTACTAGCGGCCGAGCATGCCCTGCGCGCGCAGCCATGCAAGCGCGTCGGCGAACGCGGCCGCCGGCGGCCGCCAGCTGTAGCCGAGCTCGCGCACCGCCTTGTCGCTCGAGAAGTACATCGGCTTGCGCGCCATGCGCACGCCGGCGAGAGTCACGCGGGGCTCGCGGCCGGACACCCGTGCGATCGCTTCCGCAACCAGCGCTACCGGCAGCAACACCGGATTGGGCAGCCGCAGGCGCGGCGGCTGCCGGCCCACCAGAGTGCTGATCGCGGCGAGAATCTCCCGCAGTGTCAGGTTCTCGCCGCCGAGAATGTAGCGCTCGCCGACGCGCCCGCGGTCGAAGGCGCGCAGGTGCCCCGCGGCCACATCATCCACGTGCACGATGTTGAGGCCGGTATCTACATAGGCCGGCATCCGCCCGAGCGCCGCATCGATCACCAACCGCCCGGTCGGCGTTGGCCGCGCGTCACCCGGCCCGATCGGGGTCGAGGGATTCACGATCACGACCGGGAGGCCCGCGCGCGCGAACTCGCGCACCACCTCTTCAGCGAGAAACTTCGAGCGCTTGTAGTGGCCGATCATGTCGGCGATGGCGACCGGCGTCGCCTCGTTGCCGGGCGAGCGGTCCGCGGGCAGACCGACCGTCGCGACGCTGCTGGTGTATACGATGCGCGCGATGCGCGCCCGGCGGGCGGCCTCGAGTACCTTGCGCGTTCCCTCGACGTTGGTCTGATAGAGCCGCTGCGGGTCGGGCGTCCACAGGCGATAGTCGGCGGCCACGTGAAACAGCGCGTCGCACTCGCCGAGTGCTGCATCGAGCGAGGGGCTGTCGGTGATGTCGCCGCAGACTGTCTCCACCGGCAGCTGCGCGAGATTGCGACGGTCGGAGCCTGAGCGCACCAGCGCCCGGACCTGCCAACCCGCCTGACAGAGCGCTCTGGCGAGCGCCGAGCCGACGAAACCGCTCGCGCCCGTGACCAGCGCCCTCATGGCAGGGCGTTGGTGTGCTGCTGCGCGGCGGCCGGTCGATGGGCGGGGGCAGCCGCCAGCGCGCCGCTGCGCGCGACGCTCAGCAGCGGGCGGCTGGCGGCAACGCAGCGGCGCCCGAGTCGCAGCAGGTCCGGCCACTCCCGCGGCGCACGGATCACTGCGGCGATGAGTCGCACCACAGAGGTTGCACCGCGCGGGTCGATGGCCGCCAGCAGCGCCATCGGCAGTGTATCGCCAGCCGCATCGAGCACGCTCCTCACGGCGAGAAACGGCAGTCCGCGCTGCGCGGCAACCTCCGCGATGGCCGCGCCCTCCATGTCCACCGCGACCGCTCCCGTCTGCCGCAAGGCGCTCGCCTTGTCGGCCGGAGAGAACAGGGGTTCCCGACAGGTGAGCAATGCGCCGCCGCACACCGGGTGGCGCTGCGCGACCGCGGCGCTCACGCGCTCGCGCCACTCGCGTGCCGTCGGGTAGCGGGTGCCGTCGGGTGAGATCAGCGCCTCCGGCAGCAGCAGCGCTCCAGCCGCGAGCGCCGGGTCAAGGCCGCCTGCCACCCCGAAGCTGACGAGCGCCGTGGCTCCCGCCCCGATGAGCCGCCGCGCGCCGTCCGCGGCCGCGCTCGGACCCATGCCGCTCACGACGACCAACGTGCCGTCGACGAGTACTCGCACCGCACCGTGCGGCCGCGCCGGACCGAGAAGGCGGGCCTCGGCAGCCAGCGCTGCCACGATCCCGGACCGGCTCAATGCAACGTTCCGCTACGTGATTGCCTGCGGTAGGCCGACAGCGCCCAAAGCGGGAAGTAAGCGCAGTAGCCGTGGTAACGCAAATAGAAGACCCGCGGGAAGCCGGGCGCGGTGAAGTGCGGGTCGCTCCACAGTCCGTCCGGGCGCTGCGTGCGCAGCAGGTACTGAACGCCGCGCCGAACGGCCGCCGATGCCACCCGGCCCGCAGCCACAAGGCCGAGCAGCGCCCAGGCGGTCTGATGCGGTGTACTCGCACACGGCGCGCCGCGGCGCTCGGGGAAGTAGCTGTCATTGCTCTCTCCCCAGCCGCCGTCGGCGTTCTGCCGCGCCTCGAACCAGCCCACCGCGCGCCGCACTGCCGGATCATGGGCGCCGATGCCTGCATACTCGAACGCGGCCAGCACCGACCAGGTCCCGTACACGTAATTGGTGCCCCAGCGACCGAACCAGGAGCCGTCCGGCTCCTGCTCGGTGCGCAGGAAAGCGAGCGCACGGGCGAGTGCCCGCGCATCCTGCGGGCGTTGGGCCAGGGTGAGGGCCGTCACCACCCTGGCCGTCACGTCGCTGGTCGGCGGATCGAGCAGTGCGCCGTGATCGGCGAAGGGGATCGCGTTGAGGTAGTAGCTGGTGTTGTTGACATCGAAGGACGCGAAGCCGCCGTTGCGGCTTTGCATGCCGGTCAGCCAGTCGAGTGCGCGGTCGACGGCGGGCGAGTAGCGCCCGGAGTCGTTCGCCTGCATCATTCCCCAGGCGACTACCGCCGTGTCATCGAGGTCGGGGTAGTAGCTGTTGGCCTCCTGGAACGGCCAGCCGCCGCCGGCGAGGCGCGGACGGCGTATGCGCCAGTCCCCCGGCTCATCGAGCAGCTGCCGTTGGCGCAGCCACTCGAGCCCGCGCTCCGCGGCCGCGAGGGCGCTTTCGCCGGCCGTGTCCTGCAGCGCGAGCGCCGCGAGGGCCGTGTCCCACACCGGCGAGATGCACGGCTGGCAGTAGCCGCCCGAGCCTGAGACGACCAGCAGCCGCTCGAGCGATCGCTGCGCGGTGCGGCGCCGCGGATCCTCGGGCGGATAGCCGCGCACCGCGAGCACTTCGAGCGCGTTTACCATCGCCGGGAAGATCGCCCCCAGCCCGTGCTCGCCGTTGAGGCGCTCGAGAATCCAGGCCTCCGCGCGCCGCAGCGCACGTGCGCGCAGCGCGGCCGGGATGAGTGGGTCGACGAGGCTGCGGGCCAGCCGGTCGATCGCCAGAAAGATGCGCGCCAGCGGGCCGCGGCGCCCACCGGGACGGAGAAAGTAGTGCCGCTCCCGCTCGGGCGGCGTGGTGAACAGCTCCGACAGCCCGACCGCGCGCGGATTGCGGGCGCGCGGCTTGAGCGTGCAGAGGATGAGCAACGGGACCATCACGGTGCGCGACCAGTAGGAGATGCGGTGCAGATTGAAGGGGAACCACCGCGGCAGGAACATGATCTCGACCGGGATGTAGGGAACGGCGCGCCATGGGACCTGCCCGAACAGCGCGAGCGCAATGCGCGTGAACACGTTGGTGGCGGCCGCGCCGCCATGGGCGAGGATTGCCGCGCGCGCACGCGCCATGTGCGCAAGGTCGGGGCTGTCGCCCGCGAGCTTCAAGGCGAAGTACGCCTTGACGCTGCAGCTGATGTTGAAGTCGCCGCCGTGATACAGCGCCCAGCCGCCGTGATCGGCCTGGCGAGCGCGCAGGTAGGTCGAGAGCTTCGCTTCCAGCGCTGCGTCGATGTCGCCGAGGAAGTGCATCATCATGATGTACTCGGCCGGGATCGTGCAGTCCGCCTCGAGCTCGAACTGCCAGCGTCCGTCGGCGCTCTGCCGGCGCAGCAGCTCCTCGCGTGCGGTGGCGATCGCGACGTCGAGCGACGACCGCGCAACGGGTGTTGGGGCACGTAGCGCGACCGGCTCGTCCACGGCGGTGCGCGCCGTGCGGGCAAGTGGAGCGGACGGGGGCGCGCGTGCGGTCATGATGCGGGAGCTTTCAAATCAGCGCGGCGCGCTGCTGTTCCAGGGGTTGCTCGAGGGTGTCGCGAGCCGCGGCGGCGGCGAGCGCTGCCGCCCGAGCCGCAGCCCGGCACGCCGAGGGTGGTGCCAGCGGCAGCCCCCGCGCCGCGTGCTCGAACAGCCAGCGCAGCGTCCGGTCGCGGCGCACCGCGGCGCTGGTGCTGGCGCTGGTCATGAAAACCGCGCGGTGCGACACCTTGACCTCGGCGCCGGAGGTGAACTGCGGGTGCGCGGCGATCTTGCGCAGCGTCAGCACGGCGAGTCCGATCGCCCACAGACAGAAGCGGCGGATACCGGCCTCCGCCGGAGGAATCAACAGGGCATAGTCGAGTGCGTTGCGCAGATGTCCGTGCGCCACCGCGATCAGCTCAGTGATGCCGGCCGCGAAGCCGGCGCGGCTGCTCTGCGGCGTGAGTAGCCCCAGGTCGACGCCGTGGCGGGCAAACACTTCCCGGGGGAGCCAACAGGAGCCGCGACTGCGATCCTCCCAGAAGTCCTTGAGGATGTTGGTCATCTGCAGTCCCTGTCCGAAGGACGCTGCCAGATCAGCGAGCGCAGCCCGCCGCTCGGCTATGGCGGGCGCGTACCCGCAGAACAGCTCCGTGAGCATCTCCCCGACGTCCCCCGCGACGTAATAGCAGTAGCTGTCGAGGTCACTCATGCGCTCGAGTCCGCGCATGCGGGCGATGCGCCTGAAACGCGGCATGCCGTCGCACATCAGGCCAACACAGCGTTCGATTGCGGCGCGCTGCGCTCCGAACGTGGCCGTGACGCGGATGACCCGCTCCATGTTGCTCACCAGCTCACGCTCGGCAGGCAGGGTGCGATCCGAGAGGCGCGGGAACAACTCGAGCGCCAGCGGCGCGGGCGGCTCCGCATCGCTCACAACGGCCGCAAAGCGCCTGAGGAAGTCGGCCGCCTCGGGCGCGGGGAGCGCCGGCTCGTCCTCGATCGTGTCGGCAATGCGGCACAGCAGGTAGGCGTTGGTAACCGCCGGCCGCACGGCCGCCGGCAGCTGCGGGATAGTCAATGCGAAGGTCCGCGAAACGCGCGGCAGGATCTCGTTCTGATATCCGTCGTCGGAAGTTGCGCAGTCCATGTTTATAAGCTCGCGCAAGCGCTGTCGGGTGGACAGTTTTGCGCAACGACGCAGTTCCAGGCAAGCGGCGCGACGCGTAGGTGTAGACTTAACGCCAGGTAGAGTTCCCGCCATGAGGGTCCAGCCATGAAGGTTGCGCCCGAGCGCTACGTGTTGCTCGAGGGGTTGGAATCCCCCGCCGGGCTGCGAGGCCTGCCAATCCGCAGGCTTGCGGCGCTCGCCCGCGAGCTGCGGGATCTTCTCACGACCGAGCCCGCAGCCCATAGCGAGCACCTCGCGGCGGGGCTCGCCGCCATCGAGCTCGCGATCGCCGTGCACTACGTGTTCGACACGCCGGGCGACCTGCTGGTCTGGGACGGCGGCCAGCCGGACTGTGCCCACCAGGTGTTGACCGGCGGGCACGATTGGCGGGGCAACATCCGCCACGCCGTCGCAGCGCCGCACGCCTGCGGCACCGGCCATACGGGTAACGGCATCAGCGTCGCTCTCGGGATGGCGGTGGCGGCCGCCCGCCGCGTTGAGCGGCAGCGGGTGGTGGCGATCGTCGGCGAGCGGGCGCTGAGCGCGGGCATGGCCTATGAGGCGCTGAATCACGCGGGTTCCTTGGCCGTCGACCTGTTGGTCATTCTCAACGACAACGGACCCCCGATCCCGGGGCCGCACGCCGTACTCTCCAACCTGTTGGCCCGGCTGCTCTCGGGACGGCTCTACTCCCGGCTGCGCGAGCAGAGCAAGCGGGCGTTGCGCTACAAACCCATCATGTGGGAGCTCGCTCGCCGCTCGGAGCAGCATCTCAAGGGCATGGTGTTGCCGGGGACGCTGCTCGAGGAGATGGATTTCAACTACGTCGGCCCCGTTGACGGGCATAACCTCAAGGCGCTGATCGCGACGCTCGGCAACCTGAAGAGACTGCACGGCCCGCAGTTTTTGCACGTGGTCACGCGCGCGGCCAAGGCTGGCACGGGCGCGGTCGGCGGCTCGTTCCGTCGGCGCCGGGCTGCCGGACGCCGGCTGGACTCCGGCGCGATGCCTGCCAGCTTCGGCGGGGTCTTCGGGCGGTGGCTGTGCGACGTGGCGGCGGCGGATGCGCGCATCGTTGCCGTCGCGACCGGAATGGGCCAGCAGGCCGGGCTGCGCGAGTTCGCGCAGCGCTTTCCCGACCGCTGCTTCGATGTAGGCGCCTCCCAACAGCACGCGGTTACACTCGCCGCGGGACTCGCAACCGAGGGTTTGAGGCCAGTGGTGGCGATTCCGGCGACGTTGCTGCAGCGCAGCTACGATCAGCTGATCCACGACGTGGCTCTGCAGAACCTGCCGGTCATCTTTGCGGTGGACGGCGCGGGACTCGCCGGCGGCTACGGTGCGACCCAGCAGGGCGGCTACGACCTTTCCTACCTGCGCTGCATACCGAATCTGACGGTCATGGCGCCGGCCGACGAGAACGAGTGCCGTCAGATGCTCTACACCGCCAGCACGCTGCCCGGTCCGGCCGCGGTGCGCTATCCCCGCGGCGAGGGTCCGGGGGCTGCGGTCAGCGCACACATGGGGGCGTTGCCCGTCGGCCGCGCGCAACTGTGCCGCTCCGGGGCCAGCGGCGTTGCGCTGCTGGTGTTCGGCGCGCCGCTGGCCGCGGCCGCGGTCGCCGCGGCGCGCCTCGACGCAACGCTGGTCAACATGCGCTTCGTCAAGCCGTTGGATCGGCAACTGCTCGCGGCCGTCGCCGACGATCATCAGGCGCTCGTCACGATCGAGGAGAATGTGGTGGCCGGCGGGGCGGGCTCGGCGGTGGCCGAGGCCCTGGCCGCGTCCGGTATCGTGATTCCGCTGTTGCAGCTCGGCATCCCCGAGCGCTTCATCGAGCACGGCTCGCGCGCGAGCTTGCTCGCCGCCGCGGGGCTCGACGCGCCGCGTCTGTACGCCCGGGTCGAGCAGTGGTGGCGGCTGCAGTGCGCCGCTCCCAGACGCTCCGCGTAGCGGCGCAGCGGCCCGCAACCAGGAAACCTAGGAATGCCGCGCCAGCAGCCAGGCCGCGAGCGCCCGCAGCGCATCGGCGTGCGCACCGAACGGCGCCAGCGCCTCGATCGCCGCGGCGTGCAGCTCGCGCACCCGTTGCTGCGAGGCTGTAGGTCCCACCACCGCCGGATGCGTCGGTTTGCCGCGCGCACGGTCCGCGCCGGTCGCCTTGCCGAGGACGCCCGCGTCCCCCAGCACGTCGAGCAGATCGTCCTGGATCTGAAACGCCAGCCCGATCGGCGTGGCGAACCCGGTGAGCGCGTCCCACAGCCGCGTCGGCAGGTCCGGCGCGCAGGCGGCGGCCATCTGCACGCTGGCGCGGATCAGCGCACCGGTCTTCAGCCGATGCATCGCCTCGATCTCGGTGAGCGTCAGCTGCCGGCCCTGGGCGGCGAGGTCGATCGCCTGGCCTCCGGCCATGCCGGCAGTGCCGCTCGCCTGCGCCAGCAACTTGATCAGCCGCAGCCGGATCGCCGCTGACGCCGGCAGCGCCGGGTCGCTCGCCAGCACCTCGAACGCGAGCGATTGCAGGGCATCGCCGACCAGAACCGCGGTCGCCTCGTCAAAGGCACGATGGCAGGTCGGGCGGCCGCGACGCAGATCATCGTCATCCATCGCCGGCAGATCGTCGTGCACCAGCGAGTAGGCGTGCACCAACTCCAGCGAGCAGGCCGCCGCTTCGACCTGCGCTTCATCGAGTCCGACGGCGCCGGCGGTCGCGAACACCAGCGCCGGACGCACGCGCTTGCCGCCGTTCAGCACGCTGTAGCGCATCGCCGCGTGCAGCCGCGCCGGCTCCTCATCGGCCGCGGGCAGCCGCGCGGCGAGCGCCTGCTCCATGCGCGCCTGCCACGACCTCAGCTGCGCCGGGAAGTCGGCCGGCGCCACCAGGTCGCGATCACCACGCGGACGGATATCGGCGGCGCTACTGATTGCGTTCGGCATAGACGACCGGCGGGTCAGGCGCCATCGGCCCGCTGAGCCGCGGTCCGCGCAGCAGCACCTTCAGTGCCTTGAGGGGGTGGGCGAAGCTATCGTCGACCGCCGTGCCTTCGTAGCCGCAGTGCGCCATGCAGTTGTTGCAGGCCGGATTGCGCCCCACGCCATAGCGGTTCCACTCGGTGTCCTCCATGAGGGAGCGGAAGGTCGGGGCGCTCCCCTCATCGGTGAGCAGGTAGCACGGCCGTTGCCAGCCAAACACGTTGTAGGTCGGGTTGCTCCACGGCGTGCACTGGTACGACTGGTTGCCGGCCAGGAAGTCGAGGAACAGCCCGGAGTGATTGAACGACCAGCGCCGGCGCCGCGGGCGCTCGCGTCCGCGGCGGAAGATCTCGCGAAACAGCTGCTTGCTGCTGGTGCGGCGCAGGAACACGTCCTGACGGGGAGCATGTTGGTAGCTGTAACCGGGCGAGACGGTGATGCCCTCGACGCCGAGCCCGGTCGCGGTGTCGAAGAACTGCGCGGTATTCTCGGGGTCGGCGTCACTGAACAGCGTGCAGTTGATCGTGACGCGAAAGCCCCGCGAGCGCGCCAGCCGGATGGCCGCGACCGCCTTGTCGAACACTCCCGCCTGGCACACCGACTCGTCGTGACGCTGACGATCGCCGTCGAGGTGGATGGAAAAGGTCAGGTAGGGCGACGGCCGGTACTCATCGATGTGACGGGCGAGCAGCAGCGCGTTGGTGCACAGGTAAACGAACTTCTTGCGTGCCACGATCCCGGCGACGATCGCCGGTGTCTCGCGCGCAACCAGCGGCTCGCCGCCGGCAATCGACACGATCGGGGCCCCGCACTCGTCCACGGCGTGGAGAGCGTCGGCGACGCTGATGCGCTTTTGCAAAATTTCCTTCGGATAATCGATCTTGCCGCAGCCGGCGCAGGCGAGGTTGCACTGGAACAGCGGCTCGAGCATCAGCACCAGCGGATAGCGCTTCTGTCCGCGCAGGCGGCGCGCCGCGATATAGCGGCCAACCTGGTACATCTGCAGCAACGGCACGGCCAAAGCGGTTCTCCTCCAAATATCTGACGGTTATGAAAGTGCGCCCACCGTGGCGCGGTGCTCGCGCCAGGTGCGCTCCCATTCGAGCCTGAACCACGGCGTGAAGCGGCCGGCGTCAGGTCCGGCGAGCTCCTGCTGCAGCTGTCCCGGGCTGATCCAGCGCCAAGCGCGAATCTCGTCGCGATTGATGCGTACCGGCCCGTCGCTGCGGCCGACGTATACGGAGCATAACTCATGCTCGGCGCCGGTCTCATCGAATTGCGCCTGATACTCGAACTTAAAGAGGAAATGCAGCGGGCAGGCGAGGCCGAGCTCCTCGCCCAGCCGGCGGTGGATGGCGGCCTCCATGGTCTCACGACGCCGCGGATGGCTGCAGCAGCTGTTCGACCAGTACAGCGGCCAGAGCCGCTTGGAGGCGGCGCGCTGCTGCAGCAGCAGCTCCTGCCCGCCGTTGAAGATCAGCAACGAAAAGGCGCGGTGCAGGACACCCTGACCGGCATGGCAGCGCGCCTTGTCCAGGTATCCCAGTTCGCGATCGGCGCCGTCCACGAGAATCAGCGACTCCGGATCGGCCACCGCGCCGCCGCCGACGCCCGTGCCGCCCACCAGTCCAACTTGCTCCATCAAGTCTCACACTCCGCGCCGCGGCGCATTACGTGTAGAGTTGGTCCGCGGGCCGCGTGAACCATTCCTCACGATGTAGCAGATGATAACCTCAGCGGACAACTTTGCGACAGCCGGACTGGCGCGCCGCTGTAATACCAAAGTCTCACCCGCTCCCCGCACGGGCGCCGGCAACGATCGATGAGTGCGGCGGTCCAGCTCTGGCTCGGCGCAGTCGCGACAGCGCTCGGCGCTGCGGCCATGAGCTATACGATTCTCGCCGCGTGCGCACTGCGCTGGCGGCCGCGCGCTTCCCGGGAGTTGCCCGCGAGCGTCCCGCCCACCACCATCCTCAAGCCCTTGTGCGGCGCGGAAGCAGGGCTTTACGAGCGTTTGCGCTCGTTCTGCCAACAGCCGTGTGCGGATCTGCAGATCGTCTGCGGCGTGCGCAATGCCGACGACCCGGCGCTCGAGACCGTGCGGCGCCTGCAGGCGGAGTTTCCCGCGCTGGCTCTCGAGATCGCTGTCGACCCGACTCCGCACGGCACCAGCGGCAAGGTCAGCAATCTCATCAACATGCTGCCGCTCGCGCGTCATGACTATCTGGTGATCGCCGACAGCGACGTAAGAGTGGGCCCCGACTACCTCCAAAGGGTGATTGCTCCTCTCCTCGATGAGGGAGTTGGCATCGTCACCTGTCTGTACCACGGGAGCCCCCGGCCGGGCCTGTGGTCGCTCCTCGGCGCCATGTTCATCAATGAGTGGTTCATGCCGTCGGTGCGGATTGCGGGCTGGTGCGGCTCGCGTGTGTTCGCCTCGGGGGCGACGATCGCACTGCGCCGCGCGGCGCTCAGCCGCATCGGCGGCTTCGCGGCGATCGCCGACCAGCTGGCCGACGACTACCGGCTCGGGGAGCTCACGCGACGCGTGGGGCTGCGCACCGTGCTCAGCGACCTGGAGGTCGAGACGGCGGTCGACGAACCGACGCTGCGCGATCTGGCGCGTCATGAGTTGCGGTGGCTGCGCACCATCCGCACTGTGCGACCGCTCAGTTATGCCCTCGCGGGTGTCACTTTCGGAATACCGGCGGCTATCCTCGCGAGCCTGCTTGCCGCAGCCAGTCCTGCCACGGTCACCATGTTGCTGATCACGATCGCGGCGCGATTCATGATAAATTCACGCCCCCGCAGGGTTTGGCCGGTATTCGCGCAGCTATGGTTGGTAGCGCTCAACGACCTGCTCACGTTCTCGCTGTGGTGCTGGGGATACGCGACGCGCCAAGTGCGGTGGCGTCAGGCGCGCTATCATGTGGCCCGCGACGGTACCGCTCACCCGATTCTCTGATTCTCTGAGGAGCTGCCGGCAGTGAAAACCCTGTTTCTGCATCCACCTTCCTTCGACGGCTTCGATGGTGGCGCCGGCGCGCGCTATCAGAACCGCCGCGAGGTGCGCTCGTTCTGGTATCCGACCTGGCTGGCGCAGCCGGCGGCGATGGTCGAGGACTCGAAGCTGATCGACGCGCCGCCGCAGCGGCTGAAGTTCGCGGACCTGGTACCGGAGCTCGAGGGCCGGGAGCTGGTGGTGATGCACACCTCCACCCCATCCTTCAGTACCGACATCAGGACGGCCGAGCAGATCAAGCAGGTGAATCCCGACATCCGCATCGGACTGATCGGCGCTGCCGTTGCGGTCGAGCCGGAGAAGAGCCTGCAGGCCTCGGGCGCGGTCGATTTCGTCGCCCGCAACGAGTTCGACTTCACCATCAAGGAAGTCGCCGACGGGCGGCCGTGGCGTGAGATCGCCGGGCTCTCCTGGCGTGCTCCCGATGGGAGCCTCGTGCACAACGAGAACCGCGCAGTGCTCGACAACATGGACGCGCTGCCGTGGGTCTCTCCCGTCTACAAGCGCGATCTCACCATCGAGAATTACTTCAGCGGCTACATGCTGCATCCGTACCTGTCGTTCTATACCGGGCGCGGCTGCAAATCGCACTGCACCTTCTGTCTGTGGCCACAGACGGTGGGCGGACACCGCTACCGCGTGCGGTCGATCGAGGACGTGGTGGCGGAGACCGCCTGGGCAAAGCGCGCCTTTCCGCAGGTGAAGGAGTTCTTCTTCGACGACGATACGCTCACCGACAACCTGCCGCGCGTCGAGGAGCTGGCGCAGCAGCTGGGCAAGCTCGGCATCACCTGGTCGTGCAACGCCAAGGGCAACGTGCCGCGCCGCACGCTCGCGATCATGAAGGACAACGGCCTGCGGCTGCTGGTGGTCGGCTACGAATCGGGCAACCAGCAGATCCTGTTCAACATCAAGAAGGGCATGCGGGTGGAGTTCGCGCGGCGCTTCACGCGCGACTGTCACGAGCTCGGCATCCTGGTGCACGGCACCTTCATTCTTGGCTTGCCCGGCGAGACGCGCGAGACCATCCAGGAGACGCTCAATTTCGCCAAGGAGATCAATCCGCACACCATCCAGGTGTCGCTGGCCGCTCCCTATCCGGGCACCTACCTGTACCGGCAGGCGAAGGAGAACGGCTGGCTGGCCGAAGACACCGAGTTGCTGTCGCAGCAGGGTACGCAGATTGCGCCGCTCAGCTACCCGCACCTGAGCCACGGCGAGATCTTCGCCTCGGTGGAGGAGTTCTACCGCAGGTTCTATCTGCGCCCCTCCAAGGTCGCCGCCATGCTCGCCGAGATGCTCACCAGTCCCGGCATGCTCGGGCGCCGGCTGCGCGAGGGTGCGGAGTTCTTCCAGTTCTTGCGCTCGCGCCGGGATGCGGCGTGAAACGTGAAGGGTCTGATCGTCACGGCCGATGATTTCGGCGCGGCGCGCGAGGTCAACGACGCCGTCGAGATCGGCCACAGGCGCGGGATTCTCACCGCGGCGAGCCTGATGATCGGCGCGCCGGCGGCGGCGGATGCCATCGCGCGGGCGCGCCGCTTACCGACGCTGCGCGTCGGGCTGCACCTGGTGCTGGTGGAAGGCCGGCCGGTGCTGCCGCCCGCGGCGGTCTCGCGCCTGGTGCGCGAGGACGGTTGGCTGCGTTGCGACATGGCGCGCGTCGGGGCGCTCATTGCCGCCAGCCGCGAGGCGCGCCGCCAGCTCGCCGCCGAGATCACTGCCCAGTTCGCGGCCTTTCGTGACGCCGGGCTTACCCTCGATCACTGCAACGCCCACAAGCACTTCCACCTGCATCCGCTCGTCGCCCGGCTGCTGTGCGAGATCGGCCCGCGCTTCGGGCTGCGCGCGGTGCGGCTGCCGCTCGAGCCGGCACGGGTGCTGCGGCGGGTCGAGCCCGGCACCCGCAGCGCCTCCGGGCCGCTGCTCAAGCCCTGGGTGCTGGCGCTGCGCCGGCGGCTGCGTGCCCGGGGGCTGCTGGCCCCGGACCAGGTGTTCGGACTGCGCTGGTCGGGGCAGATGACACGCTCGCGCCTGCGCGCCCTGATCCGATTCCTGCCGGCCGGCCTCAGCGAAATCTATCTGCACCCGGCTTGCGGTCCCTACGCGGGCGGGTCGCCGGCGTACGGTTACCGCGAGGAGCTGGAGGCTCTCGGGGCTCCGGAAGTCATCGCCGCGTGTCGCGATCCGGCGCTGCGCCTCGGCGGTTTCGCAGATTTTCCGATGGCGCATGCCGCGTGTGAACCCGCGGCTGCGTCAGCGCGCGCGCACTGAGGGTGTGGCGTGAGCTCGACGGCCCCCGAAGCCGGCGCTTATGGCGGATCGCCGCCCGCGGCGGCGCGTATGCGCGTCGGCAGCGAAGACCACAAGGCGCTGTTCTGCCGCACGCTCCTCGATACCTTCGACCCGTATCGACCGGCCGTGATCGACTGGCCCAGGCTCGAGCCGGCCGAACGCGAGCGCCTCACCGCGCTGCCGATCTGGGACATCGCGGTGCAGACGGAGGGGCGCGCCCGAGCGAACGTGGCCGCCTATGCCGCGGTGCCGCGCGATCCGCTGCTGCGCCGGGCGATCGAGCTGAATGCCTTCGAAGAAGGTCGTCATAAGGAGGTGCTCTCGAATCTGGTCGCCGCCTACGGCATCGCGCTCACGCCTGAGCCGCCGTACGCTGCGCCGGCGGATGTTGAGTGGGCGTTCATGCTGACCGGTTACAGCGAGTGCATCGACAGCTTCTTCGCCTTTGGTCTGTTCGAAGCCGCGCGCCTATCGGGATTCTTCCCGCCTGAGCTGGTCGAGACCTTCGAGCCGGTGATGCAGGAGGAGGCGCGCCACATCCTGTTCTATGTCAACTGGGTCGCCTGGCACCGCCGCACCATGCCGTGGTGGCGCCGCCCGTGGTTCGAGCTGAAGGTGCTCGCCGTGTGGGCCGTGCTGGTGTTCGAGCGGCTCGGCATCGCCCGCAACGTGGGCAGCGGTACGCAGGACGCCAACTTCACGGCGACCGGGGCGCGTTCGGTCGGCGTGGACGGTGGCCTGGGGGCGCTGCTCGGGCTGTGCCTCGCCGAGCAGCACCGCCGCATGAGCGCTTACGATCATCGCCTGCTCCGGCCCACGACCGTTGCCGCGTTCGCGCGGCTGGCGCGCCGGCTGATGCGGGCGTGAGCCGCGCGCTGGCTTCGCCCACCGCCCGGTCACCACCGCTCGTCATGAGAATGCGCGTCGTCATGTTCGCCGCGCTCGGGCTGGCACTCGGCGCTTACCTCGTGTACGCGAGCGGCTGGCGCGCGGTGCTGTCTGCGACCGCGGCGGTCGGCTGGGGCGGCTTCGCGCTGCTGTGCCTGTGCGGGCTCGGGCTCTTCGTACTGCTGGGCGCCGCCTGGTACGTGCTGCGGCCGTCGCCGTCAGCGGGCGGTGTGTGGGTGTTCGTCCGCGCGCGCGCCGTGCGCGATTCCGCCGCGGAGGTGCTGCCTTTCTCACAACTCGGGGGAATCGCGCTCGGAGTGCGGGCGGCGGTCCTGCAGGGAGTCCGGCCGGCGCTGGCCGCCGCCTCGATGATCGTCGATGTCACGACCGAGATGGTCGCGCAGATCGGCTACACGGCGCTCGGTGTCGCGCTGCTCACGGCACGCGCGCCCCGCGGCTCGCTCACGGCGGCGCTCACCCGCGGCACCCTCATCGGGCTCGCGATCGCAATCATCGCCGTCGCATCGTTCTTCGCCGTGCAGCGCCGTGGCATGCCGCTCGCTGCGCGACTCGCGGCACCGCTCCTCAGGCGGCTGCGGGACGTGGCCACGGGGGCCGGCACGATGCTGGATGCGATCTATCGCTCGCCCGGGCGGGTCGCGCTGTCGGTGATCCTGCACTTGCTCGGCTGGATCGCCAGCGGAGTCGCCAGCTGGATCGGCCTGCGCCTGATAGGTGCACGCGTCGACCTCATCGCGGCTCTGGGCATCGAGAGTCTGCTGTACGCGGCGCGCAGCGCCGCGCCGTTCGTTCCCAACGCCCTCGGCGTGCAGGAGGCCGCGTACACGGTGCTCGCGCCGCTGTTCGGGGTGAGCGTCGAATTCGCGCTGGCACTGTCGCTGCTGAAGCGGGCGCGCGACATTGCGCTGGGAGTGCCGGTGCTGCTCTGGTGGCAGGCCGCGGAAGGCCGGCGCGCTCTGGCGCTGACCGCGAGCTCAGCAACTCACGGATTCGACGCCTAGCGGCCTGCGGCGGCGGCCCGCGGGCGCGTAGCGCTGCTCGAGAACGGAGCGCGACAGCCACAGGCGCATGTTCCCCAGGCGCAGCGTCGCGTTGCGCAGCGCCGGCGGATGGGTGACCGACACCAGCATGGCGATGAAAATCGCGTCCCCGATCCGATGCCACACGCCGCGACGATCGATCTCGCCGGGAACGGCCTCGAACCCGTAGCGCCCCAGGACGCGGCTGAGCTGGCGCGGCTGGGCGGCGCCGTTCACACGCATGTCGGCGCAGATCGCCTCGATGTCCCCGAGATCAGCTTGGCTCGCAAGATAGCCCGCGAGCTGGCGCAGGGAGTGGCGCAGGGCACGCTCGGTGCGGCACGCCCATGCCAGTGTCGGGCCGCAGCGCTCCATGGGGGGCACGTGCGCGTTCCACAAGTGCAGCGCCAGGACGCGACCGCCCGCAGGCACGCGGGTGCCGTCCGCCAGCGCGACGGGGCTTTCGAGCCGCAGGCATTGAATGCGAAACAGGCACTGCGGGTCGTCCGTGAACTCGTAGACACCGTTTCGTCGGCACAGCCGCCGATCCAGCGCGAACACGGCGGCCGGTATCCAGGCGCTTGCCCGACGGGGGCCGCTCACACCTGAGCCTCTGTCACGCGGGAGTCTCTGACTACTCGGGATACAGCCGGCGCACCCGGCCGAACAGTCGCGTAAGACCGAACAGCGCGTCGGTCATCGGCGTGGCGATGCCGACACGCGCGCCAATCTCGCGCACCGCCCCGACCAGGGCATCGAGCTCGATGCTGCGGCTCGCCTCGACGTCCTGCAGCATCGAGGTCTTGAACGCCCCGAGCTTACGCGTGACGGCGAAGCGGTCTTCGGCGGACTCGCGCACGTCGCAGCCGATGCGCGCGCCGACCGCGGCCGCCTCGCGCATGGCCGCAGCGCAGAACGCGCGCACCAGCTCATCGTCCAGCACCCGGTCGGCGGTCGCGGCGGTCAGCGCCGACACCGGGTTCATGGTCATGTTGCCCCACAGCTTGTACCAGACGTCGTAGCGCACGCGCGCCGAGCAGGTCACCTCGAACCCGGCGCGCGTGAGCAGTGCGCCGAGGCGCCGCACGCGCTCGGACTCCCCTCCGCTCGGCTCGCCGATGATCAGCCCACGGCCCATGCGATGCGCGGTCACGCCGGGCTCGCTCACCGCCGCGCTCACGTGCACCACGCAGCCGATGGCCTGCGCCACGGGGATTGCCCGGGCGATGCCGCCGCCGGGGTCGATGCTCTCGAGGGGTTCGCGGCCGAGCGCCGCAACCTCCGCGCCGAACCACCAGGGCACGCCGTTCATGGCAGGCAGCACGATCGTGTCCGGTGTCAGGAGCGGCGCGAGGCGCGCAGCGAGCGCCGGTAGCGCCTGCGCCTTGAGCGCAATGATCACCAGGTCCTGGGGACCCAAGTCGTGCGGATCATCGGACGCATTCGCCGCGGGTGCGACCAACAGCTCGGCGCCTTGGCGCAGCCGCCAGCCGTGATCGCGCAGTGCCACCAGCGTGGTGCCGCGTGCCAGCGCCGCAACGTGCGTGTCCTCCAGAAGCGCGAGGCGGGTTCCAAGCAAGCCGCCGATCGCGCCCGCACCGACTACGCAGATCTTCAACGTTCGCTTCCGCTCAACCCATGTGCAGGCCGCCGTTGAGGGAGAAATCGGCGCCGGTGGCGAATGCGGCCTCATCGCCCACCAGCCAGGCGACTATCGAGGCGATCTCATCGGGCTCGCCGAGGCGCTTGACGGGAATGCCGGCGACGATCCGCTCCAGCCGCTCGGGCTTCACCGCCCGCACCATGTCGGTGCCGATGTAACCGGGCGAGACGGTGTTGACGGTGACGCCGCGCGCGGCCACCTCCTGGGCCAGTGCCATGGTGAAGCCATGGATGCCCGCCTTGGCGGTCGAGTAGTTGGTCTGTCCGAACTGACCGCGCTGGCCGTTGACGGAGGAGATGTTCACGATCCGGCCCCAGCCGCGCTCGACCATGCCGTCGATCACCTGCTTGGTGACGTGAAAGAGCGAATTCAGGTTGGTCTCGATGACCGCGTGCCAGGCTTCGTTGGTCATCTTCTGGAAGGTGCCGTCGCGGGTGATGCCGGCGTTGTTGACAAGGATGTCGATCGGGCCCACCTCGGCGCGCGCTACCTCGAACGCGCGTTTGGTCGAGTCCCAGTCCGAGACGTTGCCTTCCGAGGCGTGGACGTTCCAGCCTTCGGCGCGCATCTCGGCGAGCCAGCGCTCCTTGCGGGTCGAGCCCGGGCCGCAGCCGGCGACGACGGTGTAGCCCTGCCTGGCCAGGCGACGGCAGATCGCCGTGCCGATGCCGCCCATGCCCCCGGTGACGTATGCAATGCGCTCGCTGCTCGATCCCATGGCCGGTCCCCTCGCTCCGTCAGTCACGCTGTGACTTTGCGGGTAATTAGTACGCCGATTTTCCGCGAGCGTCCATGGCTTGCCGCGGCGCTCGTGCCTCAGTGCAGCCGGCGCGCTTCCGACCACTGCCATGACAGCAGCGGTGGCAAGCCCCACACCAACTCGCGCATGCGCTTCGCCATCGAGACCGACAGCGCCAACTCGCCGCCGACTCCGAGCGCATGCCCGAAGAGCACCAGGCCTGCTTCCTGTACGCCAATACCGGCGGGAACGACGAAGGCCACATGGCGGATCGCCTGGGTCATGCTCTCGAGCAGGATCGCCGCTTCGGCGCTCACCGGATGCGCAAACAAGCGCAGCGCCAGCCAGACCTCGAAGGCACCCGAAACAAAAGCCACGAGCTGCAGCGTGCCAGCGCCGATCAGCGCCCAACTGCGATGCAGGCATGCGCGAACCTCGAGATCGAGCGCCGCCGCCCCATCCGAATGCGCGCGCGCGCCGACCAACGAAAACAGCAGGCGCTGCAAACGCGAGAATGCGGATCCGTAACGCAGCAGCAGCGCGGTGATGACAGCGACGCCCGCGCCGACCAGGAACACCAACAGCATTCCGCGGTACTCCCGACCCGCGAGCCCCAGGTCGACCAGCAAATACAGTCCGAGCGCGGTAAATGCGGTCACGGCGAACAGCGTCAGCAGAATCTCGACGATCACGGTCGCGCCCGCCGGGGCCATGGCAATGCCGCGCCAACGCAGCAGGCGAACCCCCGCGAGACCGCCACCGACGCTGGCGACGGGCAGCAGGCGATCGATCGCGTCACGCACGGTCGTCACCCACAGCAGGTAACCCAGTCCGACGCTTCTGCCGCGGTTGTACGGGCGCAGCAGCGTGAACCAGCCGATGCCGTACAGCAGGTAGAAAAGGGCGCGGTAAGGGATCAACCACAGCAGTGGCCAGCCTGCCAGCGCCAGGATCCGAACCATACTGCCGAAGTCCAGGCGTACGGACAGTATGGCCAGCAGCAGCAGGCCCGCGAGGCATCCCACGTACGCCGCGGTCTTCAAGTCTCACCGCGACTGCGCGGCTCGGGCACCATCCTCGGGGCAATGAGGAGACAAGCCACCGTCGGCATGAACATTGAACTCATGACCACGCCAGGTGATACGCGAGGTGAAAAAGCAGCCGAACCAGACCAGCCCGATCAGCAGCTCATGCGCCGGAACGAGCCACAGATCCGCGAGCGCGCGCCGCAGATCGCCCTGGCGCTGCGCGAGGTGCAATCCGAGCCGGGCGAGCGCGGCCGTGGAGAGCAGCGCCCACGCCGCCGGCGCGGCCGTCGGCTCCGCCGCCACGAGCGCGATGCCGGCCGCCGACAGCGGCAGACCGAAGGTCAGGAACAGCAGGCAATAACTGCGGGGCCTCAGCACACGGATCGTCTGCATCCAGCGCAGCTCATGCCTGATGAGCGAACCGGCGTCCGGCTCATGGTGCCCGGCTGTGAGCGGGTAGGGCGACAGGACGATTCGCAGCCCCAAACCCCGAACGAGCTCCCCCAGGCGGAAATCGTCCGCCAGGTGGTTGGCGATGGCCCGCAGGCCGCCGATCGCCTGCAGCGTATCGCGCCGCACGCAGATTGTCTGGCCGGACGCATAGCCCTGGAAACCGAACAGCCGCGCGAGCAGTACCGAGGGCATGTACCACTCGTTGATGTACATGGCTCCGAGGCGCGACCAGATGCGCGCCGTGGGCACGTCACGATACACGCAGGTGACGGCGCCCACCTCACGGTTCTCGAGCGGTGCGGTTACGGTGGCGAGGTAATCCGCACCGACCGATACGTCACTGTCGACCATTGTGAGCACGTCGTAGCGGGCGCACGCGAACATGTTCACCAGGTTGCTGACTTTGAAATTGGCGCCGTGCGTCTGTGGATTGACTACCAGGTCGATTTGCCGCGACGGGAACTCACGCCGCAACCGCTCGACTACCGCGAGCGCCGGATCGCCCGGGTCGCGCACACCATAAACGATCTGAAACTCCGGGTAGTCCTGCGCGCATAGCGACCGCAGGTTCTCGTACAGACCCGCCTCCGCGCCACACAGCGGCTGCAGCACTGTCACGGGCGGCGCGAGCGGCCAGCGTGTTGCGGACCTGACCCTTTTCCACAGGAGAACGGCCACGCAGGCGAGCACCAGATAGGCCGCCGCGAGCACCATAGCCACGAGGCCGATGATCATCATCAGCGGATGCATGGCTCAGTCTAGCGCATGCACCGGGCGGGCGGCTCTTGTAACCGACTGCTAACGCGGCGCAGCCAGCGCTCGCTTACCGAGGATCCTTTGAGGCAGTCGCGGGTGGCTGGCCCATCAACGCCGGCTGGAACAGGAGCGCCGAGACCAGCGTCCAGACGAGCGATATCATCAGCAGCTTACCCATGCTGGCAGTGCCGGGGTGGCTCGAGGCCCACAGGCTCCCGAATCCGGTCGCCGTGGCGAGCGCACTGAAGAACACGGCGCGCGCCAGGCTCGAGGTCAGCAGATGCTCACCGCCCGACCTCCACGACATCACGAAATAGATGTGGAAGGCGACCCCGATTCCGAACAGCAGCGGCAAGGCGATGATGTTGGCGAAATTCAGCGGCTGACCGATCAGTACGCAGCTGCCCATCGTCAGCAGGCCCGTGAGTACGATCGGTGCCATCGTGATCGCAACGTCGCGCAACCGGCGCAGCGCTACGAACAACAGCGCCGTGATCGCGATAAAAGACAGCACGCCCGCCTCGATGAACGCACCGACCATGGCCCGGCCAGCCGCCCGGAAACCTGGCGCCGCGCCGGTCGCATCGGGAGCGAGCGCGAGCCCTGCGTCGACGAAGCGGCTCAGCTGGGCGTTATCGTTGGGGTCGCCCCGCGGCACGACCGACAGCCGCGCGCGTCCGTCGGGTGCGAGCCAGTCGCGAACCAGGTCGGGCGGTAGCGTAGCCAGGGTGATCCTCTGTGGCTGCAGCGAATCGCGGATCTGAGACAGCATCAGCGTGAGTCCGGGTATCAGCAGGTTGGCCGCAGCCTTGCGCGCGGGTGCATCAGCTCTCGAGAGCGCGTGCAACTCGCTCGCGAGCCGGCGTGCATCGGCCGCCGCCGGGGTGTCGCCGGTTGCAACCCGATCGAGGTTTGCGGCGGCCTGATCCAGGCTGGCGACGACCTGGGCGTCAGAGGCCGGCGCTGCGACGGCGATCGGGTTGAGGGCGAGGTCCAGGAGGCTGGCGGTGTCGGCGATGATCGCGATCTTTGCGGCTTGATCATCGGGTACGAAGCTCGACAACGTACTCGCCTTGAGAACCTGCGGAAGGCGCCGGAACCTGGCTGCCAGCTCGTTGGCGGCCGCGAGGCTGGGGCTGACCACCTCCACCATGTAGAACGCCTGGTCCGGATCGCGCGTGAGGTCGAGCAGGGTGGCGACGGATTCGACCTTGGGACTGCGCATGTGCATCGGGTTGAAGTCGAAGTGCAGCAAGGGCAGAACCGCCAACGATACGAGCGCCGCGCCGCAGCCGCTGCCGACCACGAGCCGCCGGTGCCCGAGCACGAACGCGTCGATCCGCGCGAGCCTGGGATCGGTGTTGCGCTCACTCACGCCGGGCGGCCGCGTGAGCTGTATCAGGGCGGGCAGGAGCGTCAAACTCAGGGTCAGCGCGATGAACATGCCGAGCCCGGCGACCGTTCCGAGCTGGGACACTCCGGTGTAATCGGTAGGCGTGAAGGCGAAGAATCCTACGGCGATGGCGGTCGCCGCCAGGCACAGCGACCGACCCATGGCTCGCCCGGTTGCGACCAGGGCGGCTCGCACCTCGGTGTCGCGCGTCCTCTCGGCCCGATAGCGGACACTGACTTGAATGCCGAAGTCGATGCCGAGACCGACGAACAGTGGAATCACGGCCACTGAGATCACGTTGAAGCGCGTGAATACCAGCAGGCCGGCCGTCACGGCTGCGATCAGCCCGAGAAGCGTGGTGAGCAGGATCGCCGCGATCAGCCGCACCGAGCGGACCGCCATCCACAGCATCAAAGTGATGGCGCCGAGCGCGAGAGCGGCAATGAGGGGTGCCCGTTCGCCGAGTGTGCTCAGTTCCTCGTCCTGCAGGCGAACCATCCCGGTCAGGCGCACGCGCACCCCGTGCGCGGGGTCGAGCTTGAGACTCCTCACCGCCGCGCGGATGGCCTCGGTCGCTGGTTTGCCGGCTTCCAGCTGATCGAACTGAAGCCGCGGGTCGGTCAGGATGACGTGTCGCAACTCGTGCGGATCCGGTCTGCCGTCGCGGATCAGCGCACGCCAGGAAAAGAAACCGGGTCGACCCGTGCGCAGCTGCTCGAGCGCCGTGGCGAGGGCCTGGATGGGTTTGTGCAGATCCTCGAGAGACGCCGCGTTGCTGCTCACGCCCTTGAGGAACGTCGACAGCGCCGCCATCAGGCCGCGCAACGAGGGATCGGCCGCCATCGGTCCCAGCAGGGGTTGGGCCTTGAGCAGCTCGGCCATGGTGGCTCGTACGCTGCCGGTCGCAGCGTAGAGCAGTCCGTTGTGAGACCAGAAGGGACCCGCATCCGGTCGCCGCACGGAATGAAACATAGCGGGCTCGGCTCGCAGCCGCGCGGCCAGCAGGCTCGCTGCGGCCTCACTCTGTTCGGGCGTCTCGCCGTCGACGACGACCACGATCTGCGGTCGCGGCCGGAACAGCGCGTTGAAGGTGTTCTCCCGAATGCGCCACGCCAGCTTCGGCGACAGCAGATCAGCCGTGTCGGTGGTCATCGCGAAGTGGCCGGCCGAGTACCAGGCCGCTGCGATGCCGAGCAGGGCGCTCACCGCCGCGATGAGCCAGGCGCGATCGGCACACAGAGCGACCCAGCGTGCAACGAGCGGCGGACGCTCGCTCACGTCAGGTCCCGCGAACGTAGCCGCCCGGGGCGTCCTCGAGCTTCGCGCCTGCGGCGCCCGCAGCCGGCGCGCGCGGGCGCACCTGTTTCGCGGTCGAGTGCGAGCCCAGCCACTGCTGCCACGCCGGCCACCACGAGCCCTCGTGAAGCGTTGCCCGCTTCAGCCATTCCTCGGGCGCGAGCGTGTCGCGGGCGTTCGACCAGGTGAGCATGCGGTGGCGGCGCTTCGGGTGCACCGGACCGCTGACGATGCCGGCGTTGTGCCCGCCGCTGGTCAGCAGAAAAGTGTAGTCGCGGCTGCGGGTGAGTCCGCGGAGCTTGTACACCGAGCGCCACGGGGCGACGTGGTCGGTCTCGGTACCGACGACAAACATCGGCACGGTGATCCGGGCAAGGTCGACCTTGCGGCCCTTGACGGTGAAGGTGCCGTTTGCCAGCTCGTTCCTGAGATACAGCCTCTCGAGATACTCGCCATGCATGCGGCACGGCATGCGGGTGCCGTCGGCGTTCCACGCCATCAGATCGTTGAGTTGTGGCCGCTCGCCGCGCACGTACTGGTCGACCGCCGGCTTCCACAGAAGCTCGCGCGCGCGCAGCATCGCAAATGCGCCGCCCATGCGCTCGCTCCCGAGCACACCGGACTTGCTCATCATCGCTTCCAGCATCGCGATCTGGCTCGGGGTGATGAACACCGACAGCTCGCCGGGCTCGCTGAAATCCGCCTGCGCGGCCAGCAGCGTCACCGAGGCGAGCGGCTTGTCGTCCGCGGCGGCGAGGGCGGCGGCGGCAATCGCGAGCAGCGTGCCGCCTATGCAGTAGCCGACCGCATGCACGGGGCGCCGCGGGATCAGGCGGCGTACCTGCGCGAGCGCCTCGAGGAAGCCGAGCTCGAGATAGTCATCGAGCCCGAGCTCGCGGTCGGCGGCATCGGGGTTCTTCCAGGAGACCATGAACACCGTGTGACCCTTCTCGACCAGATAGCGCACCAGCGAGTTGCGCGGCGAGAGGTCCAGGATGTAGTACTTCATGATCCAGGCGGGGGTAATCAGCACCGGCTCGGCGTACACCGAGGGGGTCTGCGGCGAGTACTGCAGCAGCTCCACCAGGCGGTTGCGATACACGACCTTGCCGGGCGTGACCGCGACGTCCTTGCCCACCGCGAACGACTCGGTCCCGGGTGCGCGCCCGCCCTGCGCGACGCGCTGCGCGTCCTCGAGCCAGTTGCGCAGTCCGCGGATGAGATTCTGGCCCGACTCAGCGGCGGTTTTTCGCAGCAGCTCGGGGTTGGTGTAGAGGAAATTATCCGGCGACGCCGCATCGAGCAGCATCCGTCCGGCGAAATTAGCGCGTGAGAGATCCGGGTCGGCCGCCCCGGGCTCGAGCGCCTGGCGCCACCAGGAGGCCCAGTTCGACCAGGCGCGCGCATAGGCGTTGAATGGCCAGGCATTCCAGGCGGCGTCGGTGAATCGCGGCTCCTGGCCGCCGGGGGCGAGCGGCTCACCGCCCGCGGCGCGCGCGGCGAACTGCCAGCTGTCGAGCAATTTCTCGTAGGCGCTGTGGGCGAGCGCGGCCTGTTTCGGCGGCTGGCGAGCGATGCTCAGATACCAGTCCCACCAGGCGCGCGCGTAATCGTCCGGGGCGAGTCCGCCGGTGAGCGCGCCGAGCTGAGCGCGCAGCTGGCGCTCGATCGAGGTCTTCGGATCGGGGTCCGCAGCGGGCGCTGCCGCAGCCGCGCCGCGATGCTTGCTCTTCTTCTTGGCTCCAGAGCTCAAGGCGGTCTCCATAAGGATCGCACCCGGGGGCGTTGCCGCCCCCGGGCGCGGGATACCGCCAAAGATATCAGGCCGCCTTGCGGACGGGCACGGCCTTCGAGGCGATCTCGGTGCCGAGCTGCGTGAGCTTCGACTGGATCTCGGAGGTGAACGCCGTGAATTCCTCGGCGCGGGCGCGCACTTTGTCGGCGAACTGGGTGTTCAGCTCGCTCTGCTTGCTGAGGAGCTCCGACGCAGTGGTCGCGATCAGGGTCGCATTCACGCGGGCCAGGCCCGACTCCATGACGTCGCCGGCGAAGGCGTACTGCAGGCGCGCCAGACGCTCGAGCGCCTTGAAGCCTTCCTGCTGGGCCTTGAGAACGGGGGCAAACGCCTCGCGGGTGGCCGTCATCAGGGTGTTGGGATCGAAAGTCTTGTCGTTCATGGCGAGTCAGCTCCAGATAACAGGTTACGGGTCTGGAGCGCATTGTACAGAATTTTGTATGCACTGCAAGATAAACTTATCGCGACGCTAGGTGTGATACTAACTATATGATTTACAAATATAAAATATCTATTATCAGATCATAAACCAGCCGAATCTTGTGCGCCGCGCACAGGAAACCATCAGATCCGCAGTCCACCGTCCGCCTCGAGGCAGCGCCCCGTGAACAGCTCGTTCTCGAATATGAAGCCGACCGCGTGCGCGATCTCAGCCGGCTCGCCCAGGCGGCCGAGCGGGATCGGGGCGGTCATACGTGCAAGCGCCTCGGGCTTCATGCTCTCCACCATCGGGGTTCGTACGAAGCCGGGGGCGACCGCGCCGACGCGGATGCGAAAGCGCGCCAGCTCCTTGGCCCACACGACCGTCATCGCCATGACGCCGGCCTTGGCGGCGCTGTAGTTGGTCTGCCCGGCGTTGCCGGCACGGCAGACGCTCGAGACGTTCACGATCACACCGCCCCCCCTGACCATGCGCTGCGCGGCTTCCCGCCCGCAGAGGAACACGCCCGTGAGGTTCACGTCGATGACCGCCTGCCAGTCAGCGCGCGTCATCTTGCTGACGACCTCGCCGTCCTTGACCTTGACCAGCAGGGCATCGCGCACGATGCCGGCGTTGTTGACCAGGCCGTCGAGACGGCCGAAGTCCGCGATGACCCGATCGAAGGCCGGTATCACGTCCTCCTCCCGGCAGGCATCGGCGATGTAGGTGTGGGCGCGCACGCCCGTCTGCCGGCACAGCGTGCGAGTCTCCTCGACGTCGGCCGCGTTGGTGTCGAGCAGGGCGAGCTCGGCGCCCTGGCGTGCGAAATGCAAGGCGACGGCGCGGCCGATGCCGCGGCCCGCGCCGGTTACGAGAAGGGTCTTGCTGCGAACGTCCACCTTAGGATCACTCCTTCAGCCTTACGGGATCAGTTATGGAATTGAGAACGCACGGGGTCCGCGTGCCGGCGCGGCAAGCCGCGCGGCGCGCATTTGAGTTGCCCGGGTCGGTCAGCCGCGGCGCTTTCCCGGCGGCGCGCCGGCGGGCTTGTCTTCGGCCGGGGGGGCGGAGCCGGCGGTCCCGGGCCCGAATGCCGATAGCATCGAGGCCTGCATCTTCGCCCACATCTCCATGTTCTGACGCGTCATCTCGGCGAGCGGCGCCATCGGCGTCTCGAGCACCTTGGCCATCTCAGCCTGCATGACGGTCTGCTGTCGCAGCAGGCCGCCGATACTGCGCTCGAGGTACGAAGTCAGCAGCTGCTGAATGGGGTTGCCGTAGAAGCGGATGATGGCCTCGAGCAACTGGGTGCTCAGGACCGGCGTGCCGAACTGCTCCTGGTTGGCGATGATCTGCAGCAGGATGCTGCGCGTCAGGTCATCGCCGCTGCGGTCATCGACCACCTTGATACGCTCGCCGCCGGCGATGAGCTTGCGCAGGTCGTCGAGCGTCACGTGGCGGCTGTCGCGCGCGTCGTAGAGACGGCGGTTGGCGTATTTGCGTATCAGACGTTCTTCGGCCATGGTGGCGCCTCTTTCGCTTGGGCTTCGCGGACCCGGGAGCACGGTGCCGGCCGCGGTTGCTCGAGCTTGGCGATACTAGCCCTAGTGTATGCACCGCACAACGACAATCGTCACACACGAATAGTGCTGAAATTCCCATGATCCCTGCAGCCCAGAGCTACCCGAGCCGTTCCATTTGCGCAGCGCATACTGCATGAGCACGCCCTTCACAACCGGCCCCTTCAAGCCTGAGGCGATGTTCGCGGGCGCGGCCGCCGGCTTCTACGAGCTGCTGAAGGCCTTCGGCCCACAGGGCGCCGCGGCGCCCGACCTGAACTCTCTCTCGCGGGCGCTTGGCGCGCAGCTCGAGCAATGGCTCAAGTCCTCGCAGGCCCCCGGGCCTTCGTTCTGGGGCAGCCCGCCGCTCGCTGCCGGCGCCGGATTTGTGCCTACCACCGCGACCGGGTCCGCCCCCGACGCGCGTGCCACCTGGGATCTCCTGATGCGGCTCGCGCAGCTGCAGACGCAGCTCAGCGCGCAGTGGGGTGAGATCGCAAGCGGCTGCGCACAGCGCTTCGCAGCGCGTGCCGGCGCGCTCGGCGCCGGCGCACTCACTCCGGAAAGTGCGCTGAAGCTCTATGAGCTGTGGGTCGATTGCGCCGAGGAGGCCTACGCCGAGCGGGTGCGGAGCGAGGAGTTCGCGAGCCTCCAGGGGCAGCTCGCCAACACCACCGCGGAGCTGCTGCTGCTGCAGCGCCGCCAGGCCGAGCAGCTGGCGCGCGCCTTCGGACTCCCGACGCGCGAGGAGATCGAGGGCCTGGAGCGCCAGCTCCGCGAGCTGCGCGAGGAGCTCGAGGAGAGCTCGGGCGCACGCCGCGCGCCTCGCACGCAGCCGCGGCCGAAGCCGCGGCCCAAGCCGCATCCGAAGCCCCGCCCGCGCGCAGCCCCGGCACGCCGTGCTGCGCGGCGCCGCGGCCGGAGACCGCGCGCTTGAGTGAAGGCGGCGCGGCTACCGCCGGGCTGTTCTTCGACCTCGGCGGGCGGATCGCACAGACCCTCGTACGGCTCAACGCGGCACGCGAGGTCACCGTCGGGTGCTCGGCGAAGCAGCCGGTGTGGAGCCGGGGCAAGACCACCCTCTACCGCTACCTGCCGCTGACGGCGATTGCGCCGCCCGAGCGGGCGCAGCACGCGCGCGGCGGGCGTGTGCGGGCGCGGCCCGGGTCGGCGAGACCTGCGCCGGTGCTGATCTGTTTCGCGCTCGTGAACCGGCCGTACGTGCTCGATCTGCAGCCGGACATCTCGCTCGTGCGGCGGCTCCTCGAGGCGGGGCTCACCGTTTACCTCATCGACTGGGGCGACGCCGACGATGCCGACCGCGGCTGCGATCTCGAGCACTACGTGGAGCGCGCCCTCGGCGGCTGCGTCGAGCACGTGCGCGGCGCACACGCCGGCGCGGTGAATCTCCTCGGCGTCTGTCAGGGCGGAGTGCTGAGCCTCATTTACACGGCGCTCCACCCGCGCCAGGTGCGCAACCTCGTGACGCTCACCACCGCGGTGGACTTCCAGACCCCCGACGATCTGCTGTCGAAGTGGGTACGTGGAGTCGATACCGAGCTCATCGCGCGCTGCGGCAACCTCCCGGGCGCGGCGCTCAACGCGCTTTTCCTGGCGCTCATGCCTTTCAGGCTGACGCAGCAGAAGTACGTGCGGCTGCTCCTGAGCGGCGCCGACCAGCGCGCCGTGGAGGAGTTCGTGCGCCTCGAGCGCTGGATCTTCGACAGCCCGCCGCAGGCCGCCGCGGCGCTCACGCAGTACCTGCGCTGGTTTTATCAGGAGAACAGCCTGGTGCGCGGCACGCTCGAGATCGGCGGCCGGGCGGTCAACCTCAAGCAGATCCGCCAGCCGCTATTGAATCTCTACGCCGCAGCCGATCACATCGTGCCGGCGGCGGCCTGCGCCGTCATGGGCCGGCACGTCGGCAGCCGCGACTACACCGGCTGCGCGATCGACACCGGCCACATCGGCATGTACGTGAGCCGCCGGGCGCGCGAGGAGATTCCGGCTCGCATCATCGCCTGGCTGCGCGCGCGCAGCTGAGCGACGGCGGCTTAAGGTTACGCCATGCCGCCGCTCACCGAGAGCACCTGACCGGTCACGTAGGCCGCATCTTCTGAGGTGAGGAAGGAGACGACACCCGCGACCTCGGCGGGTGTGCCCGCGCGGTTCATGGGCACCAGCCGCTCGATCGCCGGCGCGTCGAACAGACCTTCGGTCATGGGCGTGGCGATGATCCCGGGCGCCACCACGTTGACGGTCACCCCGCGGGTGGCGACCTCGAGGGCGAGCGCGCGTGTCGCGGAGTGCAGCGCCCCCTTGGCGGCGGCGTAGTTGACCTGGCCCTTGTTGCCGATCAGCGCTGCGACCGACGACACGCTCACGATCCGGCCCCAGCGCGCGCGGATCATGGGCATGAGCAGCGGCTGGGTCGCGTTGAAGAAGCCGTTGACCGACACGTCGATGACGCTCCGCCACTGAGCCGCGCTCATTGCGGGCAACACGGCGTCGTCATGGACGCCGGCGTTGTTGACGAGGATCTGGATCGGCCCGGCCGCGAGAGCTGTCTCGAGAGCCGCGCGCACGGCCTCGGTGTCGGTGATGTCGAACTCGATGGTCGAACCCGCGCCGCCCGCGGCCGCGATGTCGCGTACCAGCGCCTGTGCGACTTCGAGGCCTCGATGGCAGTGCACATAGACGTAGTGGCCGTCCTGTGCGAGGCGGCGGCAGATGGCACCGCCGATGCCGCCGCTGCCGCCGGTAACCAGGGCGCGCTTCATGCCTCGAACACGATGCCGGCGCGCCCGCTCACCAGCACGCGCCCGGCGGCGGACACCGAGAAGTCGTAGAGCACCGTGCGGCCGTCGCCCGTGATGCGCTCGGCGGCTGCCACCAGCTCCTCCGCCAGGTCATCGAGCCGCGCGACGTGCAGCGCCACGTTGCGCACGCTGGCCAGATACCCGACCGCGGCCCCGATGCTGCCACGCATGGCGCTCGACACCGTGCTGGCGAGCGGCGCGCTGGCGGCGATCAGAGCGCCGTGCACCGCCGCCGCCTGAGCCCCGTACTCGATGCCGCAGGCAGCACCCAGCCGGCCATAGGCGCGCAGCGGGTTGTCGGGTGCACGGTGGGTCAGGCTCCGGCAACTGATGTGCGCCGCATCCCACGACAGCACTTCGTCGAGCAGGCACATGCGTCCCTTGTGGGGAATGTGCTGCTCGATCCAGGCACGGTCCAGGGGCACGGCGCCACCTCAATGCTCAGGCCACCTCGACACTCAGGCGCTGATCTCCCAGGTAGTCGATCACGATCCTGCCCGCCGTACCAAGCGCCAGCTGGCGCAGCAGCGGCAGGCTGCGCGCCGCCGGAACGCTCGCGCGCAGTGTCTCGAGCGGCGCATCGTCCATGCGGGCTGCGGGCGCATCCGTCACCGACACCGTGAGCCGCGCCAGCGCGCCGGCGCGCACCTCCGGCGCCAACAACAGGGCCACGGCGAACGCGTCCGGAATCGGCCGCACGCTGCGCATGGGGTCCGGGTAGCTCGCATCATAGGCAATGAGGAGTACCGCCGTCGCCTCGACCTGCACCTGGGTGAGGGCCTCGATCAGTCCGGCCCCGAAGCTCGCGTCGTGGGCGCAGAGCGCGTTCGCGGCCGCGGTCGCCCCGGTGGCAATGCCCCAGTAGCCCGCGGCGGCGTTGTGCACCGAGTTGTGGAAGCGGGTGGGCGAGATGTACCGCTCGGCGGAGGCGAGCGTCTCACAGATCTCGTGACAGTTGAGTCCGTCGCCGCCCGAGGAGGTAAACACCGCTGGCAGCGCCGCGGCGTCGGCTGCGCCGCGGGAAACCGCTTCCAGGCCCGCGTTCAGCGCGAGCCGCACCACCGTCCCGGTGCGCCGGCGCTCGGCGCCCGGCAGACACTCGAGCGCGGGGATCACGGTCGGCTGCGCAGCGTACTCCCCGCCCGCCAGCACGCCCGCCGCCGTGGGCCAGTCGGGGAGTCCGGGCCCGATGAGTCCCACGGCGCGCAGCGAAGCGGTGAGGGCGGGGGCGACGCTCATCCGGCCCGTCCGAATATGAGGCTGCAGTTCGAGCCGCCGAAGCCGAAGGAGTTGCTCAGCACGCGCCTGAGCGGCGCCGGACGGTTCTCTCGCAGGTAGTGCACTTCGAGCGCCGGGTCGACCTGAGTCGTGTTGACTCCCGCGGGCATCAGCGAGTGCCGCAGCGCGAGCGTGCAGATCACCGCCTCGAGCGCGCCGGCGGCGCCGAGCGTATGTCCGGTCGCCCCCTTGGTCGAGCTCCCGGGCACGCGCGCGCCGAGTGTCGCGGCGACCGCGCGCGCTTCGGCGGCGTCGTTCCCCGGGGTGCCGGTGCCGTGGAAGTTGATGTAGTCGATGTCGGTGGGGCCGAGTCCGGCATCGGCGAGAGCGGCGAGCATGGCGGCGCGTGCGCCGCGCCCTTGCGGGTGCGGCGTGGACATGTGGTGCGCATCGCTCGACTCGCCGGTCCCGAGCAGCAGCGCGGTCCCGGCGTCGCAGCTTCCCGGGACGCGCTCGAGCAGCGCGAAGGCGGCGGCTTCGCCGATGGAGATGCCGTCGCGTGCCGCGTCGAACGGCCGGCAGGGTGTGCGCGACACGAGCTGCAGGGAGTTGAAGCCGTAGAGCGTCGTCAGGCACAGCGAGTCGACGCCGCCCACGACCGCGGCATCGACCAGCTGCGCCTCGATGGCGCGGCGCGCGGAAGCGAACACCTTGGCGCTGGAGGAGCAGGCGGAGGAGATCACCGCGGCGGGACCTGCGACGCCGAGCACCTGTCGCACGAACGCCGCCAGCGAGAAGGTGTTGTGGGCGCCGCGATAGCGGAACGTGGCCGGCAGCTCGCCGCCGGGTCCGCGCTTGCGGTAGGCAATCTCGGTCTCGAGGATTCCGGACGTGCTGGTGCCGAGCCACACTCCGACCCGCGTGCGCCCGTGGCGGCCGAGGCACTCGCGCACTGCATCCGCAAAGCCGTCCTGGCGCAGGCCGAGGAGCGCCAGGCGGTTGTTGCGGCACTCGAATTCCCCGAGCTCCGCGGGCAGCGCCGCGGAGTCGAGCCCCGGCACCTCGCCGACCGAGGTGTCGAGTGTCACCGTCTCGAAGGCGCAGGGCGCGAGTCCGCTGCGCTGCGCTGCCAGCGTCTCGTGAGTGGCTGCGAGGCCGCGCCCGATGCAGCTGGTGGCGGTATACGCGGTGAGCGCAAGCGGCCTCATGCCGGCGCGCCGATCAGCAGGAAGTTGGCGAACGGAGTGCCGGCGCTCATCGGCACGGCGCGCGTGACGAAGCCGAGGCGCCCGAGCAGCTCCAGCCACTCGGCCAGCGGCCGGCAGCAGAAGCGCACCGGGCGGTGCCGGCGCGCCAGCGCCACGGTCCAATCGAGCAGCAGGCCCAAACCGAACCGCACGCCACCGGCGGCGTCGCCGACCCGCAGCAACAGCACCCCGCCCGGCGCGAGCGCAGCGCGGGCCCGCGCCAGCACCGCCTCCTGGGACGCGAAATCGTTGTAGTGCAGTACGTCCAGCATGACGATGGCATCGGCCGGCCCGTAGTCTACGGCACGAAAATCGGCGTGCACGATCCGCACGCGCGTGCCGAGTGCGAGATGCGCGCGCTCGACTTCGCGCGGCAGGATCTCGACGCCGACCAGCGACCGTGGCTGCGGCGCCGGCGGCCAGCCCTGCGGCCACCAGCCGCGCTGCTCGCTCACCTGCGCGGCGAGCAGCCAGGCGGCCAGCAGTCCCTGGCCGCAGCCCAGATCGAGGATGCGCGCGCGGCCGCTGAGGAGTCCCTGCGCGAGGATCGCCGCAAACATCGGGTCGCATGCGAGCTTGCCGCGCGCGAAGTGCCAGGCGAAGCGCCCGGCGGCGCGGTAGTAATCACTCGCCAGCTCGATCAGCGAGGCGGGGGCTGCCTCGCCCGGTACGCGACCGCCGCTCACCGCAGCGCCTCGCGCAGCGTTACCGGCTCGAGGCCGGCCTTCTCCAGGGCGCCGAGGAGCGGCGGCAGCACCTCGAGGATGACCGGCACGCCGCCCGCCGCGCGCGCCCCGTGCCCGTCGTGCAGCAGCAGGATGTCGCCGGCACGCAGCCGCCGCGTCAGCCGGCGCAGCACCGCGGCGGGGTCGCCGCTCACTGTGTCGAAGCCGCGCCGCGTCCAGCTGACCAGCTGCAGCCCCATGCGCGCGAGCACCGGCTCGAGGAACGGATTGCGCAGGCCCGCGGGCGCACGAAAGAAGCGCGGAGCCTGACCGGTCGCTGCAAGGATCGTCTGCTGCGCGCCGCCGACCTCGGCGGCCAGCGCTTTCGGTCCCAGCAGCGCGAAGCGGTTGAGGTGCCGCTGGCTGTGATTCTCGAGGCAGTGGCCGCGCGCCACGATCTCGCGCGCCAGCTCCGGGTGGCGCTCGACGCGCGCGCCGATGCAGAAGAAAGTCGCCCGCGCCCGGTGCTCATCGAGGAGCGCCAGCACGCGCGGCGTCACCTCCGCGTCCGGTCCGTCATCGATGGTGATGGCGACGGCGCGCAGGCGTGCGGCCGGGCGCGGCAGGCGCGTCCAGTTGGGACCGAGCAGGCGCGCTCTGGGCCACAGGCCCGCCGCCGTAAGCAGCAGATGATTCGCGACGATCGCGGACAACGCCCACGGCCACAGCGGCGGCCGCACCAGCACTGCACCGGCGGCGACCGCATGCAACACCACCGAAGCGCGGATCAGCGCTGCGGGCTTGAAGCGGTGTGCTGCGGCAGATTCATTCATCGGCGTCACTGGGGCGTCAGTGGGGCGTCAGCGGGCGTCGCGCGCGGCAGCGGGCCGGGACAGCATCGCGGAGAACAGCAGCGCCAGCAGCGCACCGGGCGCGACCGTGCGGCCGAGCGCTGCCAGCACCGGCACGCTCGAGGTGCCGAGCACGCCGAAGCCGATCACGGTCGCGAGATTTGCCACCAGCAGCGATGCGAGGGTCAGAGGCGCGGCAGCGGGTGCGCGCCCGGTCATGCGGTCAAAGAACAGCGCGTAGTTCGAGCCCACGGCGAATATGAGCAGCATGCCGACGACGTGCAGGATGCCCAGCTGCTCGCCGAGCGCCACCAGGCCGCCCGCGACCGCGAGCACCGCGAGCCCGAGAGGCGTGACCACGCGCAGCACGCGCGCCGGCGAGAGTCCGGCCAGGAACAGCAACAGCACGATCGCGGCAACCGCGGCGAGCGACAGTGTCGCGGCCTGGCGCAGATAGCCGGTGTAGAGCGCGTCAGCCTGGGTCTTGAGGTCGAGGAGCTGCGCCTCACCGGGGGCCGCGGCAGCAACTGCGGTTCGCAGGCGCGCGATTGCCGCCTGCGACAGCTCGCCGCCGTTCGCAGGCGTCAGCGGCAGGAAGGCAGTGGCGTCCGCGGCTTCCACGTCGAGCAACGCATCGAGCGCGGGCGCGAGCGCCGTGCCGGCGAAGTCCGCGCGCGTCAGCGGGGCGCCGGTGCGCGCCAATTCCACGTCGTGCAGGAACGGCGCGAGCCGCGCCGCCGACACTGGCAGTCCGGCGAGCGCCTGCGCGAGCCGTGCGGCGAGCTCGGCGGGCTCGGGCAAGCTCGCCTGCCGCGCGCGCTGGGTGGCGAGACTCGGCAGATACCGGGTGGGGGACTGGAAGCCGCCGATGA
>DATNKO010000006.1:0-20704 GCA_035603345.1 Steroidobacteraceae bacterium | reverse complement strand
ATCGTGCCGCTGAGTCTGGTGCTGATACTCGGGCTGCTGTACGGCCTCTTCAACTCGCTGCTGGAATGCCTGCTGGTGCTCACCGGCATACCCTTCGCGGTGGCCGGCGGAATCCTGGCGCTCTACGTGACGGGCCTGAATTTCAGCATCTCCGCGGCCATCGGCTTCGTGTCGCTGTTCGGCGTGTCGGTGATGAACGGCATCCTGCTGATCACCTACTACAACCAGTCACGGCTGCGCGGCGGCGCACCCGTGGAGGCGATGTCGCACGCCGCCACGACACGCATGCGGCCGTTGCTGATGACGAGTCTCTCGGCGTGCCTCGGCCTGCTGCCGGCGGCGCTCTCGACCGGCGTCGGCAGCCAGGTGCAGCGTCCGCTCGCGACCGTGATCGTGGGCGGCATGCTGCTCGGGCCGGTGCTGCTGCTGATCGTGGTGCCGGCGCTTCAGATGCTGTTCCTCGGGCGCGATACCGGGGAGCCCGGGAGCGCCTCCCGGTGAGCGCGCGCCTCACCCGCTGGGCGCAGTGCGCGGCGCCGGCGCTCGCGCTCTTGCTCGCGAGCTGTGTGGTCGGGCCGTCGTTCACGCGCCCGGCCGCGCCCGCGGCGAGCTACCCGCCGGCGAGTCTCGCGCCGACCACTGCCACGACCAGCCTCGCGGACGGCGAGGCGCAGCACTTCAACGCCGGCGGGGATATTCCCGCCGACTGGTGGCGGCTGTTCCACTCCGCGGAGCTCAACGCTCTGGTCGAGCGCGCCCTCGCCGCCAACCCCGATCTCAAGGCGGCACGCGCCGCGCTCACCGCCGCACACGAGAGCACGCTCGCGCAGCGCGGCGCCTACTTCCCCGCGGTCACGGGGAGCTTCAGCGCCAGCCGCAACAAGTCGCCCGCCCCGCTCTCCCCGGTCCCGAGCTCCGGCGCGCTGCTCTACAGCCTCTACACGCCCGAGGTCTCGGTCTCCTACGTTCCGGACGTGTTCGGCCTCAACCACCGCATGGTCGAGGGGCTCGCCGCGCAGGAGGAAGCGACGCGCTTCGAGCTCGCCGCCGCGCGCATCACGCTGAGCACCAACGTGGTGCTGGCGGCGATCGGGCAAGCCTCGCTCCGTGGACAGATCGAGGCCACCCGCGCGCTCATCGAGCTCAATACGCGCGCGCTCGAGATGCTGCGCCGGCAGCTCGCCGGCGGTTACGCCGGCCGCCTCGATGTCGCGGCGCAGGAAGCGCAGCTGGCGCAGCAGGCTGCCACGCTGCCCCCGCTCCTCCAACAGCTGGCGCTCGAGAACGATCTGCTGGCCGCACTCACCGGCTCGGCGCCACAGACGGCGCCGCCGGCGGCGCTCGAGCTCGCGCAGCTCGAGCTGCCGCAGCAGCTCCCGGTGAGCCTGCCCTCGCAGCTCATCGACCAGCGCCCCGACGTGCGACAGGCGGAAGCCAACCTGCACGCGGCCAGCGCCGCGGTCGGCGTCGCGATCGCGAATCGCCTGCCGAATCTCACGCTGACGGCGGACCTGGGTGATTCCGCGCTGGCGCTCAACCAGCTGTTTGGCCCGGGGACGGGATTCTGGGATGTCGGCGCCGGCCTCACCGCGCCGGTGTTCGCCGGCGGCACGCTGCTGCACCGCCAGCGCGCGGCGCAGGCCGCCTTCGAGCAGGCGCGCGAGCAGTACCGCAGCACCGTGCTGAGCGCGCTGGAGAACGTCGCCGATACGCTCAGCGCGCTGCGCCACGACGCCGACACGCTCGCGGCCACCGCGGCAGCGGAGGCGGCTGCCCGCACCACGCTCGAGCTCGTGCAACGCCAGCAGCAGGCGGGCTACGCGGGCTACCTGCAGCTGCTCAGCGCCGAGCAGTCCTACCAGCAGGCATTGCTCGGGCGCGTGCAGGCACAGGCGAGCCGCTACGCCGATACCGCGGCTCTGTTCCAGGCACTCGGCGGCGGCTGGTGGAATCTGCCTGCGAGCGAGCTCGGCGCGCGCTGAAACGGCAACACTCGCCGAGGGCGCCTTACCAATCGTTAAGGGTTTGTTCATGCGCATCCGCTTTACACTGCAAGCTGCGACCGTCGCGGCGAAGGAACGCCAGCATGAGCGATAGATCCAGGCCGGCGGGCCGCGGCGCGCTGCAGACGCGCAGGACCTTCCTGAAGAAGGCCACGGTGGCTGGCGCCGTGGGCGCGGCAGCGCCACAGCTGCTGCGCAGCGCGCCCCCAGCGGACAGCCCCGCTCAGGCCGCTGTGGCGCCGCACCCGATGCGCAGCGCACCGGGCGGCTCGCAGGCCATGCCCAATCTGGTCTTCTTTCTCGGCGAGGGCGCCCGCTGGGACGAATCCTCGCTCGCCGGCAATCGGGTGCTGAAGACCCCGGCCATCGATCGCATCGGGCGCGAGGGCGCGGTGTTCGCCAACGCCTTCTGCGTCAACTCGCTGTGCCTGCCGGCGCGCGCCACGATCTTGAGCGGCCTCTATTCGCACACCACCGGCGCGGTCGACAACAAGGACCGCGGCCTGCCCGCGGACCTGCCGCTCGTGAGCGATCTCATCCGGCGCCGCGGTTATGAAGTCGCCTTCATCGGCAAGTCGCACGTGCAGGGCGCGCTCACGGACCGCTACTGGGATTACTACTTCGGCTTCAACGGCCAGGCCGACTACCAGAACCCGGTGATCGTCGAAGGTGTCCGCGGTCGCTTCGGCCCACCAACCCGCTACCACGAGTATGTCGATGACCTGCTGACGCGCAAGGCGCTCGCCTGGCTCAGGCAGAAGCACCGCAAGCCCTTCTGCCTGTTCCTGTGGTTCTTTGCGCCGCACGCCCCCTTCGACCGCCCGCTTCGCATGGTGAACGATTTCAACGGCGTACCGATCCCCAAGCCAGCGAGCTTCGATGAGTACCTCTCCGGCTACACCGGCAAGCCGCGCAGCGTCGTCGCAGCGATCAACAAGATCGGCGCGCAGTTTCTCGACCGCGATGCGCCGCGCTCGCTCGAGGAGCTGGTCAAGGACCACTACTGCGGCATCGAATCCAACGACGAGGACATCGGCCAGGTGCTCGCGGAGCTCGAGCGGCAGGGAATCCTCGACCAGACGGCGCTCGTCTGGAGCTCGGACCACGGCTTTTTCCTCGGCGAGCATCGCTTCTACGACAAGCGCCTGATGTACGAGCCGTCGATCCGCATTCCGCTCATGATCCGCTACCCGCCCCGCATTCCGGCGGGGAGCGGCGCGGCGCCCATGGTCCTCAACCTCGATCTCGCGCCGACGCTCCTCGATCTGGTCGGCGCGCCGGCACGCACGCAGTTCCAGGGCCGGAGCCTCATGCCGCTGCTCGCCGACCCCGCCACCCGCTGGCGCACGGACTGGCTGTACGAGTACTACGACTATCCGGGTGACGAGCAAGTGCGGCCCTGCCGCGGCGTGCGCACCGAGCGCTACAAGTACATTCACTACTTCACCGCGCCCGAGGAATTCGAGCTCTACGACCTGAAGTCGGACCCCGACGAGCTGCACAATCTTTATGGCGATGCGCGCCATGCCGACCTCTCCCGGCAGCTGGCGGCACGCCTGGACGAGCTGCGCCGCGAGACCGGCGACCACTACGTTTATCGGCCCGATTCCACAGACAGCTGGGTTGACAGGTTGCGCAGCTGGCTGAGCGGGTGACCGGCGCTCTTCAGGGGCGCCCTACTCCATGTCGGGCCTATTCCATGTCGGGATAGGGTCCCTTACCGCCTTCGGCGATGAAGCGGTCGATGCGCTCGGTCAGCACCGGCAGCGGCACCGAGCCGAGCTGCAGTATCGCGTCGTGGAAGGCGCGGATGTTGAAACGCTCGCCGAGCGCCTTCTCGGCCTTGGCGCGGCCGTCCAGAATCGCGCGCTCGCCGAGGTAGTACGACAGCGCCTGGCCGGGCCAGGTGATGTAGCGGTCGATCTCGGTCTCAATCTCGTGCTCGGGAAGCGCGGTGTTCTGCCGGAAGTAGTCGAGCGCCTGGTCGCGCGTCCAGCCCTGCGAGTGGATGCCGGTGTCGACCACCAGGCGCGCCGCGCGCCAGATCTGGTAGCCGAGCATTCCGAAGCGGTCATAGGGGGTTTCGTACATGCCCATCTCATCGCCCAGGTGCTCGCAATAGAGCGCCCAGCCCTCGCCGTACGCGGAGATGTAGCTCAGACGGCGAAACCCCGGCTGTCCCTTCTGCTCCATGGCGATCGGGATCTGGAACGCGTGTCCCGGGGCCGACTCGTGCAGCGTGAGCGCCGTCAGGTTGTAGAGCGGGCGATTCGGCAGATCGTAGGTGTTGAGCAGATACACCCCGGGGCCGCCGCGGCCGGAGGTGTAGAACGGCGCCAGGTCGGGCGGCACCGGCTTGATGGTGAAGCGCGCCCGCGGCAGGTAGCCGAAGTACTGCGCCGCCTTGCCGTCGAACACCTTGGCGATCCACGCCGCCCGCATCAATAGCTCCTGCGGAGTCTTGGCGTAGAAGCGCGGGTCGGTGCGCAGGAACTTCAGAAAGGCCGGGAAATCGCCCTTGAAGCCGGTGGCGTGCATTTCCTCGACCATCGCCTCGTGCAGCCGCGCGACCTCGCTGACACCGAGCTGATGGATGGCGTCCGGATCCATATCGAGGGTGGTGAACTCGCGGATTTTCGCGCGGTAGTAGTTGCGGCCGTCGGGCAGGTCGGAAGCGGCGACGGTGGTGCGCATCGCCGGAACGTACTCGGTGCGCATGAACTTCAGCAGCTCGACGTAAGCCGGCTGCACCACGTCGTGGATGACCGCGACCGCCTGCGCCCGCAGGCTCGCCTGTCGCGCGGGGGGTATGCCCGCCATGTCGCGGAACGGCGTGTAGAAGAGGCTCGCCTCCGGCGTCGCCTCGGTCACCGCGGTGATCGATGAATCGCGGCCCTCCATGGTGACACGCGGCGGCGTGAAGCCGCGCTTCATACCGGCGCGCATCTCGTCCATTTCCTCGTGGAAGTAACGCGGGATGTCGCGCATCTGCGCGATCCAGTGCTCGTAGTCGGTGAGGGTGCGGAACGGCCGCCGCGCGGTGTAGCCGAGGTTGGTCCAGAACGCGGTGTCAGAATTGGCCGGCATCTCGAAGTCGCGGAACTTCTGATTGGCGATCAGCCCCTGGAGCTGCAAGCGGTAGATGTCGTAGTTCACCTGCTCCGGCACCGAGAGGCTCGCGCGCGCAATGGCATCGAGCTGCTTGAGCGTGTCCTCCCAGCGTTGCAGTCGCAGCTCCTGCGAGGCCGGGTCGACCTTCGGCAGGTGATCGGCGACCGGTCGGGTGTCGTCCTCGTCCTCGGCGAACTGCTGCATGCGCCACTGCCATTCGGCGGTGTAGAGGGCACGCAGCTGTGCATCGGGCGTCTGCTGAGGCGACTCGCGCGAGCAGCCGGCGAGCGCGACTACCGCCACCACCAACACCCCAACACCGGGACTCGAAAACCGCATGACCGTACCCCCTGCGCTCCCCTTTGAGGGCCGACAGCATACTGCAACCGTTGCACAGCGCCGCGCGCCCCGGTACAAGGACCGCGGACCTATGTGGAAAGCAATCGTCGCCGTCAGTCTCGGCTCGAGCCTCGGGGCGCTGCTGCGCTGGTGGCTCGGGATGCGGCTGAATGCGTATTTCACGACGATTCCCCCCGGCACGCTCGCCGCCAACCTGATCGGCGGCTACGTGATCGGACTCGCGATCGCATTGTTCGCGAGCTACTCGGCGCTCGCCCCGGAGTGGCGGCTGTTCGTCATCACCGGCTTCTGCGGCGGGCTGACCACGTTCTCGACTTTCTCCGCGGAGGTGGTCACCCTCCTGCAGCAGGGTCGGGCGTCGTGGGCGCTCGGCGCCGCGGCGGTGCACTTGCTGGGGTCGCTGATCATGACCTTCGCCGGCATCGGCACGGTTGCCTGGCTGCGGAGTTGAGGCATGCAAGGCTCGTTCCTGAGATTCTACGTGCACGAGGGCCACCGCCTGCACGGGCGGCTGGTGTGGGAATGGTTGCTCGAGCAGGCGAACCGGCTCGGCGTCCCCGGCGGCTCGGCGTTTCGCGCCATGGCGGGTTTTGGCCGCCATCACGTGCTGCACGAGAGCCGCTTCTTCGAGCTGGCAGGAACCCTCACCGTGGAAGTCGAGTTCATCGTCAGCGACGAACAGGCGCACCAGCTGCTCGAGCTGGTGAAGGCGGAGAAGATCCGCCTGTTCTACGCCTGCGTTCCGGCGCTGTTCGGCGTGCTCAACCCCGACTCCGAGGACCCGGCGCCGAAGGACTGAGCTACTTGCGCGGCAGGGTGTGCAGCGGAACCGCCGCCCCGCCGCGGTAGCGCGGGCGGTCGGGCTCGGGCACGGCGAGCGGCTGACACTCACGCAGCGTCGCCAGGGAGCGGCGGGCGAGCTCCTGGTACTCGCGCGTGCCTTCGGCCTTCCAGGCGATCTCTTCGGGCTTCAGCTCGCGCACCACGCGCGCCGGTACGCCCATGGCGAGCGAGCGGCGCGGCACGGTGAAGGCCGCCGGCACGAAGCTCGCGGCCCCGACGATCGCCTCCTCCTCCACCACCGCGTCGTCCATGACGATGGCGCCTATGCCGATGAGCGCGCCACGCCGCACGATGCAGCCATGGAGCACCGCACCGTGGCCGATGTGCGCGTCATCCTCGAGCAGCGTGTCCTTGCCCGGAAAGGCATGCAGGATGCAGTTGTCCTGCACGTTCGAGCCCCTGCCCACCACGATGCGCCCGAAGTCGCCGCGCAGCGATGCTCCGGGACCCACGTAGCAGCCGGCCGCGACGATCACATCGCCGATGAGCACGGCCTGCGGATGCACGAAGGCGGCGGGGTCGACCACCGGCACCAGCCCGTCGATCGAGTACACGGCCACGGCTGCGCGGCCCTAAGGGCGCCCCCGGGCGAGGAACGCGCGCACGCCGGCGCGAAACTCCTCGGACTCGAGCAGCGCGCCGAACACGCGCGCTTCCGCCTCGATGCGCGCCAGCACCTCGGTGGGATCACCGCGCAGCAGCCGCTTGGTCGCGAGCAGCGCCTCACCCGGCTGCTGCGCGATGCTGCGCGCGAGCGCTCGCGCCTCCTGCGCCAGCCGGTCGTCCTCGACCACGCGATTCACCAATCCCAGCGCGTGCGCCGTCGCGGCATCGAACGGCTGGCCTAGAAACAACAGCTCCGCGGCGCGCTGCGCGCCGATGAGGCGCGGCAGCAGCAGCGAGCTGGCCGCCTCGGGCACCAGCCCGAGCTTGACGAACGGCAGGCTGAAGAGCGTGTTGCGCGCCGCGACAATCAGATCGCAATGCAGCAGCAGCGTCACGCCGATGCCCACCGTCTGCCCGTGCACCGCGGCCAGCAGCGGCTTCTCGAAGGTCGCGAGCGCGCGCAGCAGCGCCAGGACCGGGTGCGCGGCGCTGAATTTCGGCCCGTCGAGGAAATCGTTCAGATCGTTGCCGGCGCAAAACCCCGGCCCCTCCCCGCAGATGAGCACCGCGCGCACTTGCGTGTCGGCGCCCGCAGCGGCCAGCCCCGCGGCGAGGGCCGCGTACATGGCGAAGGTGATGGCGTTGCGCTTCTCCGGGCGATTGAGGCGCAGCTCGCACACGCCGTCCGCACTCGAGATCAGCACCTGCTCGGTCATGACGCCTCAGTGTGCGGGCGCGTGCGCGCGGAAGTCCACCTCGCTATCGGCCGCCAGCCATACCAGTACCGCCCAGGCGGCGACGTTCTGGTCAAGCTGCTCGCGGTCGATCTTGTCGAGCGTGTCGTCCGGGGTGTGGTGGATGTCGAAATAGCGCGTGGCGTCCTGGAAAAAGAGGAAGGCCGGTACGCCCGCCTCGACCGACGGGCCGACGTCGGTGCCCGCATCCTCCGGCGGTTCCTTGGCCGGCAGCACGTCGAGCGGCTCGAGCACCCGGAACACGGTCCTGGAGAAGTCGCTGTCGATCACAGCGCGCGGCAGCGCCAGGCGGTAGATGCGATCGGCGCCGAGATCGCTCTCTCCCGCGAGCACGTGGCGGGCGAGCTCCGTCTTGTGGTTGTCGGCATAGGCATGACCGCCGAAGGCGCCGAACGGCGCCACCGGCTGCGCCACCTCCTCGGAGCCGAACAGCACGACACGCACCGTGCGGCGCGGGTGCCGCTCGGGGAGATTGCGAATCAGGTTCGCTGCTGCGACGATGATCGCGGTGCCGGCGCCGTCGTCGATCGCTCCGGTCCCCTGGTCCCAGCTGTCGAGGTGGGCGCCGAGCAGCACCACCTCGTCGGGATGCTCGCGGCCGCGGATGTCAGCGACCACGTCCTGCGAGTGCGCATCGTGCACGTAGGAGGCGGTCGAGACCAGCCGCACGCGCGCCGTCTCACCCAGCGCCTTGAGCCGCTCGAGCTGATCGGCATCGGGAGCGGAGAGCGCGAACGCGGGCACGGGCACCCGCCCGTCGACGTAACTCGCGGTGCCGGTGTGGGGAATGCGATTGCTGTCGGTGCCGGCCGAGCGCAGCAGGAAGGCGATCGCGCCGCGCTTGGCGGCCTCCGCCGGCCCGTCGGTCCGGGCCGCAACGGCGAGCGGGTAGCCCGAGCCGTCCTGCATGCGCACCATGCGCTGGTCGACGAAGGCGATCTTGCCGGTGAGGGATGCGGGGGGCGCCGACTTCAGGTCGCCGAAGGTCGGAAACTCGACCACCGCGCCTTCGAGCCCGCCGACTGGCGTCGGCGGCGAACCGCCGAGCGCGGCCACGGCGAGCGGTTGCGGCGCCGGTGCGACGATCTGCGCCGAGTCGACGCCGCGCACCCACGCGGTCAGCGGGAAGGTCTCGAGATGCACGTTCTCGAGGCCGAGCGCCTTCAGTCGCTTCACCGCCCACTCGGCGGCCTGCAGCTCACTCGCCGAGCCCGCCGGACGCGGGCCGAAGCGGGTGGTGAGCTCACTCACCCATTCCCAGGCCATGTCTTCGCCGCCGAGCGCCGCATCGCGCAGCTCAGTCGCGACCTGCTCGTCGCCGCGGTCACGGCCGGGCGCCGCGCCCCAGGCGTGTGCGCACAAAAGCGGAAACAGCGCGACGCACAGGCCGGCGACATGGCCGAGGACGCGAAAGGGGTTGCGCACGGTGCTCCCACGGGCGGTACGAGAGGCGCGCATTCTAGCCGCCCGCGGGACCAATGTGCGCCCCGGGGGACGAAGCCCGAGCCGCGGGGGCGACTGCCGCGGCGTTTACACCGGCAGCTGTGCGATCGGCAGCGGTCTCGCGAGGTGGAAGCCCTGCGCGAGCTCGACCCCGATGCGCCTGAGCTCCTCCAGCACGGCCTGACTCTCGACGCACTCGGCCACGGTCGCGATGCCGAGCGCGCGCCCGACCTTGGCGATTGCCTCCACCATGCTGCGGTTCACCGGGTCCTGGGCGACGTGATTGACGAACTGGCCGTCGATCTTCAGATAGTCCACCGGCAGGGTCTTCAGGTAGACGAATGACGACACGCCGGTGCCGAAATCGTCGAGCGAGAACTTGCAGCCGCGCGCCTTCAGCTCGCTCATGAGATAGCGGGCGTTCGACAGGCTCATGACCGCGGCAGTCTCGGTGATCTCGAAGCACAGCGCCGCGGCCACCGCCGGCTCGCCGACGCTCTGCAGCACGAAGTCGACGAACGACTGCTCGTTGAGGGAGGTCCCCGACAGGTTGACCGCGAGCAGCGGCAGCGGCTCGCCCCGCTGCAGGCGCTGGCGCAGCAGCTCGACGGCGCGCGCCACCACCCAGCGGTCGATCACCGACATGACGTTGTAGCGCTCGGCCGCCGGAATGAACTCCGACGGCGGCACCAGCGCGCCGCCGTCCTCGCGCAGCCGCACGGTGAGCTCATAGAACGGGCGCTCGTGCCCGGCGCCGAGCGGCACGATCGGCTGAAAGTAAAGCTCCAGGCGGTTGTCCTCGGCGGCGCGCGTGACGCGCCCGACCCACTGCATCTCGCGGTGGCGGTTCGACACCCCGTCGGCGTCATAAACGTGAATGCGGTTGCGGCCGGCGTCCTTGGCCGCGTAGCAGGCGAGGTCGGCGGCGCTCATCACGGCGGCGACGTTCTCGGTCTGGGCGCGGATCTGCACGATGCCGATGCTGGCGCCCACCGACAGTGTGCTCGCGCCCCATACGAAGCGGAAATCACGGATCGCCTGGCGGATCGCCTCGGCGATGCGCGAGGCCTGCTCGAGCGTGCAGCCCTCGAGCAGCACGCCGAACTCATCGCCGCCGAGGCGCGCGATGGTGTCGGAGGTGCGCACCCGCGTCTGCAAGAGGCCGGTGAGGTCGCGCAGCAAGCGGTCGCCCGCCTGGTGACCGCAGGTGTCGTTCACAACCTTGAACTGGTCGAGGTCGATGTAGAGCAGCGCATGGACGCCCTCGCCGCGCTGCGCGGATCCGAGCGCGGCGTGCAGGCGGTTGTCGAACTCGCGCCGATTGATCAGCCCGGTGAGTGCGTCGTGGCTCGCCTGGTAGGCGAGCGCGCGCTTCAGCCGCCGCTCGCGGGTCACGTCGTGGAACACGACCACGGCGCCGATGACCTTGCCCTGGCGGTCGCGGATCGGCGCCGCCGATTCCTGGATTGCGACCTCGTTGCCGGTGCGAGTGATCAGCACCGATTGATCGCTCGCCGAGCCGACCTCCCCGCGCCCCAGGGCGCCGGCGAGGGAGTTCTCGACCGGCTCGCGGGTGCGCTCGTCGAGCAGACGCAGCACCGCGCCGATCGGCTGACCGCGCGCCTCCTGGAGACTCCAGACGGTGAGCCGCTCGGCCACCGGATTGATGTACTCGATGCAACCGGCGGCGTCGGTGGTGATCACCGCATCGCCGATCGACTGCAGCGTGACCTGCGCGCGCTCTTTCTCGGCGAACACCGCCTGCTCGGCGCGCTTGCGCTCGGTGATCTCGGCAATCGTGCCCTCGTAGCCGATGATGCGGTTGGCGCTGTCGCGCATCGGGCGCGCATTCTCCAGCACCACGATCTGCTGGCCGTCGCGGCGGCGCATGAGGAACTCGGCGTCGCGGATCTCGCCTTCCGACTCCACGCGCCGCGTGAACTCGGCTCGGTCGGCCGGATCCCAGTAGAGCGCGGTCGCCTCCGCCACCGCGCACAGCTCCTCGGGGCTTGCGTAGCCGAGCATGGACGCGAACGCGCGGTTGACCGACAGCAGCCGGCCGTCGCGCCCGCTCTGGTAGACGCCTTCGGCGATGCTCTCGAACAGGCCGCGGAATTTCGCCTCGCTCGAGCGCAGCGCCTCCTCGGCGAGGCGCCGCTCGATGGCGATGCCGGCGAGCTGCGCGGCGCGCGCCATGATCTGCGACTCCGCGGGCGAGGGCAGACCCGGCTCGGCGCAAAAGACCCCGAGCGAGCCCAGCACTTTGCCGCCCGCCGCCTTGATGGGCGTCGACCAGGCGGCCGTGAGACCCGCGCCGAGCGCCGCGGCGCGCGGCTCGAGCCAGCAGGGGTCGGCGCCGATGTCCGCCACCAGCACCTGGCGGCCGAGATACACCGCCGCAGCGCACGAGCCGTTGCGGATGTCGACGCTGGCGCGCGCGAGCGCGGTACGGAGCGCTGCAGGCAGCTCGGGTGCGATCATGTAGGCGAAGGCCCGGCCGCTCTCCTCGAGCACGCTGACCGCCGCCAGCGTACCGACGCCCGCCGACTCGACCAGACGGGTGATGGAGCCGAGCACGTGCGGCAGTGGCGCAGTGCGCGTCATCTGCTCGAACACCTCGCGCTCGCTGGCGGCGAGGCGCTCACTGCGCTTGCGCTCGGAGATGTCGGCGATGCTGCCGCGGACCAGTTGCCGGCCGCCGCTCGGCAGGCCGACGAGGCGCACCTCGCACATGAGCTCGCGGCCCGCGGAGTTGCGATGCACCCACTCGAACACCTGGGGCTCGCCAGCCAGGCAGCGGCTGATGAAGCTGCGGGCGCGCTCGGCGGACAGCGCTCCGTCGGGCTGGCGCTCGGGACTCAAGTCCCCCGGACCCACCTCGAACAGCCGCGCCCGCTCGAGCCCAAAGAGCTTCTGCGCCTTGTCGTTGGCGTCGATGAAGCACCCGCTCGCCACGTCCAGCACCACGATGGCATCGGGTGCGTGGTCGACGAGCAGCCGGTAGCGCGCCTCGCTCTCGCGCATCGCCTGCTCGGACTGGCGCCGCTCGGTAATGTCGCGCAGGCACAGCACGAACATCTCGCGGCTCGACATCGGCGCGCGGCTGACGGCAATCTCGGCGGGAAATTCCGTGCCGTCCTTGCGGCGCGCCGTGAGCTCGCGTGCCGCGAGGTCGAGCGCCGTGTCGCCGAGAGCGGCGGCGAGCCGCTGGAGCGCTTCGGGGACGCTCTCGCCCGCCGTAGCGAGCGCCGGGATCAGCGTATCGACGCACCGGCCGACGACTTCGGCCTCCTCGAACCCGAAGACGCGCTCGCCGGTCGGATTGAAGGTGCGGACCACGCCCTGCTCATCGAGCGCCAGCACCACGTCCTTGATGTGATCGAGAATGACCTGCAGTCGCTCGGAGCTCTGCTCGCGCGCCTCGAGCGCGAGCGCCCGGGCCTCGTCCGCCATGAGCCGCATGGACTCGGCGACGCCGCGGCGCTCGCCCTCCATGGTCTGATAGTGGGAATTGATGAGACGCAGCAGCATGGCGACGTCGGGGGTCGCTTTGCCGGTGCGCAGCTGCAGTTCCCGCAGTTGCGCCATGAGCTGCGGGTGAAGCTCGGGAAGCCTGTCCGCTTTTGAGTCCGCCCTGACCAGCGTCGTGGTCGCGCCTGGCGTCGCCTCCTCGGGGTCGGCGAGCGTACGCACGGTCTGGGTATTTGACATAAGTCGTTCTATTGGCCCCAACGAGATCATACGGGCGCCCCCTCGAGGCACCCGTGAAGCTGCTCGCGTTTTTGGTGGGACTAGAGGACAGGAGTCCTAAGTCAGAGGGGGTGCTCACCGAGGAAGCGCACCCAGTCCTCAAGCGACCTGCGCCCGTCCTCGAGAAGTCGGTAGGCCGCCTGTGCGCTGTCGCCCTGGAGATACAGCTCCAGGTCACGCGATGCAGCAATGCGCTGCACGGTCGGCAGGTCGATCGCGTACGCGTAGGGCGTTGCCGTGCCGAAAGGTGGGTGGTGCACGGGCTGGCCGATGCCGGCATCGTGGGCGGACTGACTGAGCCGGGCGAGCCCGATGCGCTGACCGTCGGCCTGCAGGATCAGTCGGTCAGGAGCAATCGGCCGGTCAACAGGTACACCCGTCGACCAGAAGTAGGCGACCAGGATGTAACTCACCTTGCCGCTCTGATCGACCGCCGCTGCGGCCAGCGTCACCAGATCGCGGCCCAAGGTCGAACGCTCATGCGCAAACACGAGCGGCCGGCCGACGGCCGCGACCGTCGCGCCGGTCGTCTCATCGAGGTACTGAAGGGGTCCGGCCCCAAGCGCGCACGCCGCCGCGGTCAACGCGGCCCAGCGCCGCAAGGCAGGGGTGGAATTCACGTCACATCAGAACGCCTTGGAGTCGTTGAGCACCCGCACGGCGGTGCGGGCGAGAATCTCCAGATCGAGCTCGAGCGACCAGCAGCGCAGATACTCGAGGTCGAAGCGCACCCGCGCCTCCATCTGCTCGAGCTCGCGCGTCTCGCCGCGCAGGCCGTTCACCTGCGCAAGACCGGTGATCCCGGGCAGCACCTTGTGGCGCAGCATGTAACCCTTGATGAGTTTTCTGTAGGTCTCGTTGTGCGCGACCGTGTGCGGGCGCGGACCGACGAGACTCATGCGCCCCTGCAGCACGTTGATCAGCTGCGGCAGCTCATCGAGCGAGTAGCGGCGCAGGAACCGGCCCACGCGGGTGAAGCGTGCATCCTCGCGGCTCGCCTGCTCGGTCACCGGGCCGTCCTCGAGCACCGTCATGGTACGGAATTTGTAGACCGTGATCTGCTCGCCGTTGAGGCCGTAGCGGCGCTGCCGGAACACCACCGGCCCCGGGGACGAGAGCCGCACGGCGAGCGCGATCGCGAGCATCACGGGCGAGATCAGCAGCAGCAGCGGCAGGGTGAGCAGCAGGTCGGTGAGACGCTTGGCCGCCGCGCGTTGCCCCTGGAACGGCGTCTCGCACATCGAGATCACCGGGATGCCGTCGAGCACTTCGCCGCGCGACTGGATGAGATCGAACACATGAATGTCCGGCAGGTAGTACATCGATGCGGTCGAGTCGCGCAGCTCATCCACCAGCTCCATGACGCGGGTCACGGGCCGGATCGGCAGCGCCACGAAGACCACCTCGATGCCATTGCGCCGCACGAAATCCGGCATGTCGGCCAGCGTACCGAGCAGCGCCACTTCGCCGTTCACCTTGAGACGCTCGCGCCCGCGATCATCGAAGAAGCCGGCGATCGAGATGCAGAACTCGTTGTGATCGCGCAGCCGTCTTGCGAGCGCGATACTCGAGTCGGTGCAGCCGGCGATCACCGCCTTGCGGGCGTTGGCAGGGGCCCCGAGCATGCGGCGCAGCAGCGCCTGCAGCCCCACCGTCGTGGCGATGATGAGCGCCGGGGTGAGGACCGCCCAGGTGAGTATCACGCGCCGCGGATAGTGCAGGGAGACATGCGACACGTAGCCGAGCGCAAACAACACCGCCAGCACGACCAGCCAGCGCACGCTGACTGCGATGACCACGGCGAAATTTCCGCCGAACAACTGACTGGTCGCGGTCCGCGGCATGCGCAGCACCGTGATGGCAAGCAGCGCCACGACGAGCGCCATGGAATGAAAGTAAGAGCCCGGCGTGACGTCAAACGCCCCGAGCAGACCGTAGAGCGAGCCGACTGCAATCACCGCCGGCGCAAAAGTCTGCATCGTCGACAGGCCCGACGCGGCAATGGCGAAGTCAGTCCTGGGGAATAACTTCTGGACTAACGCGACATTCATCCGGCTTGCTTCTTCCATGCCCGGCTCTATCCCTCTTATTGCGAGGGTCATTATTCGCGAACTGTGCGCCGGTTCGCAAACCCACTTTACAGGGTTTGTGTTACTTATAGAAAGCTGCTAGGAGTCAAATGTAACTATTTGACTTAATTAGGCTGTCGGGTGCCGGCAACACCCCGAATGAGAGGGTCGGAGCCCTCGCTACTGGGTGGCTGGGGCCGAGCTCTGCGCGGGGCGAGCGGGCGCGTCCGAAGAGGCGGTGCCGGCGGTCCCGGGGGGCGGCGGCCCGACTGTTGCTTCTCCGGCAACGGCAATCAGCGGAATGGAAAACGTCTGGCTGGACGGCACTCCGCCGGAGTCGGCAAAGACGGTTGCCCGAAGGGTGAGCACCCCCTCGCGCTGGGGCACGACCCGGATGCTGCGGGAAATGGGGACGTCCTCGGCCGGCGGCTTGTCGGTCGGGGCAATATCGGGGCCGCTCACGAGCTCGAGCCCGTCGCTCGCCTCGACCTTGCCGTAGACCCGGTCGAGACCTGCCGATGGCAGGATCACCAGGTCCACGTCGAGCGGCCGGGCTACCTGTGGGCGCGCGCGCAGGTCGAACCGGAGCGAGACTCGCGCTGCGCCGGGCCTCGCATCGCCGACCGCAGCCACCATGTCGTTGGGGAGCTTCGGTCCCTGCACGACAGGCTTCTTGAGGGGCGGCGGATGCCTGGCCACCATCGGCCCGATGGGCGATTTGCCCGAACCACAGCCGGCGAGAGCTAAGCCTGCCGCAAGGACGATGGCGGCGCATCGGGTGAGGGTCCGCATGGGGCGCCACGATACCCCGATCACACCCCCTCGGGCACGGCGTGCTTGGCATTTCTGGAGGCGTGAAGGCTTCCCGCGTGCTGCCAATTACCTGCCCTGCAGGAGCGGCGGATCCTGGATGGCGTCGATCTGCTCCACGAGGTCCTGCAGATACCCCTCCCAGTAGCGGGGCTCTCCCATCCACGGGAACGCCCGGGGAAAGGCCGGATCGCGCCAGCGGTGGGTCACCCAGGCCGCGTGGTGCAGCATGCGGAGCGAGCGCAGCGGCTCGATGAGGCGCAGCTCCCGGAAGTCCAGATCCCCGAACTGCAGGTAGCCCTCGAGGAGCTCACTCCACTGCCGTTGCTGCTCGGGGGGTGAGCCGGAGAGCAGCATCCACAGATCCTGCACACGCACGCCGGTCGCGCAGTCGTCGAGGTCGACGAACACCGGACCGTGCTCGTCCCAGAGAAGATTCCCGAGGTGGCAGTCGCCGTGAATGCGGATCTCACGCAGCGCGCCGGCGGCGCTGAAACTCTCGCTCACCTGCTCGAGGAGCGCTGCGCTCACCGCGGCGTACCGCTCATGCAGCGCCTCGGGGAGCAGCGCGCTCGCGAGCACCTGGCGGCGGGCGTGCCAGCCGAGCCGCTCGACATCGATGCGCGGCCGCACGCTGAAGGCGGCCTGCGCGCCGACCTGGTGCAGCCGCGCGAGGCTCCTGCCGAGCATCTGCCGGGCCTCGGGCGCATCGAGCTCCGGCGGGCGGCCGCGCATCCAGGGAAAGGCCGCGAAGCGGAACTCGTGGTAGCGCAGCAGCGTCTGCCCATCGATCACGAGCGGCGCGCTGACTGCGAGCTGGGCTGCCGCCAGCTGCGCGGTAAATTGATGCTCCTCGGTGATCTGCGCATCGCTCCAGCGGGCCGGGCGGTAGAACTTCAGCACCAGCTGCCGGTCGTCCGTCCCGAGCTGGTAAACGCGGTTCTCGTAGCTGTTGAGCGCGAACATCCGCCCGTCGGGCCCGAGGCCGACGGCCGCGGCGGCATCGAGCACCACCTCGGGCGTCAGGCCCGCGAACGGCTGCGGATCCGGAGTTTTGGTTACCATAGGGGCAAGTGGGCTCCGGCAGCATCTTAGTCACCGGCGGTGCCGGTTACATCGGCAGTCACGTCGCGCTCGAGCTGCGTGAGCGCGGCGAGCGCGTGGTGGTGCTCGACGACCTGTCGCGCGGCTTCCGCCAGGCGGTGCTCGACGCTCCGCTCGTGATCGCCGGGGTGGGCGATCGCGCCACCGTGCTCGAGACGCTGCGCAGTCATGGCGTCGACACCGTGATGCACTTTGCGGCCTACACCATCGTTCCCGAATCGGTGCGCGAGCCGCTGAAATACTACGGCAACAACACCGGCTCCACGCGCTCGCTGCTCGAGTGCTGCATCGAGGCCGGCGTCAAGCACTTCGTGTTCTCCTCCACGGCCGCGGTCTACGGCTTCCCGGAGGGCGGCATCGCTGCCGAGACAACTCCGACCGCGCCCATCAACCCTTATGGCACCTCCAAGCTCATGTCGGAGTGGATGCTGCGGGACCTGGCCTCGGCCAGCGCACTCAGGTACGTCGCGCTGCGCTACTTCAACGTCGCGGGGTCCGATCCCACCGGTCGCATCGGCCAGGCGACGCCGAACGCGACGCTGCTCCTGAAGATCGCGTGCGAGGCTGCGGTCGGCAAGCGCGCCGAGGTCTCGATCTTCGGTACCGACTACCCGACTGCCGACGGCACCGGAGTGCGCGACTACCTGCATGTCACGGACCTCGCCGCCGCCCATCTCGATGCCCTCGCCTACCTGCGCGGCGGTGGCGCCTCGGCGACGCTCAACGTCGGCTACGGGCACGGCTACAGCGTCCGCGAGGTGCTGGCGAGCGTCGAGCGGGCGGCGGGCAAGCGCCTCACCATACGCGAGCACGGCCGCCGTGCCGGGGATCCCCCGATGGTCGTGGCGCAGGCGGACCGCATCCGCAGGGAGCTCGGCTGGCGGCCGCGGCTCGACGATCTCGACACCATCGTGCGCAGCGCACTGGCCTGGGAGGAGCGGCTGCTGCGCAACCCCTGGTAGGGTTCGAACCCCTCGCAGCGGACTTTTACTGTATGCCCGACGGCGGCGGTCGGCCGAACTGAACGTAGCGCATATTGGCGCTGCAACCCACCGTCGCACAGGTGCCGCTCGTCCCGTTCAGGATCACGTCATAGGCCTCCGCCGCAAACTGTTCGTTGCTGCCGGCGATGTATTTCGCGCCAAAGTAATCGCCGAAGCGCACGGTCTGGGTCGCGTTGCTCGAAGTCACCTGATAGACGACAAAGTCGTCCATGAACCCTACCGAGTCCTGAGGATAGCCAACGGTTCCGCCGCCGACCGCGAGAGTGATGCCGATCTCAGCGCTGTTGTCTGTGCCGAGACCGGCCATGGCAAAGGCGTAGTTGGGGTTGAAGATGTCGTATTCCGCGACGACGCTGTACCCGCTCCCCGAAGGCGTCAGTGTCTCCAGCCGCACGTAAGACCGGGGCCTGCCGCTGCCGTTGACGCCGGCATCGAATGCAAAGATGTATTGATCCTGCGGGCCGAACACCGTGCGGTAGGTCGCGCCGGTAATGTTGCCCGGGAAGGATACGCCCACCCAGTTGCTGCCGTCGGGAGCGATCGAGGTGTAGTTCGATCCCTGGTTGATCTGGGTGATTCCAACCGTCGTATTGGTGATCGAGCTGTCCGAGTCGTTCCAGGTGAACACCCGCAACGTGCTGGAGTTGTCCAGAGAGGCCAGGACCATCTGGCCGGGCGCCATTTGCGCGGCGTGATCCTTGTTGAGGCCGTTGGATCCCGTGAGCAAAGCGTAGCTGTAATGCACGACTGTCGCCGAAGGATTGATCATATCGGCCAACGACAAGCGAGCTACGATGCGTTGGCCGGTATAGACCTTGCCGGGCTGCGGAAATCCATGATCAACGTCGAAATAAAGATAGGTGTCTGACCAGGCGAGATCCGGATAGTCGACCCACTCGTTGTTGGCAGTGCCTAGCCCGCTGGAGACGCTGGAGCTGTTGGCAGTGAGGTCAATATAGGTCCAGGCGTTATAGAAGTTTGCCTTGATCGCGGCAGGCGTGGCCCAGGCGATCCGCTCCCGATCGGGCTGGGTGATCGTGCTACCCGAGGTGATCGGCCAATACTGCTCGCTCCAGACGAAGATGTTCTGCTTAGGCAGATAGACCACAATCTGGTCGCAGCACAAGCCGCCATCGCTCTGAGGGAAGAAGGAAGTGCGCGAGGGTTGGCCCGGCACCGCGGCGAAAGTATTGACGTCGGTAAAGGTAGCGCCGCCGTCTACGGAATAGGCGATGCCGGTGTTGTAGGTGGCGAGCACCACGCCGCCCCCGGTCGCGGTCGCGTTGGGATCGGGCGGCACACCGGCGCCGTTGTAATGAGTGTTATTGACCGGTATCTGGACCGACGGACTGCCCGCAGAGGTGCCGATCTGGGTCCCGGTCGGGGTGGGAGGGAACACCGTATTCGGGGGCCCGATAGGAATGAAATCTGGTGTTTCAGCGTTGGGTTCAAACGAGGGTTGCGTGGGCGCCGGCGGATATGACACAAGGCTCGGGTTCTGAATCGTGGCAATGCCGCTCTGCGACGCAATGGTGGCGGGCCCGGCGGAATTAGGAATGACGGCCCAGTTGAGTGTGAAGCCGTACGCCGCTCCGGAGTACGAATAGGTACCGGAAATCGTCAGCCGATAGGCCGTCGAGCCGTTGGTCACCGGAACGGTGATCACCATGTCGAGCATCGCGTCGTCGTCGGCATTGATCGTTCCGAGAGCGATCGGGAGCGTTGCAGGACCACTGAACGAGCCGCCGCTCACCGCAACGGAAGTCACGCTCACACTGTTCGCGGCGGCACTCCCGGTGTTGCCGATCTGCAGCTCCACCCCCACCTTGGTCGGATCACTACTCCAGACCGACGTGGCACCGTTCAGCGTCAAGAGCTGCACAGGTGTAACCGCAGCCTGGGCCGATCCCATGAATCCCATAAAGAGAAGCGCGCTTGCGGCCAAGGACGAGCGGAGCGGCAACCGACCGAAGGGTTTGAGTCTGGTTCGGCGGTGGCCAAAGCCGATCCCGAGGGCAAGCGCGCCGAGCAGCAGCCAGAGCGATCCGGGCTCCGGGACCGGGACGTTTATGGCGATCGTTACATCGTTGCTCAGGTCTCCAAAAATGTCCGATATCGTCACATCAGCGAGGTAAGGCGAACCTGCAGGGCTCGCCGAGGAAGCGAGGTCGATGTCGAAGAGCTGCACGTCGGGTGACGTGGTCCCGTCGAGGAGGGTGAAGTCGGGCGTGCCGAGGAGCTGCTCGGGAGGCGGATTGAATACGGTGGGATCGTAGTTGAAGACGTTCACGAACAGCTCAGTCGCGGCGTCCAGGTCAAACCCGGTGGTGTTGGTAATGGTGCCGGTGAAGTTCACCGTGCTTCCCGGAGAAGCAACCTGGTCGGGCTGATCGATGGACAGCGAAAGTTGCGCATGCGCCGGCGGCGCAATGGCCAGAAGGCCGAGCAGGCACAGGAGCGTGGCCAGAGCAATCTGCCTGAACGAGTGGATGGCAGCCATGGAGCGTCCCCCCAATTGCGTTTGGACTTCCGAAGGCAATAAGACGTGTTATTCGGCAAGCAACTCTAGACCTATCGGCTAAGCCCGTGTCACTCGCGTGACAGAAAAACTAATCGTCACCATCCTGCGCTGCACCAATGATCGCGCTCGATTGACGTCGGGTTTCATGAGGAACCAGCCCCTTGAGCCGCTCTGGCGTCCGAGAGGCGGACCGGGCACCCGCCCGGTAGAATGCCGCCTATGCGATGGGGGCGACCTAAGTCACTGAGCGGGCTGATGCTCACCGGTCTGGTGCTGATCGCCGTACCGCTGCTGGCCGCTATCCTGACCGCGCTGCTGCAGATGC
>DATNKO010000068.1:0-4273 GCA_035603345.1 Steroidobacteraceae bacterium | reverse complement strand
GTGCGCAGCGGAGCTCTGTGCCGTTGGTGCTGCGCGCGCGCCGCCCCGGAACACTGAGCGCACGCTGACGAAGAACACCGGTACGAGGAACACGGCAAGCACCGTGGCCGTCACCATGCCGCCGATCACGCCGGTACCGATGGCGATGCGCCCGCCGGCGCCCGCGCCGGTGGCGATCGCCAGCGGCAGCACGCCAAGGATGAAGGCCATCGAGGTCATGAGGATCGGCCGCAGGCGCTGGCGGGCCGCCGCGACGGTCGCCTCGATCAGATGCATGCCGCGCGCGTGGTTTTCCAACGCGAACTCGACGATCAAAATCGCGTTCTTGGCCGAGAGTCCCACAGTGGTGAGCAGGCCCACCTGAAAGAAGACGTCGTTACCAAGTCCGCGCCAGAGCGTGGCGGTGATGGTGCCGATGATGCCGAGCGGCACCACCAACATCACCGAGAAAGGTATCGACCAACTCTCGTACAGCGCGGCGAGGCACAGAAACACGACGGTGAGCGAGATGGCGTACAGCGCCGGCGCCTGCGAGCCCGAGCGTACCTCCTCGTAAGAGAGGCCGGTCCACTCGTAGCCCACGCCCTTGGGCAGCTTCGCCACCGCCGCCTCCATCGCTTTGAGCGCTTCCCCGGTGCTTTTGCCGGGTGTTGGGGCGCCCAGGAATTCGAGCGCGGGTGTGCCATTGTAGCGCTCCAATTTGGGCGAGCCCTCGATCCAGTGCGCCGAGGCGAAGGTCGAGAAGGGCACCATTTGACCCGCACCGTTGCGCACATACCAGAGACCCAAGTCCTGCGGCAGCATGCGCGAGTCAGCTTCGCCCTGCAGGAACACCCGCTTGACGCGGTTGCGGTCGACGAACTGATTGACGAAAGCCGATCCCCAGCCGGCGCCGAGTGCATCGTTGATGGTCCCGATCGAAACGCCGAGAGCGCTCGCCTTTTCCCAGTCGATGTCGAGCTTGTACTGCGGCTCATCAGCGAGGCCGTTCGGCCGTATCGAGCCGATCGCCGGGTCTTTGCTCGCGATCCCCATCAGCTGACCGCGCGCCTGCATCAGCGCCGCATGGCCGAGGTTGCCGCGATCCTCCAGCTCGAAGTCAAATCCCGTGGCGTTGCCGAGTTCGAGCGCGGCCGGCGGTGCGAATGCGACTACGAACGCTCCCCGGATCTGGTGGAAGCGCTGGTTGGCGCGCCCCGCCAGGGCAAACACGGAGTTCTTTGCCCCCGGGCGCTGCGACCAATCCTTCAGGCGGACGAATACGAGACCGGCATTCTGCCCGTGGCCGCCGAAGCTGAAGCCGTTGACGGTGAACACGCCGCTCACGAGATCTTTCTCATCCTTGAGGAAGTAGTCGCGCGCCTCATTGAGTGCCTGCTGCGTCAGCTCACTCGCTGCGCCCGGCGGCGCCACCACCTGAACGAACAAAATGCCCTGATCCTCATCCGGCAGGAAGGATGTCGGCACGCGCACGAACAACAGGCCCATCGCCACGACAATGAGCACATACACCACGAGGTAGCGCCGCCTGCGACCTGTGACATGGGTGACTCCGCGTTCGTAGCCGCGATTCATCCGGTTGAAGCCGCGATTGAACCAGCCGAAGAAGCCTCGCTCGCGCTCGTGAGCCTCTGTGACCCGCCGCTTGAGGAGCGTCGCGCACAATGACGGCGTGAAAATGAGCGCGACGATCACCGACAGGGTCATGGCCGAAACGATAGTGATGGAGAACTGACGGTAGATGACGCCCGTAGAGCCGCCGAAGAAGGCCATGGGCAGGAACACCGCCGATAACACCAGCGCAATGCCGACCAGCGCACCGGTGATCTCGGTCATCGAGCGTCGCGTCGCATCCTTCGGTGAGAGCTTCTCCTCGTCCATCACCCGCTCGACGTTTTCCACGACGACGATCGCATCGTCCACCAAAAGACCGATAGCGAGCACCATGCCGAACATGGTCAGCGTGTTGATCGAGAATCCCGCGGCGGCGAGTACGCCGAAGGTGCCCAACAGCACCACGGGGACGGCGATGGTTGGGATCAGCGTGGCCCGGAAGTTCTGTAGGAACAGGTACATCACCAGAAATACCAGCACGATCGCCTCGAACAGCGTCTTGACGACCTCATCGATGGAGACGCGCACGAAGGGCGTGGTGTCATACGGATAAACGAGCGTGAGGCCGTGCGGGAAGAACGGCGCCAGCTTGTCCATGGTCGCGCGTACCGCCTTGGCCGTGTCCAGAGCATTCGCACCGGGAGCGAGCTTCACCGCCAGGCCCGCCGCGGGCTTGCCGTTGTACTCGGTGTAGATGGAATAGCTCTCGGCGCCGAGGCCGATGCGCGCGACGTCCCGGAGCCGCACCTGCGAGCCGTCGGTGTTCACCTTGAGCAGCACGCGCCCGAACGCCTCCGCACTGGTGAGACGTTCGGGGCCGATGATGGTGGCGTGGAGGCGCTGTCCCTTCACGGAGGGCAGGCCCCCCAGCTCCCCGGAGGGAACCTGCAGGTTCTGCACCTGCAGCGCGGCGTTGACGTCCGTCGGTGTCAACCCATAGTTATTGAGCTTCGCCGGATCCAGCCAGATGCGCATCGCGTACTGGGTGCCGAAGAGCTGAAAGTCACCGACCCCGGCTGTGCGGCTAATCGGATCCTGTACGTATGAGGCGATGTAGTCGCTCACGTCCTCGCTGCTCATCGATCCATCGGACGAGTAGAAGCCGATCACGAGCAGGAAATTGCGGGTGGCCTTGGCGACGCGCAGCCCCTCCTGCTGCACTTCGACCGGCAAGAGCGGCGTGGCGAGCTGCAGCTTGTTCTGCACTTGCACCTGGGCGATATCGGGATTCGTGCCCTGCTCGAAGTACAGCGTGATGGTCATGCTGCCGTCGGCATCGCTTTCGGAGCCGAAATAAAGCAGGTGATCGATGGCGCTCAACTGCTGCTCGATGACCTGGGTAACGGCGCTCTGCACAGTGTCGGCGGAGGCGCCTGGATAGGTCACCTGAATGGAAATGGCAGGTGGCGCGATACTCGGATACTGCGCGATTGGCAGCGTCGTGATGGCGAGTGCGCCCATCAGCATGATGACGATGGCGATTACCCAGGCAAAAACCGGGCGGTCGATAAAAAAGTTGACCATGGCCGGCGCCTACTTTGCGGGACCTTCAGCGGCCGGGGGTGGCGGTTGCGCCGCCTTCGAATCCGCCGGCCGGTATTCTTCGGGCGCCACCTTGGCGCCGGGCTTCGCCGACTGGATCCCCTCAACGATGACGCGGTCCCCGGGTTTGAGCCCCGAGGACACCAACCATTGATCGCCGATCGCGCGATCGGTCACGACGGTGCGCAGCTCCACGGTATTGTCCGGACCCACCACGAGTGCATTGGGCTGACCCTTCTGATCGTGGCTGATGCCCTGCTGCGGGGCCAGCACGGCACCCTGACGCACGCCTTCCTGAATCACTTCGCGCACGAACATACCCGGCAGGAGTAACCGCTCGGGATTGGGAATCAGCGCACGCAGCGTGACCGAGCCCGTGCCCTGGTCCACCGTCACCTCGGTGAACTCCAGTGTGCCGGGGTGGGCGTAGTCGGTGCCATCTTCCAGCCGTAGCCGCACCTGGGTCTTGCCTGCCTCGTTTTGCTTGAGCAGTCCGGCGGCGGCCTCGCTTTTCAAGCGCAGCAGGGTCGTGATGGGTTGGGTCACGTCCACGTACACCGGGTCGAGCTGTTGGACGTTGGCGATCGCGGTGGCTTGATTGGCCGTGACCAGCGCGCCTTCTGTAATCGCCGACCGGCTGATGTGTCCCGAGATCGGAGACAGCACCCGGGTGTAGATCAGATTGATGCGGGCCGTTTCCACCGCCGCCTGCGCTTGGAGGTGCGAGGCCACGGCGTTGTCGTAGTCCTGTTTGCTGACTGCATTCGCTTCGGCCAGCGGTTTGTAGCGTTCCCAGAGTGCACGCGCGGAAACATCCGCCGCGACGGCGCTGTCGTAACTGGCCTGATAGGGGGCCGGGTCGATCTGGTAGAGCTGCTGTCCCGCCTTGACCTCGCTGCCCTCGACGAACAGCCGCTTCAGAATGATGCCGTTGACCTGTGGTCGCACGTCGGCGTAACGGTACCCGGCCACGCGTCCCGGAAGCTCAGTGGTGATCGGCACGGCTTGAGCCTGTACGGTGACGACCGAGACTTTAGGCGGTGGCGGGGCCGGCGGCGGCGCCTTGTGCTCACAGCCCGTGAGCGCGCCTAAGCCTAAGACAGCGAGGCACACGCCC
>DATNKO010000053.1:0-127846 GCA_035603345.1 Steroidobacteraceae bacterium | reverse complement strand
TCGCCGGCCCTGCGCGCCATCGCCAACTGGCCCGTACCGCCCGTGGACTGGCGAGTCCATCGCTGTTACTTCAACCCGGGCGAGAGCCAGCCGTTCGCCCCGGAGTGCACGCCTGCCAGGCGGCCCGGAATTGCGCGCGTGCTGTTGTGGGGTGATTCCCACGCGGCGGACCTCTACCCGGGACTCCTCAAACTGCAGAAACGGCACAACTTTGACGTGATTCAGTGGACCGCGGCCAGCTGTCCTCCCACACGCGAAGCATTGCCCGTCGAAGGAAGAGGGTGCGCCGAGCGCCGGGCGTGGGCGCTCGGCGAGATGACCGCGGCCCCACCGGAGACCGTACTGCTCGCCGGTGCATGGGAGCTGTATCTCGCCAGAGACAGCTCCGAGAAGGAGATTCTCGGCGTCACCCGGGATGCTATCCGCTACCTGAAGCAGGTCGGCGTACGGCACATCATCGTTTTCGGGCCCGGACCTACCTGGAACACCTCGCTGCCGACCGACCTCTTCAGATACATGAGACTGGGACATACCCTTCCCATCCGATTCGGCAGCGTTGCCGCGGATGTACGCCGGCTCGATGCCGCAATGGCCGCGGAGGTGGCGGCGAGCGGCGGCCAGTTCGTGTCGATCCTCGATCTGCTCTGCAACCTGCACGGTTGCCGTGTGCAGGGCGAGGAGGGTCGCGAACCCCCAGACTTGCTGTTCTGGGACCGGGACCACCTGACTCAAAGTGGATCGCGCTGGCTCATGGACGCGGCCGCGCCCCTAATGTTCGCTGGCGAGCCGGCAGGGTTCTGACTAGGGCGGTCGCTTGCGCGATTCAACCGGTGTCGACAGGACGACTTGCCGTGCATAAGCGCTTGATCCGGAAAGGACTTCCCGAGCACGCCGCACGGTTGCAAATACGAAGCCGCGCTGGGGTTTCTACCGCGTCTGGGAAGCCAGTGATTTGCCGAGCAGGTCACGTCGACGTCAAAACGTGCACTGGCATAATCCGGCCACCATCCTCTGCCGGCGGCGCTTATCGACCATGGACTCAGCACTGCGCTCGCACGCACAACTCCTCTGCATGACGCGCTTGGCGAGTTCCCTTCACGCCGGCACGAGCCCGTAGATGAATCCAGTCGCAGACGCGCTGCAGGCGCCGCTGTCGCAGCGCGCACCACGCGTGGTCGCGGGGGGCGTTACCCTCTCCAGCCGGCTGTCCGTGTATCTCGCCTGCACGGTGCTGGCGCTGATCTGCAACTTCATGCTCGGCAAGGATGTCGAGTGGGACACAGTCAGCTACCACCTGTACTCAGGCTTCAGCGCGCTGCACGATCGGTTTGGTCAGGACTACTTCGGCGCCGGGCCGCCAGGCTACCTCAATCCGTATGTTTACGCGCCGTTCTACGCCATGGTCAGCGCCGGACTGCCTGCACTCGCAGTCAGCTCCGTGCTCGCGATCGTGCACAGCACCGTCCTCTGGCTCACCTTCGAGCTCGCTCTGGTGGTTTGTCCGTTGCACGAGCTCCGCGCACGCCTCGGGTTTGCTTCGTTGGCAGTCGCTCAGGCGTTCGCCAACCCCATCCTGATATCGCAGCTCGGTTCGAGTTTCGCCGATATCACAACGACCGTGCCGGTGCTGAGTGCCTGGCTGCTGCTTGCGCTGGCGGTACGCAGCCCACGCGTGGCATGGGTCGTGTGCGCCGGGCTACTGGCCGGCGCGGCCACCGCGTTGAAACTCACCAACGCAGTACACGCCGTCGCAGGCTTTGCCGTTCTGGCGATGTTGCCGCGTTCCTGGCCGGAGAAGCTTCGGCACGCGGTGGGCTACGGACTCGCCCTTGCATTTGGATTTGCGATCGTCGCGGCGCCGTGGTCGTACTGTCTCGAGCGCATGTTTCACAATCCGTTCTTCCCCCTTCTGAACGGCATCTTCCACTCTCCCGAATTCACCTCCGAGCCCTTGCGCCACTACCGCTTCATTCCGGGAACCCTCGCCGAAGCGCTCTGGCGACCGTTCGCAATGATTGACCCGGTGCCCATGGTGCATACGGAGGAGAACTCACCGGACATACGCTACGCCGTGCTGGCTGTGCTGGTTGTCACCTGGAGCGCGCTCTGGCTGCGGCGACGCCTGCCACGCGGCAGTGCCGCGAGGAAAGCGGAGCGATTCGATGCCGGCGCGCGCGTTCTCGCCGCCCTCGGTTGCGCGCTGGCTCTCGACTGGGTCTCATGGCTGTACGTTTCGGGAAACAGCCGGTATTTCCTGCCGATGTCCTGCGTCGCCGCCGTCGTGATGGTGGCACTCCTCTATCGACTATGCGCGGCGCGACCCCGGCTGCGGAGCGGGATCGTCGCTACGGTTCTGCTGATACAAGCCGCGCAGCTGGCGATGGGCTCGGAGTACCGTTGGACATCGCTGCCGTGGGGCGGGCCGTGGTTCAGGATCTCCATGCCGGCGCAGCTCGCCACCGAACCCGACCTTTACCTGACCATCGGGGTGCAATCGAACTCCTTCATTGCGCCGTACCTGGCCAGGGGTTCGGGCCTCGTCAACTTCTCGGGCGGATACGCGCTTGGGCCGACGGACCCGAACGGCGTGCGGATCGAGCAGCTAATTCGCAGGTACGCGCCGCACCTGCGGGTGCTGATCACCGGCGCCCGGCTCTACGAACCCGCCGATCACCAGGAACCACTGCGCTCTCATGTTGATGATGTTCTGGCGCGCTTCGGGCTGCGCGTCGATGCAGCCGATTGCGCGCGCATCGTGGTCCAGGGCCTGCCGCCAGAGCTCGAGATCAGAGTGACCGGTAGTCACCCAGAGCTCCCGCCACCCGATACAACGTACCTCGTAAGCTGCCGGCTGGTGCCCGATGACACCGACCGCTCCGCGCAGCTGGCCGAGGAGCGCGTCGCAGACCTGGTGCTCGATCGCCTCGAAGACGCGTGTCCGGCGCTGTTTCAACCACGCCGTATGCTCACGGAGCACATCAACGGCAAGTGGCAGCGGCTTTACATGAACACCGATCTGACTGCATGGATCAGCCGCGGCCAGTTGAAATTCCGAGATTCGGTTCGCGGCGATGACATCGTCAACCTCGGCCGCGTCAGCGACTGGACCGGATCGCCCCCCAGGCTTGCTTGCGCACGACGCGACGACCACTATTTAGCACGTGTGCTGGCCTCGCAAGGCCCCTGAGATCTGATGAATGTCCAGCCGACGTGGCCGCGGTTCCGCAGCTGGGCAGCTCCCTGGAGAAGCCGCCACCGATAGAGTCCCGGACCGGAGTTTCGCCGTGCCCCCAAGACCTCTCGGCGCCCTCGCGCGCCTCTTCGCAGACAAGACCGGGTGGCAGCTCGTCCGCACCCTCATGGCACCGGGCGCCTTGCCAGAGGCGACGACGCGCGACATCGAAACGCTGCGCAGTGTGCGGGCCTACACGATGACCAGTACCGAGCGGCAGTGGGCGCTCATCAACGCGGTTCGTTACATCGTGCAGGCGCGGATTCCCGGGGATCTGGTCGAGTGCGGCGTCTGGCGCGGCGGGGCCGCCATGGCGGTGGCGCTCACACTCATCGATTCGAACGACCGCGAGCGCGGGCTATGGCTCTACGACACCTTCACCGGCATGACCGAGCCGGGAAGCGTCGACCGTCGCTCGAGTGATGGGGCCGCGGCGCACGAGACCTGGGCGCGTCAGCGGCGCGGCGACGGTGAGAATGAATGGTGTCGGGCGTCACTCGAGGACGTGCGCGCAAACATCGAACACACGGGCTACCCGACCGGCCGAATCCGCTACGTCAAGGGGCCGGTCGAGCATACGCTGCTTGCGACGGAAAACCGCCCTCAGCGTATCGCACTACTGCGTCTCGACACTGACTGGTACGAGTCGACCCGGGTCGAGCTCGAGCAGCTGTATCCACGCCTGTCACCCGGTGGCGTGCTGATCATCGATGACTACGGTCACTGGGAGGGAGCGCGCAAGGCGGTCGACGAGTTCTTCGCCGCCCGTGGCGAGCGCCTGCTCCTCAACCGCATCGATGACACCGGGCGCATCGCGATCGCACCGGGCCCCCGGGGAGATCAGGCGCCGTGAGCGGGCTTGCGAAGGACACAGAGCGAATCGCGTCGCAGCACGCCAAGATCGCGCTCGACCACCTCCCAGCCCTCGTCCAGGGCGATCTTGCAGGTCTGCGCGGCGCTGTTGCGCGGCCACCAGATGGAATCATCGGGCAGGTTCTTGAAGCGAGCCGGTACGCCCCAGCGCAGGCCCCAGCCGAGTTGATCGAGCTTGTCCCAGTCTCCGATCTGGTGTGCCGCATACGCGCCCGGCTTCATCTTCGGCAGCACGTTGCGAAATATCTCGCGGATGTGCTCAATGTTGTTGTGGCAGAGGACCCCGAACGACCACAAGAAGTCGAAGGTGGCTGCGGGAACGTCGGCGAAGGAATTGTCGGACACCCGGTAGCACACGAGCCGACCGCTGCCCGGTTCGGGATGGATCCAGCCGCGCACATCCTGGAAGTCCACTGTATGCACTTCGCCGCGCGGCACGTGCCTGAGGATTGCGCGCGTCCAGGACCCGCTGCCGGGGCCCAACTCGAGCACGTTTGAATCCGTAGCGACATAGGGCAGCACTGCGCGGGAAAAGACCTCGCGATACGATGCACCGATCCGCACTTCCTCGATGATCCGGCGGGGGCCGGGGATCCGGGAAAGGACGTCTCCGCTGCTGTACCCCCGCGGAAAGAGCTTGCGCAGCATCTCGAGCCTGGGCATCGTCGGATGATCGCACGGGATTGCGGCGCGCGCATGGCTTGCAGTGCTCCGGCTTGCGGGCTACATCGAGCAGCGCCCGCCGACGTGGACGATGGAGGCAGCTTGTGCTAATCGCGTCACGCGCGTGAGGCGCGTCACACCTGCGTGGAGTCCAGCGCCGACATAATGTGACCATTGCCGCCTGCCAGTGAGTGCGTCGACCCATGAGCTCAGCCCTTCGCGCCTCGCGCGCGCCGCCCGCCGATCCCGGGCGGCGCTGGGCCGACGGCGACGTGCGGACTCGGGAGGCACGCGCGTTGGAATTGACGATCCTCATGCCCTGTCTAAACGAGGCCGAGACTGTGGCGATCTGCGTGCGCAAGGCGCGCAGCTTCCTCGAGCGGACCAGCATCGAAGGCGAGGTGCTGGTCGCCGATAACGGCTCGACCGACGCCTCGATCGAGCTTGCTACCGAGGCCGGCGCACGCGTAGTGCGGGTCACACGCCGTGGCTACGGGAGTGCACTAATGGGCGGCATCGAGTCGGCTCGCGGCAGGTTCATTGTCATGGCCGATGCCGACGACAGCTACGATTTCTCGCAACTCGATGCCTTCATTGCGGCACTGCGCGCCGGAAATACCATGGTAATTGGCCACCGCTTCCGGGGCGGTATCCGGCCGGGCGCCATGCCGCTATTGCATCGCTATATCGGCAATCCGGTCCTAAGCTTCGTGGGACGACTGCTCTTCTCCGCCCGGATCGGCGACTTCCATTGCGGTCTGCGTGGCGCTGAGCGCGGCGAACTGCTGAGACTCGGTCTGCGAGCGCCGGGCATGGAGTTCGCCAGCGAGATGATCGTGAAGGCGACGCTCGCCGGCTGGCGCATCGTGGAGGTACCGACGGTACTCTCGCCGCATGGACGATCGCGTCGCCCGCATCTGCGTACCTGGCGCGATGGCTGGCGGCACCTGCGCTTCCTGCTGATGATGAGCCCGCGGTGGCTGATGCTCTATCCGGGCGCCGGCCTGGTGGGCATCGGCGCTGTCGCGGAACTCGCGATCCTGCACGGGCGGATCGTAGTGCACGGCGTTGGCTTCGACATTCATACCATGCTGTACGCCGCCGGCGCCACTGTCCTGGGACTGCAGCTGGTGTTGTTCTCACTGGTGGCGCGCTGCATCGGTGTGCTGAAGGACGCCCTGCCGATGACTCCCGTGCTCGCGCGCTTCCTGCGCGTGTTTACTCTCGAGCGTGGGATCGTGCTCGGCCTCGCGCTGGGGCTCGCTGGCTTCGGACTCGCGGTCCTCTCGGTGGCGAACTGGGCGCACGCGCGCCTTGGCGCGCTCGATCCGGTGACCATGATGCGCCTGGCGATCCCTTCCGTGACACTCATGCTGACCGGCGCAGAGATCGTCTTTGCGTCCTTCGTGCTCGGCTTCATCGATATCCGCTCGAAGACCACGAGCGACGTGTGAGCCGTCAGGACCGCACCTGCAGCTGCCGCAGGAGCCGCGCGTAGGCCTCGGAGCTGTCGCGCCACGAGTAGCTTGCCCTTGCAAACTCGAAGCGCTGCCGGCGCTCGGCAGCAGTTTCGGGGCGCTCGAGAAGACGCGTCATTGCATCGGAAAACAAACGTGCCGTCGCCTCGGGCTGCGTCAGGTCGACGCCGACACCCTTGAGAAAGGGCGCCGCACGTGGATCGGCCTCCGCCGTGTCGGCGCCGCATAGGACCGCCAGCCCGCAGGCGAGCGCTTCCTGGAGGACGAGCGGAAACCCCTCGCCAACGCTTGGCAGTATCAGCAGGTTGCTCGCCTGATAGAGCATCGCAAGGGAGCGCCCGGATAACGAGCGGTACGTGCGCACGTTGCTTAGACCCCATTTCGCGGGGTCGAGCGGGCCCTGCCCGGCGAACGCGAAGGTAACGTCGGCATGTGCGCGCGCCAGGTGCTCTAGCGCCGGCAGACCCTTCTTCTCGACGAATCGGCCCACGAAAAGTGCGACCGGGGTGCCCGGCGGCAGCCCGAGATCTGCGCGGGCGTGTTCCACGGCCGCCGCATCCTGCGGCGGCGAGAACACCTGGGTATCTACGCCGTTGAAGATGAGCACGGGAGCGCGGCGCCAGCCGAGGGCGGCGAAATGGCGCGCCGCGAGCTGGCTGATGAAGATCACCTGATCGGCGCTGCGCAGGAGCGGCGCCGCAATCAGACGATTGGCCAGCTTCATAAGGGCGCGCAGTATGCGACTTGTGTATGGCACGCTGCCGATGTGTTGCACCACCACGAACGGCTTGCGGTGGGCGCGTGCCGCGAGTCGCGCGGCTATGCTCGTCAGATAAAGAGCGTCGTGAGAAAGAACGACGTCGCTGCGCTCGGCCTGCCGCCAAATCGAGCGCCAGGCGGACGGCAAAAGGATCGGATAGGGAATTTTCAGCAGCGCTTCGGCGATGGCCGAGGCAGCGAGACCTTGCCTGCGGAAGGGCCCGCCTGCATCCTCTCCCGCTCCAACGCCGGTCGCAAGCCAGGTGACATCGAGACCGGTTGCGCTCAGCTCGCGCGCCAGCGCCGCCGCGACCAGCTCAATTCCGCCGCGGCGCTCCTCGAAGTAATGCGACACCATGAGGAGTCTGAGCGGCACGCCGGACACCTCGGCCATGCCGTTCACAGCGGGAGCCAGCGCATGCTGACTTCCAGCCGGTTCGGAAACCACATTGCCGCGGGGCCGCGGCGATAGGCACCCGAGAGCGGCTCGCCCGGTGCGTGGCCCGAGCGCGCGGCGAGCTCGCGCCATTCGTCCGCCGAGAGATAATCGGCCCGCACCATGCCGCCGAACGGCGTGTTGCCGATGAGATCGAGGACCGTGAGCCGCAGCTTGTCGGCGGCCCCGGTCGACAGGTGATCCTTGATGTAGATCGGACCCCTGCCTGCGACCCGGCGGCACTCGCGCAACAGCTCCACTCGTCCTCCCACGGGCACGTGATGCAGGACGTTGAACAGCAGGACGCAGTCGAAGGAGCCATCTGCGAACGGCAGCGTGGCGCCGTCGTAGACCGAGGTCTCGACGTCGAGCGAGGCCAGGAAACGATCCACGACGTCGACCGTCGCAACGCGCTCGAGCGCAAACAGAGTCTTCACGGTGTGGGCCATTACGCCGGTCCCACCACCCACGTCGAGCGCGCTGCGATGCGCGGGGTTCCACAGCAGCTGCAGATTACGCAGCACGACGTGCTGGTAGACAGGCTTGCGCCACGAATACAAGGGCACATGCGCGGACAGGCAGCGGCGCACGGCGTCGATGGTGATTTCCTCCATTGAGAACGCCTTCAATCCCCTGGAGCGCTCTGCTCGCCCGCGGGCGCCGCGGCGAACGCCCAGCCGCCCGAGAGGTAGTTCCACAGGAAGACGAGCACGGTCGTCGCCGGGGCGGCGATCGTAATGGAAATCCTGAGGAGGTCGCATAATACGTACAGCGCTCCGATCCAGATCGGAAAATTCGCGGCCATGGCGAGTGCGTAGCGGCCGAACGCCGCGCGCGAGGGCTGACTGCGAAAGGTGAAGGCCGCGTGCAGGGCGTAGCCGACGAGCAACACCGGCACGAAGACGAGAACGGTCGCGGCAAGGACGCCGAGTCCCGCGCGCACCAACAGTATGATCGCGGCGTTGGCCAGTAGCGCGCACAGCGCGCCGACCATGACGAAGCGGGTGAGCCTCACGAGGCGCGTCCCGTCACGCGTGACAGCGTCACGTACACGCAGGCGTTATCGCGCCGCACCCATTCGGGGGTGATCCGCTCCTCGAGAAACCCGCGCGCGTTCATCGCGAGCGCGAGCAGCGCGGCGAGCGGTGCGCCGAGCAGCGGGATGCGCCGGCAGGCATGGTGAGCGCAGGTGAGGCGCACGAGCGTCGTCCAGCCCAGCGGACCGAGTACCGGAATGCACTCGGTGGTCTCGAACCCGTGGTCCGCCAGCTCCGCCATCAGCCCGGTCCGTGTCCAGCGGCGGTGATCTTCCGGATGCGGATGGTAGAGCCAGGTGCCGTGCGTCGAGAGGATCAGCCAGCCGCCGCTGCGCAGCAGGCGCCGCACCTCACCGAGGTACTGCCCGACGTCGTGCACGTGCTCCAGCACCTGGAACGAGAGCGCCAGATCCGCGCTCCCGTCCGGCAGATGCACGCGCCCGCGCGCGTCGATGTGCACTTCCGCATCGTTGAAGTCCGCGCCCCGATACGTGAGTCCGCGGGAAGCAAAGACCGAACGGTACGGTTGCGAACCACAGCCGAGGTCGACGGCGGTCTTTCCGGCCTCGGCGACGAGCGCGGCGAGCGTCTCGATAGCCGGCCGCATCCCGCGCAACACCAGCCAGTCGGTGTCCGTCATGCGTGGATGCAGACGGCGCGCAGCGCGCTCAGTGTCCATGTGGATCCATATCGCTGCGAATTTTACGCAAACGGCCCACACCCTGACTGTGACGGGCACTCCAGGTCGGGGGTGGCGGAGAGAGAGGGATTCGAACCCTCGAAGGGCTTTTGACCCTTACACCCTTAGCAGGGGTGCGCCTTCGACCACTCGGCCATCTCTCCGTTCGGGTTTCCGTCTGCGCGGGGCGGCCATGATACTGAAGCGCCCGAGGAGCGGCAAAAGCGCTGCAGGCCGAGCCCACGGCCCTCGAGCGTCTTCAGGCACTCAATCGCGTGCGCACGAACTCCTGGACCGAGCTGAGCGCTGCATCGAGCGCTTCGGGCTTGCTGCCGCCGGCCTGCGCAAAATCCGCGCGGCCGCCGCCACGGCCGCCGACTTGCGCGGCCACCGCGCCGGCGAGCTCCCCGGCCTTGATCCGGCCGGTCTGATCGGCCGTCACCCCGACCACCAGCACGACCTTCGAGGCGTTCTCCACGCTCGCCAACACGACCACGGCGGATTTCAGGCGGTCCTTGAGCTGATCCACCGCGGTGCGCAGCACACTGGCATCTGCCCCCTGCACCCGGGTGGCGACGACTTTGACTCCCTGGATGTCAACCGCCCCTGCGGCGAGATCCACTCCCTGGCCGGAGGCCAGCCGGTCCTTGACGGAGCGCAGCTCGCGCTCCATCTGCCGGTTGCGCTCGAGCTGCTCGCGCACCTTGTCCGCGAGCTCCTCGCGCGAGCCGCGCACCAGCCCCGCCAGATCCTTCAGCAGCGCCTCGCTCTGCTCGACCCAATCGAGCGCCGCCTCGCCGGTCAGCGCCTCGATGCGCCGCACTCCCGAGGCCACCCCGCTTTCGCTCGTGATCTTGAACAGGCCGATGTCACCCGCACGGCGCACGTGCGTGCCGCCGCACAGCTCCACGGAGAAATCCCCGAGGCGCAGCACGCGCACGTCCTTGTCGTATTTCTCGCCGAACAGCGCGATGGCGCCGGCGGCCACCGCGCCCTCGTAGTCCATCACGCGCGTGTCGGCCGGCGCATTGGCGCGGATCTGCGCGTTGACGAGCCGCTCGATCTCGGTGAGCTCCGCAGGCGTGACTGCCTGGAAATGCGCGAAGTCGAAGCGCAGCCGGTCCGGCGCCACCAGCGAGCCTTTCTGCTGCACGTGCGTGCCGAGCACCTGGCGCAGCGCCGCATGCAGCAGGTGCGTCGCGCTGTGATTGAGTACCGTGGCCTGGCGCCGTGCGCCGTCCACCTGAGCATCCAGCGTGTCGCCGACGCGGATGCCGCCCTCGGCGAGCGTGCCGATGTGCGCATGCGCCGCGCCGCGCTTTTGCGTGTCCCTCACCGCGAAGCGCACGCCCGCGGCGGTCAGCTCGCCGCTATCGCCCACCTGTCCACCGGCTTCCGCATAGAACGGCGTCCGGTCGAGGATCACCTCGCCCTCATCGCCCGCGGCCAGCGAGTCGACCGGCGCGCCGCCCTTGAGGAGCGCCACCACCAGTCCCGATGAGGCGAGCGCCTCGTAGCCCTCGAACAGGGTGCGTGCATCGACCGCCGTGGCGCTGTGCACCTCGACGCCGAACTTGCTCGCTTCCTGTGAGCGGCGGCGCTGCTCCTCCATGGCCGCCTCGAAACCGGCGTGGTCGATGGTCAGGCCCCGCTCGCGCGCCACATCGGCAGTCAGATCGGCCGGAAACCCGAAGGTGTCGTACAGCTTGAACACGGTGGCACCGTCGATCACCTTGCCGCCGTGCAGGCCACGGATCGCGTTCTCGAGCAGCACCATGCCGTTGGCGAGTGTCTCGGCGAAACGCTCCTCCTCCTGCTTGAGAACCCGCTCGGTCACCGCGCGGCGCGCCACCAGCTCCGGATAGGCTTCGCCCATCTCCTGCGCCAGCACCGGCACCAGCTTGTAGAAGAACGGCTCGCGGATCCCGAGCTTGTAGCCGTGGCGGATGGCGCGGCGGATGATCCGGCGCAGCACGTAGCCGCGTCCCTCGTTGGAGGGCAGCACGCCGTCGACCACCAGGAAAGCCGCGGCGCGGATGTGGTCGGCGATCACCCGCAGCGAGCTCGAGGTGAGCACCGGCGTGCCGGCGAGCCTGCCGGCGGCGCGGATCAGGTTCTTGAACAGGTCGATGTCGTAGTTGGAATGCACGCCCTGCATGACGGCCGAGATGCGCTCGAGCCCCATGCCGGTATCCACCGAGGGCCGGGGGAGCGGCGCGAGCCGGCCGTCGGCCGAGCGCTCGAACTGCATGAAAACGAGGTTCCAGATCTCGACGTAGCGGTCGCCGTCCTCGTCCTTCGAGCCCGGTGGACCTCCCGCGACCTCCGGGCCGTGGTCGTAGAAGATCTCGCTGCAGGGACCGCAGGGTCCGGTATCCCCCATGGCCCAGAAGTTGGACGCGTCGCCCAGGCGCCCGAAGCGCTGCGGGCTCACGCCGACGTCCTTCAGCCACACCTCGGCCGACTCGTGATCGTCGTGATACACCGTAACCCAGAGCCGCGCCGGGTCCAGTCCCAGGTTGTAGATGAGGAAGTCCCACGCGAAATGGATCGCCTCGCGTTTGAAGTAATCGCCGAACGAGAAGTTGCCGAGCATCTCGAAGAAGGTGTGATGGCGCGCCGTGTAGCCGACGTTCTCGAGATCGTTGTGCTTGCCGCCGGCGCGTACGCAGCGCTGGCTGCTCACGGCGCGCAGGTAATCGCGCTCCTCCTTGCCGAGGAACACGTCCTTGAACTGCACCATGCCGGAGTTGGTGAACAGCAGCGTCGGATCGTTGCGCGGCACCAGCGAGCTCGACGGCACGATGATGTGGCTCTGCGCCTGGAAGAACTCCAGGAACGCGCGCCGCAGATCGGCCGCACTCATGTAGGTCGGTTTGCCCAAGCTCCTTCAGTCCGTGTCGGGAGCGGCGCCGGTGGCCGCGCGGATATGATCCGACGAAAAGCCCCGATACTGCAAAAAGCGTCCCTGCCGGGCGCGCTCGCGCCAGCTGCCGGGCTGCTGCTTGCCGAAACGGCGCTCGCGCGCCAGGCGCGCGAGCGCGCGCCAGTCGGGCCCGTTGGCGAGCGCCGCCTCGATCAGCTCCGGCGCCACGCCCCGGGCGCGCAGGTCCGCAGCCACGCGGATCGGACCGTGTCCGCGACCGGCGTTATAGGTGACATAGTTCTCGGCGTAGCGGGCATCGTTGACGATGCCTTCCCCGGCGAGCCTCGCGACCGCTTCCGCCGCCGGGGCCGCCTCAAAGCCCCGTTGGGCGAGCCGGGCGAGCAGCTCCCCGCTCGCGAAATCCCGGCGGGCGAGTAGCGTAACCGCGGCCGCCCGCGCAGCCGTGGCATCCGTGGCATCCGTGCCGCCACCCATGCGTGCTCGTCTCAGCGGCATTGCTTCGAGTATAGTATTTAGAAAGCGGGGCGGTGACTTAAGTCCCGGCCCTCGACATCGATAAAGTACGGAGAAACCGCATGCGATTCCTTGGCGCAATTCTGGCCACCCTTGCTGCTACCAGCCTGACTCCGTGCCTCGCCGATCCGCCCGCCAGCCCCGCGGCTGCGGCAAGCCAGCCTGCCCCGGCAGCAACGCCCGCTCCGGCGCCGGCGTCGACGACGAGCCAGCCCGCCACCGCGGCGGCGCAAACGGCAGCCTCATCGTCGGCCGCATCTACCGCCAAGGCCGCCACGGTGAACGAGCAGCAGGAAGCGGCGGACGAGAAGCAGCTCTTGGTGCAGGGGTACACGCCGGAAATGCGCAACGGCACCAAGATGTGGTGCAAGCGTCAGGAGCAGACGGGCTCTCGTCTGGGAAGCCACGTCAAGACCTGCGGCACCGCCACGGAGCTCGCTATGCGCCAACGAGAGGCTCAGCAGCAGTTCCAGCAGGAGATGCCTGGGACTTACGGGACAAACCCAACAGGGGGGCCTAAGTAAGGGTTAAGGCTCCGCCGGAGCTAAGGACCGAAGTCAGGCCGTATCGGCGGCGGGCTCGGCCGCCCGCTGCTGGCGGGGCGGCAGGAGCCGCAGCCTCACCTGCTCCTCGATCTCGCGCGCGACTTCTTTATTGGTCTGCAGGTAGGCGCGCGTGTTGTCCTTGCCCTGGCCGATGCGGTTACCCTTGTAGGCGTACCAGGAGCCCGACTTCTCGACGATCCCGAGCGAGCTCGCGAGCTCGATGATCTCGCCCTCGCGCGAGATACCCTGGCCGTACATGATCTCGAATTCCGCTTCGCGGAACGGCGGCGCCACCTTGTTCTTCACCACTTTGACTCGCGTCATGTTGCCGACGACTTCCTCGCCGTTCTTGATGGCGCCGATGCGGCGGATGTCGAGGCGTACGGACGCGTAGAACTTCAGCGCGTTGCCCCCGGTAGTGGTCTCGGGGTTGCCGAACATCACGCCGATCTTCATGCGAATCTGGTTGATGAACGCGACGATCGTGTTGGAGCGCTTGATGTTGCCGGCGAGCTTGCGCATTGCCTGCGACATGAGCCGGGCGTGCAGGCCGACCTGCATTTCACCCATTTCACCTTCGATCTCGGCCTTGGGCGTCAGGGCCGCCACCGAGTCCACCACGACGATGTCGACCGCGCTCGAGCGCACCAGCATGTCGGTGATCTCGAGCGCCTGCTCGCCGGTGTCGGGCTGCGAGATGAGCAGATCGCCGAGGTTGACGCCGAGCTTCTCGGCGTATCTCGGGTCGAGCGCGTGCTCGGCATCGACGAATGCGGCGGTGCCGCCCGCGCGCTGCACTTCGGCAATCACCTGCAGCATGAGCGTCGTCTTGCCCGAGGCCTCGGGACCGAAGATCTCCACCACCCGGCCGCGCGGCAGACCACCGACGCCGAGCGCGATATCGAGCCCGAGCGATCCGGTGGAGACGGTCTCCACGTCGAAGCTCGCCGCAGCGTCGCCCAGGCGCATGACCGAGCCTTTTCCGAACTGCTTCTCGATCTGACCCAGCGCGGCGGCGAGTGCCTTCTTGCGATTCTCTTCCATCTGAAACTTCCCGAGGGTGATGTGGCCGGTGAAGAAATTCTCCGGGACGCAATTATCTCACAAAGCTCTCACGCTGGTGCGCGCTTGGGCGCGGTGTTTCACGCCTATGTGCGCACTTTCTGCGCGTTAACCAGTGCGTACGACTCGATGACACTGTATAGGGGACCTGCGGCGAGCGTGCGGCTCTCGATGAGCGCGAACGCATCGAACTCCCAGCGCACCGGACGGATCCGCTCATCCGGCTGTGCCTTCACGACCTTGCGTGCCAGAGTGACATGCGCGCGGAAGGGCTTGAGATCCGGACTGAAACCGGCCGCCGCGCACTGCTGGCCGAGCGCGCGTGCCAGATCCGGCGCCGTCGGATCCGCCGCGGAGGGCAACCCGGCGGCCGCGAGCGCGCACAGCAGCTGCGGGCGCACCCAGTGCTCGAGGCGCTCGAATGCGAGCGTCGCGGATGCCGCGGCCGGCGCCCATCTCGAGACGACGCACCGCGCGATGGCACCGAGCTCTGCAGCCCGCACGGCCGGCACGCTGCCGAGAAAGCACAGTGTCACGTGCAGATTCGCCGCGGGCACCGGACGGCCCCCGCAGGCAGGCCCGCACGGCCTCGCCCGTGGCCTGCACCAGAGCGGTGCGCTGCTCCTCGTCGGGCCACAGCGCAAAGAACAGGCGCCGCGTCGCCGGGCCGGCAGCGGCCGGCAGTCCGTCTACGGTCAACCCTAAGCCCCCGGGCGCGGCGTCGCCGCATGCACGGGCAAATCGAGCCGCAACACGAGCTCGAGTGCGTACCGAACCGAGCTCGAGCGCACGAACGCGCGGTCGCCGAGAAAGAGCTCAGCTTCAGCGATGACGTGCATCGCCTGTGCCCGGCGGGCGGCGGCGCAGAGCCACACCGTGCCCACCGGCTTCTCGGGCGTGCCGCCGTCCGGGCCCGCGATACCGCTCACGGAAACCGCGACATCGGCGCCGGAGACCCTGAGAGCGCCCTGCGCCATCTCACGCACGGTCTGCTCGCTGACCGCACCGAATTCGGCGAGCGTGCGGGGAGAGACCCCGAGATCGCGCTGCTTCGCCGCGTCGGAGTACGTCACGTAGCCGCACTCGAACCACTGCGAGCTGCCGGGTACGTCGGTCAGCGCTTTGGCGATCCAGCCGGCGGTGCAGGATTCGGCGGTCACGATGCGCGCTGAAGCGGCGCGCAGTTTCTGCCCGACGCGCCCCGCCAGCTCATAGAGCTCCGGATCGTTGTCCACGACGCGAGGCTACCGCAGCACCGGATCAGCTGGCCGCGGCGCGCTCGAGCGGCTGGAGCTTGTAGGCGAGGGTATACCGCGGGGCGAAGCAGATGCGGTTGGGCGGGCGTCCCACGTGGGTCAGACTGCCGTCGAACAGCACCAGCCTCCCGGGCCGCGGAGTCACGGCGGCTTGCGCATCCATACTGGAATCGAAGAACAGCGTCTCCCCACCCCATTCCACGTTCCACTCCGGGGCGATGAACCACAGCGCCGTCAATTCACCGGCGCCCGGCGCGCAATCCGTATGGGTGAACAGCATGTCGCCGTAGGCGGCATGATTGCAGTAACAACGGTAAATCCTGTAGGCAATCTCGGCGGCGAATTCCCCTGCCGCCAGCAAGGTCGGTTGATAGACCGGTAGTTGGGTGGCGGTCTGCATCGGTATATTCAGTACCCAATGGCGAAAGGCTGAGGTATCGGGACGTGCGGATTCGGTGCGCGTGAATCCCCCTCCCTGCAGGGCCGCCGTCAACTCGTGGATGTGCTTTGCATCCAGCAGTCCGTCATAAACCCGCACCTCCCGTCCCTCGATGGAATGCCGCCGTGTTGCTTTGGTGACTGGGTGCGCCGTAGTGCTCGCCTGCGCGGTCATTCGCCATCCTCCCCATCCGCTCGAAGAGCTGCCGCTGGGGGTAAGATACTTCGCATCGGCTGCGCCTCCAAAACGATTTTAGACAGATAGCTCGTGAACGCTGAAAAAATAGGCATTTCCGCCCACACCCCGATGATGCAGCAGTACCTGCGCATCAAGAGCCAGTACCCGGACGTGCTGCTCTTCTATCGCATGGGCGACTTCTACGAGCTCTTCTATGACGACGCCCGGCGGGCGGCGGCGCTGCTCGACATCACGCTGACGAGCCGCGGCCAGTCGGCCGGCGAGCCGATCCCGATGGCCGGCGTCCCCTATCACGCGCTCGACAGTTACCTCGGGCGCCTCGTGCGCCGGGGCGAGAGCGTCGCCATCTGCGAGCAGCAGGGCGATCCGGGATCCTCCCGCGGGCCGCTCGCCCGCGAGGTAGTGCGCATCGTCACCCCCGGCACGGTGACGGATACGGCCCTGCTGGAGGAGCGCCAGGACACACTCGTCGCCGCGCTGAGCCGCGACGGGGCGCGCTTCGGGCTCGCCTGGCTCGATCTCGCGGCGGGGCGATTCACGATGCTCGAGGGCGGAGGCCGTCCGGCGCTGGGCGCCGAGCTCGAGCGTCTCAAGCCTGCCGAGCTCCTCGTGCCCGACGGCCAGGGCGCCGACGTCACCCGTCCGGACATGGCGGTGCGCGACCGCCCGCCGTGGCACTTCGAGCTGGCGAGCGCCTCGCGGCTGCTCACCGACCAGCTGGGGACGCTCGACCTGAAGGGCTTCGGTGCCGACGAGCTGCCGCTCGCCATTCGCGCCGCCGGCGCGCTGCTGCAGTACGTGCGCGACACGCAGAAGTCGGCGCTTCCCCACATCCGCGGACTCACCGTCGAGGAGCGCGGCGATGCGCTCATCCTGGATGCCGCCAGCCGCCGCAACCTCGAGCTGGATGCCAGCCTTACCGGCAACCCGGCCGCAACCCTGCTCGCGGTCATCGACAGCTGCGTTACCGCCATGGGCTCGCGGCAACTGCGCCGCTGGCTCAACCGCCCGCTCACCAGCCACGGAGTGCTGCGGCAACGTTACCAGGCGCTCGGTGCCCTGATCGACGGCCGCCGCTTCGGTGCGCTGCGCGATGCGCTGCGCGGAGTCGGGGACATCGAGCGGATACTCGCGCGGGTAGCGCTGCGCTCGGCACGGCCGCGCGACCTGACGCAGCTGCGCAGCTCGCTGACCCTGCTCCCGGCGCTGCGGGCGACGCTCGCGCCCATCGACTCGCCGCTCCTCGAGGAGCTCCGCGGGCGGACTCAGGAGCACGCGGACACGGTGAGCCTGCTCGCCGCCGCGATCGCCACCGAGCCTGCGAGCCTGGTGCGCGACGGTGAGGTGATCGCGCCCGATTACGACGCCGAGCTCGACGAGCTGCGCCGCATCGCTACCCATACGGACGAGTTTCTCCTGGATCTCGAGCGGCGCGAGCGCGAACGCACCGGGCTCACCGAGCTCAAGCTCGGCTACAACCGCGTGCAGGGATTTTTCATCGAGATCGCGCGCCGCGACGCCGAGCAGGTGCCGAAGGACTACATCCGCCGTCAGACGGTCCGTTCCGCCGAGCGCTTCATCACCGCGGAGCTCAAGAGCTTCGAGGACAAGGTATTGGGTGCGCGCGATCGGGCGCTCGCCCGCGAGCGCGAGCTCTACGACGAGGTCCTCACCCGGCTCATCGACAGCCTCGGGCCGCTGCAGGTCACCGCCGGGGCGCTCGCGGAGCTCGAGGCGCTGGTGGCGCTCGCCGAGCGCGCCGCGACGCTCGAGTGGTGCGCACCCGAGCTCACCGGCGAGCCACGCCTCACGATCGTCGGCGGGCGCCACCCGGTGGTCGAGCGCTTCTCCGAAGCACCGTTCGTGCCGAACGACCTGCACCTGGATGCCACGCGCCGCATGCTGGTCATCACAGGTCCTAACATGGGCGGCAAGTCCACCTACATGCGCCAGGCGGCCCTGATCGCGGTGCTCGCGCACATCGGCAGCTACGTGCCCGCCGATCGGGCGGTATTTGGCCCCCTGGATCGCATCTTCACGCGCATCGGCGCTGCCGACGACCTCGCCGGCGGGCGCTCCACCTTCATGGTGGAGATGTCGGAAGCGGCGAACATTCTGCACAACGCCACCGCCAAGAGCCTGATACTGCTCGATGAGATCGGCCGCGGAACGAGCACTTTCGACGGGCTGTCGCTCGCCTGGGCAATGGCGCGCGACATCGCCACCCGCGTGCGCGCCTTCACGCTGTTCGCGACTCACTACTTCGAGCTGACGACGCTCGCCGCCGGGATCGAGGGCTGTGTCAACGTGCACCTGGACGCGACCGAGCACGGCGATGGCATCGTGTTTCTGCATGCGGTGAAGGACGGCCCCGCCAATCGCAGCTATGGCCTGCAGGTGGCGCAGCTCGCCGGCGTGCCGCTCGAGGTCATCGGCGAAGCGCGGCGCTATCTGGAAGCGCTCGAGGCGCAGCGCGACCGGGCCGCAGCCGGCGGCATGGCGCCCGGCTCCGCCCCGGCGCTCGCTGCCGCGCAAGCTGAGCTGCCGCTCCATTCCCCGACGGAACCCGACGAGATCCGCGCCGCGCTCGGCGCGCTCGACCCGGACGAGCTGACGCCGAAGGCGGCGCTGGAAGCGCTGTATCGCCTGCGACGGCTGCTGCGTTAATTGGCTGAAAGGGCCTGACTTTTGCCCGCGCACAACCTGCCGGTTTCAGCGCAGCGAGAATCTTCCTTCTCGAAGAAAGGTGCCGACCTCACGCGCCACGCGCGACGACAGCAGCAACCCCAGGTGACTCACGGGCAGCACGAGGTGATCGGCGGCACCCGGCATGCGTGTTTCGCTCACGGCCACCGTGCCGTCGTTGTCCTCGTTGAACTGTGCGAGCAGGTGACCGACGCCGAGCGGCTGGCTGCCGGCCACGATGCCGAGCTGGCGCGGGTGCGTCCAGAGCCGCTCGCGCGGCTCGAGCAGCTCGCCGGCCGCCTCCCCCATGAGCTGCGCCACCGGCGGCGCAAAGCGCGCGGCGCTCACTGCCGCGCGGCTCGCGACACAAGGGGTGCCGAGGAACACCGCCCGCCCGTCGGGCTGCTGCGGGAAGCGCTCGAGGAAGCGGTGGATGACCAGGCCCCCCAGGCTGTGTCCGACGAGGTGCACGACAGGCGCCTCGAGCTCGCGCACGAACTGATCGAGCCGCTCGGCAATGGCGAGCATCGAAGAGGATGCCGCGGAGTAGCGGAACGGATGCAGCGCGAGTCCGAACTCCTGCGCCAGCCGGTGCCGCAGGATGAGCGACTCGTCACCCGGCATCCACAGGCCGTGCACGTAGACGACTTCGGCCATTGCCTGATCCGACACCGGGTGAGGCCCCGCGTCGCCGCGTCCTAAGGCGGCGGCACGCGCACCCGTATGTGCAGCTCGCGCAGCTGCGCCTCACTCACCTCGGTGGGCGCATCGGTCAGGGGATCCGCCGCCGTCTGGGTCTTGGGGAAGGCGATGACCTCGCGGATGCTGTCGGCGCCCGTCATCAGCATCGCGAGCCGGTCGAGACCGAAGGCGATGCCCCCGTGCGGCGGCGCGCCGTACTTGAGCGCATCGAGCAGGAAGCCGAACTTCTTCTGCGCCTCGTCCGCGCCGATCCCGAGCAGCTCGAACACGGTCGACTGCATCTCCTGGCGGTGGATGCGCACCGAGCCGCCGCCGATCTCGGCGCCGTTCAGCACCATGTCGTAGGCTCGGGCGAGCGCCGCGCCCGGCGCAGCGCGCAGCGCCGCCGGATCGTCGTCCTGCGGCGCCGTGAACGGATGGTGCATCGCCTGCCAGCGCCCCCCTTGCGCGTCCCATTCGAACATCGGAAAGTCGACCACCCACAGCGGCCGCCAGCCGTCTGCGATCAGCTTCAGGTCGTGTCCGAGCTTCACCCGCAGCGCGCCGAGCGCGTCGCTGACAACGCGCGCGGTGTCGGCACCGAAGAAAACGAGATCGTTGTCGGCCGCGCCGGTGCGCTCGAGGATGCCTGCGAGCGCCGCATCGCTCAGGAACTTGATGATCGGCGACTGCAGGCCCTCGCGTCCGCGGCCGCGCTCGTTGATCTTGATGTAGGCCAGGCCCTTGGCGCCGTAGCGCGCCACGAACGCCGTGTACTCATCGATGGCCGAGCGCGCCAGCGCCCCGCCCCCTGGCACGCGCAAGGCGGCAACCCGCCCGTGCGCGTCCTTGGCGGGACCCGCGAACACCTTGAAGTCGCAATCCCGGACCAGGTCCGCTACGTCGGTGAGCTCGAGCGGAATGCGCAGGTCGGGCTTGTCGGAGCCGAAGCGGCGCAGCGCTTCCGTATAGCTCATGCGCAGGAAAGGATCCGGCAGAGTGCACGCCAGCACTTCGCCGAAGATGTGCCGCACCAGCCCTTCCATGAGCTTCATGATCCCGTCCTGTGTCAGGAACGAGGTCTCGACGTCGAGCTGCGTGAACTCCGGCTGGCGATCGGCGCGCAGATCCTCGTCGCGAAAGCAGCGCACGATCTGGTAGTAGCGATCGAAGCCCGAGATCATCAGCAGCTGCTTGAAGATCTGCGGCGACTGCGGCAGGGCGAAGAATTTGCCCGGGTGCGTCCGGCTCGGCACCAGGTAGTCGCGCGCGCCCTCGGGCGTCGCCTTGGTGAGCATCGGCGTCTCGAGGTCGATGAAGCCGTGGCCGTCGAGATAGCCACGCATGGCGCGCGTTATGCGGTGCCGCAGCCGCAGGCGCTCCGTCATCACCTCGCGCCGCAGGTCGAGGTAGCGGTAACGCAAGCGCACTTCCTCACCCACCTGTTCATCGAGCTGGAACGGCAGCGGCTCGGAGCGGTTCAGCAGCTCGAGCTCGCGCGCCAGCAGCTCCACCTTGCCCGAGGCGAGCTGCGCGTTCACGGTGCCCTGGGGCCGGGCGCGCACCGTGCCGGTGACGCGCACGACCCACTCGTTGCGCAGCCGCTCGGCTTCCTTGAAGACTTCGGGCCCATCCGGATCGAATACGATCTGCAGCAATCCCTCGCGGTCACGCAGGTCGACGAAGATCACACCGCCGTGGTCGCGCCGACGGTGCACCCAGCCGGCGACCGTGATCTGCTGGCCGAGGAGCTGGTCATCGACTTGTCCGCAGTAATGTGAACGCATGAGGCGCGCGATGGTACGGACGGGCGCGCAGACCCGCAACTTCAGGGCTGAGCGCGCTCCGGGACCAGGACCGCCGCCCCCAGGAGCCTGCCGGTGCGCAGCCGCTCGAGTGCCGTGTTCGCATCGGTCAGCGCAAAGCGCTCCACCGTCGCCGTGAGTCCGACGCGCGACGCCACGGCGAGAAACTCCTCGCCGTCCTTGCGGGTGAGATTGGCGACCGAGGAGACCGAGCGCTCACCCCACAGCAGTCGATACGGAAAGGCCGGCACATCGCTCATGTGAATGCCGGCGCACACGACGCGCCCGCCCGGGCGTACGGCGGCAAGCGCCGCCGGCACCAGCGCGCCGACGGGCGCGAACAGGATCGCCGCATCGAGCGGCTCCGGCGGCAGCTCTTCGGAGCTGCCTGCCCAGACCGCGCCCAGCTCGCGTGCGAACGCCTGGCCCGCGACATCCCCGGCGCGGGTGAAGGCGAACACGCGGCGGCCCTGGGCGCGCGCGAGCTGTGTCAGGAGATGGGCGGCTGCGCCAAAGCCATAGAGTCCGACGCTGGTGGTTTCGAGTGACGTGCCGCCGGCCGCGCGATAGGCGCGATAGCCGATCAGCCCGGCGCACAGGAGCGGCGCAAGGCGGGCGGCGTCGGCCTGCCGCGGTAGCGGCAGGCAGTAGCGCTCATCGGCGAGGGTCTCCTCGGCGTAGCCGCCATCGCGCGTGTAGCCGGTGAAACGCGCCCGCTCGCACAGGTTCTCGAGCCCGGCGCGGCAGTAACGGCACTCGCCGCAGGTGAAGGCGAGCCAGGGCACGCCGACGCGGTCGCCCAGGCGAAAGCGCCGCGCGTCGGCGCCCAGAGCGATCACGGTGCCCACGATCTCGTGCCCGGGAGTCACGGGACAGTAAATTCCGGGCAGCTCGCCATCGAGCAGGTGCAGGTCCGTGCGGCACACGCCGCAGGCTTCGACCGCAAGACGCACCTCGTGCGCTTGCGGCGCCGGCAACTCCATCTCGCTCAACGCGAGGGCGGTTGCGGGCGCCAGCAATCGCATCGCCTTCACGGCCGTGAATCCGTCAGGCTGCCGGTTTCGCCAGCTGGTGCGGTTCCGTGGCGGGGTGCGGCGGCACGACCACGCCGCAGGTGATGATCATCTTCATGGCCGCATCGACCGTCATGTCGAGCTCCACCACCTGCCGGCGCGGCACGATGACGAGATAGCCCGCCGTGGCATTGAGCGCCGCCGAGATGTACACGGCCGAATGCGGCTCGCCGAGTTTCTCGCTCACCTCCGGCACATCCTCCGCGGTCAGGAACCCGAGGCTCCAGGTACCGGCGCGCGGATACTCGATCATCACCACCTTGCGGAAGGAGCTCGATTGGGAGAAGACACTCTCGGCGAAGCTCTTGACCCCGCCGTACACCGTGCGCACGACGGGGATGCGATTCAGCAGCTCCTCACCCCAGAGGATGAGCTGCCGTCCGATCAGGTTCGTGACCAGGAGCCCCGTGAGCAGCAGCACGATGAGCGCGAACACCAGTCCCGCGCCGGGCAGCGCGAAGCCGACCAGCGCCTGCGGCCGCAGGGCGGACGGCAGGAGCAGCAGCGTGCTGTCCATCAGCCGCAGCATGAAGCTGACCACCCAGATGGTGGCGAGAATCGGCAGCCACACCAGGACTCCCGCCACCAGGTAGCGCCGCAAGTTCCGTTTACGCGCGCCGGCTTCCATCGCTTCCCTAACGGCGCCCCTTGGCGGCGCGCGCTGATTTCCCGCGCCTCGCGGCGGGCCGGGAGGGCTGGCGCGCAATCCGCCGGCGGCCTTGGGCCTGCGATCCGGCGGCCGGGCGCCCTTTGTCGGCGGGGCGATCTTTCTGCGCGGCAGGCGCCTTCGCCTCGGCGGGCTTCGCCTCCTTCCCGTCAGCCTTGTCCTTGACCTCGGGTTTGCTCTCGGTCTTGGTCTCTTCCTTGTCAGGCCCGAGGAGGTTGCGCCGGTTTTCCTTGTCCGACTTGAAGTCGGTCTCGTACCAGCCGCCGCCTTTCAAGCGGAAAACGGGCGCCGAGACCAGCTTCTTCAGCCGGCGCTTGCCGCAGGACGGACACTTCGTGAGCGGCGTGTCCGTGATCTTCTGCATGACCTCGGTGTAGAACTTGCAGGCCTGACATTCGTATTCGTAGAACGGCATAGCTTCAGTATAACGAACCTGTTCGGGTCGCTCAGGCTCGCGCCGCCCGGCGCTCCTCCACTCTCGAGAACGTGAGCTTGCCGTCCCGGGCGCCGACGCGGACACGGTCGCCGGGTCCGAACTCCCCCTTCAGGATCCGCTCCGCCAGCGGGTTCTCGACCTGCTGCTGAATGGCACGCTTCAGCGGCCGGGCGCCGTATACCGGATCGAAACCGGCCTCGCCCAGCAGGTCGCGCGCGGCATCATCGAGCGTCAGGTCCATATTGCGCTCGGCGAGGCGCTTGCGCAGGTAGATGAGCTGGATGTCGACGATCGCGCGGATCTGCTGCGTGCCGAGCGGATGGAACACCACGATGTCGTCGATGCGGTTGATGAACTCCGGCCGGAAGCTCTTCTGCACCACCTCCATGACCGCGCTCTTCATCTTCTGGTAGTTCTTCTCGCCGGCATACTCCTGGATGATCTCAGAGCCCAGGTTCGAGGTCATGATGATGACCGTATTGCGGAAGTCGACGGTCCGGCCCTGGCCGTCGGTGAGGCGGCCGTCGTCGAGAACCTGCAGCAGCACGTTGAAGACGTCGGGATGCGCCTTCTCCACCTCATCGAGCAGGATCACCGAATACGGCCGGCGGCGCACTGCCTCGGTGAGGTAGCCGCCCTCCTCATAGCCCACGTAGCCGGGAGGCGCCCCGATCAGGCGCGCCACCGAGTGCCTCTCCATGAACTCCGACATGTCGATACGGATGAGGGCGTCCTCGGTGTCGAACAGGAACTCGGCGAGCGCCTTGCACAGCTCGGTCTTACCGACGCCGGTGGGACCCAAGAACAGGAACGAGCCGTTGGGCCGGCGGGGATCGGCGAGCCCGGCGCGCGAGCGGCGGATGGCGTCCGAGACGATGCGCAGCGCCTCGTCCTGACCCACGACGCGCTTCCTCAGCGCATCCTCCATGTGCAGGAGCTTCTCCTTCTCGCCCTGCAGCATCTTCGACACCGGAATACCGGTCCATTTGGAGACCACTTCCGCGATCTCCTCCTCGGTAACCTTGTTGCGGACCAGCGTCGGCGCCTTCTCCTCCGCCGCCGTGGCGGACGTCAGGCGTTTCTCGAGCTCCGGGATCCTGCCGTACTGCAGCTCCGCCATCTGGCCCAGGTTGCCGGCGCGCCGCGCCGCATCGAGCTCGGCGCGCGCACGGTCGAGCTCCTCGCGGACCTGGGCGCTCCCCTGCAGCGCCGCCTTCTCAGACTTCCAGACCTCCTCGAGGTCGGCGTATTCCCTCTCCAGGTCCTTCAACGTCCCCTCGAGCGTCGCCAGGCGCTTGCGCGAGGCTTCGTCCTTCTCCTTCTTCAGAGCCACCTGCTCGATCTTGAGCTGGATGATGCGCCGGTCGAGCCGATCGAGCGCCTCGGGCTTGGAGTCGATCTCCATGCGGATGCGAGCGGCGGCCTCATCGATCAGGTCGATGGCTTTGTCGGGGAGCTGGCGGTCGGCGATGTAGCGATGCGAGAGCGTCGCGGCGGCGACGATCGCGGGGTCGGTGATCTCGACCTTGTGGTGGACCTCGTAGCGCTCCTTCAGGCCGCGCAGGATGGCGATGGTGTCTTCCACCGACGGCTCGTCCACCAGCACCTTCTGGAAGCGCCGCTCGAGGGCGGCGTCCTTCTCGATGTACTTGCGGTACTCATCCAGCGTCGTGGCACCGACGCAGTGCAGCTCGCCGCGCGCCAGCGCCGGCTTCAGCATGTTGCCGGCGTCCATCGCGCCTTCGGCCTTGCCGGCGCCGACCATGGTGTGCAGCTCGTCGACGAAGAGAATGATCTGACCCTGCTGCTTCGCGAGGTCGTTGAGCACCGCCTTGAGCCGCTCCTCGAACTCGCCGCGGAACTTGGCTCCGGCGATGAGCGAGCCCATGTCGAGCGCCAGTATGCGCTTGTCCTTCAGCCCCTCCGGCACCTCGCCGTTGACGATGCGCTGCGCGAGTCCCTCGACGATCGCGGTCTTGCCGACCCCGGGCTCGCCGATCAGCACCGGGTTGTTCTTGGTCCGGCGCTGCAGCACCTGGATGGTGCGGCGGATCTCATCGTCGCGCCCTATGACCGGGTCGAGCTTGCCGGAAGATGCGCGCGCGGTGAGGTCGATGGTGTATTTCTCCAGCGCCTGACGGCCCTCTTCCGCGTTGGGGTCCGATACCTTCTCGCCGCCGCGCACTTCCTCGATGGCCTTGTCGATCGCCCCACGCACCATGCCCGCATCCTTGAAAAGCCGCGCCAGGGTGCGGTCCTCGAAGGCGGCAGGCACGAACAGCTCGCTCGGGATGTACTGATCGCCGCGCTGCTGCGCCAGCTTGTCGGTAACGTTCAGGATGCGGTTCAGGTCGTTCGAGACGTGAATCTCCCCGGGCGTGCCCTCCACCTTGGGCAAGCCGTCGAGCTGCGCGAGCAGCCCCGCGCGGAGCTTGTTGACGTCCGCGCCCGCCTTCAGCAGCAGCGGCCGCACCGTGCCGCCCGCGCTGTCGAGCAGCGCCAGCATGAGGTGCGCCGGCTCGAGCAGCTGGTGGTCGCGGCCAAGGGCGAGCGACTGTGCGTCGGCGAGCGCCTGCTGAAACCGGCTGGTGAGCTTGTCCATCCGCATGGGGATTTCTGCCTCGGGGTTGGATGGTCCGTTTGTGGGGATAAACCGCAACCCGTTCAAGGGGCTGCGGCTCCCGGGTTTGGGGGCTAAGCGCGAAGAATAGCGCAGGCCGGCGCCGAGCCGCGCGCGCGGAGAGTCCGGCCTAGTCGAGGCTTTTAAGTTCGAGCAGGGGACCGATGAATTTCTCGTACTTGCGCCACCGCCCGATGGAGCTGTTATAGATCTTCTGCCGCACCTGCCAGGCACTGGCGGTCGACACCGTGCGTTGCGTGTTGTGAAAGCTCAGGCACCGCTCGTCCCACGGGAGACCAATGAACTCGATGATCTTGCGGGTCCAGGTCTCCTGATCGGCCACCAGCTCCGCATACGGGACGACGAGCAACGTTGCGGCAGGCAGCACGCTGCGCCAATGCGCCACTAAGCGGCGATGCTCACGGTAGTAATGCACCAGGTCCGACAGATCCATGGTGAAGTTCAGTGCCGAGCTGAACTGCTGGAAGTAGCAGGACAAGCAAGTATCGATCGGGTCCCGCTGCAGATAGATGATGTGCGCACTCGGCAGCACCGAATGCATGACTCCCAGGTGGTCTGAATTGACCGTCGCCTTGTCCACGACGCGCAGAGCGTCGGGGGCGTGCCGGGTGAGAACTCCAAGGTACTCCTCGGCCAGCTTCCTGCTCAGCCGCTCGCCCGGCAGCTCGTGCCGGAGGGTGGTTTCGTGCTTGCCCACGGCTGCGGTCCAGAAGTCGAGCTCTCCCGCACCGCTCGCGGACGGATGCGAGGCCACGATCTGCTCGACGAGGGAGGTGCCCGAACGCATCATGCCGACCACGAACACCGGCCGCGCGGAGTCCGACGCACCCGCATGTGGGCTGGCCAGCGCCCCGCGAGTGTAGACGCGGATCATGTCGTCGACGAAAGCCCGGTGACCATCCCGGTCGTAGGCTGGCGCACGCAGCCTGTGCAGCTCGTTGCCGCGCTGGTAACTGCGAAAGGCGCCCGTGAAGTCGCCGATGTCGTCGCAGTACTTGCCGATCGCAAAGCGCATCGTGGCTTCGTCGGCCGGCGTGAGTCCGCTCGCGGCGAGCTCTTCGGCGCCCCTGAGCCACGCGCTGTCGGCAGAGGTCATCTTGCGCAGCTTGGCGAGGCCCGCCCATGCCGCCGGGCTTTTCGGGTTGACTTCGAGAATGCGCTTGTAAAGTGCCTCGGCCTCGGCGAAACGCCCGTCGAGCGCCGCAAGTTGTGCCATGCCGGCCAGGGCCGTCAGGTTTCGGGGTGCGCCATTGAGGGTCTTCTCGAAGCAATCTCTGGCTTCGCGCGTGCGGCCCAGGAGGATGAACGTCATGCCGAGGGTCGCCCTGGCGTCCGCATTGCTCGGCTGCAACTTGAGGGCGCGTCGCAACGGCATCTCCGACTCGGCGATGCGACCCGTTACCTGCAGGAGCATGCCGAGGTTGTATTGCGCGCCGGCGTAGTTCGCCCTGATCCCGACCGCGCGTCGGAACTGCTCCTCCGACTGCTGGTAGCGCCCCAAGTGGCTGAACGCCGCGCCGAGGTTGTTGCGCGCCACGGCGTGACGGGGATCAAGGCTCAGTAGATCGCTGTAATAGTCGACCGCCTCGGCGTAAGCGCCCCGCGCCATGTGGGCATCGCCCTGAGCGAGCAGCTCCCTGGGCTTCCCGACGGCCCCGGGCGCCGCGCCAGCCGGCGCCGCGGCAGCTTGACTCGTGCTCAGACGCAGCACCAGGGCCTGAGTGAGCTCCTCGACGAGATCCTTGTCCACGCCCTTCTCGAGCAACCGCCATTTGAAGGAGTTTGCGAGCTTGGCTCGTTTAAACAGGTTGAGTTGCAGAGGGCGCGCGTCGCGGTCAACCCGCAGCAGGAATTTCTGCATGAACTTCTGCAGGTCGCGGCCTGGCGCCCCGGCACCGCCGCCTTGCTGGCGAGAGGCGGACCCAGAGGCCGATTGCAAAACGAAGTCGTCGGCCAACGCCGTGCCGGCCTCGGTGGCTTCTCGGGCACTGAACCACTTGAGCATCGTCTGCCTATCCTCGCGGAATTACGTCAAATGGTACCCGATCGGTAAATCGGCGATTCGCGAAGTCGTTCGCAATTTAAGGGCACTGTTGGCCGCTCAACGCCTCGGCCACGGCGATCACGGCAATGCCGAGACTGATGAGGATGACCTGGGTCACGCTCGTCCGGGGGTCCGAGCGGCGGTGAAGCCCTGGGATCAGTCCTGCCACGGCGATGTACCATCCAGACGAGCAGTCGCATCTCGATCACTCCAGCCAGATGAGTGCCGCCATGCGCCCGCATCGCCCCTCGCGGCGGAAGGAGAAGAATCGCGCGGGATCGGCGTAAGTGCACCACTCGCCGCCCGCCACGGCCGTGACGCCGAGCGCCGTGAGCCGGCGCCGGGCGAGCGCCACGAGGTCACATTGCCAGCGACCGCGGTCGTTGGCGGTGAACGCTGCCGCGGCGCCCGCATCCCGCGCCAGGAACGCCGCGCGCACTTCGCTCCCCACCTCGAAATGCTCTGCGGAGATCGCAGGCCCGAGCCAGGCGATGAGCTGCGCGGGCGGCACAGCGAGGTGCGAGACGGTGGCCTCCAGTACGCCGGCGGCGAGCCCGCGCCAGCCGGCATGGGCGACACCGACCACGCTCGCGTCGCGAGCGGCAAGCAGCACCGGCAGGCAGTCGGCCACCTGGACGGCACAGACCCTGCCCGGGCAACGGGCGATCACGGCATCCGCAGGCCCGTGAGGCTGCCGTCCGTCGAGCTCGGTCACCTCCGTGCCGTGTACCTGCTCGGGCCACGCGGGCTCGGCCGGCAGGCCCAGGCGCTCAGCGATTCGCCCGCGGTTGCGCGCGACCCGCGCGGGTACATCACCGACGTGCGCGCCGACATTGAGCGAATCGTACGGCGGTGCGCTCACGCCCCCGGTGCGCAGCGTGAACGCCGCACGCACGCTCGGCAGCGCCGGCCAGTCCGGCGTCAGTACACCGACCGTCTCCCGGACGGAGGCCAGGCTCACTTGCGGTCCTCCTCCAGCGTTGCGAGAAGCCGTCGCATGTCGTCGGGCACCGGCGCCTCCCAGCGCATCTCCCGCCCGGTCAGCGGGTGCTTCAGCGCCAGGCGCGCCGCATGCAGCGCCTGACGCGGGAACGCAGCCAGCTCGGCGGCGAGCGCCGGCGTGCAGCCGGCCGGGATGCGCTTGCGGCCGCCGTACTGGAGGTCTCCGACGATGGGAAAGCCCACGTGCGCGAGGTGCACGCGGATCTGGTGGGTGCGCCCGGTCTCGAGCTCGACAGCGACCTCGGTATGCGCACGAAACCGCCGCACCACGCGATAGTGGGTCACGGCTGGGCGGCCGTCGCGCCGCACCGCCATGCGCACGCGCTGGGTGCGGTGGCGCCCGATCGGCTCATCGATCGTGCCGCCCGCCGTCATGACGCCGGTGCAGACGGCCAGGTACTGCCGCGAGATCTCGCGGGCGGCGAGCGCCGCAACCAGCGCCGTGTGGGCCTCCGGCGTACGCGCCACCACGAGCAGCCCGCTCGTGTCCTTGTCGAGCCGATGCACGAGCCCCGCCCGCGGCACGAGCGACAGATGCGGGTCGAGCGCGAGCAGCGCGTTCTGCAGCGTATGGCGGGGATTGCCGGCGCCGGGATGTACCACGAGTCCGGCCGGCTTGTTGACGACGATCAGGGCGCGGTCGCGAAAGACCACCTCGAGCGGCAGCGCTTCGGGGGCCACCGCCGGGATCCTGGGCGCGAGCTGCGCGCTCACGCGCACCTCTTCCCCGCCCTGTACGCGGTCGCGGGCGCGCAGCACTCGTCCCGGGGTCTGCACCGCTCCGGACTCGATCCAGGCCTGTAGCTGCGCGCGCGAGTACTGCGGCAAGGCGCGCGCGAGCGCCTGATCGAAGCGCAGGCCTTTGAGCTCCGGAGACAGGGTGAGCGAGTGCGAACGGAACTCGGCTGAGGTCTCCGAGGTCGGAGATCCAGCCGGGGGATTCGCTATACTCACTCGAGTCACTCGGCGAAAAGCCAAACAGGGGCCCTTTCCAGATGATGTTCTTCCGTCCGGTGCGCGGCAGCGTGGCCGCGCTGTGCGCGCTGTGCGTCCTTTCGATCGCCCTGCCCGGCTGCGCCGCCCACCGCGCGCGCGAGGCGGCGAAGCAGGCGAAAGTGACTCCCGCCATCCTCTACAAGCGCGCCAAGAAGGACCTCGATGGCAACAATTTCTCCGGCGCCATCAAGACCTACGAGGCGCTGACGGCGCGCTTCCCGTTCACGGACGAGGCGCGCCAGGCGCGCATCGACCTCATCTACGCATACTACCGCGCCAACGAAGGCGAGTCGGCGACCGACGCCGCCGATACCTTCATCCGCGAGAACCCGACGCATCCGCGCGTCGACTACGCCTACTACATCAAGGGCCTGGTGGACTTCGAGCACCAGCCCAACGCGCTCGAGTCGCTGTTTCACGCCGACATGAGCAAGCGCCCGCCGACCACTGCGCGCAAGGCGTTTGCCGCCTTCAAGATCGTGGTCGAGCAGTACCCAAAGAGCGAATACGCCCACGACTCGCTGCAGCGCATGGTGTACCTGCGCAACCGCCTGGCGAACTACGAGGTGCACGTCGCGCAGTACTACCTGAAGCGCGGTGCATACATCGCGGCGGCCCAGCGCGCCAAAGGCGCCATCGAGCAGTACGACGGGGCGCCGGCGGTGCGCGAGGCCGTCGGGATCCTCATCCAGTGCTACGACAAGCTCGGACTGAAGCCGCTCGCCGACCAGGCCCGCGAGGTGTACGCCGCCAACTACTCATCGCGCGTCGCCCAGTCGCAGCCGGCGGTGCACCACTCGTGGTGGAGGTTCTGACGGACCGTAGCGGCGGGGCCGAGGCGCGTCCGGCGCACCGGGCCGCCTACCTGCGGTAGCCGCTGGTGATCGGATAGCGCCAGTCGCGCCCGAAAGCGCGGCGGCTCACCCGCACGCCTGGCGGGGCCTGGCGGCGCTTGTACTCGTTGCGCTTCACCAGATCCAGCACGCGGGCGACGGTCGCCCGATCGAAGCCGCGCGCTTCGAGCTCGTCCACCGACAGATCCTCCTCAATGAAGCCCTCCAGGATCGGGTCGAGCACCTCGTAGGGCGGCAGTGAGTCGGAATCCTTCTGATCGGGCCGCAGCTCCGCGGACGGCGGCCGCTCGATCACCCGCTGCGGCATCACCCTGGCGAGGGAGTTGCGGTAGGCGGCGAGCCGGTAGACCAGCAGCTTGCTGCAGTCCTTGATGGGCGCGAAGCCCCCCGCCATGTCGCCGTACATGGTCGCATAGCCGACCGCCATCTCGCTCTTGTTGCCGGTGGTGAGCAGCATCCTGCCGGTCTTGTTGGACAGCCCCATGAGCAGCAACATGCGGCAGCGCGACTGGATGTTCTCCTCGGTGGCGTCCGGCGGGCGGCCGGCAAATTCGCCCTGAAGCGTGGCGAGCGTCGCCTCGAACATGTTCTCGATGGGCAGCACGCTGTACTTCACGCCGAGCAGCCGCGCCTGCTCCTGTCCGTCCGCGAGACTCATGGGAGAGGTGTAGCGCGAGGGCATCATGACGGCGTGCACGTGCTCGGGTCCCAGCGCGTCGACCGCGATCGCCAGTGTGAGCGCCGAGTCGACTCCGCCGGAGAGCCCGATCACCACCCCGGGAAAGCCGTGCTTGCCGACGTAGTCGCGGACGCCGAGCACCAGCGCGCTGTAGACGCTCGCCTCGTCCGGGAGCTCGGCAGCGATGCTGCCGGCAAGCGGCGCCACCCTGCCGCGCGCATCGCGCACGAACTCCGCAACGAAGCTGCCCTCGACGAACGGCGGGGCGCGCATGGTCACCTCGCCCTGCGCGTCCATCACGAACGAGTTGCCGTCGAAAACCAGCTCGTCCTGGCCGCCGAAGAGATTGACGTAAGCGACGGGCAAGCCGACGTCGCGCGCCCGCGCCCGCGCGATGTCCTCACGCTCGCGCTGCTTGTGGATCTCGTAGGGTGAGGCGTTGATGACGGCCAGCAGCTGCGCACCGCCCGCGCGCGCGAGTTGTGCACTCTCGGGAGTCCACAGGTCCTCACAGACCAGCAGGCCCACCCGCAGGCCCTTGGCGCTGACGACCGTCGGCTGCGTGCCGGGCTGGAAGTAGCGCTTCTCGTCGAACACCTTGTAGTTGGGAAGCTCCGCCTTGCGGTGGATGGCGGCGATCTCGCCGTCCCCGATCAGCGCCGCCGAGTTGTAGATCCCGGCGTGCGTGTACTCGGGGAAACCCACCATCACGTGAACGTCGCGCACCTCGTCGCGAACCCGCGCGAGTCCCTGCTCGACCTGCCGGCGAAGACCCCGATGGAACAGCAGGTCCTCGGGCGGGTACCCGCAGAGCGTCAGCTCGGGGAACAGCACCAGGTCGGCGCCGAGCTCGGCATGCGCGCGGCGCGCGTTGTCCGCGACGCGCCCGGCGTTGCCCGCCACATCCCCGACGAGCAGATTGATCTGCGCCAGCGCGATCCGCAGCGATTCGCCCATGCGCCGCTAAGTGCCGACCCTCACCGCCGGGCGCTCTTGCTGCGTGCGGCGCGAGGCCGGGCGGTGCGCGACTTGCGCTTCTTCGGGCGCGCGCTGCGACTGGCCGCCCCCGCGGGTCGGGCCGTGGCAGCGCGCTGCGCGGCGCGCACGCGGCGCGCGCGGCGGCGTTGCAGCAGCTCGCTCATGGCCGAGCCCAGCTCGGCGGGAGACTTCACGGTGCGTACGCCCGCCGCCTCGAAGGCGGCGTACTTGTCGGCGGCCGTACCCTTGCCGCCGGCCACAATGGCCCCGGCGTGTCCCATGCGCTTGCCGGCGGGCGCGGTGACGCCGGCAATGTAGGCGACCACGGGCTTGGAGACGAACCGGCGGATGTAGTGCGCCGCGGCCTCCTCATCGCTGCCGCCGATCTCGCCCACCAGGATGATGCCCTCGGTGCCGCGATCGCGCTCGAAGAGCTCCAGCACGTCGATGAAGCTCATGCCGTGGACGGGGTCGCCACCGATGCCGACACAGGTGCTCTGCCCGAGCCCGATGCGAGTGGTCTGGAACACGGCCTCATAAGTGAGGGTACCCGAGCGCGACACAATGCCCACACGTCCTTTCTGGTGGATGAATCCCGGCATGATGCCGATCTTGCATTCCCCCGGGGTTATGACTCCGGGGCAATTCGGACCTACCAGGCGGGTGCCGGAGCCGGCCAGCACCGCCTTGACGCGCACCATGTCGTTGACCGGCACGCCCTCGGTGATGCACACGACCAGCTCGATGCCGGCATCGGCAGCCTCGAGGATGGAGTCCGCCGCCCCTGCCGCCGGCACGTAGATCATGCTGGCGGTAGCGCCCGTGGCGCGCACCGCCTCGCGCACCGTGTCGAACACCGGGAGCTTGAGGTGCTGCTGCCCGCCGCGGCCCGGCGTCACCCCGCCGACCAGCTTGGTGCCGTAGGCGAGCGCCTGCTCGCTGTGAAAGGTCCCCTGCTTGCCGGTGAAGCCCTGGCACAGCACTTTCGTATTGCGGGTGACGAGGATGCTCATGCCTTGCCCTTTCTGGCGGCCGCAACCACCTTGCGCGCTGCGTCGGTCAGATCCTCGGCCGGCGTGATCGCGAGTCCGCTTTGTGCGAGCATGGCTCGCGCCTTGTCGGCGTTGGTGCCCTCGAGCCGCACGACGACCGGCACCCTGACGCCCACCCTCTTCACCGCCGTGATGACGCCCTCGGCGATGAGATCGCAACGGACGATGCCGCCGAAGATGTTCACCAGCACGGCACGCACCTTCGGGTTGGAAAGGATGAGCTCGAACGCCGCGGTCACGCGCTCGGCGGTGGCACCGCCCCCCACGTCGAGAAAGTTGGCAGGCTCGCCGCCGTGCAGCTTGATCAGATCCATGGTCGCCATCGCGAGCCCGGCGCCGTTCACCATGCAGGCGATGTTGCCGTCGAGGGAGACATAGTTCAGGTCGTGCTCGCTGGCACGGCGCTCCATCGGGTCTTCCTGGCTCGCATCGCGCAGCCGCGCGAGCTCCGGGTGCCGCGGCAGCGCATTGGCATCGACGTTGACCTTGGCGTCGAGCGCGACCAGCGCGCCGGCTCTGGTGACGATCAGCGGATTGATCTCCACCAGACTCAGGTCCTTTTCGATGTACAGCCGGTAGAGGGCCGTGACGAGCGACTGGAACTCGCCGACCTGCGGACCCTGCAATCCGAGGCCGAAAGCGAGCTCGCGCGCCTGGTAGGCCTGCAACCCCGCGGTCGGATGGATGTTGACCGAGAGAATCTTCTCCGGGGTCCTGTGCGCGACCTCCTCGATCTCCATGCCGCCGGCGGCGGATACGATGAGGGCGATGCGTCCGCGCTCGCGGTTCAAGGTGAGCGACACGTAGATCTCACGCGCGATGTCGGAGCCGGCCTCGACGTACACCCGCTCGACCGGCAGACCGTCAGCGGGGGTTTGCGGCGTGACGAGGCGCTTGCCGAGGAGCTCGCCGGCCGCTGCCCGCACCGCGTCCAAGTCCCGCACGAGCTTCACGCCGCCCGCCTTGCCGCGCCCGCCGGCATGCACCTGGGCCTTCACCACCCAGACACCGCCCCCCAGGGCGCGCGCGGCCGCGGCGGCTTCCTCCGCGCTTGCCGCCACCTGACCCGCGGGAACGCTGATGCCGTAGCCGCGGAAGAGTTCCTTGGCCTGGTATTCGTGAAGATTCATTGTTCGGCCTGACGGCTAAAGAAGACCATTTTCGCGGAAAAGGCCAGCACTGGCCAGTAATTGCGAGGTCGATCGCGACCCGCGCGCCGGGGAAATGCTAGAGTCGCGCCGCCTCGCACAGGGCCTCAGAAGAGCTCGACAACTCCGATGCCGGCCAGCGCCGCCGCACTCAACCAGACTCCGAGCGATCTCGCCTGGCGCGTGATCGGGCTGCTCAACCTCTACCGGCTGCTGGTGCCGGTGGTGCTGCTCGCGATGCAGTCGTTCACCGGGCCGGCCTGGGGATTGACGACCGCGCGCCCGGAGCTGTTCGTCGTCGCCTGCGTCGCCTACTTCACCGCCGCGGTGCTGCTCATCATCGCGCGGCGGCTGCACTGGTCGAGCCTGCGCATCATCGCCCTGGTCAACGCCACGGTGGATGCACTCGCCATCGGGCTGATTCTCTATGCGGGCGGCGGCGTGGCCAGCGGGCTCGCGATCCTCCTGGCACTGCCGGTGCTGACTCTGACCGTACTGGCGAATCGGCGCGACGCCCTGCTGATCGCGGCGGTCGCGGCGACCGCGGTCCTGGTGCAGCAGGTGCTCGTCGGGGTCACCGATGCGGCGCCCGCCGGCGACTACCTGACCGCGGGCGTCTTCGGCGTGGTTCTGTTCGTGGTTGCCCTGGCCACCTCGCCGGTGGCGACACGCCTGCGCGAAAGCGAGGCGCTGGTGCGCCGCCAGGAGGTGGATCTTGCGAACATGGCGCAGCTGTCGCAGTACATCGTGCAGCACCTGCGCGAGAGCATCCTGGTCATCGACGAGCAGGATCGCATCCGACTCATCAACGAGTCGGCCGCCGAGATTCTGGGCGACGACAACGCTTATCCCGGTGTGCTGATCGGCGAAGCCTCGCCCAGGCTCCTGTTCCTGCTGGAATCCTGGCGGCAGAGCGCGGCTGCCCCGCGACCTCCCATGGAGCAGACCTTCGTCGCCGCCGACGGTGCGCGGCTCATTCGCGCTCACTTCGCGCCGCTCGGCGCGGCGAACCCAGGACCGTTGCTCATCTTCCTGGAAGACACGAGTCTGATCGCCGAGAAAGTACAGCAGTCGAAGCTCGCCGCCCTCGGGCGCCTCAGCGCGAGCATCGCGCATGAGATCCGCAATCCCGTGGGCGCCATGAGCCATGCGGGCCAGCTGCTGGCGGAGTCGGCGAATCTGACCAGCGACGACCGCCGCCTGACGCAGATCATCTGCACCCACGCCGAGCGAGTGAGCGGCATCATCGAGAACGTGCAGCGGCTGGCGCGACGCGAGCTGCCCGCGCTCGAGCAGCTCTCGCTCCCGGCCTGGACCGAGGAGTTCCGCGACGAGTTCTGCGAGACCATGCAGTGGGCACCGGCGAGGCTCGACATCAGCGGGGAGTCCGCCGAGCTCGAAGTGCGCGCCGACCCCGACCAGCTGCGGCAGATTCTGTGGAACCTGTGCGAGAACGCGCTCAAATACGGTATGCAGGACGATGCCGGCGGTTCGGTCGAGATCCGATACGGGCGTGTGGCCGCCCACGCCCGTCCCTTCCTGGAGGTGGCCGATCGCGGTCCGGGCGTGGCGCCGGAGCAGGCGGAGCGCATCTTCGAGCCCTTCGTCAGCGGCGGGCGCGGCATGGGCCTGGGGTTGTTCCTCGCCCGCGAGCTCGCCCAGGCGAACGGCGCAACGCTGCTCCATGAGCCGCGTGCCGGCGGCGGCAGCGTGTTCCGGCTCGTGTTCGCGGATCCGCACCGCTGGGAGGTTTGATGAGCGAGGCAGCCGTAAAGACCAGCGGCGCGGCCGCCCACCCGGTCGTGCTGGTCGTCGACGACGAGCCGGATCTGCTCGAGCTGCTCAGCCTCACCTTGAGCCGCATGAACCTCAAGACCCGCACCGCGGCGGATCTGGCTACGGCGCGCCGGCTGCTCACGGCCGAGCATTTCGATCTGTGCCTCACTGACATGCGCCTGCCCGATGGCGATGGGTTGGATCTGGTCGCGTGGATGCAGGACAACCGCGCCGCGGTTCCGGTGGCGGTGATCACCGCCCATGGCAACGTCGAGTCCGCGGTCCGCGCCCTGAAGCTCGGCGCATTCGACTTCGTGTCGAAGCCGCTGGACCTGGGTGTGCTGCGCAAGCTCGTGGGCAGCGCGATCAAGCTCCGGGCCGGCGTCGACGAGCAGACCGCTGCGACCTTCAGAGGCCCGCGGCTGCTCGGTAGCTCGGCCGTCATGGAGCAGCTGCGCGACCTGATCGCGCGCGTCGCCCGCAGCCAGGCACCGGTGCACATCAGCGGCGAGTCAGGGACCGGCAAGGAGCTCGTCGCCCGCATGATCCACGACAGCGGTCCGCGGCGCGACGCTCCGTTCGTCGCGGTCAACTGTGGTGCCATCCCCACCGAGCTCATGGAGAGTGAGCTGTTCGGGCACAAGCGCGGCAGCTTCACGGGGGCGGTCGCCGACAAGCAGGGCCTGGTCCAGAGCGCCGAGGGCGGCACGCTGTTTCTCGACGAGGTGGCGGATCTGCCGCTGCACATGCAGGTGAAGCTGCTGCGCGTGGTGCAGGAGAAGACCATCCGCCCGGTGGGCGAGGCGCGCGAGGCGACGGTGGACGTCCGCATCCTGTCCGCGACTCACAAGAATCTCGCCGATCTCGTCGCCCAGGGACTGTTCCGCGAGGATCTCTACTACCGCATCAACGTCATCGAGCTGCATGTGCCGGCGTTGCGTGAGCGTAGCGCGGACATTGCCGAGATCGCGGACGCGGTGCTGCAGCGTCTGGCGCGCCGCGCGAATACGCCGCTACCGCAGATCGCGCCGGAGGCCATCCAGGCGCTCCAAGCGTATCCCTTTCCCGGCAATGTGCGGGAGCTCGAGAACGTGCTCGAGCGGGCGCTCACCTTGAGTACCGGCGGAACGATCACCCCGGACCACATCCGCCTGCGCGCGGGCGCGCGTCAGCCGGCGACGGATGCCGCCGCTGCCGCAGCCGCGCCTGCCAACGCAGCCGGCACCGCCCTCGGCAGTCAGCTCGAGAGCATCGAGCGGGACGCCATCATCAAGGCGCTCGAGAAGACGCGCTACAACAAGACCGCGGCCGCAAAGCTCCTGGGGCTGAGCTTCCGGGCGCTGCGCTATCGCATCAAGAAGCTGGGAATCGAGTAGCGAAGCGCAGCGCGAACCCCGAGCGGTTTTGGTCACTTTGTGACAACGCCGGGCACCCCTGGCGTCGGCCCGCGACAGGGCTTAGGTCAAATGCGGCCGGCGCCGGCGCAAAGAGCTCGCCGCTTCATGGACTTAGACGTGGCGGCTGGCTGGCACAGCCCTTGCTTCCATCTGGCTGGGCGCCCTTTTTGCGCCGTTGAGTTTGTACCCAAAATTTTAGGAGTTCCTACAAATGAGATCTCTGCAAAAGGGTTTCACCCTGATCGAGCTGATGATCGTGGTTGCGATCATCGGCATTCTCGCCGCGATCGCGATCCCGGCGTACCAGGACTACACCATTCGCGCCAAGGTGACGGAAGGTCTGAACCTCGCCGGCTCGGCCAAGGTCTCCGTGGCCGAAGGCTACGAGTCGAACGGTGTGCAGGGCCTCGCTGCCGCCGCTAACGCGTGGACCGCGGGCTGGACACCCAGCAAGTACGTGAAGACGATCGCCGTCAGTACGGCCAATGGCGTTATCACGGTCACTTATGACGCTGTCAACATCCCGCAGCTTGCCGGGGCGAACGTTCTGACGCTGACCCCGGAGGTCAATACGGGTGCCGCCTACGCGCTGCTCTCAGCTAACCCCTCGGGCAATATCGACTGGGGTTGCGCATCCGCCAGTGACGCGACGATGTTGGGGCAGACGCCTCCCATGGTGGCGCCGCCGACCCCCGGCACGCTTCTCGCCAAGTACGTTCCGACCCAGTGCAAGTAACCTTCTGAGTTTCTCAGAAGTCCTCTCGAGCCCCGGCCCTGTGCCGGGGCTCTCTTTTTTGGGGCCGCCTTTCGATCAACTGTGACGCGCACCCCGTCAAAGTGGGTAGCCCGTCCTTCAGAATCGGCGGGGATTTGACAATTGCGCGCCACCATCACTCGGGTAAACTGCCTGCTCGGCTTGTCTCGCCTGCCATAACCCCATGAATGACAACGCCTCCCTAGCACTTGGCGCCGCCCGCGCGGGCTTCGGCGGCTTGCCGCAACGCCTGGTGCAGGACGGGGTGGTGGACGAAGCCGCGATGCTCGAGGCGGTGAACGCCGCGCGCGAGCGCAAGACCAACGTGGTCACGCAACTGATCGCCAGCGGCGCCGCGAACGCGCGCGACATCGCGGTGGCAGCCTCGAGCGAATTCGGGGTGCCGCTGTTCGACCTGGACGCGGTGAATATCGACCTCGAGTCGGTCCGCCTGGTCAGCGACAAGCTGCTCGCCAAGCATCGCGTCCTGCCCCTCTTCCGCCGCGGCAAGCGGCTGTTCCTCGCGGTCGCCGACCCCACGAACCTGCATGCGATCGACGAGGTCAAGTTCGCGACCAGCCTCGGGATCGAGGCGATCGTGGTCGAGGACGACAAGCTGCAGAAGGCCATCGACAAGGCCCTCGAGCAGGTCGATAACCAGATGCAGGCGCTCACGGACGAGGCGGACGTAGATCTCGAGTCTCTCGAGGTCACGGGCGGCGAAGACGAGCTCGACGACAAGATCGGGCGCGACGACGTCGAAGACGCGCCGATCGTGCGTTTCGTCAACAAGGTGATGCTGGATGCGATCCGGCGCGGCGCGTCCGACATCCACTTCGAGCCGTTCGAGAAGCTCTACCGGGTGCGCTTCCGCATGGACGGCGTGCTGAAAGAGATCGCACAGCCGCCCGTGCAGCTCGCACAGAAGCTTTCGGCGCGACTCAAGGTCATGTCGCGCCTCGACATCGCCGAGCGGCGCGTCCCGCAGGACGGCCGCATCAAGATGAAGCTGTCCAAGAACCGCGCCATCGACTTCCGCGTGAGCACCTGCCCGACGCTGTTCGGCGAGAAGATCGTGCTGCGCATCCTCGATCCCGCGCAGGCGATGCTCGGGATCGACTCGCTCGGCTATGAGCCCTTTCAGAAGGATCTCTACAACCGTTTCCTCGCCAAGCCCCAGGGCATGATCCTCGTGACCGGCCCTACCGGCAGCGGCAAGACGGTGTCGCTCTACACCGGCCTCAACATCCTCAATCGCGAGGACACCAACATCTCGACCGCGGAGGACCCGGCGGAAATCAATCTTCCCGGCGTCAACCAGGTCAACGTCAACGCCAAGGTCGGGCTGACCTTCGCCGCGGCCATGCGCGCCTTCCTGCGCCAGGACCCGGACGTCATCATGGTGGGCGAGATACGTGACCTCGAGACCGCCGAGATCGCCATCAAGGCGGCCCAGACCGGACACCTGGTCATGTCCACACTGCACACCAACGATGCGCCGCAGACTCTCACCCGCATGGTCGACATGGGCGTCAAGCCCTACGCGATTGCAACCTCGGTGAGCCTCATCATCGCCCAGCGCCTGGCCCGGCGGCTGTGCACTCACTGCAAGCAGCCCATGGACATTCCGCGCGAGGCGCTCCTCAAGGAGGGCTTCACCGAGATGGACATCGTGGGGGGACTGAAGATCTTCGCCCCCAAGGGATGCTCGAACTGCACCGACGGCTACAAGGGGCGCACCGGCATCTACCAGGTCCTGCCGGTAACGGATTCGATCGCGCGCATCATCCTCGCCGGAGGGAGCGCGGTGGAGATCGGCGACCAGGCGGCCAAGGAAGGCGTCTGGGACCTCAGGCGCGCTGGGCTCGAGAAGGTCAAGAACGGACTTACCAGCCTCGAGGAAGTCAACAGCATCACCATCGAGTGACGCAAGGGCGGAATTAACCTATGGCTCCCGCAGCAACCGCAACCGCGACCGTAAAAGCGCTCAAGCGCGATGTTCCCTTTGCCTGGGAAGGCCGCGACAAGCGCGGCCAGCGTGTCAAGGGCAGGAGCCTGGCTCCGGATGAAGGCGCCCTGCGGGCCGAGCTCCGGCGGCAGGGCATCGCGGCGTCGCGGATCCGCAAACAGCGCCAGGGCCGCCGGGGCGGCAAGGTCAATGCCGGCGACATCGCAGTCTTCAGCCGCCAGCTCGCTACCATGCTGGCGGCCGGCATTCCCCTGGTGCAGGCCTTTGAAATCGTCGGCAACGGCAACGAGAAGCCCGCGATGCAGAGGCTGATCCTCGACGTCAAGGCCGACGTCGAAGGCGGCACCTCGCTGCACGAGGCGCTCGCCAAGCACCCGCTCTATTTCGACGATCTGTTCGTCAACCTGGTGGAAGCCGGCGAGCAGGCGGGCGCGCTCGAGGGGCTGCTGGACAAAATCGCGACCTACAAGGAAAAGACCGAGGCGCTGAAGAAAAAGGTAAAGAAGGCGTTGTTCTACCCCGCGGCGGTCCTGGTCGTCGCCCTGGTGGTGACGGTGGTGCTGCTGATCTTCGTGATCCCGGAGTTCGAGAGCCTGTACAAGGGCTTCGGCGCATCGCTGCCCGCGTTCACGCAGATGGTCATCAACCTGTCGCGCTTCGTGCAGCACGACGGCATATTCATTGCGATGGTTGCCGGCGGCGTCATCTGGACGTTCTTCTATTTCCACAAGCGCTCGAGAGCGATGCGGGAATTTCTCGACCGGGCATCGCTCAAGATTCCGGTCGTGGGTCCGATCCTCAACAAGTCGGCCATCGCGCGCTACGCGCGCACCCTCTCGACCATGTTCGCCGCCGGCGTCCCGCTGGTGGAAGCGCTGGACTCAGTGGCCGGAGCGACCGGCAACATCGTCTACGAGAAGGGTGTGCTCAAGATGCGCGACGAGGTCGCCACCGGGCAGCGCCTGCAGCGCGCCATGGAGCAGACCGGCCTCTTTCCGAACATGGTCAACCAGATGATCGCGGTCGGCGAGGAATCCGGCTCGCTCGACGAGATGTCGGCCAAAGTCGCCACGTTCTACGAGGCGGAGGTCGACAACGCGGTCGATGCCATGTCGAGCCTGCTCGAGCCGCTCATCATGGTCGTGCTCGGCGTGCTGGTCGGCGGACTCGTCATCGCCATGTATCTGCCGATCTTCAAGCTCGGATCGGTCGTCTAGAACGCCGGGCGCGGGTCCGGTAAATTCTGAAAACGCCGCGCCCCGCGCGGCGTTTTCGTTAACATCCCGGGACAAGATGTCCGTCATCGCGCTGCTCGCGGGTTCGCCTGCGCTGTTCATCGGCACCTGCGTGGTGCTGGGGCTGGTCGTCGGCAGCTTCCTCAACGTGGTGATCTATCGCCTGCCGATCATGCTCGACCGGCAGTGGCGCGCGCAGTGCGCGGACGTCCTGGGGGAAGCAGCGGTCGCGACCGTCGCTGCCGGTGTACCCGAGAGGTTCGATCTTCTCGTGCCGCGCTCGGCCTGCCCGGCGTGCCGGGCGCCAATTCCCGCGGCGCACAACATTCCGCTGATCTCGTGGCTCATTCTGCGCGGACGTTGCGCGCGCTGCGGGGCAGCGATCAGCGTGCGATATCCGATCGTGGAGTTGCTGACCGGGGTGCTCTCGGGGCTGGTCGCCTGGAAGCTCGGCTTCGGCTGGCCGGCGCTCGCTGCCCTTGTCTTCACCTGGTTCCTCATCGCGCTGACCTGCATCGACCTCGACACCCAGCTGCTGCCCGACAGCCTGACGCTGCCGCTGCTGTGGATCGGACTCACGCTGGCCCTGTTTGCGTCGCGTACCGGAGGCGCGCCCGTGCCGGTCGACCTGCCCTCGAGCGTGATCGGCGCGATCGGCGGTTACGTGAGTCTCTGGAGCGTCTATCATCTGTTCCGGCTGCTCACCGGTAAGGAAGGCATGGGGTACGGTGACTTCAAGCTGTTTGCAGCGCTCGGCGCCTGGCTCGGCTGGCAGATGCTGCTCCCCGTCATCCTGATCGCGGCCGCGGCCGGTGCCGTCGTCGGCATCACGGTGCTGTCGGTCCGCCGGCAGCACAGCTCGACGCCGATTGCCTTCGGCCCGTTCCTCGCCGCTTCCGGCTGGCTGATGCTCATGGTGGGTCGTGAGCTGGTGGAGCGGTACCTCGGTCTGTTCGTGCCTCACCCATGAGCACGCCCGCCAGGAGCCGCGTGTTCAGGGTCGGTCTGACTGGCGGGATCGCGAGCGGCAAATCCACGGCCGCGAAGTTCTTCGGCGCGCTCGGCGTGCCGATCCTGGACAGCGACCGGGTCGCACGCGACGTGGTGGAGCCGGGACAGCCGCCGCTCGAGCGACTGGTGGAGCGGTTCGGTCCCGGGATCCTGACGCCCGACGGTCATCTCGACCGCCCGAAGCTGCGCGACATCGTATTTGCAGACCCGCTGGCACGCGCGGATCTGGAGGCCCTCACCCACCCCGCCATTGGCGCGGAGCTCGAAGCGCGCTCGGCCGTCGCCGGCGGCCCTTATCAGATCCTCGTGATCCCGCTGCTGGTGGAGAAGAGCCTCGCCGCCAACGTCGATCGCGTGCTGGTCGTCGACTGCGACGAGGCGCTGCAGCTCAAGCGCCTGCAGGCACGCGAAGGCTCGAGCCTCGGGCAGGCGCAGGCGATCCTGGCCGCACAGGCCTCGCGCGCCGCGCGGCTCAAGGCCGCGCACGACGTGATCAGCAATGATTCCGACTTGAGCGCGGTGCACGAGCAGGTGGCGGCCCTGCACCCGCGTTACCTCGAGCTTGCCCGCGCGCCACGCGGCTGAGAGGCCGCGGCGCGGGGGCGAGGCAGCGGCCGTTTACGCGCGGCGCGCGCCTCAAGCAGAATAACGCCATGAGCGAACCCGCCCCGACCGAGGCTGAGAGCCTTTCGTCCCTGGCCGACCCGCAGCCGCTGGTGTTCGAGCAGCCGCTGAACGAGCGGATGCGCACATTCCTGCGCCTGGATTTTCTCTACAGCCAGGCTCTCTACCACAACGAGATGGCGAGTCAGTGGGGAAGCCGCGCGGCGATGTCGAGCCTGATCGACATCCTCGCGATCACGACCCGCGGGGACGTGCGCTCGGACGTTCTCAAGGAGCTGGAGAGTCAGCTCACGACTTTCAACCAGTTCCAGTCCAAGCCCGGCGTGGACGCACAGCGGCTCAAGACTCTGACGTCGAACCTGGTGCGGCTGCGCGCGGACCTGATGACCGCCGGATCGACTTTCCTGCAACCGCTGCGGGACTCGGAATTCCTCAGTGCCATCAAGCATCGCATCGCGATCCCGGGGGGCACCTGCGAGTTCGACCTGCCGGATTACTACTTCTGGCTCACGCAGCCGGACGATGCCCGCACGCGCGCCTTCGATCAGTGGCTGGGGCTGCTGCGTCCGCTGTGTGATGCGATCGCGGAGCTGCTGTGGCTCACGCGCCAGAACGGCCGGACGCGCCAGGAAGTGGCCAAGGCCGGGACCTTCACCATCACGTTCGAGCGCGAGACGCCGCTGCAGCTGCTGCAGATCACGCTGCCGGGGGGCGCGGGCCTGTACCCTGAGATCAGCGGCAGCCACCACCGCTGCAACGTGCGCTTCCTGACCTGGAACGGCCTCACCACCCGGCCAACCCAGACGCAGGCCGACGTGCCGTTCATGCTCACCTGCTGCGCCTGATGCCTCGATCGACGGCTCGGACAATCATCAAGTGCCCGACCTGTGGGCGCGAGGTCGCCTGGGAGAGCGCGCCGTTCAAGCCGTTCTGCAGCGAGCGCTGCCGGCTCATCGATCTGGGCGCCTGGCTATCGGAGCAGCGGGCGATCCCGGGCGAGGCGCCGGCGCAGGACCAGCAGGCACCCGACGACCCCGCAGAGAAAGGCTAGTTTCGACCATGCAATTTCGCTTCAAGGCATTCGGCCTGCACCTGCTCGGCAGCGCCTGCGCACTGACACTGGTCCTGGGAGGCATGTACCTCGGCTGGTATCGCTGGCCGGGGTGGTATCTCTCGAGCGTGCTGCACATCGTCGGCATCGTGTTGATGGTCGACCTCGCTATTGGTCCGACGCTCACCCTGGTGGTCGCCAATCCGGGCAAGCCCCGCAGATCGCTCGCGCGGGATATCGGCATTATCGTGGCGGTGCAGCTGGTGGCGCTCGGCTACGGGACCGTGACGCTGTGGATGGGGCGTCCCCTCTATTACGCCTTCTCTGTTGACTGCTTGCAGCTCATCCAGGCCTCCGACCTGCAGTCAGATGAGATCGCGCTCGGCCAGCGTCAGAACCCGCAGCTGGCGCCGCACTGGTACAGCCTGCCGCGCTGGATCTGGGCGCCGCTGCCGGAGGATCCACAGGAGGCCGCGAAGATCGTCCGCGGGACCGTCTTCGGTGGAAAGGATGTGGTTCAGATGCCCCGGATGTTCAAGCCTTGGGATCAGGGCCTGCCGGACCTGCGCAAGCAACTGACAACGGTCGATCAGATGAAGTACTTCTCGCGGCAGGAAAAGCAGCGACTCAAGGGCCGCATACAACGGCTGGGGCTAAAAGAGGATCAACCTGACACGCTCGTCTTCTGGGGCGGGAGTCTGCGTCTGCTCGCAGTCTTCGATCCGAAGACGCTGCGCATCGTGGCGCTGCTCCGCCCCGACTGACGATCCTCAGCGTGGCCCCGCCGCGGCTCCCGGCGCTTCTGCTGCCGGCTCCGCCGGCCCCGGCGTCGGTCCGGGCTGCGTCATGCCGAGCCACTTGGCGAGGAATCCCCACTGGTCGGCGAAGTCGTCGATCTGCATCCACACCGGCTTGCCGGCGCCGTGACCGGCGCGGGTCTCGATGCGGATCAGGATGGGATTCGGGCAGGACTGCGCCGCCTGCAGCGCCGCGGCGAATTTGTAGCTGTGCCAGGGGACGACCCGATCGTCGTGATCGGCGGTGGTGATGAGGGTCGGCGGGTAACACGTGCCCTTCTTGACGTTCTGCACCGGCGAGTAGGCGTACAGCGCCTTGAACAGCTCGGGATCCTCGGCGAGCCCGAAGTCGGACGACCACTGCCGCGCGTTGGCGCTCGCGGTCTGGTAGCGCAGCATGTCGAGGACGCCGACGGCCGGGAGCGCCGCACCGAACAGATCCGGGCGCTGCGTCAGCACCGCCCCGACCAGCAGTCCGCCGTTGCTGCGGCCGTGGACGCCTAAGCGCGCGGTGCGCGTGTAGTGCTGCGCGATGAGATATTCCGCCGCCGCGATGAAATCATCGAACACGTGTTGCTTGTTGGCGAGCGTGCCGGCCTTGTGCCACGCCTCGCCGTACTCGCCGCCGCCGCGCAGGTTCGCCTCGGCGTAGGCGCCGCCCATCTCGAGCCACGCCTGCACCTGCGGCCGGTACTGCGGCGTGAGCGACACGTCGAATCCGCCGTAGCCGTAGAGCAGCAGCGGCTGATTGCCGTCGCGCACCATGTCGCGGCGGTGCGTGATGTACATCGGTATGCGCGTGCCGTCCTTGCCGGCGTAGAAAACCTGCTCGGTGACGTACGCGGTGGTCGATGCCGGGATGTGCGGCTCGCGCCATATGGCCGCCTGGTTCGCGGGCACGTCGAAGCGGTAGATCCGCCGCGGCGTCAGGTAATCGGTATAGCCGAAGAAGGTCTCGGTCTGCCGCCCCTCGCCCTCAAAACCGTCGACGCTTCCCGTGCCGGGCAGCGGCACCTCCCCCACGACGCGGCCGTCGCGCTCGTAGACGCGCGCCACCGAGTGCGCGTTTTCGACGTACTTGGCGATGAAGCGGCCACCCACGTAGGTGGCCTCCTGGAGAGTGCCCTGGGCCTGCGGGATGAGCGTGCGCACGGCGCCGGCGCGCGCGGCGTGCGCGTCGACCGCGATCACGCGGCCGAAGGGCGCGTCTTTCGTGGTGCGGAAATAGAGCTCCTCGCCATACGAGCCGATGAACGTGTAGAGCCCATCCCACTCGGCGAACAGCGGCCGCGCGCCCCCGTCCGGCTGGCGCAGGTCGATCAGCTCCACGCCGTTCTTCTCGTAGCCGTCGACGAGCGTGATCACGAGGTAATGCCCGTCCTCGGTGACGCGGCCCGAGGGGATTCGCGTCGGATGGTTGGTCACCTCGTAGACCAGACGGTCGTCATGCTGCGCGGTGCCGAGCGTGTGGAAATACAGCGCCGGACGTGCCGTGTCATCACCCTGGCCGCTGGCGAGCGACGGGTAGCGGCTGTAGTACACGCCCGACCCGTCATGCGCCCATGACACCCCCCAGAACTTGGTATCGCGCAGCGTGTCCGCGAGATCGACGCCGTCCTTGACGCGACGGAAACGCCACACCTGCCAGTCGGTGCCGCCGTCGGAGATGGCGTAGGCCACCATGTCGCCCTGCTCGCTGGGCGTGAACTCGGACAGCGCGACCGTGGCATCGGCGCGCTCGGTGTTGGGGTCGTAGAGCATCCGGCCGGGGGAATCGATGCTGTCGGAAACCAACAGCGCGCTCTGGTTCTGGGTGCCGTCGTTGTGCAGGTAGAAGTAGTGCCCACCGCGGCGCACCGGCGCGTCGTAACGCTCATAGTTCCACAGCCGCGTGAGCCGCGCCTTGAGCCAGCCACGCTGAGGAATGTCATCGAGGCGCGGCCGCGACACCGCGTTCTGGGCCGCGACCCACTGCTGGACGGCCGGCGAGTCGAGATTCTCGAGCCAGCGGTAGGGGTCCGCGACCCGGGTGCCGTAGTAGAGGTCGGCGACGCTGACCTGCGCCGTGAACGGATAGACGATCTGCGGGCCCGCGGGTGGAAGCCCCACGGCGGTGTCGGTGGAGGTGCTCATCGGCACGCCGCGTGGCCCGGGTCCATTCCCCATTCCAGGACCGCTCGCCTCCTCGCTGACGCAGGCGGCGAGCAGCGCCGCGGCGCTCAATCCGACGATCCAACGGCAGCTCTTAGGCGTCATCGCTGTCCCGCCGCGGCGAGGGTCGCGACAGGGGCGAGGCGCATGCCGCCGAGCGGGCGCACAGGGATGTGCGCCCAGGGCTTGCGCGCAGCAGGACCGCGCAGCGCAATGGCGCGATCCCGAGCCCAATCAGTCAAGGGAACTTGATCTTGCCGCCGCCCGCGGCGGGTCCTGCGCCCGGACCGATGCCACCGGCGACTTCGGGCACAACGATGCGCGAGGCGGCCTCGCGGCGCAGCTCACGCGCCTCGTCGATCGCCTGCTCGAGCGCGGCCTTCACTCCTTCCGAGAATTTCTTCAGCGCCTCCTCGAGCGTGCGCGCCTCGATCTCGAAGCCGAGCGGCAGCACGCCTGCCGGGGTCAGGAGCTGCGTCTGGCCGGAGAACAGCACTGGACGCGACGGATCCACCGCGCCGTCGACGCTCACGGGAGTCAGACGGCGGATGCTCCCCGCGCGCCGGTCGGTGAACACGTCCTCGCGATAGAGGCCCTTCGGATCGAGCTCGACGTCCGGAAGATCGGTCGGTGCGGCCATGTCACTCCAGTGTGCGTACCCCGCAGTATTGTACACGCACCGCCTAACCGGCCCGCTGGTAAGCGGGCAAAAGCCGCGCCTTTTGCCCGCGGGCCTGACACAACTCCAGCGTGGCCTGCGGAAAGCGCCTGCGGCGCTTTCCGCCAATAGACTAGGGCGGGGGTAGGCGCTGCAACGCCTCGATGAACGGCTGGTCCGCCTCGAGGATGTCTTGCTCCGCCAGCTGCGCCGGCGCGACCCACCTGAGCTGTTGGCCCTCGAGGCCGCGGGGGGCGCCCGCAAAGCGCTCCACGATCCACATCGAAAGCTCGACCCGGCGGTCGGTGTAGTCATGAGACAGCCGCACGAAGGGCCGGCTCGCGAGCACCTCGATACCGAGCTCCTCGGCGAGCTCGCGCGCCAGCGCTGCGGCCTCGGTTTCACCGGGGATCACCTTGCCGCCAGGAAACTCCCAGCGCCCCGCCAGATGCTTACCCCGCGGGCGCTCGGCAATGAGCACGCGCCCTTCGGAGTCGTACAGCGCCGCCGCGACGACCCGGATCAGGGGTTACTCCACGCTCGAGAGCGCGCCGTGGCAGTGCTTGTACTTCTTGCCCGAGCCGCACGGACAGGGCTCGTTGCGGCCGACCTTGCGCTCACCGCGCACGAACGGGGCGCTCGCTTCCGCCTGGGCGGGTGGGGGCGAGGGCGGCGCGGGCCCGCGCGGGGCGACGCGTCCGGCGCCGACCGCGATCCCGCCGCCGGCCGCGGCGGCGAATGCAGCCGGTCCCTGCATCTCCGCCGGCTGCTGACCGGCGTCGGCAGCCAGCAGCGATCCCATCTCGGCGTGCTGCGCCTGCAGCGCCCGCATCAGTCGCTCGCGCCGCTCCTCCTCCTCACGCTCGAGCTCCTCCTGGGTGCGGACCTGACAGGTCGCCATGAAGGAGGCGGTCTCCAACTTGACGCGCTCGAGCATGGCGGCGAACAGCTCGAAGGCCTCGCGCTTGAACTCGTAGCGGTAGTCTTTCTGCGCATAGCCGCGCAGGTGGATGCCCTGCTTCAGGTACTCCATCGCGCCCAGGTGCTCGCGCCAGTGCTGATCGAGCTTCTGCAGCATCGTCTGCTTCTCGATGTGGCGCATGATCGGCGCCCCGACGCGTGTCACCTTGGCGTCATAAGTCTCGAGCACGGCCTGCACGACGCGCTCGCGCAGCTTCTGTTCCTCGAGCTCCGGCTCGGCGGCGAGCCACGCCTTGGGGTCGATGCGGGCGCCGAAGTCCTTGAGCACCGTGTCGGCAAGTCCCTGCAGATCCCAGTCCGAAGGCAGCGCCTGCTTCGGCAGAAACTGATCGAGGAGCGTCCCGACCGTGTCCTCCATGAGCCCGCCGATCGCCGCCGACAGATCGTCGGTGCCCATGATCTCGGTGCGCTGGCTGTAGACCACCTTGCGCTGGTCGTTGGCGACGTCGTCGAACAGCAGCAGCTGCTTGCGGATGTCGAAGTTGTGGGACTCGACCTTGCGCTGCGCCTTCTCGATCTGGCGGGTGAGCATGCCGCTCTCGATCACCTCGCCGGCGCGCATGCCGGCCATCTGCAGCAGCCGCTTGGTGCGCACCGGGTCGCCGAAAATGCGCATCAGGTTGTCTTCCATCGACAGGTAGAAGCGGCTCGAGCCCGGGTCGCCCTGGCGGCCCGAGCGGCCGCGCAGCTGGTTGTCGATGCGGCGGGACTCGTGACGCTCGGTGCCGACGATGTGCAGGCCGCCGGCTGCAACCACCTGGTCGTGCCGCGCCTGCCACGCCGCGCGCAGCTGCTCGCGCGCCGCCTCGTCCAGCTCGCCGGCCGCGGTGAGCTCCGCCTCGAGGTTGCCCCCGAGCACGATGTCGGTGCCGCGGCCGGCCATGTTGGTGGCGATGGTCACGGTGCCCGGGCGGCCGGCCTGGGCAATGATGTGCGCCTCGCGCTCGTGCTGCTTGGCGTTCAGTACCTGGTGCGGCACGTCCTCCTTCTGCAGCAGGCCGGCGAGGAATTCCGAGGTCTCGATCGAGGTGGTGCCGACCAGCGCCGGCTGGCCGCGCTCGCGACAATCCTTGATGTCCTCGATGATCGCCTGGAACTTGTCCTGCTGCGTGAGGTACACGAAGTCGGAGTTGTCCTTGCGGATCATCGGCCGGTGGGTCGGGATCACCACCACCTCGAGGCCGTAGATCTGCATGAACTCGGGCGCCTCGGTGTCGGCCGTGCCGGTCATGCCCGAGAGCTTGCGGTACAGACGGAAGTAGTTCTGGAAGGTAATCGAGGCGATCGTCTGGTTCTCCTCGCGTACCCGCACCCCCTCTTTCGCCTCCACCGCCTGGTGCAGGCCGTCCGACCAGCGCCGGCCGATCATGGTGCGCCCGGTGAACTCGTCGACGATGATCACCTCACCGGCGCGCACGATGTACTCGACATCGCGCTTGTAGAGCGCGTGCGCGCGCAGCGCGGCGTTCAGATGGTGCATCAGGCGGATGTTGGCCGGGTCGTACAGGCTCTCGCCCTCGCGCAACAGACCCTCCTGCAGCATCAGCTGCTCGACCCGCTCGTGCCCGGAGTCGGTGATGTGCACCTGCTTGCTCTTCTCGTCGACCGCGAAGTCGCCGGGCGCGTCCTCCTGCTGCTGCCGTGTGAGCTGCGGCACCAGCTTGTTGATGCGCAGGTACAGCTCGGTGCTCTCCTCGGCGGGCCCGGAGATGATGAGCGGCGTGCGCGCCTCGTCGATCAGGATCGAGTCGACCTCGTCGACGACCGCGAAGGCGAGTGAGCGCTGCACCCGGTCCTCGAGGTGATACTCGAGGTTATCGCGCAGGTAATCGAAGCCGAATTCGTTGTTGGTGCCGTAGGTGATGTCGCAGGCGTAGGCCGCGCGCTTCTCCGCCTTGTTCTGCGCGCTCTTGATGACGCCCACCGTGAGTCCGAGGAAGCGGTACACCGGCCCCATCCAGTCCGCATCGCGCTGCGCCAGGTACTCGTTCACGGTCACGATGTGCACGCCCAGGCCGGCGAGCGCATTGAGATAGGCCGGGAGCGTCGCCACGAGAGTCTTGCCCTCGCCGGTGCGCATCTCGGCGATCATGCCCTTGTGCAGCACGATGCCGCCGATCAGCTGCACATCGAAGTGGCGCATCCTGAGCGTGCGCAGTGACGCCTCGCGCACCACCGCGAACGCCTCCGGCAGCAGCTGATCGAGCGTCGCGCCGTCCTTCAGACGCTGCTTGAACTCGTCGGTCCTGGCGCGCAGCGCCTCGTCCGAGAGGGCCTGGATGTCCGGCTCGAGCTTGTTGGCCGCGCGCACGTCGCGGGCGAACCCCCGCAACACGCGCTCGTTGCGGCTCCCGAAGACATGGGTCAGGGCCTTTAGCAAGGAATCGTCCGTTGAGTTGAAAATGTCTTACCCAACAAGCACTTATCCGGCTTGTCGGGCGGGAAAGCGGCGTATTGTACGCAATAGACGCCGCCCGCGCCCAATTGGTTCGCGGGCTCAAAGGATTTAAGGGCTCACATGCTTCGGATCAAGGCTCGAGCGAACGCTCGGACCGCCGCGAGCTCGGCATCGAACCGGGGCGTGAAGCGGCGGTCAGCGTCCGACGTAAGAGAGCGGATCGACCTGGCGGCCGTTACGCACCACTTCAAAGTGCACGTGCGGGCCGGTGGAGCGGCCGGTCGAGCCCATGAGAGCGATCGCCTCGCCACGCGTCACGGTCTGGCCGACGGTTACCAGCAAGCGCTCGTTGTGCGCATAGCGTGTCAGGTAGCCGTCGCCGTGATTGATCTCGACGAGCTTGCCGTAGCCTGAGCGCTCGCCCGCCCACGTGACCACGCCCGCCGCCACCGCGATCACGTTCGAGCCTTCGGCGCCGGCAAAATCCACGCCCTTGTGAAAAGTCTCGCGGCCGTCGAAGGGATCGGAGCGCTCGCCGAAGTAGGAGGAGATGAAGCCGGAGGTGACCGGGCGCCCTTCGGGGTGAATCTCCTGCTTCAGCTGGCGCGCCAGGATCACATTCTCGAGAGCCGACAGCTGCGAGTCGCGCAGCTCGACCTGCTGGTCCAGGTTCTTCAGCATTGCGGTCAGGTCCGGGATCTGGACGCTCACGCCCTCGCCTTCGGACTCCGGTCCGCCGCTGGGCGGATCGCGGTCAAAATCGAACTCGCGGCTGTCGATGTCCGCCATCTCGGTCAGGCGCTTGCCGAGCGCATTCAGCCGGATGACGTGCGCCTGCATTTCGCCCAGGCGCATCGCCATGGCATCCACCCGCAGCTGCAGCTGCTCCCTGAGGCCCGCGATCTGCTGCTTCTGCTGCGCGAGCTGGTCGCCGAAACGCGTGGTCTCACCCAGCATCATGCGCGTGTGGACGCCGCGGCCGAGCTGCAAGCCGAGCGCGAACGTGCCGCCGAGCATGCCGAGCGTGAGTACCGCGACGAGAGCTAACGTCAGCGGCTGCGTCAGATTGAACTGCCGGGCTTTGCCGTCACGCCGCGATAAGAAAATGACGTTCATGCCTTGTGCTGACCGAGCCGCACTCCGGGTGCCTTCGTACCCCCGCTGACCGGCAATGCCGGCGTCGCGTCCGAACCGGCGGCAGGGCTTGCAGCGCCCTGTTCTACTTCAGAAAAAAGCCGGTACAATGCTGGCAACCCCGCTGTCATGGCTCCTCGCTTTAGACCGGTGGCTTTGCGTCCTAAGCCTTTCGGCTTAGTTTGCTCGGTGCAGCATTGCGAATATGCCCAAGAACACCCGCCGAAACAAGCGAAGCAGACTCTTAATGAGGAATGGGGCGGCTCCTTTACCCGCGCCGGCACATTCTGTAAAGGACCTGCTCGGCCGAGCGCTCCCAAGCTTGACGCGCGTCACAGATCAGGCCGCCCGCGCGAACTTCTGGAACCGCTGGCTGTCCGCCCATCTCGCGCCCGAAATCTGCACCAGGGTGTCCGGTGTCGTCGAGCGCAACGGCGAGCTGGTGATTTTCGCCGAGTCCGCCGCCTGGTGCGCCCGGCTGCGTTTCGCGCTGCTCGAGCTCGAAACGGACATCCGCGCCGCCGCCCCCACGATCACCGCTGTTGCGGTCCGCGTGCTGCCACGCGGCTAAGCGCGCCGGTCGGTTGAGCCGATCAGCCCCCGGGACCGCGCAGCGCCGGCGCCTCGATGTAGGAAATCGGCGCATCGGCATACGACTGGAACTCGACCTCTTCCCAGGTGCTCGCATCCGCGAGCAACGTGCGCAGCAGCTTGTTGTTGAGCGCGTGGCCCGACTTGTGGCCGCTGAACTCGCCTATCAGGCTGTGGCCGAGCAGGTACAGGTCGCCGATGGCGTCCAGGATCTTGTGCTTGACGAACTCGTCCTCGTAGCGCAGCCCGTCCTCGTTCAGCACGCGGAAATCATCGAGCACGATGGCGTTGTCGAGGCTGCCACCGAGCGCCAGGTTGCGGGCGCGCAGCGACTCGAGATCGCGCATGAAGCCGAAGGTGCGCGCGCGGCTCACTTCCTTGAGGAACGAGGTGGTGGAGAAGTCCATCGAGGCGCGTTGCGAGCGGCGCTTGAAAATCGGGTGATTGAACTCGATCTCGAAGTTGACCTTGAAGCCGTCGAACGGGTCGAACTGCGCCCACTTGTCGCCGTCCTCGACCCGCAGGCGCTTCTTGACGCGCATGAAGCGCTTGGGAGATTGCTGCTCGACGATGCCGGCCGATTGCAGCAGGAACACGAACGGCCCCGCGCTGCCGTCCATGATCGGCACCTCGGAGGCCGACAGCTCGACGATCGCGTTGTCGATGCCGAGGCCGGCGCAGGCCGACAGCAGGTGCTCGACGGTCGAAACGCGCGACTCGCCCTTGCCGAGCGTCGTGCCCATGGTCGTGTCGCCGACGTTCTCGGCGTTGGCGCGGATCTCGACCGTGTACGCCAGATCCGTGCGCCGGAACACGATCCCCTCATCGGGGGCTGCCGGGCGTAGCGTCATCAGGACCTTCTTGCCGGTGTGCAGCCCGACCCCGGTGGCCCGGATGGAATTTTTGAGGGTGCGCTGTCCGACCATGCTGCTCAGGCTTGCTGTTTTCCTTCTACAACAACGGGCGCGGTCCCCAGCGGATGACGCTCGCCTCAAGGGCGCCGCGGGCGGGGCCTGGAGGCTTGCAGGCCCCGGCCGCGGCGTAGGTTCCTGTAAGGCGCGTTACCGTATCACATCAATCCGCCTGCCGCCGCAGGAACGCCGGGATGTCCAGCAGATCCTCGGCGTCGGCCTCGGGCCGCAACCCGTCACCCACCGCCCGCTGCCGCTGGACCGTGGGCTTGTCGAGTGCGGCGTAGTCGCTGCTCGAGAGCGGCGCCCGCCGTACCACGCGCATCGCCGCCTCGCTGCGCAGCTCGCGGGCATCCCGGCCCGCGAGCGGCTCGCGCGCCTCGCGCTCACGCGCGGCGAGCGGCGGCCGCGCTGCAGCAGCCGGACGTCCGAGGCCGGTCGCCACCACGGTCACGCGCACCTGGTTGGTCAGCTCCGGATCGATCACCGTGCCCACCACCACCGTCGCATCCTCCGAGGCAAACTGCTTCACGATCTGACCGACCTCCTGGAATTCCCCGATGGACAGATCCATACCGGCGGTCACGTTGACCAGGATGCCGTGGGCGCCGGCGAGATTGATGTCTTCGAGCAACGGCGAGGAGACCGCCGCCTCGGCCGCCGCGCGCGCCCGGTTTTCGCCGCTCGCCGCGCCCGAGCCCATCATCGCCATGCCGGTCTCGGCCATCACGGTGCGCACGTCGGCGAAGTCGACGTTGATGAGGCCCGGTCGGGTGATCAGCTCGGCAATGCCCTGTACCGCGCCCTGCAACACCTGGTTCGCCGACTTGAAGGCATCCAGCAGCGTGGTCTGCGGACCCAACACCGTCAACAGCTTCTGGTTAGGAATTGTAATCAGCGAGTCGCAGTACTTGGCCAGCTCGCTCATGCCGTGGTCGGCCACGAACATGCGCTTGTTGCCTTCCATCTCGAACGGCTTGGTCACGACCGCAACCGTCAGGATGCCGAGCTCGCGGGCCACCTGCGCCACCACCGGTGCGGCCCCGGTGCCGGTGCCGCCGCCCATCCCTGCGGTGATGAACAGCATGTCGCAGCCTTCGACCAGCTCGACGATGCGGTCGCGGTCCTCCATCGCCGCCTGGCGGCCGACCTCGGGATCGGCACCGGCCCCCAGCCCCTTGGTGATGTTGCAGCCGATCTGCAGCGCGGTCTTCACCTTGGCGTGCTTGAGAGCCTGCGAATCGGTGTTGATGCACATGAACTCCACGCCGTCGATGCCGGCCGTGACCATGTGCGCGACGGCGTTGCCGCCGCCGCCGCCTACGCCGATCACCTTGATGACGGCGCTCTGGCTGTACGCGTCCATCAGTTCAAACATGGGTAACGCTCCTTACAGAAAAAACAAGGTTGGTTGAATCGCTCATTGGTCAGCTTCACTCGTCTGTCAGCCTCAAAAATTGCCCTGGAACCACGAACGCATGCGCTCGAGCGCCGACTTGGCGTTACCGCCGAGTGAGCGCCCGCGCCGCGCGGGCAGCGCGTTGTCGCGCGCGTAGAGCAGCAGCCCCACGCCGGTGGAGTAGATCGGGTTGTGCACCACGTCGGTGAGCCCCTGCACGACCTGCGGCACCCCTAAGCGCACCGGCACGTGGAACACTTCTTCGGCGAGCTCGATCGCGCCTTCCATCTTGGCGCTGCCGCCGGTGAGCACGATGCCGGCGGCGATCGCTTCCTCGAAGCCGCTGCGGCGCAGTTCCTCGCGCACCAGGCCGAAGAGCTCCTCGTAGCGCGGCTCGACGATCTCGGCGAGCGTCTGCCGGGCGAGCCGGCGCGCGGGCCGCTCGCCGACGCTCGGCACCTCGATGCTCTCGTCGGGGTTGGCGAGCTGCGAGAGCGCGCAGGCGTAGCGGACCTTGATGTCCTCGGCGTACTGCGTCGGGGTGCGCATCGACACCGCGATGTCGTTGGTGACCTGGTCGCCGGCGATCGGGATGACCGCGGTGTGGCGGATCGCGCCGTTGGAGAACACCGCAAGATCGGTGGTGCCGCCGCCGATGTCGACCAGGCAAACACCCAGCTCCTTCTCGTCCTCGGTGAGGACGGCGAAGCTCGAGGCGAGCTGCTCGAGCACCACGTCGTCGACCTCGAGCCCGCAGCGCTGGATGCATTTCTCGATGTTCTGCGCGGCGGAGTCGGCGCCGGTGACGATGTGCACCTTGGCCTCGAGGCGCACGCCCGACATGCCTACCGGATCGCGGATGCCCTCCTGGCCGTCGACGATGAACTCCTGGGGCAGCACGTGCAGGATCTTCTGGTCCGCGGGAATCGCGACCGCCTTGGCCGCATCGATGACGTGCTCGACGTCGCCCTGGGTCACTTCCTTGTCGCGCACGCCGACCACGCCGTGGGAGTTGAGGCTGCGCACATGGCTGCCGGCGATCCCGGCGTACACCGAGTGGATCTCGCAGCCGGCCATGAGCTCGGCTTCCTCCACCGCGCGCTGGATCGACTGCACGGTCGACTCGATGTTGACCACGACGCCTTTCTTCAGGCCCCGCGAGGGCTGCGAGCCGAGCCCGAGCAGCTCGATCGAGCCGTCGGCGCCGGCCTCGCCGACCAGGGCCAGGACCTTGGAGGTACCGATGTCGAGTCCCACGATGAGATTTCTATCGGAGCGCTTAAGCATTGCGGTCCCCATCCTTGCCACCGTCCTTACCCTGAGAGTGGACCGGCGCGCCGCGCCAGCCGATGGCGAACCCGTTTGTGTAACGCATGTCGACGTAGGCGATGTCCTCGCCGCGCTGCGTGACTACCTTCAGCGCCGCGTTCATGAACTTCTCGAAGCGCTCGTCGACCTGACGGCGGCCGAGCCGCACCGTCACCCCGTTGGCGAGGTCGAACTCCCACGCGCCGCGCGCATCGAGGCGCAGCGCCGTCAGCGCCAAGCCGGCCTGCATCAGCCGCCCGGCCGCCGCGAGGTAGCGCTGCGCCACCTCGGGCTCCTTGCCGTCGGGACCCGAAAGCCCGGGGAGCTCGGGCGGGATGTGGCGCTCGTCGGCCGCGAACAGCTCGCCGCGCGCATTGACGAGCCCGCCGCTGCCCCAGCGGGCGACCGCCGTCTGCTCGATCACCATCACCGACAGCCCGCGCGGCCAGGCGCGCTGCACGCTCACCGCATCCACCCACGGCAGCGTGTGAATCGCGCGGCGCACGCCCTCGAGGTTCACCGACAGGAGCCCGGCGCCATGCAGCTCGTTCTTCACCACGCGCTCGATGTCCGCCGGCGAGACGCGCTGGAAGCGTCCGGTGACCGACACCGTCTCGATCGGCTGGTCGAGCGCCCACAGCACGACCGCGACCGCGGCGAGCACGCCGGCCACGGCCGCGAGCGAGGTGCCGAGCGCGCGCCAGTTGATCGCCGGCAGCCATGAGCGCTTCGGTCCCGGCTTGCGGCGGTTTCTCGCGCGTCGCAGCATCGCTTCAGCCCCTCCCCGGCGCGGCGCAGCCAGGCGGCGCGACCTGGCGCGTGAAGCTCGTTTCGAGCACGCGCCACACCAGCTCCTCGAAGTCGATGCCGACCGCGCGCGCCGCCATCGGCACGAGGCTGTGGCTCGTCATGCCGGGAACGGTGTTGATCTCGAGCAGCAGCGGCCGGCCTGCGGCGTCCATCATGAAGTCCGCGCGCCCCCAGCCGCTTGCCGCCGCGGCCTCGAAGGCGGCGAGTGCGAGGCTCGCCAGGTGCGCCTCCGCGGGCTGCGACAGGCCCGAGGGGCAGTAGTAACGCGTGTCGTCGCGGAAGTACTTCGCCTCGTAGTCGTAGAAGGTCCGCGGCGTCTCGATGCGGATCGAGGGCAGCGCCGCACCCTGCAGCAGCGCGACCGTGTACTCCTTGCCGGGAATCCACGCCTCGGCGAACACCAGCGGTTCGAGCTGCGCCGCCGTCCGGCAGGCGGCCGACAGATCCGCGGCGCGCTCGACCTTGGTCATGCCGACGCTCGAGCCCTGGGTCGCGGGCTTGACGATCAGCGGCAGCTTGAGGCGCTCGAGCGCAAGATCGAAGTCCGCCTCGTCCCTGAGCACGACGAAGTCCGCGGTCGGCACGCCGACGCTTTGTGCCAGACGTTTCGTGCGCAGCTTGTCCATACCGATCGCCGAGCCCATGACACCGCTGCCGGTGTAGGGCACGCCGAGGTAATCGAGCGCGCCCTGGAGCGTCCCGTCCTCACCTCCCGGTCCGTGCAGCGCGATCCAGACGCGCGCGAAACGCCCGCTGAGGAGCTCGGCGAGCGCGTGGTCGCGCGGGTCGAAGGCATGGGCATCGACCCCGCGGCGCTTCAAGGCCGCGAGCACCGCCTCGCCCGAGAGCAGCGAGATTTCCCGCTCGCTCGAGTCCCCGCCGTAGAGCACCGCCACGCGGCCGAACTCGCGCGCGTCGCTGACGCGCTTCGAGGCTTGCGGCTGATAGGTGAGTCGCATGGCCTACGGCACTCCCACGATCCGCACCTCGGGGTGGAGCCGGACGCCGTGCACGTGCTCCACCACATCGCCCACGTGCTCGATCAGGCGCTCGAGGTCGGCGGCGCGCGCCGCACCGTGGTTGATGAAGAAATTTGCGTGCTTCTCGGAAACTGACGCATCGCCGATGCGGTAGCCCTTCAGGCCCGCCGCCTCGATGAGGCGCGCGGCGTGATCGCCGGGCGGGTTGGTGAACACCGAGCCGCAGCTCCACTCCCCGATCGGCTGCGATTCGCGGCGCCGCGCCAGCAGCGCCCGCACCTCGCCCTCGTGGGCGCCGGGGCGGCGCTCGAAACCGAGCGTGGCGGCTACGAACCATTCCTCGGGCGCAGGAGCGGTGACCTCGCGATAAGCGATGCGGTACTCGGCGGCCGCGCGCCGGCGCTCGACGCCGCGGCGATCGATGGTCTGCACCTCGTGCACGTGCGGCCAGGTCTCCCCGCCGAAGGCGCCGGCATTCATCGCCAGCGCCCCTCCGACGGTCCCCGGAATGCCGGCGAAGAACTCCGCGGGCCCGAGCCCCCAGCGGATGCACTGCCGCGCGAGGCGCGCGCAGGCGACGCCGCACTCCGCCTGCACTGTGATCTCATTGAGCCGCTGCAGGGCATCGAGCGTACCGTGGGTGCTGATCACCACCCCCGGGATCCCCCCATCGCGCACCAGCAGATTGCTGCCCAGGCCGATCCAGTGAATGGGCACATCCCCGGGCAGGTGGCGCAGGAACGCGGCGAGATCGGCGCGGTCGCGCGGGTTGAAGAAGACTTCCGCGGGACCGCCCACGTGCCAGGAGGTATGGCGACTCAGGGGCTCGTTGCGCCGCACGCGCGTGCCATAGCCGTTCTCGAGCGCGAGCGTCATGGGCGTCCCGGCGGCAGCAGCGCTGCGAGCGCGGCCGGCAGAGTGTGCGCAACGGCCGTGATGCTGCCCGCGCCCATCGCGAGAATGACGTCGCCGTCCCTGATCAGATCCTTGAGCGCTGCCGGCAGCTCCTCCGGCCGCTCGACGAACAGCGGCTCGAGCTGTCCGCGGCTGCGCACCGCGCGGCAGATGGCGCGGCCGTCGGCGCCGGCGATCGGCGCCTCGCCGGCGGCGTACACCTCGGTGACACACAGCACGTCGGCCTGCTGCAGCACCCGGGCGAAGTCATCGAGCAGGTCGCGGGTGCGCGTGTAGCGGTGCGGCTGGAAAGCGAGCACCACGCGCCGCCCGGGGTAACCCTGGCGGGCCGCCGCGAGCGTTGCCACCACCTCGGTCGGGTGATGAGCATAATCATCGAGGACGGTGACGCGGCCGACTGCGGTCACGACGTCCGCGACTTGCTGCAGCCGCCGATCGACCCCCGGGAACTGCGCCAGCGCGTGCTGCATCGCCTGATCGTCGATCCCGAGCTCGGTCGCGACCGCAATCGCCGCGAGCGCGTTGCGCACGTTGTGCTCGCCGGGGAGATTGAGGGTCACGGGCAGCACCGCCGCTCGCGGGCGGACGACGTCGAAGCGGGTCTGGAGCCCCGCGTAGCGCAGGTTCGTGCCGCGCACGTCGGCGCCCGCGTCGAGCCCGTAGGAGAGGATCGGCCTGCCGACCTCCTGCGCGATGCTGGCGAGCTGCGCGTCGTCCGCGCACAACACCGCCAGTCCGTAGAACGGCAGGTTGTGCAGGAAGTCGATGAAGCTCTGCTTCAGGAGACCGAAGTCGCCGCCGTGGGTCGCGAGATGGTCGTTGTCGATGTTGGTGACGATCGCAATGAGCGGCTGCAGGTGCGTGAACGAGGCGTCGCTCTCGTCGGCCTCCGCCACCAGGTAGCGCCCGGTGCCGAGCTGCGCGCCGCTCGCCGCGCTCTTCAGCCGCCCGCCGATGACGAAGGTCGGATCCTCGCCGCCGGCGGTCAGGATGCTGGCGAGCAGGCTGGTCGTCGTGGTCTTGCCGTGGGTGCCGGCGACCGCGATCGAGTAGCGGAAGCGCATAAGCTCGCCGAGCATCTCCGCGCGCGCCACCACCGGAATGCGCGCCGCCAGCGCCGCATCCACCTCCGGATTGCCGCGCGGCACGGCGCCCGACACCACGACGACGTCGGCGCCGGCGACGTGCGCGGCCGCGTGACCGATGGTGAGGCGCGCGCCCATGTTCCTCAGGCGCTCGGTCACCGCGCTGTCGCGCAGGTCCGAGCCCTGCACCGCGTAGCCGAGACTCAGCAGCACCTCGGCGATGCCGCTCATGCCGCTGCCGCCGATGCCGACGAAGTGAATGGTGTTGATGCGGCGCATGCGGTCGCGCCGCTCGGGCGCGATGCGCCGCTCGGTGACGGGGCGTTCGGGCAGGGTGCGCCGTTCGGGCAGGGTGCGCCGCTCGCGCATCATGCGGCTCTCCGCGCGACTTCGAGGCACGAGGCGGCGAGCTCCTCGGTGGCACCGGGTTTGGCCAGCAGCCGCGCCCGCTCCGCCATGGCCAGGAGCTTGCCGCGCCCGGCGCCGAGGCGCTCGAGCTCCGTGGCCAGCCGCTCGGGGGTGAGCTCGCGGTCGGCGATCATGACCGCCGCGCCGGCACGCACCAGATACTGGGCGTTGCAGGCCTGGTGATCGTCCACCGCGCCCGGAAAGGGCACCAGCACCGCGCCCACGCCGACGGCCGCGAGCTCGGACACGGTGAGCGCGCCGGCACGGCAGATGACCAGATCCGCCCAGCCGTAGGCGTCCCCCATGTCCTCGATGAACGGCCGCACGTCGGCGCGCACGCCGGCCTGCGCGTAGCTCGCGCGGCCGGCCTCGAGCCAGCGCTCGCCGGTCTGGTGGCGCACGTCGAAGCCGAGCCGCCCCGCCAGCCGCGCCAGCGCAAACGGCACGACCGCATTGAGCCGCGCAGCGCCCTGACTGCCGCCGAGCACCAGCAGCCGCACCGGCCCCGTCCGGCCGGCGAAGCGCTCGCCCGGCGGGGGCACCTGACTGATGTCGCGCCGCACGGGGTTGCCGATCGCGCGCGCGTGCACCTCGCGGCCGAAGCTGCCGGGAAAGGCTTCGAGCACCCGCCGCGCCAGGTGCGCGAGACAGCGGTTGGTGAAGCCCGCGATCGCATTCTGCTCGTGGATGACGAGCGGGCGGCGCGCCAGCCAGGCGGCGACCCCGCCGGGCCCGGTGACAAAGCCGCCGAGTCCCACGACCACGACCGGACGGTGGCGCCGCATGACCGAGAGCGCCTGCGCGAGAGCGACGCTCAGACGAAACGGCGCCGCGAGCCAGGTGAGCGCACCCTTGCCGCGCAGCCCGCCGATCGAGAGCCGCTCGAGCGCAATGCCCTCGGCGGGGATCACGCGCGACTCGAGACCGCGCTCGGTGCCGAGCCACACGACCTCGAAGGACTTCTCGCGCAGCACCCGCGCGAGCGCCAAGCCCGGAAACACATGTCCACCGGTGCCGCCGGCCATGATGAGCACCGGACCGCTCATGCGCGCTCCCGCGCGACGGCGCCGCGAGCCGTGGCGGCGCCGCGCTGCTCGCGCAGCGCCTCGTGGTAGACGCGCAGCAGCAGTCCCAGCCACGCGAGCGCGACGATGAGGCTCGAGCGCCCGTAACTCATGAGCGGCAGCGTCAGCCCCTTGGTCGGCAGCACGCCCATGTTGACGCCGATGTTGATGAAGGTCTGGATGCCGACCCACAGGCCGAAACCGGCGGCGACGTAGGCGGGGAACTTGAGGCCCGCGTCCGCTGCCAGCCGCGCGATGCGCAGACTCCGCCACACCAGCCCGAGGAACAGCAGCAGCGTCAGGGCGACGCCGATGAGGCCGAGCTCCTCGGCCAGAACTGCGAACAGGAAGTCGGTGTGCGCCTCGGGCAGATAGAACAGCTTCTGCACGCTGTCGCCGAGCCCCACGCCGAACCACTGGCCGCGGCCGATGGCGATCAGCGACTGCGTGAGCTGGAAGCCGCTGTTGTAGGGATCCGCCCAGGGGTGCAGGAAGGTCGTGAGCCGGCGCACGCGGTAGCTGGTGCTGACCGCCAGCAGCGCGAAGCCGACGCCGGCGATCAGGGTCATGGCGAGCACGTAGCGCAGCCGCGCGCCGGCCACGAACAGCAGCGCGAAGCCCGCCGCGAACAGCACCGTGGCCGCGCCGAAGTCCGGCTCCGCGAGCAGCAGAATGCAGGCGAGCGCCAGCAGCCCGAGCGGCTTGAGAAGTCCCACGAAGCTCTCGCGCAGCTCGTTCTCGCGCCGCACTGCATAGCTCGCGACGTACAGCAGTACCAGTACGCGCGCGAGCTCCGACACCTGGAAATTGAGGCCCGCGACGTGCAGCCAGCGGCGGCTGCCGTTGACCGTGTGCCCGAGCCCCGGCACCAACACCAGCAGCAGCAGCAGCATCGCGAGCGCGAGCAGCGCGCCGGAGGCGCGCTCCACCACCCGTGTCGGGGTCGCGAAGATGACGGCTGCGCACGCCGCGCCGATCAGGGCGAGCAGCAGCTGGCGTTCCAGGTAATAGAACGGCTGGCCGGTCTCCTGCGCCGCGATCGACACCGAGGCCGAAGTCACCATCACCAGCCCGAGCAGCACGATGGCGCCGGTGAGCGCCAGGGTGGCGGTATCGAGATGCACCGGGCCGCCGCGGGCGTTGCCACGCGCGAAGCTCATGAGCGAGCGGTCCGCCGCGCTCATGCCGCGAGCTCCCTGACGGCCTCGGTGAATACCGCGCCGCGCTGGGTGTAATCACGGAACATGTCGAGGCTCGCGCAGGCCGGCGACAGCAGCACCGTATCGCCGGGCCGCGCGGCGGCCGCCGCCGCACGCACCGCCTCGGGGAGCGAGGCGCGGGTCTCGAGCGTGCACACGCCCGCGAGCACGCGCTCGAGGAGCGGGGCGTCGCGGCCGATCAGCACCGCGTGCCGCACCTTGCCGCGGAACGCCGCGGCCAGCGGCGCGAAATCCTGGTTCTTGCCGTCGCCGCCCGCGATCATCACCAGCGGACCCGGGAGTCCCGCGACCGCCGCAATCGTGGCGCCGACGTTGGTGCCCTTGGAGTCGTTGATGTAGGTGACGCCGCGCACCTCAGCCACCCACTGCGAGCGGTGCGGAAGACCTGCGAACTCGGTGAGCTCGGCGAGCATGGCCGGCAGCGGCAGCCCGAGCGCCTCGCCGAGCGCGAGCGAGGCGAGCGCGTTGGCGGCGTTGTGCAGCCCCTTGATTCGGAGCGCCGCCACCGGCAGCAACGGCGTCCCGGCGCGCGCCAGCCACCACTCCCCGGCGTGCATCGCGACGGCGTAGTCGGCGCCGACGCGCAAGCGCAGCGAGAAGCTGAGGGTATGCCGCGCGCCGCGCGGCATGGCCACCACGAGCGGATCGTCCAGGTTGATCACCGCGGTGTCGCAGCGGGCGAAGATGCGCGCCTTGGCCCGCGCGTACTCGCTCACCGAGGCGTAGCGGTCGAGGTGGTCGGGACTCACGTTGAGGACCGCGGCCGCGCGGCACTCGAGGCTCGAGGTCGTCTCGAGCTGGAAGCTCGACAGCTCGAGCACGTAGAGCTCAGGTCGCGCCGCCAGCAGGTCGAGCGCCGGCTCGCCCAGGTTCCCGCCAGCGCGCACCTTCACGCCGGCGCGCCCCGCCATGCGCGCCAGCAGCGTGGTCACGGTGCTCTTGCCGTTGGTGCCGGTGATGCCGGCGACCGGCGCCTGCGCCGCGCGCGCGAACAGCTCGATGTCACCGACGATCGACAGCCCGCGGCGGCGGGCCTCGGCGAAGAACGGCTCGCTGAGTGCAATCCCGGGTGAAGCCACCACGCACAGCGCGCCATCGAGCAGGCCCGGGTCGAGCCCGCCGGCGTGCACCGCAATACGCGCATCGAGCGCGGCGAGCGCGGCGAGCTCCGGGGGCGCGGCGCGCGTATCGGTCACCGCCAGCCGCCAGCCGAGAGCCGCCAGATAGCGCGCACACGAGAGCCCGGTGCGGCCGAGCCCCACGATCACCGCGTACGGGCGCGCCTCATCGGGGCGCCGGTCGGCGGCAGTGGCACGCTTGTCGGCAGTGGCGCTCATCGCAGTTTCAGCGTCGCGAGTCCCGCCAGTACCAGCAGCAGCGAGATGATCCAGAAGCGCACGATCACCTTCGGCTCCGCCCAGCCCTTGAGCTCGAAGTGGTGGTGAATGGGCGCCATCCTGAAGATGCGCTTGCCGGTCAGCTTGAAGGACGCCACCTGCAGGATCACCGAGGCGGTCTCGAGCACGAACACCCCGCCCATGAGGAGCGCCACCAGCTCTTGCCGCACGATGACCGCCAGCACGCCGATGGCCGCGCCGATCGCCAGCGCGCCGACGTCTCCCATGAACACCTGTGCGGGATAGGAGTTGAACCACAGGAACCCCAGTCCCGCGCCGGCGAGCGAGCCGCAGAAGATCAGCAGCTCGCCGGCGCCGCGGATCTCGGGGATCTGCAGGTAGTGCGCGAACACCGCATTGCCGCTCGCATAGGCGAAGATCCCGAGCGCGGCCGACACCAGCGCCGCCGGCATGATCGCCAGGCCGTCGAGCCCGTCGGTGAGATTCACCGCGTTGCTCATGCCGACGATCATCAGATAGGCGATCGCGATGAAGCCGAAGGCAGTGAGTGGCTCGCGGAAGTTCTTGACGAACGGCAGGTAGAGCATGGTCTCCGCCGGCTCGGTCGCAGTGAAGTAGAGCGTCGCGGCGGTGGCGAGCCCGGCGACCGACTGCCACAGATACTTCCAGCGCGGCGCGAGTCCCTTGGGATTGCGCACCACCAGCTTGAGGTAATCGTCGTAGAAGCCGATGAAGCCGAAAGCGAAGGTGACGCCGAGCACGGTCCACACCAGGCGGTTGGAGAGCTCCGCCCACAGCAGCGTGCTCACCAGCGTCGTCACCAGGATCAACGCCCCGCCCATCGTGGGCGTGCCGGCCTTCGGCAGATGACTCGCCGGGCCGTCGTCGCGCACCACCTGGCCGATCTGATAGCGCGACAGCCGCGCGATCATCGGCGGACCGATGAAAAGCGACAGCATCAGTGCGGAGATGATCGCCAGGATCCCGCGGAACGTCAGGTACGCGAACACGTGTGCACCCGCGACGCGCCCGGCAAACTGCTGTGTCAGCCAGTAGAGCATTCAGTGTCCGCCCGCCTGCGCAGCCGCCCCCGGGACCAGCGCCGCCACTACGCGCTCGAGGCGGTTGAGGCGCGAGCCCTTGATGAGGAGGCGCACGTCAGCCGCCCCCTCCCCGAGCGCCGCGCACAGCGCATCCGTGAGCGCCGGCGCGTCGTTGAAGCTGCGCGCGCCGGCGCCGAAGCTCGCGGCAGCGTGCGCGGCGAGCGTGCCGAAGGCGTACAGCCGCTCGATGCCCCGCGCGCGCGCGAGCTCGCCGATCGCGGCGTGCTCGGCTTCGGCAAACTCCCCGAGCTCGGCCATGTCGCCGAGCACCAGCCAGCGCGGTCCCGGCAGCTGTGCGAGCACCTCGATGGCGGCTCGCACCGAGGAGGGATTGGCGTTGTAGGAGTCATCGATCAGCCAGGCGCCGCCGCGCGCCGCGCGGAACTGCAGCCGGCCGGCCACGGCGCGCACCGCCGCCAGGCCCGCGACCACGTGCTCGAGCGTCGCACCGGCGCTGGCGGCCGCGGCCGCCGCCGCCAGCGCGTTGGCGACGTTGTGCTCGCCGCCGAGTGCCAGGCGAATAGTCGCGCTGCCGAGCGGCGCGCGCAGCAGGAACGAAGTCTCGAAGCCCGCGGAGCCGACCGCGGTGCGTACTTCGCTCGCGCTGAAGTCGGCCGCGGCGCGCACGCCGAAGGTGACGACGCGCGCCGCTGTCGAGGTGCACCACAGGCCCGCGAACTCGTCGTCCGCGTTGATGACCGCGGTCGCGGACGGCTCGAGTCCCGCCACCATCTCGCCTTCGGCGCGCGCTACGCCCTCCAGGGTCCCGAAACCCTCGAGATGCTCGGCGCCGGCGTTGGTGATCATGCCGATGGTCGGGCGCGCGAGCGCCACCAGCCGCGCGACCTCGCCCGGGTGGTTGGCGCCCATTTCCACCACCGCGAAGCGATGCGCCTCGGTGAGGCGCAGCAACGTCAGCGGCACGCCGATGTGGTTGTTGAGGTTGCCGCGCGTGGCCAGGCACTCGCCCGCCTGCCGCAGGATCGATGCGGTCATCTCCTTCGCGGTGGTCTTGCCGTTGCTGCCGGCAACCCCGACCAGGGGTCCCCGGAACGCAGCGCGCCATGCTGCTGCGGCGCGCTCGAGCGCTGCTTGCGCATCCCGCACCACGATCTGCGGCAGGCTGACCGGTTGCTCGGCCTCGACCACGGCGCCGGCCGCCCCAAGACTTGCTGCCGCCGCCACGAACTGGTGGCCGTCGAAGTTCGGGCCCTTGAGCGCCAGGAACAACTCGCCGGCCGCGAGCGTGCGCGAGTCGCTCGAGACGTCGCCGAAGCCGGCATCGGCGCCGAGCAGCCGCCCGCCGCAGGCGCGCGCGAAGGTGCCGAGGGTGCGCTTCATGCGCGCGCCCCCGCGAGCTCGGCGCTGACCACGTCCTGGTCGCGAAACGGCCGGCGGGTCGTGCCGATGACCTGGTAGTCCTCGTGGCCCTTGCCGGCGATCAGCACCACGTCCTCGGGCGCGGAGCGCTGCAACGCCAGTCGGATGGCGAGCGCGCGGTCGTGCTCCACCACCAGCGGCGCCCGCCCCGCCGCACCCGCCACGATGTCCGCGACGATGCCGGCCGGATCCTCGCTGCGCGGGTTGTCGTCGGTGAGGATGATGTCGTCGGCGAGCTCGGCGGCGAGCGCGCCCATCAGCGGGCGCTTGCCGGCGTCGCGGTCGCCGCCGCAGCCGAACACGACTCGCAGCAGGCCGCGGCAGTGCGCGCGCGCCGCGCGCAACGCCTTGGCGAGCGCATCGGGCGTGTGCGCGTAATCGACGATCGCGAGCGGGGTGAGCCCCCGCCCGCCGAACATCTCCATGCGCCCGCTCGCCGGCCGGCAGCGCGCCAGCGCGCGCAGCGCGTCAAGGAACGGCACCTCCCAGGCGAGCAGCACCGCCAGCACCGTGAGCACGTTGTCGACATTGAACTCGCCCATGAGCCGCACGGCGAGCTCGGCCGCGCCCCAGCTCGATTCGATGCCGATGACGAGCCCGGTGGTGTCGGGCGCGGCGCGCGCGGCGCGTACGTACCGGGCCGCGGGCGGCCGCGCCCCGACGGCGGCGATGCGCGTGGTGACGATGAGGCGCGCCGGGGGAGCGGTGGCGGCCAGCTGCGCGCCGAAGGCGTCGTCGATGTTGATGACCTGCCAGGCGAGATCCGGCCAGGCAAACAGCCGCGCCTTCGCCGCTCCGTAGGCCGCCATGCTGCCGTGGTAGTTGAGATGATCGCGCGTCAGGTTGGTGAAGGCCGCGGTGTGAAAGTGCACGCCCGCAACCCGCGCCTGGTCGAGCGCGTGGGAGGAGACTTCCATACAGACGCACTCGGCGCCGAGGGCGCGCAGCGTCGCGAGCTGGCGCTGCACGCTGACCGCGTCCGAGGTCGTGTGCAGGGTCGGCGTAAGCCGGCCCGGAAACCCACAGCCGAGTGTGCCGATGTAGGCCGCTGGCCGGTGGCAGAAGTTGAGCGACTGCGCGAGCAGCCACGCGCAGGTGGTCTTGCCGTTGGTGCCGGTGATTCCGGCCACGGTGAGCTGCTCGGACGGCGCGCCGAAGAAGCGCCCGGCGATGAGTCCGGCGCGCGCGCTCAACTGATCGACGCCGGCGACGAAGGTGCCCGGGGCAAGCTCCGGCACCGACGCCGGTTGCGCATCGCCGCGCTCATACAGCACCGCGCGCGCGCCGCGCGCCACGGCCTCGGCGGCGAAGCGCAGCCCGTGATGCGTGCGCCCCCGGCAGGCGAGAAACAGCGCGCCGGGGCTGGCGGCGCGGCTGTCCTGCGTCACATCGCTCACCATGATGCCGGCGGGCACGTCGACCAGCCCCCGGGTAAGCTCAGCGAGCGGCCGCGCGGGGAAAGGAGCGCCGTGCGCTTCGGGCTTCACGCTCTCGGGGCTCATGGCAGCGCCGCCGTGCGCACGCCGTTCAGGGGCGGGCTCGGCGGCAGCTCCTCCGGCGCGCTGATCGGCTGATCCGGCGCCACCGCCAGGAGCCTGAGCGCGCCGCCCACCACGCGGGCGAACACCGGAGCTGCGACCTCGCCTCCCATGTGCTGTCCGGCGCTCGGCTCATCGAGCACCACCACCGCGGCGAGGCGCGGATCACTGGCCGGCGCGACTCCGCCGAATACCGCCATGTAACGGTCGGTGGAATAGCCGCCCGCGACCGCCTTGAAGGCCGTGCCGGTCTTGCCGGACACGCGGTAGCCCGGAATCGCCGCGAGCTTACCGGTCCCCTCCTGGCTCACCACCTGCTCGAGCATGCCGACGAGCTCGCGGCAGATGCGCTCATCGAGCGCCCGCTCGCCCGCTACCGGGGCGTCGACCGCGAGGAAAGACACCGGTCGCTCGATGCCGAACGAGCCGATGGTGGCGTAGGCATGCGCGAGCTGCAGTGGCGTGACCGAGAGCCCATAGCCGTGCGACATGGTGGCGATGCTGATCGGCCGCCACTGCGCGTACGGAGGCAGGAGACCCGCGGACTCGCCGGGGTAGCCGCTGGTCGTCAGCTCGCCGAACCCGAGCCGCGTGAGCGTGGTCCAGACCTGCTGCGGCGCGAGCGAGAGTGCGATGTGCGCCATGCCGACGTTGGAGCTCTTGGCGAGAACCGTGGCGATGTTGATCGCGCCGAGGTTGTGCTCGTCCTCGAAGATCTTCACGCCGACTTTGAAGAACCCGGGCGAGGTGTCGATGATGCTGTGCGAGTCGTACTTGCCCGAGGCGAGCCCCGCGGCCACCCAGAACGGCTTGATCGAGGAGCCCGGCTCGAAGATGTCGGTGGCGGCGCGGTTGCGGTAGTCGGCTGCCTGCATCTGATCGCGGTCGTTCGGGTTGTAGGCGGGCTGGTTCACCATGGCGAGCACTTCGCCGGTGGCCACGTCCAGCACCACCGCCGAGCCGGCGCGCGCGCGCTGCTCGCGCACCGCCTGCTTGAGCTCGCGGTAAGCGAGGTACTGGATGCGCAGGTCGATCGACAGCACCAGATCGCGCCCCGGGCGTGCCGGGCGGATGCTCTCGACGTCCTGCACGATGCGCCCGTAGCGGTCCTGGATCACGCGCTTGGCGCCATCCTCGCCCGCCAGCCAGTGATCGAAGGCGAGCTCGAGACCCTCCTGGCCGGCGTCATCGACGTTGGTGAAGCCGAGCAGGTGCCCGGTCACCTCGCTCGCCGGGTAGTAACGGCGGTACTCGCGCGAGGTGTACACGCCCGGGATGCCGAGCGACTTGATGCGCGCGGCTTCCGCCGGCTGCCGGCCGCGCGCCAGATAGAGGAACTCGCGGTCGAGGTTGCTCGTGACGCGGCGCTCGAGCTCCTGGCGGTCGAGCGTGAGGGCGGCCGCGAGGCGCGGAATCTGTCCGGTCGCGAGCGCCAGCTCGCTCGGGTTCACCCAGATGGAGTCCACGGGCGTACTGACCGCGAGCGGCTCGCCGTAGCGGTCGGTGATGGTGCCGCGGTGCGCGGCGATTTCGAGCACGCGCGAGAAGCGCGCATCCCCCTCGCGGGTGAGGAAGCTGTGATCGACCAGTTGCAGGTCGATCGCGCGCCAGGCGAGCCCGAGCGCGCACGCCGTGAGCGCGGCCAGGAGCAGCGCTGCGCGCCAGCGGAACGAGCGCGAGTCGAGGTCGCGTGCACTGCGCGATTTCATGGGGCGATGATCTCGATGTCCTTGGGGGGCGGCATCGCCATGCGCAGCCGGGTGCCGGCGACCCGCTCGACGAACGCATGGGTCGACCACGCGCTCTGCTCGAGCTGCAGCTGACCCCATTCGATCTCCAGATTGTCGCGGCGGGCGTTGAGCGCTTCGAGCTGGATGAACAGCTCGCGCGCGCGGTGCTTGCAGTAGATCGCCCCGGCCGCCGAGCCGAGCGTCGCCACCCACAGGAGAGGCACCGCGACCAGCAGCAAGCCGTTGATCTTCATACTCGCTGCGCCACGCGCAGCAGCGCGCTGCGGGCGCGTGGGTTCTTCTTGAGTTCCGCCTCCGCCGGGCGGGTCTTGCGGCCGATCAGCTGCAGCCGCGGCAGCGCGCCGGGCGGCACGACCGGGAGCCGCGCGAGCGCCGGATCGAGCTGCGACTCGCGCTGCATGAAGCGCTTGACTGCGCGGTCCTCGAGCGAGTGGAAGCTGATCACCGCCAGCCGGCCGCCCGGGCTCAGCACCTGGAGCGCGCCGGCGAGCCCCCGCTCGAGCTGCCCTGTCTCGTCGTTGATGTACATGCGCAGCGCCTGGAAGGTGCGGGTCGCCGGGTGCTTGCCGGGCTCGCGCGTGCGCACCGCGCGCGCGACGACCGCCGCGAGCTGCGCCGTGGAAGTGAGCGGGTGCTCGCGGCGCGTGTCCACGATCGCCTGCGCCACGCGGCGTGCAAAGCGCTCCTCGCCGAAGGTGGTGATCACCGCGCGTATCTCGTCGACGCCCGCCCGAGCGAGCCAGGCCGAGACCGGCTCACCGCGTGTCGGGTCCATGCGCATATCGAGCGGACCATCGGCGCGGAAGCTGAAGCCGCGGCGCGAATCGTCGAGCTGCGGCGAGGACACGCCGAGGTCGAACAGCACGCCGCGGCAAGCACGGCCGTGCGCATGTTGCGGCACGAGCGTGGCGAGATCGGCAAACGACGCGTGCACGAGCGTAAGCCGCACTTCGTCGGCAAAGCGCTCAGCGCCGGCCGCGATGGCCTGCGGATCCCGATCGAGTGCGAGCACGCCGCCTTCTCGACCCAGGGCCTGGAGGATGAGTGCCGTGTGGCCGCCGCGCCCGAACGTCGCATCGACATAGTAACCGTCCGCTTCCAGGGCCAATCCCGCGAGCGCCTCTGCGGCGAGCACCGGGACGTGCTCATTCACCCTTCAACCCCCGCCCTTCAGGCGCCCGGCCTTCGAGGCGCACCTACAGCGACAGCGACTCGAGCTCGGAGGGCAGGTCGGTCGCGGCCTCCTCGTTCTGCAGCCACAGGTCGCGCCGCTCGTTCCAGCGCGCCTCGTCCCACAGCTCGAAGCGGTTGCCCTGGCCGACCAGCATCCCGTGACGCGCGAGTTGCGCGAACTCGCGCAGCTCCGGGGGCAGCAGCACCCTGCCGTGACCGTCGAGGGGGAGATCCGTCGCGTGGCCTACCATCAGGCGCTGCAGCCGCCGCGCCGTCGGATTCAGGCTTGGCAGACTCATCAGCTTGCGTTCGATCTGCTCCCACTCGGGCAGCGGGTAGATGAGCAGGCACTGGTCGCGGTCCACGGTGACGACCAGCTTTCCCTGGGCCAGCTCCTGGATCTGCTCCCGGTAGCGGGTGGGCATGACCATCCGCCCCTTGTTATCCAGGGTGATCTTTGTTGCACCGCGAAACATGGACCTGTGGCGACGAACTCGCCCATTTCCCCCCACTTTCTCCCACTAGGCGCCACTATAGGAATCGCGGACGAACTATGTCAATTGCAAAAGTGAGAAATTCGTCGCATTCACAACAACTTATGTAGAAAAGCACAGTGCCCGGACGCTCGGGCCCATGCTCATTGGTTAGCAATCAGCGGCTTGCCGGGGGAAGCTTATACAGTTCATCAGAAGTGGCCGACCTGTGCGGCCCCTCCGTGCCTGTCACTGCGCCTCAAACGCGTGCCTGATCCATTCGATCCGTGGTGAGGACAGCTCGAGCGCCGAAACCACCAGCACATCGAAGCGCACCGGCAGTCGCGCGAGATCCGCTCGCTCCTGCAGCAGCTGCGCAGCCGCGCGGACGATGCGCCGCTGTTTGCCGCGGTTGACGCTCGCCGCGGCGCCGCCGAAGGCATCACTGCTGCGGGTGCGCACCTCGGCGATGACCAGCACGCCCTTGCTGCGCGCGACGATGTCGAGCTCACCGAGCCGCCGTCGATAATTGCGCTCGAGGATCTCGAGTCCCTGTGCCGCGAGAAACTCCGCCGCCAGCTGCTCCGCCCGCCGTCCGAGCTGCTGTCGCCGTGTCAGCATGCTGGTGCGCTGCGATCGGGTCGCATGTTGGATGTTAGATGTCACGCATCAATCGGCCGCCGCCGGCGGCAGCAGTCGCAACTCGCCGTCGTGCAGCTCCGCCCAGCCGAGCTCGCGCCGCACACGCCGCTGCGGGTCGAAGCTCAGCCGCCCGGTGAGACCGTCGATGCGCACCGCATCGGGGGCGGCACCGCTGCGCAGCGCCTGCGCCAGCCGGTAGGCGTCGAAACCGAAGGCGAACAGCCGGTTGCGGTGCAGCGCCCCCGCGGGCCACGCCTCGCGGGCGGCGGCCCGCACCGCTTCGGCGAGATCGCCGCCGAGCATCCAGGGCATGTCGGGGAACATGAGCCCGTCGAGATCCTGGTTGCTGCGCACGTCCGGCTCGAAGGCGTCCGAGGTGGCGTAGGTCGGGATGTCGCCGGCGTAGTGGTAGCGCAGCTGCGGGCGCAACAGGCGCTCGGTTTCGGCCTGCGCCGGCGCGAAGATGAACTCGACGTCGGTGCGGCGCCGCGGCTCGAACTGCAGCCGGGTACCGAGAATCGACTCGAGCCGGTGGTAGCGGGCCTGGCTGTCGGCAATGCCGAGCACCGTGGTGATGGCGTCGGAGAAATCGGTCAGCGCCGGGTCGAAAGTCGCGGTCGCGATGAGCTCGCCGCCGCCGGCCAGCAGCTCCTGCTTGAAAGCCGCCAGCACGCGTGCGCCCCAGTCCCCCTGCGGCAGCAGCGCCACGCCGCGGCGGTGATGATCTTCAAGGATCCGCTGCGCGACCAGGCGCGCCTCATCCTCCGGGGAGAGGGCGCACTGGTAGAAGCTCGCCGGCGCCGGCTGCTCGGTCGGCAGGAAATTCAGCGCCAGGATGGGCGGATGCGGGCCGGCGAACTGCGCCGCAGCAACCACCTCCTCGCGGGTGAGGGGTCCGACGATGAGGTCGGCGCCCTGCTCGGTCGCGCGGCTGAGGAGCTCGGCCACGCCGGCGGTGCCCGTGTCGTAGATGCGCACGCGCGGCCGCTCGGCGGGCGGCGCCTGGTAGTAGGCGGTGAGGAAGCCGTCGCGCACGCTGATCGCCGCGCTCGCCGCGCGCCCCGTGACCGGCAGCAGCAGCGCGAGGTGTGGCGCCGGCTGCTCTGGCGCGACCACCGCAGGGGGAGCGCCCGCGGCGGCATGCCCCGCGGCGCGCGCCGCGCGCGTCCGCAGCTCGGCGTAGCGCGCCGCCTGTTGTGGCTCACGCGGGGGTGCGATCGAGTCGAGCTCACGCAGCGCCTGCGCTCCCTGGCCGCGCTGCAGCGCGAGCTCCGCGGCCAGCAGCGCACGCTCGGTCTGCTGACCGGCGCCGAGTGTCCCCTCGGTCCCGGTAAGCACGCGCGCGGCATCGTCCGGGCGCTGGGCGGCGAGGTAGTCGCGCGCCGCCCGCAGCAGCAGATCATTGCGCTCGGAGCCGCTGTTCTGCGCGGCGAGCGCCTCGCAGACGCGTGCCGCGCCCGCCTGATCACCGGCCTGCTCGAGCGCCGCCGCGCGATCCAGCGAGGGCGGCGGTCCGATACGCTGGCCGAGACTCGGACAGCCCGTAAGCGCCAGCGCCGCCGCGAGAATCACCAGAAGGTACACGCAGCGTGCGGACGGCATCGGTTGAAGCACCTTTCGTTGGCGGGCAGGATGGCGGGCGCGGTGTCAATGCCGCAGCTCCATGCGGCACGAGGTGGGTGATTATAGTGGTCAGCACGCGCGGCACGCTGCAGGTCGTCGCCACCCCGATCGGCAACCTCGCCGATCTGAGCGCGCGCGCGCGCGAGGTGCTGGCCACGGTCGCGGTAATCGCCGCCGAGGATACCCGCCATACACGCGTGCTGCTCAAGTCGCTCGGCCTCACCACACCGCTGGTGTCATTGCATGCGCATAACGAAGCACAGCGGGTCCCGGAGCTGATCGAGCGCCTGGCGCGCGGCGCGGACGTGGCGCTGGTGAGCGATGCCGGCACGCCGCTGCTCTCCGACCCGGGCTTCGAGCTGGTGAGGAGCGCGGCGGCCGCAGGTTTCGAGGTGCGTACCGTGCCCGGGGCCTCGGCGATCACCGCGGCGCTCGCGGTCGCAGGGCTCCCGACCCGGCGGTTCTGCTTCGAGGGCTTCCTGCCCGCGCGCCCCACCGAGCGGCGCGCCGCGCTCGCGCAGCTGGCGCGTGAGGTGCGCACGCTGGTGTTCTTCGAAGCGCCACACCGCATCGTGGCGACGCTGGAAGACCTCGCCGGACAGTTCGGCGCCGCCCGCCGGGCGGTGGTCGCGCGCGAGCTCACCAAGGCCCACGAGACGCTCTACCGCGGGACCCTGGCGCAGCTGCTGGCCCGCGCGCGCAGTGAAGAGAATTTCGCGCGCGGCGAGATCACCCTGGTGGTCGAGGGGGCCGCGGCCGGCGCCGACGCGGTCGACGAAGCGCAGTTGCGCCGCACGGTCGAGATCCTGGCGAAGGATTTGCCGCCCGGACGAGCCGCCGCGCTGGCGGCCGCCCTGACCGGCGCCACGCGCGCGGCTGCCTATGCGCTGCTGCGCGGCCAGGATTGACTTCCCTGTCCGCGCCCGTATCGTGCCCAGCCAGAGTCGGCCGGGCAGTCGCTGCTGCGCCCAGAGCCTGCAAGGGCTCCGGGCGGGGTGGAGGAAAGTCCGGGCTCCGGCGGATCGGGTGCCAGGTAACGCCTGGGGGGCGCGAGCCCACGGAAAGTGCAACAGAGAGCAGACCGCCCAAGTCCCTCACGGGACCGGCAAGGGTGAAACGGTGCGGTAAGAGCGCACCGCGTCGGTGGCAACACACGACGGCACGGCAAACCCCACCTGGAGCAAGGCCAAATAGGGAAGCCGCGGGCGCCTCGTCAAACGAGGTGAACGCAGCGCCGATCCGCGCGCGCTTCCGGGTAGGCCGCTAGAGGTTCACGGCGACGTGGATCCCAGAGGAATGATTGCCCTCGACAGAACCCGGCTTACAGGCCGACTCTTTTTATGCGCTGCGCGCAGGGTCTAGGCGTGCACTCGCCCAACGGGGTTGCCGAATGGACACGGGAGGCACTGGCCCTGCATCAGGCGGGGCGTCTTGCCGCAGCCGAATCGCTGTACGCGAAGGCGCTGGCGGCGGACAGGAATTTCTACCCCGCCCTGCACCTCATGGGTCTGATGCGCCTCCATCAGGGCCGTGCCTTCGAGGCCCTGCCCTATATCGAGCGCGCGCTCGCTCTCAGGCCCGGAACGCCCGAGACCCTCGGCAACTACGCCATCGTCCTCGACGCCGTGGGTCGCACCGCAGAGGCACTGGCGACGCTGGAAAGGGTCGTGAAGCTGACTCCCGACGACAGGGGTGCCTGGAGCAATCGTGGCGCGCTGTTCTCCAAGCTTCATCGCCACGAGGAGGCACTCGCGGATTTCGATCGCGCCATTGCGCTCGATCCTGCCTGTGTCGAGGCCCTGATGAACCGCGGCGAAGCGCGCCTGGCACTGGGCCGGCCCGAGGAGGCATTGGCTGACTACGACCGCGTGCTGCGCGCCAAGTCCGACCACGTCAGGGCTCTGGTCTGCCGCGGCACCGTGCTCAGGATGCTGGGCGACGCGGACCAGGAGCTGCAAAGCTACGATCGCGCACTGGCGATTCAACCCGACACGCCGGAAGCGCTGATCAACCGCGCCTATTGCCGTTGGACGTACAAGAGTGACCTGGCGGGCGCGATCGACGATCTGCAGCGAGTAGTGGCGAGGAGGCCCGACTACCCCGGCGCGCGCGGCGATCTGCTGCTCATGAAGATGCACGCTGCGGACTGGCCCGATATGGCACGCGAGCGGGCGGTGCTGGATGAGGGCGTGCGCGCGGGCAGGCGCGTGGTTCAGCCGTACGTGTATCAGGCGCTCTCGTCCTCGCCGGCGGACCTGTCTGCCTGCGCCAGGATCTACGCCCGGCACAACTATCCCTCGCTGAGTAGCGCCCGCCGGCGCGGCCGCCGGCAGGGCCGGGTGCGCCTGGGCTATCTAAGCGGCGAATTTCGCGCCCAGGCCACCATGCATCTGGCTGCGGGCCTGTTCGAGCATCACGACCGCGCGTGCTTCGAGCTGATCGGCTTCGACAACAGCCTCGAGGACCGGAGCCCCATGCGGCGACGCGTGCTGGGCGCCTTCGACGAGCTCGTACCTATTCAGGGACTCTCGGACGGCGAGGCCGCGCGGCAGGTCGCGGCCCGTGAGATCGACATCCTCGTCAATCTCAGCGGTTACATGGGTACCCCGCGCATGGGCGTATTCGCCCGCCTGCCCGCGCCGCTGCAGGTCAACTACCTCGGCTTTCCCGGGACCCTCGGGGTGGACTACATGGACTACATCCTCGCCGATGGTGAGGTGATCCCTCGGGGCGAGGAACAGTTCTACAGCGAGAAGGTGGTATGGCTTCCGGACTCCTATCAGATCAATGACGCCAAGCGGCCGCGGCCCGCACCGATCACGCGGGCGGCGCATGGACTCAAGGAGACGGACTTCGTCTTCTGCCACTTCAACCACTCGTACAAGATCGCGCCCGAGATGTTCGCGCTCTGGCTGAAGCTGCTGAGGAACGTGCCCGCGAGCGTGCTCTGGCTTCTGGAAAACAACGCGCTGATTGCCGCTAATCTGCGGCGCGAGGCGGCGCAGGCGGGCGTCGATCCCGCCCGCCTGGTCTTTGCCCCGCTGATGGATATCAACGCACACCTCTCGCGGCTGGCACTCGGGGATCTGTTCCTCGATTCGCTGCCTTACAACGCCCACACCACCGCCAGTGACGCGCTCTGGGCAGGGCTTCCGCTCGTCACCTGCCGCGGTCAGGCATTCGCAGGCCGTGTCGCGGCCAGCCTGTTACGCGCCGTGGGCCTTCCAGAGTTGGTGGCTCGTAATCTGGACGAGTACCAGGCTCTGGCGCTCGAGCTCGCAACGGACCCCGTGAGGTTGCGCTCCTATCGCGAGCATCTCACGCGCGACCCGCTCCGGCTGCCGCTGTTCGACACCGCCCGCACCACCCGCCAGATCGAGGCGGCATACGGGGGGATGATGGCGCGCTGGGCGAAAGACTCCGCGCCCGAGAGCTTCGAGGTGCCGGGATAGCGGGGCGCGCGCTGCGCGCGGGGTCTACGCGGACGCGGCGCGTGATGGTGCTCGGACGGATGGTGAACCAGGTAGTTCACTATCGAAAAAAGTGACCTCATGCGCCGCCCGGCGCGGCCCGGCTACTTCACCACTTTGAGCTGCGGGCGCCGCGGCGCGCTGCCCTCTTCCGCGGGCGTCGGCCGGGTGGGCGGCTCGGGCTCGGGACCGAGGTCCTGCTCGGAGAACACCATGCCCTCGCCGGTCTCGCGCGCATAGATGCCGAGCACTGCGCTCACCGGGAACCTCACGTGGTGCACCACACCCGCGAAGCGGGCGTCGAACTCGATTTCGGCGTTGCCGAGCCGCAGGCGCTGCGTTGCGCCTTCGCTCAGGTTGAGCACGATCTTGCCCTCCTTGACGTAGGCGCGCGGCACCTCGGCGCGCTCGTGCGCGGCGTCCACGATCACGTGCGGCGTGTGGCCGCACTCGACGATCCACTGATGCATGGCGCGCAGCAGGTACGGACGCTTCGGTAACATCGTCGGCATATCGGGGCGCTCGGCGAGTCTAACGCAGCCGCATCTCCTGCTCGCGGTCCGAGAGCGCCTCGCGAAACGCCGCACGCGCGAACACCAGCTGGGCGTACTTCTCGATCGGCTGCGCCTGCGGCGCCAGATCGATCTCGTAGTGCGGCAGCCGCCACAGGATCGGCGCGATGGTCGCATCCACCAGCGAGAACTCGTCGGACAGGAAGTACGGCTTGATCTTGAACAGCTCGGTGCTCTGCAGGATCGTGTCGCGCAGGATCTTGCGCAGCTTCAGCGTCTGTTTCTTGTCCGGCTCGGCGTCGATCTGGCGGGCGAGGGTGTACCAGTCGCGCTCGATGCGGTAGAGGGCCAGGCGGAACTGCGCGCGCGTCAGCGGATCGACCGGCATGAGCGGCGGATGCGGAAAGCGCTCGTCGAGGTATTCGATGATGACCCGCGAGTCGTACAGCACCAGGTCGCGGTCCACCAGCGTGGGCACGCTGTGGTAAGGGTTCAGGTCGAGCAGATCCTCGGGAAAGCGGCCGGGCTCGACGCTCACGATGTCGATGCTGATGCCCTTCTCGGCCAGCACGATGCGGGTCCGGTGACTCCACGGGTCATCGGGCGCGGAGAACAACGTCATGATCGATCGTCTGCTCGACAAGTTTCCGCTCCCGCTCGCTGAGCCGACGATCAGTGGACATCCTTCCAGTATTCGCGCTTCACCAGCCAGGCGAGCCACGTGAATACCAACAGAAACAACACCACCCACACGCCCAGCGCTCGGCGCAGCAACTGGTCGGGCTCGCCGACGTAGTCGAGGAAGTTGACCGTATCGCGCACGAACTGCTGGTACTCCGCCGGCGTCAGCCGGCCGGGCGCGATGGTCTCGAAATGATCGAACACCTGCTCGTGGGTCACCGTGCCGTTCGCGCCCGGCTGCCCGACCTGGCGGTAGACGGCGCTCTTGAGCCCCTCGAGCTCCGACAGCACAGCGGGCATCGCGCTCGAGGGCAGCGCCAGGTTGTTGGCGCCCGTCTGGCTGTTCGGATCGACGTAGAACGTCATCAGGTAGCGGTACAGGTAGTCCTTGCCGCGGGCGCGGGCCATCAGCGAAAGATCCGGCGGGGCCTTGCCGAACCAGGCCTCGGCATCGGCGTCGGGCATCGCGCTGGTGATGTAGTCGGCCGGCTTGTCGCCCGGAGGCAGCAGCTGATTGGCGAGCACGTCCGGCGGGATGCCGAGATCGCTCCCGAGGCGCGACCAGCGCTCGTACTTGAGGGAGTGGCACCCCAGGCAGTAGCTGACGAAGTAGCGTGCGCCGCGCTGCACGGAGGCGGTGTCCGCGACCGTGGTGTCCGCACGCCAGCTCTCCCAGTCCGCTCCGTAGCGGTCGCCCGCCTCTTCAGCGGCCGGCACGCCAGGCGACGCGAGCCCTGCGGCGAGTAGCGCCGCCAGCGCCAGCACGCGCGCGCAGCGCGCCGCGCGGGCGAGGCCGCGCGGTCCAGTGCGCTCCCCGGGCTCAGTGCGCATGGTAGACGACTCTTTCAGGCACCGGCTTCACGCGGTCGATGCGGCTGTAGATCGGCATCAGCCAGAAGAACGCGAAGTACAGCACCATGAAGATCCGCGCCAGCACCACGTACACGCCCTGAGGCGGCTGCAGGCCGAGGTAGCCGAGCACCAGGCAGCTCACCGCGAACAGGGCGAGCGCCGTGCGCGACAGCCAGCCCTTGTAGCGCATCGACTTCACCGGCGAGCGGTCGAGCCACGGCAGGAACAGGTAGGACGCCAGCGACAGCCCCATGAGCAGCGCACCCAGCTCCTTGTTCGGCACGGCGCGCAGGATCGCGTAGTAGGGTGTGAAGTACCACACCGGCGTGATGTCGGGCGGCGTGGACAGCGCATTCGCCGGCTCGAAGTTCGGCGACTCGAGGAACAATCCGCCGAACGTCGGAACGAAGAACACCACGATGGCAAACACCACCAGGAACGAGCCGACGCCGACTAAGTCCTTGACGGTGTAATAAGGATGAAACGGAATGCCGTCGAGCGGGTGACCGTCGGGGCCGAGTTTCTCCTTGATCTCGATGCCGTCGGGATTGTTCGAACCGGTGGTGCGCAGCGCCACCAGGTGCAGCAGCACCAGCAGCAGTAGCGCGAGTGGCAGTGCCGAGACGTGCAGCGAGAAGAAGCGGTTGAGCGTCGCATCCGCGATGCTGTAGTCGCCGCGGATCCACAGGGTGAGATCCGGGCCGATCAACGGCACGGTGCCGAACAGATTGACGATCACCTGCGCCCCCCAGAACGACATGTTGCCCCACGGCAGCACGTAACCCATGAAGGCCTCGGCCATGAGCGTCAGGTATACCAGCATGCCGATCAGCCACAGCAGCTCGCGCGGCGCCCGGTAGGAGCCGTACAGCAGCGCCCGGAACATGTGCAGGTAGACGACGATGAAGAAGAACGAGGCGCCGGTGGAGTGCAGGTAGCGCAGCAGCCACCCCCACGGCACCTCGCGCATGATGAACTGCACCGAGTCGAAGGAGGTCGCCTCGCCCGGCTTGTAGAACATGGCGAGGAAGATGCCGGTGGCGAGCTGCAGCACCAGCACGAGCAGCGCCAGCGAACCGAAGAAGTACCAGATGTTGAAGTTCTTCGGCGCGTAGTAGCCCCTGAGCTGGCTGGCGATGAATTCATCGATGGGCAGGCGCTTGTTGAGCCAGGCGCGCAATCCCTTGGCCGGGGCGGTACCGGCAGCGCTGTTCGCGGCCATCAGGAGGCGACTCCCTTCTCGTCCTGACCGATCGTCAGCAGGTGCTCCTTGGGATAGAAGTACCGCGGGATAACCAGATTGGTCGGGGCCGGCGAGCCGTCGAAGACCCGGGCGGCGAGGTCGAAACGCGAGCCGTGGCAGGGACAGAGGAACCCGCCCGGCCAGGACGGGTAAATCTCGCCGGCAGAGAACTTCTGCTTCGGCAGGCACCCGAGGTGCGTGCAGATACCGATGACGACCAGGAACTCGGCATTACGCGCGCGGTCGGGGTTCTTGGCGTACTCGGGCTGAATCGATTCGTCCGAATTCGGGTCCTTCAGGTCCGCATCGTGGCCGGACACCCGCGTCAGCATGTCGGGCGTACGTCTCACGATGTAGATGGGCTGGCGCCGCCACAGGGTGATCGCCATCTGGCCGGCCTCGAGTTTCGAGAGATCGAGCTCGGTCGGCACGCCGAGCGCCCGCGCGCGCTCCGAGGGGTTCCAGGATTCGACGAAGGGTATGGCCGCGCACACCACCCCGACCGCGCCGGTGGCGATCGTTGCCCGGGTGAGGAATTTGCGCCGGCTCAGGTCGACTGCTTCGCCGGCGACGGCTGCGTGTTCCGCCATCTGGCCATTCTCCCGCGTTACTCCACGCCCGCCGCAGTCTTCGGTTCGCACGTCGCTGCCGCGCGGACTTCAAAGGTCTGGTGCAGTTTCGTACCTCGCGGGGGGCGGCGCATTATACACAAACGAACATCCCCTTCCGGGCGGGCCGCAGCCGGCGCGCACGTGAAGCTTCACCGGAGTACACATGCTCGAACGCCTGGGCCGCGGGCTGACCTTCGTGGCCGGATCGGTCGTCGGAGGGCTGGCGCTGGCCTTCCTGATCGTCGCGCTGCGTCCGGATCTGATCCGCGGCCCGACCCAACCCGCGAGCGTGGCGGCGGCGCCGTCGCCGCACATCGAGACGCCGCTGCCGGAGCTCGCCAGCTACGCGGTCGCGGTCGATCGCGCCGCCCCCGCGGTCGTCAACGTCTACACCGACCGACTGGTGACCGAGCGGATGGCGCCCTCGCTCGGCGAGCTGTTCGGGGAATTCATGCCGCGCTACCGGCAGCGCATCGAGCGCACCCTCGGCTCCGGGGTGATTGTCGACGAGTCCGGCCACATCGTCACCAACCACCACGTCATCGCCAACGCCGACTCGATCCGCGTGCAGCTGCGCGACGGGCGCGTGGCCGACGCGCACGTCGTCGGCAGTGACCCCGACACCGATCTGGCGGTCCTGAAGATCGACCTGCACCATCTGCCGGTAGCGCCTCTCGGGCACTCCGATCAGCTGCGGGTCGGGGACGTCGTGCTGGCTATCGGTAATCCGCTGGGACTTTCGCAGACGGTCACCCACGGCATCGTGAGCGCCGTGAGCCGTTCGCAGCTCGGCATCGCACCGCTCGAGGACTTCATTCAGACGGATGCGGCGATCAATCGCGGCAACTCGGGTGGCGCGCTGGTAGACGCCAGCGGCAACCTGGTCGGCATCAACACCGCCATGGTCGCCAAGAGCCTCGGCGTCGAGGGGATCGGCTTCGCGATCCCGGTGAACATGGTGCGCGGGGTCATGAGCGACATCATTGCGCACGGCCGGGTGATCCGCGGCTGGATGGGCATCGTCCCCGAAGATCTGTCGGACGAGCAGGCTCAGCAGCTCGGGCTCGCGCAGGGCGGCGTCGTGGTCGCCAATCTCTACGTCGGCAGTCCGGCGCAACAGGCCGGGCTGCAGCTCGGCGACCTGCTCACCAGCATCGACGGCGCGACGCCCACCAGCGCCCAGGATGCGCTCGGACACATCGCGCTGCAGAAGCCCGGCTCGGTCATCACACTGCGCGGTGTGCGCGGCCGGCGCCCGTTCGTGGTGCAGGCGCGGGTGGGCGAGCGCCCGCGCACACAGTAGTCTCGAGGAGGAAGTGATCATGCCCGCGCTCAGGACCCGCCGCTTCGCCACACGCGCTGCGCTCGAAGCGGCGCTCACCGAACGACTCGCCGCGGCCATCGGCGCCCCCGCCGGCGGCGCCATCATGCTCTCCGGCGGCAGCACCCCGCTGCCGGCCTATCGCGCACTCGGCGCGCGGCCGTCAGCCCCTGCCGCGGGGCTCGCCGTGCTGTTCTCGGACGATCGCTACGTGCCGGCGGACTCGCCCGCGAGCAACTACTGCCAGTCGCGGCCGCTGCTCGATGCGCTCGGGCTCCCTGAGGCCCGCCTGCTGCGGGTGCGCACCGAGCTGCCGCTGGTCGAGGCCGCCGCCGACTACGAGCGGCGGCTCGATGAGCTTCTCGGTGCGGGGGTGCGCATCGGGTTGGGGCTCCTGGGCCTGGGCGCCGAGGGGCACACGGCGTCGCTCTTTTCCGCAGCGGATCTCGAGCGGGCGCGCGGACACCGGGCGATCTCCGTGCAGCGCCCGGACGGCCGGTCCGCAGTCAGCGTCACGCCGGAGCTTCTGGCGCAGGTGCGCGAGCCCGTGTTCGTCGTGGCCGGCGCTGACAAGCATGCGGCAGTTGCGGCGCTGCTCGCGCACGATCCCAAGCTCGTCGCCTGGGCCGCGGTGCAGGGGTGCGCGAGCGTCGAGCTGTGGATGGATGACGAGGCGGCGGCCTCCGCGGCGCCGCGCTGATGACGGCAACTCTGACGCTGAGGGTGGTGCCCGCCCTGACGGCGCTGCTCGTCTGCCAGGCTGCCGCGGTCGCGGCAGCCCCTGAGGCGAAAGTCGTGGTGTACCGCGGCGCCGCCCTCATCGATGGAACCGGCGCGCCGCCGCGCAACGACCGGGTGATCGTGACGACCGGTGAGCGCATCACGGCGGTGGTGCCGGCCGCAGGGTTCAGCGTCCCCGCAGGCGCCGAGGTGGTGGAGCTGCGAGGCAAGTTCCTGGTCCCGGGCTTCGTCAACACCCACGTGCACCTCGCAACGCTGGCCGAGCCCGCGCACGCACGTGCGTACCTGCGCCGCGAGCTCTATAGCGGTGTCACCGCGCTGCGCGACATGGCAGGGGATGTGCGCCTGCTCGCCGAGCTCAAGCGCGAGGCGGAGTTCAACGAGATCCCCTCGCCCGACATCTACTACGTGGCGCTGATGGCGGGGCCGGAGTTCTTTGCCGATCCGCGCACCCACGACGCCGCGCGCGGCCGCATCGCCGGCGAAGTGCCATGGATGCAGGCGCTGACCCCGCAGACTGACCTGCCGCTCGCGGTGGCCGCAGCCCGCGGTACCGGCGCCACGGCGCTCAAGCTGTACGCCGATCTCCCCGCTCCCCTGGTGCGAGCGGTGACCGCCGAAGCGCACCGCCAGCACCTGCTCGTCTGGGCGCACGCGACCATCTTTCCGGCCGGCCCGCTCGATGAGGTGGATGCGGGAATCGATGTTCTCAGTCACGCGGCGCTGCTCGGCTACGCGCTGGAGAGCAGCATTCCGCCGCGCTACCGTCACGGTGCGCTGCCGCTCGAGGTGGCACCGCTCCTCGAGCGGCCCGATGCGCGGCTCACGGCGCTGTTCGCCGACATGCGCCGTCACGGCACCATCCTCGATGCCACGCTCTACCCGTACGACTCGGGCGCAGCGGCGCAGCGCTCCAAAGGCCTTGCGGACCGGCTCGCGGACCTTGCCTACCGCGCCGGCGTCGCGATCTCCACCGGCACGGACGACGACGGCGATCTCGCGCGGCCCGATAGCCCGCTGCTCGAGGAATTTGCGCTGCTGGTGCAGCGCGCCGGCGTCCATCTGCCCGACCTTGTCACTGCGGCGACCCGCATCGGGGCGCGCGCCGCGGGCCAGGAGCGCGACATGGGAACAATCGAGCCCGGCAAGCTCGCCGACTTCGTGGTGCTCGACCGCGATCCGCTCGCCGACGTCGCCAACCTCAGCAGCGTCGCCCTCACGGTGAAGCGTGGTATCCGCTACCCGCACCGCGACTACCGGCCCGTGACCGAAGCCGAGGTGAAGTCAGGGACCTGAGGCTGCGGCCGGATCGGCGAGGCTGAACCAGCAGTTGAAGGAGATGGTGATGCGCTCGCCGTTGCCCTCGAAGGCCCGGACGTCGTGCAGCACCCAGGACGGAAAGATCACCAGCTGCCCGGGTTCGAGACGCATGCTCGCCACCTGGTAGCCGTACGGCAGCGGCATGCGCGCGACGCCGGCATCGATATGCATCGCGCTCGCGATCATCGGATTGACGAAGCTCAGCACGCCGCTGTCCTTCTTGTCGCTGTCGGACTCACCCGGATCGACGCAGTACACGCCGCTCCATGAGGCGTTCGGGTGATTGTGCAGGCCGAAGTAGCCGCCGCGACGCGTGACGTGCACCCAGCTGTCGCTGTAGATCTGCAGCCGCTGCACCGTCGGCAGATCGTAGCCGTTCAGCCGGCCGATCAGCCCGAGCAGCTGGTTCCAGCAGAACGCCTTCAACTCCTGCACGGCCGGGTCGCTCTCCCGGAACAGGTTGAAGTGGCTCTCGAACACTGCGGCATTGCGCGGCGTCAGCGGGCGCGGGTTGGCGGCGGTGCCGCTCTTCTCGAGCTGGAAGATGAAGCGCTTCAACGCCGGATTGAGCTGCGTGTGCGTTGGCACGCGCGCAAACCCGAAGGGCACGGCAAACATCATCATGACGTCGGGCGCTGGCATCGCTGCTGCCAATTGTAGCGGCAGGAACTGTGCCGGCATACGCCGCGCCGGCTTTTCGAGCGCACCGGCGGTCTATACTTCCCATCCCGGCGATACACGTACGGAGCGGCCGATGTTCCTCCAGGTAGAGAATTTTCTCGCGCCCGCGGAGGTGCAGGCGATCACCGAGATCGCGCGCGAGGCGAAATTCATCGACGGCCGGCGCTCGAATCCCCACAACGTCACCAAGGACAATGCGATCGCCGATCCGAATGACCCGACCGCGCTCAAGGCCGGTCAGATCGCGCTCGCGGCTCTGCAGCGCAGCGAGGAGGCCCGCAACTTCGTGTTTCCGCAGCGCATCGCCGTGCCCACGCTGTGCCGCTACGTCCCCGGGATGAAATACGGCGCGCACATCGACGCCGCGTTCCTGCCCGTAGGTCCGCAGCCGCTGCGCTCGGACGTTTCCTGCACCATGTTCATCGCGAGCCCGGCCGACTATCAGGGCGGGGAGCTGGTGATCTACCTCGGCACGGAAGCGACCCGCATCAAGGGCAAGCCCGGCGCGGCGGTCTTCTATCCGTCCACTCATCTGCACGAGGTGACGCCGGTGACCGCCGGCACGCGCCTGGTGATGATCACCTTCATCCAGAGCCAGATCCCGGACGAGATCCAGCGCGAGCTGCTCTACACGCTCGGGGAGGTGCGCGCGCTCGAGGGTCTGAAGATGGACTGGCGCAACCGCACGCAGCTCGAGTACGTCATCGCCAATCTGCTGCGCATGTGGTCGCGCTAGCGCTGATCGAGAACGCGGCGCGCCTGGAGCGCGCCGGGCGGCTCGAGGAGGCTGCCGCGGCCTACCGCGAGCTGCTCTCGCTGCGCCCCGAGCAGCCCGACTGCTGGTACAACCTCGGGCTCCTCGAGCGCCGGTTGGGGCGCTTCGACGCCGCGCTCCAGTCTTATGCGCAGGCGCTCGCTCGCGGCGTGAGCCGCCCGGAGGAGGCTCACCTGAACCGCGCGGTGATCTTCGCCGATTGTCTGCGGCGCGAGGCCGAGGCCGAGCGCGAGCTCGAGGCGGCGCTGGCGCTCAATCCGGCCTACCTGCCCGCGCTGCAGAATCTCGCCAATCTGTACGAGGATCTCGGCCGCAGGGACGAAGCGCTCGGCCTCTACGAGCGGATTCTCGGTCTCGATCCGCGGGCTTACCAGGCTCTGGCCCGGTATGCGCGGCTCGGACCGCCCGCTGGCGGCGCCGGCTCCCTGGTTAGCCGGCTGCAGGCGGCGCTCGATGACCCGGCAGCAAGCGATGCCGACCGGGCGAGCGTCGGGTTCAGCCTGGCGCAGCTTCTGGACTCAAACCAGGCCTACCCCCAGGCGTTCGCTGCGGCCGCGGCGGCCAACCGCGCGAGCCGCGCGAGCACCCGACCGCCGGCGCACTACGACCGCCGCGCGCACGAGCGCCTCATCGACGCGCTGATCGCGGCGTTTCCCGGCCCGCACGCCGCGCCCGGGCGGGTCGCCGCCGCGGCGCCGTCGCACGGGGCGCAGGATCCGCGCCTCATCTTCATCTGCGGAATGTTTCGCTCCGGCTCGACGCTCACCGAGCGGCTCCTCGCCGGCCATCCCCTCGTCAAGGCTGGCGGAGAGTTGGCTCTTCTCCCCCGGCTGGTCGAGTCCGCCCTCGCTCCGTTCCCGCATAGCATGGCCTCGCTCACCTCGCGCACGGCTGGCGACCTCGCCACCCGCTATCTCGAGAGCCTCGCGCAGATCTTTCCCGGGGCGGCGTGCATCACCGACAAGACGCCCGACAACTTCCTGCTCATCGGTCTGGTCAAGACTTTGTTTCCGCAGGCAAAGATTGTCCATACGACGCGCGACGCGCTCGACACCTGCCTGTCGATCTTCTTCCTGCACCTCGATCAGCGCCGGCCCTATGCCCTCGACCTGCTCGACACCGGCCACTACTTCCGCGAGCACCGCCGCCTGATGGCGCACTGGCATTCCCTCTACGGGAGCGACATTCTGGACTTCTCTTATGAGCGGCTGGTTGCCGAGCCGCGCGAGGCCGTGCAGGCACTGCTCGCCTTCTGCGGCCTCGACTGGGTCGAGGCGTGCCTCGACCCAGCGCGTCCGGGCGGCAGCGTTAAGACCGCGAGCGTCTGGCAGGTCCGCGAGGCAATCCACCGGCGCTCCTGCGGGCGCGCCCGTCACTACGCCCGCGAGCTCGCCGAGCTCGCTGCCTATCTCGCCGCATCCTGAAGGCTCGCGCCGCTCCGGATCCCGCTTTTTATCATGTTGTAACGACGCAACAGGCCCTTGCCGGCGGTTTCCACTGGCCGCTGAGGCTGCAGAGCCAGGTGGCCGCCCGCAGAGGCGGGTTGGCAACACAGGCGGTGCGTGGTAATAATGCCGCCCAAAGTCGACCGGGGACCCGCGGGAGAGGTATGGGAGCGGGGTTCGCGGGGCTGTTTCTCAACTACAACTCCATTCATGAGGAACCAACACATGGCGAAGAGTCGCAGCTTGCAACAGGCGGTGCGGTTCGCGCTGGCGGCGGTGTCAGCGGCAGCGGGGGTCTCCACGGTTTCCGGCCAGGAAGCGCCACCCGCGCCACCGGCGCAAGCGCAGGCAAATGCCGCGCCGCTGCAAGAGGTGGTGGTCACCGGATCACGCCTGATGAATCCCAACTCGACCTCGATCAGCCCGATCACGACGGTCTCAGCGACCGACATCCAGGCGACGGGCCTGACGCGTGTCGAAGACATTCTCAACAACCTGCCGATGGTGTTCGCGGGTGAGAACACCACGACGTCGAACGGCGCGGACGGCACCGCGACCATCGACCTGCGCAACCTCGGCAACACGCGCACCCTGGTGCTGGTCGATGGCCTGCGCCTCGGCCCCGGCGCGGGCGACGGGCGCAACTATTCCGACATCAACGAGATTCCCGCGTCGCTCATCTCGAGCGTGCAGATCCTCACCGGCGGCGCCTCTTCCGTGTACGGCGCGGACGCGGTCGCGGGTGTCGTCAACTTCATCCTCAACACGCACTTCGAGGGCGTGAGGATCGATGCCGGCTACAACTTCTTCCAGCACAGCCAGGACAACCCGAACGGTGTGCAGCAGGCCGTCAGCTCGGCGGGCTTTACGCCGGCGCCCGGCTCGGTCGATACCGGCTTCGGCAAGAACGTCTCGATCCTTGTGGGCTCGAACTTTGCCGACAACAAGGGCAACGCGACCGCCTACCTCACCTACGACAACACCGGCCCGGTGCTGCAGAAGTCCTACGACTACAGCGCCTGCTCACTCACCGTGGGTGCCAACGCCCTGGCGTGCGGCGGCTCGGGCACCTCGGCGAAGAACGGCGCGGGGGGCGAGTTCCTCGGCTACAGCAAGAGCGGCGTGAAGTTCCTCGACAACACGGTCGACGGTAAGACCAATGTGTTCCGCGCCTTCCAGGCGCCAGGCGACCTCTACAACTACGGGCCGCTGAACTACTACCAGACGCCGGAAACGCGCTGGACCGCGGGTACCTTCGTCAATTACGAAGTGAATTCGCATGCGACCGTGTACGCGAGCGTCATGTTCATGCGCAACGAGCAGCTCGCGCAGATTGCCGCGAGCGGCGACTTCGGCAATCCGTCCTTCATTGCCTGCGCCGACCCGCTGCTGAATGCCTCCGAGGCGGCGGCGATCTGCAGCCCGACGAACCAGGCCCTGCAGGGCAATCCCTACGAGACCTACAACGGCAAGAACTATCCGGGCTTGAACCTCTACATCCTGCGGCGCAACGTGGAAGGCGGCCCGCGTGTCGCGGACTTCATCAGCACTTCGGCGCGTGAGGTGTTCGGCGTCAAGGGGGACATCAACGACGAATGGACCTACGACGTTTCCATGCGGCACAGCGAGGTGGACGGCGCGGACTCGAACCTCAATTACTTCGGCAATTCGAACATTCAGCAGGCGCTGAACGTGCTGCCCGGTGCGACCGGGGGAGTGGTGTGCGGCGGCCCGAACAACTCGCTCGGCATCGGTCCGCTCGTCACGCAAGGAACAGCCTTCTCGCCCAATTCGTCATGCGTGCCGTACAACATCTGGAAGTCCGGTGGCGTCACGGCGGCGCAGCTCGCCTACCTCTCGATCCCCGAGCAGCTGCAGGACACAACCCAGGAGTACAACGCGATCGCCTCGATCACCGGCGACCTCGGCAAGTACGGTGTGAAGCTCCCCTTCGCCGACGATGGTCTGCAGGTGAACATCGGCGCCGAATGGCGTGAGGATGAGGCGGCATTCAACCCCGACTACGTCTCGCAGCAGGGCTTGGCCGCCGGCGGCGGCGGCGCTACGGCAGCGATCGCCGGCGAGTTCTCGGTGTCGGAGGCGTTCACGGAGCTGCGCCTGCCACTCGCCCAGCACCAGCCGTGGGCCGAAGACCTCGCGGTCGAGGGTGGCTATCGCTACTCCTCCTATACCTTGGGCTTCGACACCAGCACCTATAAGCTCGGTCTCGAGTGGGCGCCGACCAACGACGTTCGCTTCCGCGGCAGCTACCAGCGTGCGGTGCGCGCCCCGAACATCACCGAGCTGTACTCGCCAAACACGGTGGGACTCGATGGGTCGGAGGATCCGTGCGCCAACACCCTCGTCAACGGCGCCCCTACTGGCCCCCCGTCCGCATCGCTGGCAGAGTGCGAGCGTAGCGGCGTGACGCAGGCTGAGTACGGCCATCTCAATCCGAACGCGGCCTCGCAGTACAACGGCCTGCTCGGCGGCAATGCCCACCTGGAACCTGAGATCGCCGATACCTACTCCGTGGGCTTGGTGCTGACTCCGCGGTGGGTCCCGAACCTGCAGCTTTCGGTCGACTACTTTGATATCAGCATCAAGGACGTGATCGAGACCCTGGGCGGAAACACCATCATCAACGGCTGCGTCTACGACGACCAGTTCTGCGACCTGGTGCACCGCGACCCGGCCAACGGCTCGTTGTGGCTGTCACCCCTCGGCTACGTGGAGGACACCTTCCTCAACGAGGGCAAGCTCGGCGAGCGCGGTTTCGACTTCAAGGGCAGCTACCGCCAGCCGCTTCCGGCACTGGGTTCGCTGCTCTTCGGACTCGATGCCACCTACCTCGAATCGCTGGAGACAATACCGGTCGCCGGCACCCCCGGCTACGACTGCGCCGGGTACTACGGCGACGTCTGCGGCGGTGAGGATAATAAGATTCGCGGGGTGCTGAACGTCACTTGGTCGACCCCCTGGGACGCGCTCGACCTGACCGTCAGGTGGCGCTACTTCAGCGGACAGACCACCGAGCAGACGAACCCGAGCAAGTACCTGGCGGGGACTTCTTACTTCCCGCCGCTGGCGCACATCCCGGCCTACAGCTACCTGGACCTGTCGGCCACGTTCAATGTCTACAAGAACGTGAGGCTGGAGCTGGGTGTCAACAACGTCTTCGACAAGGATCCGCCGATAGTCACCCTGGCCGACTGCTCGACCGGCAGCCTCGCCGGCGCGAACTGCAACGGCAACACCTTCCCGGGTGTCTACGACGCGATGGGGCGGTATCTGTTCGCCCACATCACGGCGCAGTTCTGAGTTGTCCAGCTGACTTGGCTGTCAGCTGAGTTGAAACCGCGGCGGGCTGCAAAGCCCGCCGCTTTTTTTTGGCCCAGGCCTCAGTCCAGCCGCCGCACCCGATGAGTGCGCTTCGTCGGGGTGCTCATGAGGTACGAGCCGAGCGCGGCCCGCTTGATGGTCACGGTATCGCCGACCGCCAGCAGTGGATCTGAGTCGTCCACCAGCTCCCACAAGGCGCCGCCGTCGAGGGTGACGGTCATGTGGTCGCCGGCGCTCTTACCCAGGGCGGCGATGCGAGCCTCCAGCGCAGGGGTCGCAGGCGGCGGCCTCGGGTGCTCTGCCCCATACAGCCCGAAGGATTGTGGGAACGACGGCGCCGGGGCAGCCGCGCTTGGCGGGGTCGGTGCGGCCGCGGCCGTTGAACCTGGGGCGGCGGCCGGCGCGGGTGCGGTGGTCGGAACCGGCGCGACCGCCGTCGGCACCGTGGCGGCCGCAGCCTGGGCACCGCCAGGCTGCGGGGGCGCGGCAGGTGCCTGCGGGCCCGCAGGCGCCGCGCCGCGGCCGGCCAGCTTGTCGTAGCAGGCCAGGCGCGCGGCGCTGTCGGTGATGTCCGCGCAGGCCGCTAGCGGCGGGGATGCAGGAGTGGCTACGGGCTGCGCAGCGCAGGCAAGCGACGCCAGAAGGAGGCTGACGAGTGCCGGCCGCCAGCGCGCTCGCGAACCCTTGCGCGGCCACGCCTTCATAGCGCTTCCACAGAATTCACGCCGTAATAGGTGCCGACGAGCTCGGTGGCGGCGCGCATCAGGTCGCGCTCTGCGGCGGTCAGGAACGGATTCCAGATGTCGAAGATCAGGATCCCGCGCGGCACGTCTGACTCATTCCACGCCTCGTGCTCGATCGTGTCGTCGAACACCCACGCCTGGCCGGGAACCCACTCGCGTGTCTCGCCGCCGACGCGAAAGCCGCAGTCCGGCGGCACGATGAGCGGCAGGTGCACGGTGAGGCGGATGTTGGTTACGCCGGTGTGCGCCGGGATGCGGGTGTGCGCCTCGAGTATGGAGAAGAACGCGGTCGGCCCGCGCCCCGCGACGTCGCACTGCGGCGCGCCGCGCAGCGCCTGCGCAGTGCGCGGACAGCGCGCCAGATGCGCCGGCTGCGGCACCGCCTGGTTCCACAGGAAGTACGCGCTCCAGCGCCGTGACTTGTTGAGCTCTTTCCACTGGTTGAGCGGCAGGCCCTCGGGATAGGCGACGTAGGGCTCGAGCCCCTCGCGGTCGGCGACCAGCACCTGCATCAGCTCCGAGCGGATCTCATCACTCGCCGCCTCGAGTGCATCCAGCCACGGGAAGTCCGCGCGATCGTAGAACTCGAGCGCCGGAAGCCCGGGGAAGTACATGAAGGTCGGCTGCGGCGTAAAGCGGGCCCGCTTCCCGATGAGAAGATCGATGCAATGGTCCACGCGCCGGTGGTGTCCGCCGCCATGGCCGGCCCTGATCCCCGCGAGCCGCTGCTCGATGGCCGCGGCAAGCGCCGCCTCGTCCTGCGCGACGGCCGCGCGTGCGTGCTCGATCACCGCGGCGACCGTCTCCGGCGGCGTCGCTCCCGGCGCAAGCGTCGCGAGCGCATTACGGTAAACGCGCGCCGCGTTACGGGGATCGCCGGTTGCTTCCATCAGCGCTCCCTTCTGCAGCAGCGCCGCGAGGTGCCGCGGCTCGAGCGCCAGCGCCCGCTCGATGGCGTCGAGCTCCTCGGGCAGCTGGTTGAGGGCATGCAGGCTCGAGGCGAGGTTCGACCACAGGTTCGGATGCTTCGGGTCCGCCCGGGTGGCGCGGCGGAACAGCTCGCACGCCTTGCCGGCCTCGCCCCGCGCGAGCATCTGCAAGCCGAGCTCGTTCAGCACGGCGGGATGGGTCGGCGCCAGCTGCGCGACGCGGGCCAGCAGCTGATCGGCCTCGGTCGCGCGGCCGGCGGCGCCGGCGCTCTTGGCGGCCTGAAGCAGCCGCAGCACCGTAGCATTGTCGGCAGCCGGCGCACCGCCTGCGGCGTTGACGTCGCTCATCACTTTCACCTATGTTTTTTGGTTCTCTGACGCCGCAATTCTAACCCGGCCGTGTGCGCCCGGAGAGCTGCCTTGAAGTCCCCGCGGGAAGTGGAGCTCGAGCTGATGCGCATCGTCTCGCTTCTGGAGCGCGAGCCGCAGGCGGCCGCGCGCGCCGCCGCCGGGATCCTGCGCTCGAGCCCGGGGCAGCCGACCGCGCTGCTGCTGCTCGGCGCGGCGCACCGCGCCTGTGGAGACCCGCAGGCGGCGGCCGCCGAATTTGCCGAGCTCGCCGCCGCGCAGCCCGACTCCGCGGTGGTGCGCCTCGAGCTCGGGCGCGCGCTGCGCGCGGCGAGACGCGAGAGCGAAGCGCTGGTCGCATTCGAGGGCGCCGTGGAGCTCTCGCCGGATCTGGCCGAGGGCTGGCGCGAGCTGTCGCTCCTGCACGCGGCACGCGGTGAGGCGCTGGCGTGCGATGCCGCCTGGGCACGCTTCGAGGAGCTTTCGCCCGAAGGCGCGCGTCTTCGCGAGGCGACGCAGGCGCTCGCCAATCAGCGTTACGCCGTGGCCGAGGAGTTGCTGCGGCAGGCGCTCGCCCAGGCGCCGCAGGACGTGACCGCGCTGCGCCTGCTGGCGCAGACCATGAGCGCCCGCGAGAATTACCCGGAAGCCGAGCGGCTCCTCACGGAGTGCTTAGGGCTGGCGCCCGGCTACCGCCGCGCGCGCCTCGACCTGGTCCGGGTCCAGCACGCGCAGTCGAATGGTGAGCCGATGCTGGCGCACCTCGAGCGTCTGCTGGCTGCGGACCCCGGCAACCAGACTTACCGCACGTTCCAGGGCATCGCCTGCAGCCTGCTCGGTCGCACCGACCGCGCGCTCGATGTTTTCGCAGGACTGGCTCGCGAGTTTCCCGCAAGCGAGGCCATGTGGCTCGACTACGGTCACACGCTGCGCACCGCGGGCCGGGGCGCCGACGCCGCGGCCGCCTACCGCCGCTGCCTCGCGCTCAAGCCCGGCTTCGCCAGCGCCTGGGTTGCACTCGCCAATCTCAAGACATTGCGCTTCACGCCGCAGGACGTCGAGGCGATGCAGGCGGAGCTGACACGGACCGGACTGCCCGACGATGAGCGCGCAGAACTCGAGTTCGCGCTCGCCAAGGCGCTCGAGGACGCCGGCGACTTCGGCGCCTCCTTCGAGCATTACTCGCGCGGCAACGCGCTGCGGCGGGCGCGCGTCGCCTACCGGGCCGAGAGCCTGACGCAGCTCGTCGAGCGCAGCCGCGCGCTCTACACGCGCGAGTTCTTCGCCGCCCGGTCGGGCTGGGGTTGTCCCGCCGTCGATCCCATTTTCATCGTCGGGCTGCCGCGCGCCGGCTCGACGCTCATCGAGCAGATCCTCGCCAGCCACTCGCAGGTCGAGGGCACGCGCGAGCTGGGCGACGTCGCCCAGTTTGCCGTGCAGCTCGGCCATTCGAGGGGCGAATCCGACCAGCCGCCCCGCTACCCGCTCTCGGTCGCGGCGCTCACGCGCGCTGAGCTCACCGCGCTCGGCGAGCGCTATTTGGCGCAGACCCGCGCGCAGCGCCTGCAGGGCCGCCCGCGCTTCATCGACAAGATGGGCGGCAACTTCCTGCACCTGGGCCTCATCCATCTGATGCTGCCGAACGCACGCATCATCGACGCGCGGCGCGCGCCGCTCGGCTGCTGCGTGGCCAACTTCAAGCAGCACTTCTACCTTGGGGGGTTGTTCACCTACAGCCTCGAGGACCTGGGCCGGTACTACCGCGACTACGTCCGCCTGATGGCGCACTTCGACGCGGTGCTGCCCGGGCGGGTGCACCGCGTCAGCTACGAGAACGTCGTGCGCGATCTCGAGGGCGAGGTGCGCCGGCTGCTCGAGTACTGCGGCCTGCCGTTCGAGGAGCAATGCCTGCGCTTTCACGAGACCCGCCGCGCGGTGCAGACGGTGAGCTCCGAGCAGGTGCGCCAGCCGCTCTACACCGACGCCGTGGAGCAATGGCGCAACTTCGAGCCCTGGTTGGGGCCGCTCCGGCAAGCGCTGGGCGAGCTCGCGGCTACGCCGCCGGATTCCGTGTCCGGCTAGGGCCGCCCACGAGCTCGAGCAGCGGCCGCAGCGGCGTGAGGTACGCCTCGTAGTTGCGCCAGCGACCGATCGAGCCGGAGTTGATCTTCTGGCGTACCTGCCAGCGGCTCGCCGTGATGACCACTCGCTCGGTCCGATGAAACTCCAGACAGCGCTCATCCCACGGCAGGCCGATGAACTCGAGCATCGTGCGAGTCCAGTGCTCCTGATTCGCGACCAGCGCCTCGTACGGGACCTCGAGCAGCGTTGTCGGCGCAAGTACCGCGCGCCAGTGATCGGTGACGCGGACATACTGTCGGTAGTAGTGCGCCAGGCTGTCGAGATCCCTGGCATGGGGTTGCCGATCGCCAAAGTTCTGGAAGTGGAGCGACAGGCAAGTGTCGAGCGGATGGCGCTGCATGTGCACGATCCGAGCGCGCGGAAACGCCGCGTGAATCAGCCCGGCATGAAGAAAATTCGTCGGCATCTTGTCGATCACGCGCTGCGCGCTGCCGGAGCGCTCGCTGATGCGCGCGAGGTAGTCACGCGCCAGGTCCGTGAGAACACTGCGTCGCGCCTCAGCCCTGGAGCCCGCGCCCTCGAATAGCTCCGCCGCGCGCTCCCAGAACCTCACCTCGCCTGCCCCGAACGCTTGCGCGTGGGAGGCGAGGATCTGCTCGGCGAGCGTGGTTCCCGATCTCGGCATGCCAACGACGAACACCGGCAGCTCCGAAGTAGAGGCGCCGGGGTGAGCCGCGCTGAGGAACGCACCATCGAAGGTAGCGATGATCAGATCCACCTGCCGCTCGAAGCCCACGCGGTCGTAGGACGCACCGTGGCGCCCGCTGAGCTCGTTCGCCCGGCGGTACTCCGCGAACGCCTCGGGGTACCTGCCGAGGTCGTCGTGGTACTTGCCGAGCGCGTAGTGCAGACCGATCTCGTGCCCGAGCGGCATGGGCTTCGCCAGCGCTTTCGCCGCAGCTTCGAGCCACGCGCCGTCGGCGGCGGTCATTTTGCGCTGCGCGGCGATGCTGCAGAGCACGGCGGCCGAGCTGGCGTCGCTCACCAGTGCGCGCTGGAACAGCGCCTGGGCCTCACCGAACTCGCCGCAGTCGGCGCTCAGGTCTCCGAGCAGCGCCAGCGCCCCAACATGACCCGGCTCGGAGGCGAGCAGCGCGCGGCACAGGGACTGCGCTTCCTCGAGGCCACCCTCGAGCCTTAGCGCCGTCGCGAGACCGAGTTGAGCGTGCGCATGTTCGGGCTGCAGCGCGAGCGCGCGGCGGTAACTGACGATCGACTCGGCGAGCTCTCCGAGCTCATACAGCGTGCGCCCGAGGTGCCAGTGGCTGTCGGCGCGCTGCGGCTCGAGATCGGCCGCGCGGCGATAGGCATCGAGCGCGCGGGCATAGTCGCCGGTATCGCAGAGCGCGTTGCCGAGGTTGTGCAGCCCCTGCACGAACCGCGGATTGAGCTCCACCGCACGGCGGAAGCTCGCAACCGCTTCCCCGGGGCGCGCGAGCGCCGCCAGCACCAGCCCGAGGTTGTTGTGTGCGACATCCGCAGCCGGGTTGAGCGCAACCGCCCTGCGGGTGCAGCCCAGGGCTTCCTCGAGCTGCCCGAGCTGGCGGAGCGAATTGCCGAGATTCGCGTTCGCCTCCGCGTCGTCAGGGTTGAGCGCCAGTACCTGGCGGTAGCAGCCGACGGCGCGCGTGCAGTCGCCGAGCTCCTGCAGCGCATTGCCGAGATTATTCAGCGCCTCGGGCAGGCGCGGATTGCGCTCCAGGGCGCGCTCGTAGAGCGGCACGGCCTCGCGAGCGCGTCCCAGGCCGCACAGGCAATCGGCGGCGGCGATCGTTACCGGCAGGTCGTGCGGCTCGATCTCGAGCACGCGCTCGAGGCTCGCGAGCGCCTCCTCGAGCCGCCCCTGTTCCTTGAGCACGGCGCCGAGGTTGCGCTGCGCCTCGGCATCGTCAGGCAGGAGCTCGGCCGCCCGCCGCAGCGCCGGCAGTCCATCCCTGCCCTGACGCGCGAGCACGACGCCGAGGATCTTCCAGAGCGTACCGGAGTCCGGCTGACTCTTGAGAAGCTGACTCGCCTGACTCTCCGCCTCCGCGAAGCGCCCCTGCCGGAGCATAACGCCGAGCGTTGCAGGATCCGGCGGCCGCTCAGTGACCGGCGCCGCGGCCGGCACATCGGTGGGCAGCGGCGCCGCCGCCGCCAACGCTCCGCAGCAGTGCTTGAATTTGCGGCCGCTGCCGCACGGGCATGGATCGTTACGACTCGGTGTCATGCCGCGCCAGCTCATGACATATGGCCTCGAACACGCTCTCCCAGTCACCGGGCCGCGGCTGGCGGAACAGCCGCATGCTCGGATACCACGGGTTGTCGGCACGCGCGAGCAGCCAGCGCCAGTCGGGCACGTACTTGAGAGCGACCCACACGGGGCGACCGAGCGCACCGGCCAGGTGCGCGAGCGCGGTGTCGCAGGTGATCACGAGGTCGAGGTGCTGCATGAGCGCGGCGCTGTCGAGAAACGCCTGCGGACCCGCATCGAACTCCTCGCCGGGAAGCTCGAGCGGCATGGCACCCGGGTTGCGGCGCAGCTCCTCGACCCCCGGCCCCTTCTGCAGGCTGATCAGGCGCACGCCGGGAACCGCTGCCAGCGGGGCAAACATCGCGAGCGGTACCGACCTGCCGATGTCGATGCGGTTGCGGCTTCCCTGCCAGGCGATGCCCACCCTGAAGCCGTCAGCGCCGAGTCGCTCGCGCCAGGTGGCGACACGGCGCGGCTCGGCCGCCAGGTAGGGCACGGTAGCCGGAACCGCCGGCAGCGCGGTGCCGAAGGCGAGCGGCAGGCTGACGAGCGCACACTGGAAGTCACAGTCCGGGGGCGCCTCGGTGGCGGCGGTGACGCGGATCGCCGCGCCGAGACTCGCGAGCAGCCCGGTCAGCTGCGGCTGCACGCGCAGCAGCACCTGCGCGCCACGCCGCCCCGCGAGCTGCGCATAGCGGCAGAACTGCAGCGTGTCACCGAGCGCCTGCTCCGCGTAGATGAGCAGGGTCCTGCCGGCGAGCGGCTGCGTGCCGTCCCAGCCGGGCGCGGCGAGCGGCGGCGCCGTGGCGTGCGGCAGTTTCCTGCGCCACTCGTACAGCGGCAGCCCGTGCGCGAAATCCCCCGCGAGCAACAGGCACACGCTCTTGTTGAAGTAGGCCTGGGCGTAGTGCGGATCGAGGGCGATCGCGCGGTCATAGCTGGCGCTCGCCTCGCCGAGGCGCTGCAGATCGAACAGGGCGTTGCCGCGGTTGCAGTGCGCGGCCGCCGAGTCCGGGGCCTCGAGCAGCGCCTGCTCGTACTGCGCCAGCGCCTCCGGCGCTCGCCCGAGGTCGCGCAGCGCGTTGCCGAGATTGGCGTGGACCCCGAGCATGCCGGGCTGCAGCTCGAGCGCCCGGGCGCCGCTCGCGAGCGCCGCCGCCGGCTCGCCCAGCTCACATTGCAGGGTGCCGAGGTTGTTGTACGCCTCGGCGAATTGCGGCTGCAGCGCCAGGGCACGCTCGTAACTCAGTGCCGCGTCCCGATACCTGCCGAGGGCCTGGAGCACCAGTCCGCGGTTGTTGTGTGCTACCGCCAGGGCCGGCTGCAGTGCCAACGCCTGATCGTAGCTCGCGAGCGCCTCGGCAAGACGCTGCAAACGGCGCAGCGCGTTACCGCGGCTGTTGCAAACCTCCGCGGACTGCGGCTGCAGGGCGAGCGCCGCATCGAAACTTGCCAGGGCTTCCTCGATCCGCTGCAGCTGCTGCAGCGCCATGCCGCGGCCGTGCAGCGCCTCGAGGCATTGCGGCTGCAGGGCGAGCGCCGCATCGAAGGCGGCCAGCGCTTGCGTCGCGTGGTGCAGGGCGAGCAGCGCGCCGCCGCGACTGAGATGCACCAGCCAGTCGCTGGGATCGTGCCGCAGAACCTCGGCGTAGAGGCGTTCCGCTTCGGCGAGCCGGCCGGCTCGATGCAGCGCCATGCCGCGCTGGCGCAGCGCCGTATCACTCACAGCCGGTGCGGCTTCATCGAGCTGCGCCGCCGCAGGAGCGCTGCCAGTCCTGGGCCTTCGCGCCCGGGTTATGCCAGTTGCACGGGCCTTGCACCAACTTGTCAGCCTGCGCCGGACCCCAGCTCCCCGGCGCGTACTCGATGGGGGCGGTGGTGGTATGCAACAGCGGATCGACGATCGCCCACGCCGCTTCTACCTCGTCCTGGCGCGCAAAATGCGAGGAGTCGCCGATGAGCGCGGCGCTGATCAGCACCTCGTAGGCATCCATGTCGTCGCCCTTCTGCTGCGCCACGAACAGCTCGACGTTTTCGCCGGTCATCACCGGGCCGGGCTTCTTGGTGTGGGCGCCGAGCGCGATTGCAACATCGGGGCCGACACGGAAACGCAGGTGATTCGGCTGCTCCGGCCCGAGCTCGCCGAACACCCGCGCCGGCGGCGGCTTCAGGTCCACCACCACCTCGGTCGCGGTCACCGGCAGGGACTTGCCGGCGCGCAGATAGAACGGCACGCCGCTCCAGCGCCACGAATCGATCTCGAGGGTGAGCGCGGCGTAGGTCTCGACGCGCGAGTCGGGCGCCACCCCGGGCTCCTTGCGGTAGCCGATGAACTGGCCGCGCACCAGCCGCTCGGGCGATGCCGGGCGCACGGCTTTCAGCACCTTGGCTTTCTCGTCGCGCAGCGACTCGCCCTCGGTGTTCACCGGCGCCTCCATGGCGAGCAGCGCCACGATCTGCATCAGGTGGTTTTGGATGACGTCGCGGATCGCGCCGGCCTCCTCGTAGAACCGGCCGCGGCCGGCGACCCCGAAGCTCTCCGCCATGGTGATCTGCACGCTGGCGACGAAGTTGCGGTTCCAGACCGGCTCGAGAAATGAGTTGCCGAAGCGGAAGTACAGGATGTTCTGTACCGCCTCCTTGCCGAGATAGTGATCGATGCGAAAGATGCTGCTCTCGGGAAAGTGCGCGTGCAGCGTCTGGTTGAGCGCCTGCGCCGAGGCCAGGTCGCGCCCGAAGGGCTTCTCGACCACGATGCGCGCTCCCTGCGCGGCGCCCGAGCCGCTCAGGTGCCCGGCCACCACCGCGAACATGCTTGGCGGGATCGCCAGGTAGTGCAGCGGCCGCTGAGCTTGGCCGAGCGCCCGGCGCAGCGCATCGAAGGTCGCGCGGTCGTTATAGTCGCCGTCGACATAGCGCAGCAGACCGACGAGGCGCGCGCTCGCCGCCTCGTCCGCTCCCGGCACGAAGGCCTTGATGCTGTCGCGCACGCGCCCGGCCAGCTGCTCGAGCTTCCAGCCCTGGCGCGCCGCGCCGATGATCGGCACGGTGAGCAGTCCGCGGCGCACCAGCTGATAGAGCGCGGGGTAGATCTTGCGGTAGCACAGATCCCCGCTCGCACCGAACAGCACCATCGCATCGCAATCACGACGTTCCATCACAGCTCCTCGAAGTCATCCATGTGGTCAGCACGCGTATCGCTCACCGCCGGCGGTGGGCGCGCGGCGCCTGCGGTCGCTCAGGACCGCCGCTCGATGTGGCCGCCGAAGCCGAGCCGCATCGCCGACAGCACCTTGTCGGCGAACTCGCCGCGGCCGCGAGACTCGAAGCGCGAGTACAACGCTGCGCTCAGGACGTGCGCCGGCGTGCCGATATCGATCGCCGCCTGCACGGTCCAGCGCCCCTCGCCCGAGTCCGCGACGTGGCCAGTGAAACCGGCGAGCTTGCCGTCCTTGGCGAGTGCCGCCGCCGTGAGATCGAGCAGCCTCGAGGCGATGATGCTGCCGTGGCGCCACACCTCGCTGATCGCCGCGAGGTCGAGCCGGTATTGATACAGCCGTGGGTCCTTGAGCGGCGCCGTTTCGGCGTCCGCGGCCGCGCTCTCGAGGCCGGCATCGGCGTGCGCGAGCACGCTCAACCCCTCCGCGTAAGAGGCCATCACGCCGTACTCGATGCCGTTGTGGACCATTTTCACGAAATGCCCGGCGCCGACCGGTCCGCAATGCAGGTACCCGAGTCCGGCGGCCGCGAGACTCGCGGCGCCGTCGCCGCGCGGCGCCAGACGGCCGCCCGGCGCCAGCGTCGCCAGCGCCGGCTCGACCTGCGCCACCGCATCCCTCTCGCCGCCGATCATCAGGCAGTAACCCTCCTCGAAGCCGAGCACACCGCCGCTCGTGCCGACGTCGAGGTAGCGAATTCCGGTGGCGCTCAACTCGGCGGCGCGGCGGATGTCGTCGCCGTAGTTGGAGTTGCCGCCGTCGATCAGCACGTCGCCGCGCGCGAGCAGCGGCTTGAGCTCGCCGATCACCTGATCGACGATCGCCGCCGGCACCATGATCCACACCGACCGCGGCGGCGCGAGCAGCCGCGCCAGATCCTGCACCGAGCGCGCGCCCTGCGCGCCGTAACTCACGCAGGTCGCCACCGCCTCGGCCGAGCGGTCGTAAGCGACGCACTGGTGACCGCCCTGCTGCAGCCGCCTCACCATGCTCGCCCCCATGCGCCCCAGTCCGATCATCCCGATCTGCATAACCCGCCTCCTCCAATGTTCGCGGCCTCATTCGCCACGCGCCCAAAGACCTCCGGCCAGTCGCCCGCCGCACGCTGGCGGAACAGTCGCATGGTAGGGTACCAAGGGCTGTCGGAGCGATCGAGGAGCCAGCGCCAGTCGGCTATCGCCGGCAGTACGACCCAGACCGGAACACCCAGAGCACCTGCGAGATGCGCCATGAAGCTATCGGAGGTGATGACCAGATCGAGCGCTTTCATGAGCGCGGCAGTCTCCACCGGAGCATCCGGCCCGGTGTCGCGCGGATCGGTGAGTTGCGCCAGCGCACTGCCGAATTCGACCTGAGTCCGCTGCTCGGCCGCTGCGCCCTTCTGCAGCGACACCAGGCTCACGCCAGACAGTTGCGCGAGCGGCGCAGCGCAGGCCAGCGCAAAGGAGCGGCCTCTGAACAGGGTTTGATTTTCGATACCGGCGTTTCCCTGCCAATTCAGTCCGATCTTCAGACCCGGTAAATCGCGCAGTCGCTCGCGCCACTCGTCCACCGACTGCGAGGCGGCCGTCAGGTAAGGCACGCCTCCCGGAATGGTGTCCGCCTGCGTACCAAACGCCAGTGGCAGGCTGAGCAGCGGACAATGGCAGTCCACCTGCGGCAGCGGCTCGCCCGCAGCAAGCAGCGTGCCGCGCATCGTGAAAGAGCGCATCAGCGTCGTGAGCGCCGCGGGCACCTCGAACACGACCTGCGCCCCCTGGGTCTCGAGCAGCGGAATATAGCGGCAGAACTGCAGTGTATCGCCGAGACCCTGTTCGGCGTGAATCAGTATGGTCTTGCCGGCGAGCGTCTCGCCGCCGGACCAACGGGGCACGGCAAAACTGCGCTGGTAGCGGCGCCTGTGCTCGAGCCGCAAGCGGGCCTCGTACGGCGGCCAGCCTTGCGCGAACTCGCCCAGCGTCAGCTTGATTAGGGCTTTGCTCCACTGCGACAGCGCGTGTTCGGGCTCGATCGCGAGCGCGCGATCGACCTGCTGCAGCGCTTCCTGAAAGCGCCCGAGCTTGTGCAACGTGATCGCGGCGTTGCTGTAAGGCTCCAGGTAGTCTCCTTTGCAGAGCACCGCCTTGGCAAAGGCGCCGAGTGCCTCCTCGGGTCGCCCCAGCTGCTCGAGCTCGACGCCACGGTTGTCCAACGCCTCCGCGGACTCTCCATTGAGCGCCAGCGCCCGATCGAAACCGGCCAGCGCCTGCTCGTGCCGCTCGAGCCGCGCGAGCGCCACGCCGCGATAAAAGTGAGCGTGGAAATCGTCAGCCGCAAGCGCCAGCGCGCGCTCGAAGCTCTCGAGCGCCTCGCCGTACCGCTGCAGTGTCAGGAGCACCATGCCTCGCTGCTCATGCACTGCGACCGCCTCGGGAGCGATGGCGAGAGACCGATCGTAGCTGTCGAGCGCCTCGGTGGAACGGCCGAGCGCCCGCAGGGCATTGCCGCGGTTGGCGAGAATCGCGGCCTGCCGCGGTTGCAGGGCCAGCGCACGCTCAAAGCTCTCCAGCGCTTGCGCGTAACGGTCCAGGCTCATCTCGAGAACGCCGCGGTTGTGATGTGCCTCGGCGTGGCGGGGATTGAGGGCGACCGCGCGCTCGAAGTGCTCGAGCGCTTCCTGGTTGCGACCGAGCCGTTCCAGAGCCACGCCCAGATCGTTATGGGTGCGTGCGTCTTCGGGCGCAAGCTCCACCGCACGGCGCAGGCTCCTCAGCGCCTGTGGCGTTTGCCCGAGCCGCAGCAGCACGACGCCACGAGCGTGGTGAGTCGTGGCCAGATCGGGCTTCAGCGCCAGGGCCCGGTCGTAAGACTGCACCGCCTCCGCGTCGCCGCCGATCTCAGCCAGGGCATTGCCGAGGTTGGTGTGCATGACTGGATTGGACGGCTGAACCCGCAGAGCCGCCCTGATCAGATCGACAGCCTCTCGCGGGCGGCCCATCTGTCCCATTGTGATGCCAAGAAGATGCAGCGCCTGGCCGTTGTGCGGCTCATTGACAAGCAACTGGCGCAAGGCGGCCGCCGCTTCGGCGAGGCGCCCCTGCTGCCACAGAGCACGACCAACAGCAAGCGGGTCGCCGTTGCTAATTCGGCACCCGCCGGATCTGCGCCCCGAGCTGCGCCAGCTTCTCCTCGATCGCCTCGTAGCCGCGGTCGATGTGATAGATACGCTCGACGTCGGTGCGACCTTCGGCCACCAGCCCCGCCAGCACCAGACTCGCCGAGGCGCGCAGATCGGTCGCCATGACCGGCGCGGCGGTGAGCCGCTCGACGCCGTGGATGATCGCGGTGTTGCCCTCGAGGCGGATCTCCGCCCCCAGCCGCCGCATCTCCAGCATGTGCATGAAGCGGTTCTCGAAGATGGTCTCGGTGACCGTGCCGACGCCCTCCGCCACCGTGTTGAGCGCGGCGAACTGCGCCTGCATGTCGGTGGGGAATCCCGGGTACGGCGCGGTGCGCACATCCACCGCGCGCGGCCGGCGGCCGCGCATGTCGACCTCCACCCAGTTGTCGCCGACCTCGAGCCGTGCGCCCGCCTCCGCGAGCTTGGCGAGCACCGCATCCAGGTGCTCGGGCCGGGTGTTCTTGATGCGCACGCGCCCGCGGGTGATGGCACCGGCGACCAGGTAGGTGCCGCTCTCGATGCGATCCGGCAGAACTTCGTAGCGGGTGCCGCGCAGCCGCTCGACTCCGTGCACGACGATCTTGTCGGTGCCGGCGCCGTGAATGCGCGCGCCCATGGCGGTGAGAAAGTTCGCCAGATCCACTACCTCGGGCTCGCGCGCTGCGTTCTCGAGGATGGTCTCGCCGTCGGCGAGCGCGGCGGCCATCATGAGGTTTTCCGTGCCGGTGACCGTCACCGTATCGAGCACCAGGCGTGCGCCCTTCAGGCGCCCCGCACGGGCGCGGATGTAGCCGCCCTCGATGGTGATGTCGGCGCCCATCGCCTGCAGCCCCGCGACGTGAATGTTCACCGGCCGTGCGCCGATCGCACAGCCGCCGGGGAGCGACACGTCGGCGCGGCCAAAGCGCGCTACCAGCGGCCCGAGCACCAGGATCGATGCGCGCATGGTCTTGACCAGGTCGTAGGGCGCGAAGCATTCGCGCACCGTCGAGGCGTCCACCTCGATGCACATGCGCTCGTCGATGGTCACGGTGGCGCCCATCCTGCCGAGCAGCTCCACGGTGGTAGTCACATCGTTCAGATGCGGAACGTTGCCCACCACCACCGGATCGTCGGCGAGCAGCGCTGCGGCGAGAATCGGCAGAGTGGCGTTCTTGGCGCCGGAGATGCGTACCTCGCCCTCGAGGGGCGCACCGCCCTGGATCTGCAGTTTGTCCATACTTACCTATTGGCCGAAATCGCCTGCGGCGATTTCGGCGGACATTACTCGGTAGACCGCCGGCAAAAAGCGTGGTTTTTGCCCGCGAACAACCTGCCGGTTTTCAACTTTCATTGTCACGCCTGCGGCGCTTTCAGCGCCTCCTCCGGGGTGAGCGCCTCGATCGAGAGCGCATGGATCTCGCGTCCGACCAGTTGGCCGAGCGCCCGGTAGACGAGCTGATGGCGCGCGAGCGGGCGCAGCTGCGCGAACTCGCGCGCCACGACCCGTGCGGCAAAGTGCGTGTTGTCGTCCGATGCCACCTGCACTTCGGCGTCGGGCAGCCCCGCCCGGATCAGCCGGGCAATCTCCTCGCTGTTCATGGCGCCGATTTTACATGGGCGCACCGCGGCAGCGCCCGTGACACGCCTATAATGACTTGCATGGAGCCGCAGCCGGCCACCCCCGCCACAATCGCCCCGCAGCCGGCGGACGAGTCGCTGCTCGCGGCCGCACGCCGCGCGCTGGCGGTCGAGACCCGCGCCGTGGGCGCGCTTGCGCCGCGGTTGGGACCGGGCTTCGCACGCGCCTGCCGAATCTGCCTCGCGTGCCACGGGCGGGTGGTGGTCACCGGCATGGGAAAGTCCGGACATATTGCCGGGAAGATCGCCGCGACGCTCGCCAGCACCGGCACCCCGGCGTTCTTCCTGCATCCGGCGGAAGCCGGCCATGGCGATCTCGGCATGATCACCCGCGCGGATGCGGTGCTCGCGCTGTCGAACTCCGGGGAGACTCCGGAGCTCGTGATGCTGCTGCCGCACCTGAAGCGCCTTGCGGTGCCGCTCGTCGTCATGACCGGCAGGCCCGCATCCACGCTCGGCGAAGCGGCCACCGTGGTGCTCGATGTGGGCGTCGAGGAAGAGGCCTGTCCGCTCAATCTTGCCCCCACCGCCAGCACCACCGCGACGCTGGCCATGGGAGATGCGCTCGCGGTCGCCGTGCTCGAGGCCCGCGGCTTCACCGCTCAGGACTTCGCGCGCTCGCACCCGGGCGGGAGCCTCGGCCGACGGCTGCTGCTGCACGTCGAGGACCTGATGCGCACTGGCGCCGCGCTGCCACGCGTACCGCCGGAGGCGGCGTTGAGCGAAGGTCTCATCGAGATGTCGGCCAAGGGCTTAGGCATGGTCGTGGTGGTCGACCCGCAGGAGCGCATTCTCGGGGTGTTCACCGACGGCGATCTGCGCCGCGCGCTGGAGCAGCAGATCGACGTGCACCGCACCCGCATGCGCGCCGTCATGACAGCGCACGCCAAGACCATAGGCCCGCGCGAGCTCGCCGCCGCGGCTGTGCACCTCATAGAGCTGCATCGCATCACGGCGCTGCCGGTCGCGGATGCGCACCAGCGGCTCGTCGGCGCGCTCAACGTGCACGACCTGCTCCGCGCCGGCGTCATGTGAGCGGTGCGCGCTTGCGCAAGGCGCATGCGATCCGGCTGCTGGTACTGGATGTCGACGGGGTGCTGACCGATGGCCGGCTGTATTTCGGACCCCGCGGCGAAGCCCTCAAGGTGTTCAACGTGCGCGACGGCGCGGGGATCGTGCAGCTCGGGCGCGCCGGTGTCGAGGTCGCGGTGATCTCGGGCCGGCGCTCGCCGATGGTCGCCGCGCGCTGCCGCGAGCTCGGAGTGCGCCATCTGCACCAGGGGGTCGGCGACAAGCTCGCGGTCTTCCGGCGGCTGTGCGCGCGCCTCAAGGTCGCGCCCGCGGCGTGCGCCTGCGTCGGCGACGACCTGGCGGACGTGCCGCTGATGCGCGCTGTCGCCCTCAGCTTCGCGGTGGCCGACGCGCACCCGCAGGCGCGGCGCGCCGCGCACGTGGTGACGCGCCGCGGCGGCGGCGCGGGTGCGGTGCGCGAGGTCTGCGACCTGCTGCTCGGCGGCCGCGGGGGGCCGCGATGACTTACCGGGTGCTCGGGCTCATGGCGCTGCTGGCGTTGATCGCAGGCGTGGTGCTGTTCTCCGAGCCGCAGCGCAGCCCCGCGCTTGCCACGGCCGTCGGCCGCACCGCGCACGATCCCGGCTACTCGGCGCTCAACGCGCAGCTGGTGCAGACCGGGCCCGACGGCAAGCCGCTGTACACGCTCGACGCCGCGCAGATGCGCGAGCAACCCGGTAACGACACGGTGATGCTCGATCAGGTGCAGATGGGCTTTCGCGACTCGAGCGGCGGGCAGTGGACGGCGCGCGCGCAGCGCGGCGAGCTCGGACAGGAAACCGGCGTGGTGCAGCTCGAAGGCGACGTGCACGTGGTCGGGACGCTGCCGCACTCGCAGCAGCCCGCCGAGATCTCCGCCGAGCACCTGGCGTTCGACACCCGCGCGCAGGTGGTGACCACGCGCGATCCGGTGACCTTCAACGTGGCCGGCCATCAACTCGAGGGCACGGGCCTGGTCGCCAGCTTGAAGGACCATCGCGTGCAGTTAGAATCGGCCGTACATGGCACGTTCCCGCCGTAACTCGCTGTGGCTCTCGGTGACGGCGGCAGCCGCGGGGCTGGCGCTGGCTGCCCCGCCGCCGGCCACGCCGGCCAAAGCCGCGGCGCCGCTCGCCACGGCGCCGAAGCTCGGCCAGGAGCCGATCAGTGTCGAGGCCGCCTCCTGGGCAGGCGACTACAAGAGCAACTCCTTCGTCCTCAACCAGGTGGTGATCACGCAGGGGACGACACGCCTGCAGGCCGATCGCGCCCACGCCAGCGGCCTCAGCAGCGGGGTCGATTTCGGCAACAGCCGCTGGACCTTCGACGGCAACGTGCGCATCGACGGCGAGCAGCAGGGGAAGCTGCGCTCCGACGAGGCGGTGGTCGAGTTTCACGACAATCGCATCGCGCGCGCCACCGTCACCGGCAAGCCGGCAACCTTCGAGCAGCAGCGCGCCAACTCCGACCAGGTGGCCCGCGGTCGTGCCGATCAGATCGTCTGGGACGTGGTCGGTGGCACGGTGCGGCTGGCGGACGATGCGTGGCTGTCCGACGGACAGAGGGAGGTCTCGGCTCCGGTGCTCGTGTACAACATCCGCGAGCAGCGCGTCGAGGCGAGCGGCGCGGGGGCCACGGGCGGCGGCCGGGTGCACATCCTCATCACCCCCGAGGGCCCGATCGTGGACAAGCACCCGGCGCAGCCGAACCCGCCGAAATGATGGTCCTGAAGGCCACCGGCCTCGCCAAGAGCTACAAGTCCAGGCCGGTCGTGCGCGACCTGTCGCTCGAGGTCAGCAGCGGCGAGGTCGTGGGACTGCTCGGCCCCAACGGCGCGGGCAAGACCACCGCCTTCTACATGATCGTCGGCCTGGTGCCGTGCGATGCGGGTCGTATCTACCTCAACGGGACGGACCTGACCGCGCTGCCGATGCACCGGCGCGCGCAGCTCGGACTCGGTTATCTGCCGCAGGAGGCGTCCGTGTTCCGCAAGCTGTCGGTGGAAGACAACGTACTGGCGATTCTCGAGACGCGCGCCGGCCTGGACCGGGCGGCGCGCGAGGAACGCCTCGGGCAGCTGCTCGAGGAGCTGCGTATCGGGCACGTACGCCGCAGCCTCGGCCTGTCGCTCTCGGGCGGGGAACGCCGCCGCGTCGAGATCGCGCGGGCGCTGGCGGCCGAACCGCGCTTCATGCTGCTCGACGAGCCGTTCGCGGGCGTCGATCCGCTGTCGGTCCTGGATATCCAGCGCATCATCCGCGAGCTCACGCACCGCGGCATCGGCGTGCTCATTACTGACCATAACGTGCGCGAAACGCTCGGGGTCTGCGGGCGGGCGTATATCGTCAACCAGGGCACGGTAATCGCGGCCGGAACCGCCGAAGAAGTCCTTGCCAACCCCCAAGTCCGTGAGGTGTACTTGGGCGAGACGTTCCGGCTCTGAAGCACCGAAATCGCGAGGCTGCCGCAGCCTTTTTTCTACGGCCACCATGCTGAAACCCTCCCTGCAGCTGAAGCTGGGTCAGCAGCTGACCATGACCCCGCAGCTGCAGCAGGCCATCCGGCTCCTGCAGCTGCCGGCGCTCGAGCTGCAGGCGCACATCCGCGAGCTGCTGGAAACGAACGTCATGCTCGAGCCGGAGGAGGAATCCGAGGCCACCGGCAGCTACGATGCCATCGTGTCCGCGCAGGCGCCGCCGCCGCCCGACAACCCCCGGCAAAGCGCCGTCGAGGTGCTGGACGAGCCCTGGTCGCAGCAGAATGTCGGTCCCGCCGACACGCCCTGGAGCGGTGAGGACGACGAGCGGCAACAGGACTACGCCGACTCGGCCGGCCAGTCGCTGCAGGATCACCTCATGTGGCAACTGGAGCTGGCGCATCTGGCGCCGCGCGAGCTGGCAGTGGCGCGGGCGCTGGTGGATGCCATCAGCGACGACGGCTATCTCACCGAGTCGCTCGATGAGATCGCGCAGACGCTGCGCCCGGAGCTCGAGTGCGGGCCCGAGGAGATCGAGACGGTGCTCACGCGCGTGCAGGGGCTCGACCCATCCGGCGTCGGCGCACGCTCGGTCGGCGAATGCATCGAGCTGCAGCTGCGGCAGCTCGATCCCCTCACCCCCGGCTTCCGCACCGCCATCGAGATCGCGCGCCATCACCTGGAGCTGGTCGCGGGCCGCGAGCTGTCGTTGCTGCGCCGTGCGCTGCGCACCACCGAGGAGGAGATCGGCGCGGCGCTGGCGCTGGTGCGCTCCTGCCATCCGCGACCGGGCGCCACGGTATGCGCCGGCAACCCCGAGTACGTCGTCCCGGACGTGTTCGTGCGACGCACCGAGCACGGCTGGGGGGTCGAGATCAACGCCGCGACGCTGCCGCGAGTGCGCCTCAACGAGAGCTACGCCTGTCTCATCGGCCGCAACGCCAGCCACGCCACCATGCGTGCCCAGCTGCAGGAGGCCCGCTGGCTGCTCAAGAGTCTCGAGATCCGCCACGAGACCCTCATCAAGGTCGCGCGCTCGATCGTCGAGCGGCAGACCGAGTTCCTCGAGCACGGCGAGGAGCACATGCGACCGATGATCCTCAAGGACATCGCCGAGGCGGTGCAGATGCACGAGTCGACGATCTCGCGCATCACCTCCGGCAAGTACATGCACACCCCGCGCGGGGTGTTCGAGCTGCGCTACTTCTTCTCAAGCCAGGTCGAGGCAGCCGACGGCTCGGGCACGTCCTCGACCGCGATCCGGGCCAAGATCAGGAAGCTCGTCAGGGACGAGGACCCGGAAAACCCGCTGAACGACGGCCGCATCGCCCAGCTGCTCTCTGCCGAGGGCATCCCGGTGGCGCGCCGCACGGTCGCCAAATACCGCGAGGCGATGGGTATCCCGGCCTCGAGCGAGCGCCGGCGGGCGGCCCTGCACAGCATGTAGCGAAGGTGCCAAGATCACCAACGAGGAGTGAGGGACTATGCAGCTCAACGTCACCGGCCATCACGTTGAAGTAACCGCGTCGCTGCGGGGGTATGTCGCGAAGAAGCTGGAGCGCATCGGCAGACACTTCGAGCAACTGATCGACGTGCATTGCGTGCTGACGGTGGAGAAGCTGCGCCAGAAGGCCGAGGCGACCTTGCACGTGAGCGGCACCGCCATTCACGCCGACGCCACCCAGGAAGACATGTACGCGGCGATCGATCTGCTGGTCGACAAGCTCGACCGGCGCGTCAAGAAGCACAAGGAGAAGCGCGCCGATCACCACGCCGCCGAGGGGCGGCGCGCGCTGCGCCCCTGAGCGGGCAGCTCGCGCTGCGCGCGCCGGCTAAGATAGCGCTAATCCCGTGCGCATCATCATCCTGAGCGGGCTGTCGGGCTCGGGCAAGAGCGTGGCCCTGCACACGCTCGAGGATTTCGGGTTCTACTGCATCGACAACATCCCGGCGGCGCTGCTCAAGCCGTTCATCTCCTACACGGTGCGCAGTCCCGAGACCACCTACGAGCGCACCGCCGTCGGCCTCGACGCGCGCAACACCGCGGCCGATATCGCCAGCGTGCCGCAGCTGATCGACGAGCTGAAGCGCAGCGGGCTGCAGCTCGAGGTGATCTTCCTGATCGCCGGCGAGGACGAGCTGCTACGCCGCTTCGCCGAGACGCGCCGCAAGCACCCCCTGAGCCGCAGCGACGTCGGCCTGCGCGAAGCGATGGCGCTCGAGCGTCAGCTGCTCGAGCCGGTGGTGTCGGCGGCCGATCTCGTCATCGACACCTCGCGCATGGGCGTACACGCGCTGCGCGACATCATCCACAAGCGCGTCGCGCGGCGCGCCGCCGCCGAGCTGTCGATCACCTTCGAGTCATTCGGCTTCAAGGACGGCATTCCGGGAGATGCGGATTTCGTGTTCGATGCGCGCGCGCTTCCCAACCCGTACTGGGATCCCGGTCTGCGCAACCTCACCGGGCGCGATCCCGAAGTGGTCCGCTTCCTCGAAAAGCACACCGAAGTTGCCACCTTGCTCGAGGACATCACGCGCTTCGTGCGCGCGCGGGTGCCGGAGTATCGCTCCAGCAACCGCGGCTACCTCACCGTGGCGGTGGGCTGCACCGGCGGACAGCACCGCTCGGTGTATCTGGTCGAACGCCTGGCGGAGACCTTCGGCGCGGAGTTCCGCGCCGTCTCGGCGCGGCACAGCGGCCTGCCCGGTGCCCGGCTATTCCGGCCGCGCGGGCGGGCGGCGGCCGCAGCCGCGCCATGATCCACTGGAAAGGCTAGGCACGCGCCAGGAAGCCGATCCCGACCAGGCTGGTGGCGAGCGACAGCCGCACGTCGTCGCCGACCTCGCCGGGGATGTCGCGCACGCGGAAGCGCGGCGTGTTGACCATGTAGAGGATGCTCTGCTCTGCGCCGCGGTGCAGGTAAAGGTGGCCGCCCGGGTAACTGAAGTCGATGCGCTCGGGACCGGCGGTGAGATGACACATCGCGGTGCCGGTGTGGACCAGCTCGGTGTCGGTCGCGAGCGCGGGCGTCGCTGCCGGGGCCGGCAGCCGCGCGAGCGTCGCCACGACCCGGGTCGAGCGCCGTTGCAGTGCCGCCGTGAGGAACCCCGGCGCGCGGCACGCCGCACGCAGCCGCTCAATGGCGTCCGCAGTCCGCTGCGTGACCACCTCCATGCCGATACCCTGGAACTGCCTGGCAACACACCCACCCATCGTGGTGCGCAGCGTCCGGTCGAGGTCGGAGAGCTGATCGAGTGCGGCGATCACCGCCTCACGCACAGTGAGCGGCGTGAAGCCGATGGACAGGTGCAGCGACTCGGTGTCCGAATCGACGCTGTGAAGAGTGCCGCGCGGCAGATACAGCAGGTCCCCGGGATGCAGATCGACGGTCGCGTGGGGACTCAACTCGAGCGCTCCGGCCGGGGTCGCCGTCCAGGTATTGGGCAGCTCCGCGGGCTTCTCCGAGACGTACCAGCGCTTGTCGCCGCGCAGCTGCACCACGATCAGGTCGTGGTCGTCGTAGTGCACCGGGGCGCGCATGCCGCCACGGCTCCAGAAGGCGGAGGCGGTCACCGGCGTGTGCAGCATGAACTCCAGCGCCCGCGCCAGCTCATCGAGCGCCGGCGACAACGGGCGCAGCTCGGGGAAGCGCACCGAGTAGTGCCGCGCGTGAAACTCGGCGATCCGCTGCCGGAACTCCGCCGCGTCGACGATGCCCTCGAGGCTCGGAGCGGGCCCGAGCGGATTCGCGGAATGGAAGGTCAGTCGTGGGGCAAGATGCACCGCCGCGAGCAGCGCTGCCTGTGGGTCCGGCCCGAGGAGCCCGGTGCGCGCGCTCACCGCCTCGTGGCCGATCCTGCAAAAGCCGCCCGTCAGCGTGCGACCCAGAAACTCATCGAGCGTGAGCGGCGCGAGGAATTCCTGCAGCCTGCGTTGGGCATCCTGGAACAGCATGCGCCGCGATTGTCGGGGGCTCAGGTCGCCTGTGCAACTCCCGGGGCGGTCATCACTCCCGGCAGCTTCGCGCCGCTCATGAAGGCGAGCAGCGCTCCGCGCGCCTCCATCGCGTCGTGGTAGCCGAGCTCGATGAGGGCACGCGTGTAGCCTGCCTCGAAGGTGAGATAGCTTGCGAGCTGGTAGCCGCCGGCGGTGTCGCGGCCGCCGATCACCCGCAGCAGCGCGCGCAGGCCGCCAGGTATCTCGGCGGCGTGCTGCGCGGCGAGCTGTCTGGGGTCGACGCTCGGCGCCAGCATCAGCGTCTCGACGTAGCGCGCGCCGCGCGTCGCCTGCGGCGCCGTATGCACCAGCACGTTGATGCGCTCGAGCTGCTCGAGGTCACCGTAGATCTGGTCGGTGAACAAGGTGTCGAGCATGTAGCCGAAGATGTCTCCCGGAGTCGGCATGGACGCCTGCAGACGGTTGACCGTGACGCCGGCGGCGCGCCGCGCGCGCACGCCGATGATCAGCAGCCGATCGGCGCCGAGATGGATCGCGGGGCTCAGCGGGTGGAGCTGGCGCATCGCGCCATCGCCGAAGTAGTCGTCGCCGATCTTCACCGGCGCGAACAGCAACGGGATCGCCACGCTCGCCATCAGGTGATCGAGCGAGAACTCGCAGCGGCGCCCGAGCCGCTGCACCCGGGCCCAGTCGCCGAGCGCGTCGTGACCGTCGTAGAAGGCGACCGAGTTGCCGCTGACGTAGCTGGTCGCGCACAGTGCGAAGGCGCGCAGGTGGCCGCGCTCGATGCTGCGGCGCACGCCGCTGCTGTCGACGTGTTTGCCGAGCAGCGCGCGCAGCGGTGAGTTGTCGAGCATCGATTTCGGCGGCTCGAGCACCAGTCCGCCCGAGACGAGCGACAGGACCCAGTGGGCTCCGGCGCGCATCATGTGGGGGGGGTCGACATGAAACACCTGGCTCGAGCGGAAGTTCGCCCACACGCGCTCGAGTCCGAGCACCGCGCGGCGCCAGTGATGCGCCTCGGCGGCGAGCACGCTGGCCGCGACCGCTCCGGCCGAAGTCCCGACGATGATCGGAAACGGGTTGCGCGAGCGTGGCAGCAGCTCCGCAAGCGCGAGCAGCACGCCGATCTGGTACGCCGAACGCGCGCCGCCACCGGTCAGTACCAGCGCGACCGTCGGGCGGGACAGGGAGCGGGAGCCGGATTCGCTCAGGGCATCCATAGTTGTTTGCACGCGAATCCTATTATGGAACCTCAGCCGCCGCGCTCCATGTGACGGGCGTCGCGTCCCGAGGCGCGACCCGCATGAACGGGAGATTAACGCTCGATGAACCGCGCCGCGAGCGGCGCCGTGCGGCGTCCCGCACTTCCTTGAGACTTCACCAGCGCGCAGTTAGTTCGGCGCCAACCTCAAGGTGTGTTGGGCCGGGCCGGGCAGAAACGGCAGCGCCTGTCCGCGCACCCAGCCCATGAAACCGGCGCGGTAGTAGGGCGAGAGGGGATGCCCGCTCTGTCCGCCGGGTAGCTCGAAGTAGCCCTCGGCCTCGTGACCGGGGGACACCGCGAAGCGCTCGGAAGCGCCGAACGCGCCGTCCTGCACCCGCGGCATGTCGTGATCTCCGGGCAGCTCGACCGTCGGCATGTTGAGCCGGGAAGCGAGCCACGGCAGAGCCGCCGACAGCGGGTGGCGGATGCGCACGGTGTTGTGCCTGCCCCAGGTGCAGTGCGTCAGATCCGCGCAGCTCTCGAGCAGCTCGCCGATCGTCGTGTCGACCTGGGCGAGCTGCAGCGCGCGCCAGTCGGGGTAGCGGGGGCTGAGCCAGTTGAGGCTGTCGCCGTGCGCGTTCACCAGCCGCCACAGCGGCTCCTCGAACTGCGCCGGCGGCTCGAAGCGATCGTCGGCCGGCACCCCGAGGCCGTCGAGCAGCATGTCCCACACCGCGGCCTGCGTGCGGTCGTGATAGGCGCGCACCAGCCGGTAGCCGACCGCATCGACGCTGGCGCGCGCGTTCCAGGCCTGCACCAGGCGGCGGAATTCCGCGCGCAGCGGATGGCCGGCCAGGCTCCCCGGGTCGAGCGCGCCGAGCAGCAGAGCGCGCCAGCGCGCCAGGAACAGCGCGCGATCGTCGAGCTGAATGCGCAGCATGTCGACCGGGGTCACGTTGCCCTTGAGCGCCAGGAGATCGTCGCGGATCTGCCCGGCACGCGCACCGAGATCGTATTCCGAGCCCAGCGCGGCGAGCTCACCGCCGATCAGCTGCTCATCGCGCGCCTCGCCCGCGACGCGAGCGTTGGCGGTCCAGATCACGCCCGACGGCGGATCGACGATCCGCGGCTGGTCAGCGCCGGTGGTGAAGGGCGCCCCGCGGCGGGCGCGCCCGGCGCCGGTGTCCTCGGGAATACGGCCGAAGATGCTCCAGGCGATGTGACCGTCACGGTCGCCGACCACGAGATTCTGGTGCGGGATGCCGATGCGCGGCGCGAGCTCGAGCGCCTCACGGACCGAGGTCGCCCGCTCCATCGCCAGCAGCACGACGTTGGTCGCCTCGGGCAGCTGCGCGAGCCACGCGCCAAACCAACACTCGCGGTGCTCGGGGTCCGCGCGCAGCAGCACGCCGGCGGGACCCGAGCGCACCGCGAATGCCGTGGGCGGTGCGCCGTGCACGCGGATCTCCTCGGTCACCACCGCGAGCGGCAGCGGGCCTGCAGGCGTCGTCAGCTCGTGCTCGCCGGCCGCGGTGCACGGCACCAGCTCGACATCGAGCCAGTCTCCGTAGCTGTTGGTGAAGCCCCAGGCGACCTGTCCGTTGGAGCCGGCCACCAGCAGCGGCGCCCCCGGCAGGGTAACGCCGTCGAGATCGAGCGCCGGCCCGGCGGCGCTGGCCTGGGTCTCGAGGCGTGCGTGGTACCACACCGGCGGCACGCGCTGCCCCAGGTGCATGTCGTTGGCGACCAGCGCCGCACCGGTGCTCGTCAGCCGGCCGGCGACCGCCCAGCTGTTGCTCGCGCCGCTGCGCGGCGCCGCTTCGGGCCCCGGGGGCGGCGTCGGACCGTCCGCGGGCGGCGCGCTGAGGCGGATGTCGAGCGCCTCGCTTCCCGGCACCGGCGTCGGTGCGGTGCCAGAGGCTGCCGGCGCGAGCTCATCGGACGCGTCCCACGCGGTGCCGTGCGGGTAGAGAAAGGCGAGCGCGCACTTCCACGTGCCGCACTCGGCACCCTTCAGGCGCGCGTTGACGGCCTGGCGCTGGATCTCGCGCCGGAAACCGTTCGCCTGCAGGTCCCACCACATGGCGTACTCCACCAGGACGGAATCCTCCGGGCGCCAGGCTTGCGGCGGCGCGCCCAGCACCCAGTACTCCCAGGGGCGGCCGCCGAGTCTTTCGAGTCCCGCATTTACGCCGCGGGCATAGGCCTCGAGCAGCGCACGGTCCTGCGGGTCGGCCTGCGCCAGCACCTCGCGCGCCACGTGGCGGAACCTGAAGAGGCGGAGCTTGCGGTCCTCATCGAGCGCCACCGAACCGAACAGCTCCGCGAGCTCGCCCGCGGCGAGCCGCCGCGACAGGTCCATCTCGAAGAAGCGATCCTGCGCGTGCAGGAAGCCGGTGGCGAAGGCGAGGTCGCTGCGGCTGGCCGCCGTGATGGTCGGCACGCCGCGCGCATCGCGCGTGATGGTCACCGGCGCGCTTAAATTCGCGACCCGCAGCGTGCCGTCGAGTCGCGGGAGCGAAGCGTGCAACGCGCCATAGACGACCGCGAGCGCGGCCAGGAGCAGCGCCGCGACCGCTGCGCAGACGTAGCCCAGCTTGCGCATGCGCCGGCTGTGACCTCGGGTCGCGCCGTGGCGCTACTCGAGCGCCACCTGCAGGATCTGCATGGAGTTGGTTCCGCCCTGCACGCCGGACTGTTCGCCCTTGGTGAGGATGATCCGGTCACCCGCCTCCACCAGCCTGAGCTCGAGCAACCGCGCGAACAGCGCGCCGTAGAGGCTGCCGGCGATGGTGTGTCCGGTGACGTCGAAAGTCACCGGGTACACGCCGCGGTAGATCGTTACCCGCCGGCGCGTCGCCTCGTGGCGCGTGAAGGCGTACACCGGGATGTCCGAGCGGATGCGCGACATCCACAGCGGCGTCGCCCCCGACTCGGTGAGCGCGACGATGGCGCTCACCTTCATGTGGTTGGCCGTGTACATGACGGCCATCGCGATCGCCTGTTCGGTGCTCTCGAACTGGCCCTCGAGCGCGCGCTGGCGCGAGCGCGTGTGGGAAAGCTGGTATTTCTCGGCGCCCTCGATCACCTGCACCATCGCCTCGACCGCCTTCACCGGGTAGCGCCCGGTGGCGGACTCCGCCGACAGCATCACCGCATCGGTGCCGTCAATCACAGCGTTGGCGACGTCGCTGACCTCGGCGCGCGTCGGCACCGGGTTCTGGATCATCGACTCCATCATCTGCGTCGCGGTGATGACCACGCGGTTGCCGGCACGGGTCTGTTGGATGATGGTCTTCTGCAGTCCGGTGAGCTCCGCGTAGCCCATTTCCACGCCCAGGTCGCCGCGCGCCACCATCACCACGTCGGAAGCGTCGATGATGGCGGCGAGGTTGTCGATCGCCTCGTGGCGCTCGATCTTGGCGACGATGCGCGCCTCGCCACCGGCGGCGCGCAGCAGCGCGCGCGCCTGCTCGATGTCGGCGGCATCGCGGGCGAACGACACCGACATGTAGTCGATGTCCTCCTCGGCTGCGAACTGGATGTCCTCGCGGTCGCGCTCCGAGATGGCCGGCGCCGAGATGCCACCGCCCTGGCGGTTGAGTCCCTTGCGGTCCGACAGCTCGCCGCCGACCCGCACGCGCGTCTCGATGGTCGTCGCGCCGACGCGCTCGACGTCGAGCACGATCTGTCCGTCGTTCAGCAGCAGCGTGTCGCCCGCCGCCACATCGCGCGGCAGGTTCTTGTAGGCGACGCCTACCCGGGCCTGCGTGCCGCCCTTGGCATCGAACGCGGTGTCGAGCGTGAACAGCGCGCCCTCGGTGAGCTGCACGCGCCCTTCGCGAAAGCACTCGATGCGGATCTTGGGGCCGCCGAGGTCGAGCAGCACGCCGACGCAGCGCTCGGCACGCTGCGCCGCCTCGCGCACCAGCTGCAGGCGCCGCCTGCGGTCGGCGATCGTGCCGTGCGAGGCGTTGAGGCGCGCGACGTCGACGCCGGCGCGCAGCATCTGGGTTAGTACCTCGAGGTTGTCAGTCGCCGGTCCGACAGTGGCGACGATCTTGGTGCGCCTCGGCATCAGCTATGTCCTCCGGCTTGCGCGCGCTGCTCCAGCACGGTCACGGCCGGCAGCGGCCGGCCCTCGACGAACTCGAGGAAGGCGCCGCCGCCGGTCGAGATGTAGGAGATTCCCTCCTCGACTCCGTACTTCTCGATCGCCGCGAGCGTGTCGCCGCCGCCGGCGAGCGAGAAGGCCTTGCTGCGCGCGATCGCCTGGGCGACGGCACGCGTGCCCTCGCCGAACTGCTCGAATTCGAACACGCCCACCGGCCCGTTCCAGATGATGGTGCCCGCCGACCGCAGCAGCTCGCTGCAGCGATCGGCGCTGTCGGGTCCGATGTCGAGGATCATCTCGTCGGCGCGCACCTCGCTCACCGGGCGCACGTCGGCGTGCGCGGTCGCGGCGAACTCCTTGCCCACCACCACGTCGACGGGCAGCGGGATGCCCGCGCCGCGCGCCGCGGCCTGCGCCATCAGCCGCCGGGCCACGTCCAGCATCTGCGCCTCGTGCAGCGACTTGCCGACCGCCACGCCGCTCGCCGCCAGGAAGGTGTTGGCGATGCCGCCGCCGACGATCAGCTGGTCGACCCGCCCGAGGAGCGACTCGAGCACCGTGAGCTTGGTCGACACCTTGGCGCCGCCGACCACCGCCACCAGCGGCCGGGCCGGATGCTCCAGCGCGCGCTCCAGGGCCTCGAGCTCGCCCACCAGCAGCGGCCCGGCGCAGGCGACCGGCGCGAAGCGCGCTACCCCGTGGGTACTCGCCTCGGCGCGATGCGCCGTGCCGAAGGCGTCCATCACGAACACTTCGCACAGCGCCGCCATGCGGCGCGAGAGCTGCTCGTCGTCCTGCTTCTCGCCGCGGTTGAAGCGCACGTTCTCGCACAACACCGCACTTCCGGCGGCGCAGTCGACACCATCGAGCCAGTCCTTGCGCAGCGGTACGGGCTTGCCGAGCAGCTCCGACAGCCGCGCCGCGACCGGCGCCAGCGACAGCGCCGGATCCGCCCGGCCCTCCTCGGGCCGGCCGAGATGCGACAGCACGAACACCCGGGCGTGTTGGTCGAGCGCATAGCGGATGGTGGCGAGCGAGGCGCGGATGCGCGCATCGCTCGTGACCACGCCGTCGCGCACCGGCACGTTGAGATCCTCGCGGATCAGGACCCGCTTGTTGCGCAGGTCCGCATCCGTCATGCGCACGACCTTCATGCAGCGCGCGGCTTCAGCGCGCCCGCGACCACGCCAGCGTGGTATCGAGCATACGGTTGGAGAAGCCCCATTCGTTGTCGTACCAGGCGCACACCTTGACCAGCGTGCCCTCGATCACCTTGGTGAGCGTGGCGTCGAAGATTGAGGAGTGTGCGTCGTGGTTGAAATCGATGGATACCAGCGGCGCATCGTTGTAGGCGAGGATTCCCTTGAGAGGCCCGCTGGCCGCCTCGCGCAGCGCGGCGTTCACCTCCTCGACGGAGGTCGCGCGTCGGGCGTTGAAGGTGAGATCCACGAGCGAGACGTTGATGGTTGGCACGCGCACCGCGAAACCGTCGAGCTTGCCCTTGAGCTCCGGCAGCACGAGTCCCACCGCCGCGGCGGCTCCGGTCTTGGTTGGGATCTGCGATTGCGTGGCGGAGCGGGCGCGCCGCAAGTCCGAATGGTAGACGTCGGTAAGCACCTGGTCGTTGGTGTAGGCGTGGATCGTGGTCATGATGCCGGCGGCGATCCCCACCCTGGCGTGCAGCACCTTGGCAACCGGCGCCAGACAGTTGGTGGTGCAGGAGGCGTTCGAGATCACCGTGAAGCTGCTCTTGAGCACCTCGTGGTTGACGCCGTACACGATGGTCGCGTCCACGTCCTCGCCGCCGGGCGCCGAGATCACCACTTTCTTCGCACCGCCCTTCAGGTGCGCGGCGGCCTTGGCCTTGGTGGTGAAAAGTCCCGTGCACTCGAGCACGTACTCGACGCCGAGCTCGCCCCATGGGAGCTTGGCCGGATCGCGCTCGGCGAGCACACGGATGCGGTCGCCGTTGACGACCATGCTGTCGCCGTCGACCTGCACCTCGCCCGGGAATCGGCCGTGCACGCTGTCGTGGCGCGTCAGGTGCGCGTTGGTCTTGGGATCGGCCAGATCGTTGAGCGCCACGATCCGCAGCTCGCCGGTGCGCCCGGATTCGTAGAGTGCGCGCAGCGTGTTGCGGCCGATACGCCCGTAACCGTTGATCCCGACCTTGATTGCCATGCGTTTCAGACCTCCAGTAATGCGCGCAGCTGCCGCGCGACATTATCGGCCGTGAAGCCGAAATGAGCCAAAACATCCGGTCCCTTGCCCGAGGCGCCGAAGCGTTCGATGCCGAGCACGCGCCCGGTGCTGCCGACGTAACGCCACCAGCACTGCGTCACCCCCGCCTCCACCGCCAGGCGGCGCGTCACTGCGCGCGGCAGGACGCCCTCGCGCCAGCCGTCATCCTGCGCATCGAAGGTGTCGGTCGAGGGCATCGACACGAGCCGTACGCGGCGGCCGGCGGCGTTGAGCGCATTCACCGCCGTAGCTGCGATGCCGATCTCGGAGCCCGTGGCAATGACCAGCGCCTCGGGCGTGCCGCTGCATTCGATGAGCACGTAACCGCCGCGGCGGATGGCCGCGAGCTGCGCGGCAGTGCGCGGCTGCTGCGCCAGACCCTGGCGCGTCAGCACCAGTGCCGTGGGTCCGCGACGCTCGAGCGCCAGCGTCCAGGCTACCGCGGTCTCGGCTGCATCGCACGGCCGCCACAGCCCGAGGTGCGGTATCGCGCGCAGGCTCGCGAGCTGCTCGATCGGCTGATGGGTAGGCCCGTCCTCGCCGAGCCCGATCGAATCGTGCGTATAGACGAGGATGACGCGCTGCTCCATGAGACAGGCGAGCCGCACGGCGTTGCGCGCGTAGTCCGAGAACACCAGGAACGTGCCGCCGTAGGGAATGAAGCCGCCGTGCGCCGCCACGCCGTTCATGAAGCCGGTCATGCCGAACTCGCGCACGCCAAAGTGGAGGTAATCGCCCCTGTCCTCCTGCGGGACGATGGTCTGCGCCCCCTTGAAGAACGTGCTGTTCGAGGTGGTGAGGTCGGCGGAGCCGCCCAGGATCTCCGGCAGCGCCGGCGCGAGCGCATTGAGCGCAGCCTGCGAGGACTGGCGCGTCGCCTGCGGCGCCGTCTGCCGGGCGAGCACCTCGACGGTTTGCGCGGCGGTGTCGCGCCAGTTCTCCGGCAGGTCACCGCGCATGCGCCGCTCGAACTCGCGCGCTTCCTTTGGAAAGGCACTCGCATAGCGCGTGAACAGCTCGCGCCAGGCCGCTTCCAGCGCTGCGCCCTGGGTGCGGTGATCCCATCCGGCGCGGATCTCGTCCGGCACTACGAACGGCGGATACGGCCAGCCGAGCTGCTGTCGCGCCGCGGCGACTTCATCCGCGCCGAGGGCCTCGCCGTGCGCTTCCGCAGTACCCTGCCGGTGCGGTGCCCCGTAGCCGATGATGGTCTTGCAGCAGATCAGCGAGGGACGCCGGGTCTCGGCGCGTGCGGCGCGGATCGCGCTCGCCACCGCCTCGCCATCCAGGCCGTCGACGCCCGGCACAACGTGCCAGCCGTAAGCGGCGAAGCGCTCGGGCGTGTCGTCCCTGAACCAGCCCACGACCTTGCCATCGATCGAGATGCCGTTGTCGTCGTAGAAAACGGTCAGCTTGCCGAGGCCGAGCGTGCCCGCGAGCGAGCAGGCCTCGTGGGAGATGCCCTCCATCAGGCAGCCGTCGCCGCAGAACGCATAGGTGTAATGATCGACGATCGGGAGTCCCGGGCGGTTGAACTCGTTCGCCAGCAGCCGTTCCGTGCACGCCATGCCGACAGCGTTCGAGAGCCCCTGCCCGAGCGGCCCGGTGGTGGTCTCGATGCCGAGCGACGGGTCACGCTCCGGGTGCCCCGGGGTCTTGCTGCCGAGCTGGCGGAAATTCTTGATGTCCTCGATGCCGAGCGGATATCCGGTAAGGTAAAGTACCGAGTACAGCAGCATCGAACCGTGGCCGTTCGAGAGCACGAAGCGGTCGCGTTCCGGCCAAAGCGGATTGCCGGGGTTGTAGCGCAGGAAGTCGCACCACAGCGCCTGCGCGATGTCGGCCATGCCCATGGGCATGCCCGGGTGCCCCGAGTTGGCGCGCTGCACGGCGTCCATGGAGAGCGCACGGATGGCATTGGCGAGTTGGCGGCGTGTGGTCATGGGGGGCCTCGCGCGGGTGCGGGGAACCGCGCCGGTTCAGACGCGACTTCGGGGCGCGCATTTTCCACCACTGGCGCCCGATGCTCAAATGCAGCGCTCGAGGTGTGCGCTCGAGCGCCGCGCGCCGGGGCGCGAGCGGCGCGCGCAGCGCGTGCGTACCGCCGGGCCGACACGACTTAAGTTCCCGCGCCGCCGCCGCTTGGGCTTGTTTCACACTATCCGCACTCCGAAATGCGCGCTCCGTCAAGGGGCGCGGGGGACGTGGTTCACTGCGCCCCCGCCCGGGGCTCTGTTAGGCTGATTCGATCATGAGCGCCGTGCGCCTCGTTCACTTCACCGACCCGCACCTGTATGGCGACCAGAGCCTGTCGCTGCGTGGCGTCGCCACTCTGCCGGCGCTCAGCGCCGCGCTCAGTCACGCGCGCGCGCACGACTGGCCGCCGGAGGCGCTCCTGGTGACCGGCGATCTGGTGCAGGACGACCCGGGCGGCTATCCGCATTTCCGGCGCCTGTTCGCCGGGCTCGGCCCGCCCGTGCTGTGCGTCCCGGGTAATCACGACGAACCGCAGGCAATGCGCCGTGAGCTCGCCGGGGCGCCGTTCGTCCTCGACGGCTGCGTCGACCTCGGCCGCTGGCGCATCGTGCTGCTCGACAGCTGTGTCCCCGGCTCCGCCGGCGGCCACATCAGCGACGCGACGCTCGCGGCCCTCGAGGAAGCGCTCGCCAGCGCCGGCAAGCGTCACTGCCTGGTATGCCTGCATCACCACCCGGTGCCGATGGCGAGCCGCTGGCTCGACCGCGTCGGGCTGGACAACGCCGCGGAATTCTTCGCCTGCATCGACCGGCATTCCAACGTGCGCGCCATCGCCTGGGGTCATGTGCATCAGAGCTTTGATGGACTGCGCCGCGGGGTGCGGCTGCTCGCCACGCCCTCGACCTGCGCGCAGTTCCAGCCCAACGCCGATAACTTCACGGTCGACCGCCGGCCGCCCGGTTACCGTACGCTCGAGCTGCGCGCGGACGGTACATTGCTGACGGAGGTCGTGTGGGTCGAGCAATACAGTGGTGGCTCCTTGCGGTCGGCCTGTTCAGCTGCCTGACCGCTCAGGCCGCGAGCCCGGTGTGGGCGATCCGCGGCGCACACAACACGGTCTATCTCGCGGGCTCGGTGCACCTGCTGCCGACCGACCATGCAACGCTGCCGGCGGGGCTGATGCGCGCCTACGCGGACTCGACCCGGCTGGTGATGGAGATCGATCTCGGCAAGCTCGATCAGGAGCAGGTCGCCGACTGGATGCTTGGGCACGGCAAGCTGCCGGCCGGCACCACACTGAGCTCGACGATCGGCGCCGAGCGCTACGCGCGCGTCAGCCACGCAGCCGGCGACTTCGGCCTGCCGCCGCAGACGCTCGACGACCAGGCGCCGTGGGTGGTCGCGATCGAGCTCACGGACCTCGAGTACCTGAAGCTCGGATTCGATCCCGAGCAGGGGGTCGAGGAGCAGCTGGTGCAGCGCGCGCGCAGCGACGGCAAGGCGACCGCAGGACTCGAAACCGTCGACGCCGAGCTCGGCTCGCTCGCAGGGCTTTCGCAGCCGGACCAGGTGCGTCTCCTCGACCAGACCCTGCAGGAGCTCGACGATCCGCCGAGCGAGCTCAATGACATCGTCAGCGCCTGGCGGCGCGGGGATGCGCCGCAGCTCGCCACGCTTCTGGCGGGCGAGTACCGCGAGTTCCCGGCGCTCTACCGGCCGCTCGTCACCGAGCGCAACCGCCTGTGGCTGCCGCAGATCGAGCAGCTGCTCGCCGGCAATGACAACAGCCTGGTCGTGGTCGGCGCGTTGCACCTGGTGGGCGACGGCGGGCTGCTGGAGCTGCTGCGACGCGACGGCTTCAAGCCCGAGCAGCTCAACTGACCTCGGCACAGCCGCGATCGCAAGAAAAGTCTTTTCCGGGACGCCGTGAACCCCTGGGGGCTGCGGGAAAAACGTCCCTGTTTTTCACGCCCCGGGAAAGACTTTTCTTACACTCGCGGCTGTGTGCGCGCTCGCTTCGCGGCGGCAGTTCGCGCGACGTAGAAGCGCCACAGCGGCACGGCGAGCGCCAGCGTCCAGGCGAGCACCAGCCAGCCGACGAACCCGTCGAACCGGCTGAGGAGGAACGCCGCCGGTGCCGAGCGTCGCGGCTGGCTGAACTCGTGCGCCACCAGCATCACCCACACCCAGCCGGCGTGCAGTCCGATGCAGGCGGCGATGTTGCCGGTGGCGGCGCGCACCAGGCCGAGCACCACGCCGACCGCGAACAGCGCCAGAAACGCATCGGCAATGGTGAGCGGCCGGGCGAAAGCATGTAGCGTCCCGGCGAGCAGCGCCACGCCGCTGCCGGAGCTCACCTGCTGCGCGGCAATGTGGAAGCTGGCAAAGAAGTGGCTGGCGGCATAGATGAGCGCGGTGAGCACAACCGCCGCGCGCGTACCGGACTCGCGCTCGATGGCCGTGTGCATCGCCCCGCGCAGGAAGGTCTCCTCGATGAGCGCCACCACCAGCGCGCTCAGCGCCCGCGCCGCGACCACGCGCGCCAGCGCCGCCGGCGTCAGCCCCGCCGTGGTCCAGTCGAGGAGTCCGAGCGCGCTCATGACGGCCACCACCCCCAGCATGGTCGCGACGCCGATGAGGAGCGCCAGCAGCAGCTCGCGCCCGAAGCGGCGCCTCTCGAGCCCGAAGCCGAGGCTGGCACGGTCGGCCAGCTTCAGGTGCCGCGCCACCGCTACGAACCCCAGCAGCAGCGCCAGCATGCCGATGCGCTCGCCGATGCGGTGGAAGGGAAAATCGAAATGCGGGTGCAGCAGCAGCCACGCGGGGTAGGTGAAGGCGGCGATCGCCGCCAGCGCCAGCGCGATCAGACCGAGGAACCAGGCGAATGCGCGCATGGTACGGATCTAACAGGCGAGCAGCGTGCGCCACTCGGCGGCCACCGTCGACAGCCGGAAGCGCGGATCCGGGCCGACGCGCGGACGTGCGCCGTGGCGCCAGCTGCCGATGCGCTCGATGTAGCCGTCGAAGAGTCCGAGTCGGTCGGCGAGACCCGCCGCCCACGCGCGCCGCCGCGGTGTCAGGTTGTGCAGCAGCGCCTCGTAGCTGCGCTGCGCCGCGCCGACCGGCAGCAGCTGCTCGCGATCGACGAGCACCTCGGCGGCAGCTCCACAGTCATGAGTCAGCACCGGAGTGCCGACGGCGCGCGATTCGGCGAACACCAGACCGAAGGTCTCGGGAATCACGAAATTGGCGCTGAAGGTGCACAGCGCAGTGCGCGCCTCGGCGACGATGCGCGCGTGCGGCAGCGAGCCCAGCCACTCGACCCCGTCGAGGCGCTGCGCCGGCAGATCCTTGTAGCCGGGGTTGCCGACACTCAGGCGCAGCTGCGGCATGCGCCGGCGCAGCGCGCGGAACGCATCGAGCGTGAACTTGAGTCCCTTGTTGGGCGAGGAGAAGAACACCAGCTTGTCGGGGTCGACGGGCGCGCCGTCCGGCACCAGGCCGTCGTCGACCGGGTTGTAGATGCGGTGCACGGCGAGGCGCTCGCAGCCGCGGATGCGCGCCACGGTCGCGGCGACTCGCTGCCGCTGGTATTCCGACACGCACACGATCTGCGGCTGCAGGCGGCGCAGCTCGTCCGCGGCGGCCAGGAACCAGCGCGAGCGCGACGAGCCCGGCTCGACGCGATCGTGCAACCACAGCCACGGGCGGGCGCGCGGCTGCAGCGCCGCGACCCGGGCGAGCGCCCGCGGATCGCGCAGCACCACCACTTGGCTGACGGCCTCGAGGTTGCCCGGTGCGCGATAACGCCCAGCATCCTCACTGCGGTTGTGCTGGCTGACCCAGGCGTCGAGGCTTTCGGCGATGCGTACCACGCTCGCCTCGGTGCCGGCGAGCCCCGCGGTGCGCAGGCTGGCGGCATCGTACGGGCGCGGACACAGCGGATCGAAGAACAGCACCGGCAGCATGCGCGCCTCGCGTGGCCTGAGGCAGTACTCTAGCATTCGCTCTCATGCCCGCGGCCAACACCCGCCTGTTGTTCATACCCGTGTCGGGAGCGCGCGGCATGGGCGAATACGCGCGCAGCCTCGCGATCGCGACCGCCATGACCGGCCGCTTCCCGCAGCTCGAGGTGCATTTCGTCCTGAGCCGCGCCGCGCCCTACGCGGCCGCCACTCCGTTTGCCTCGACCCTGCTGCCGGCCTCCCCCACCTTCCACACGCGCGAGGTGTGCGCGCTGATCCGCGAGTTCCGCCCGCGGGTGGTGGTCTTCGACAACGCCGGCCGCACCGCGCAGCTGCGCGCGGCGCGCGCGGCCGGCGCGCGTGTCGTGTTCGTCAGCTCGCGGCCGCGCCAGCGCCGCAAGGCGTTCCGCCTGCGCTGGCTCGCGCTGCTCGACGAGCACTGGATCGCCTACCCGGAGTTCATCGCTGGCGGCCTGACGGCGCTCGAGCGGCTCAAGCTCAAGGTTCGCCCGGGCGTGCGCGTGCGCTTCATCGACGTGCTGCTGCCGCCAGCCGATGCGCAGCTGGCGACAGCGACGCTGGCACGCTTCGGACTCAAGGCGCGCGAGTTCCTGCTCATCGTCCCCGGGGGTGGGAGCGACCATCCGGGCGCCGAGCACGCGCCGGCCGTCATCGCGGCCGCAGCCGCCGCGCTCGCCGAGCGTGGCTGCGACACACTGCTGGTCGGCGGCGGCGAAGCCGCGGCGGCGGCCCGGCCGCCGCAGCTGCAGCGTGCGCCGCTCATGCCGCTCGCCGAGCTCGCCGAGCTCATGCGTGCGGCGCGTCTGGTAGTCAGCAACGGCGGCGACACGCTGCTGCAGGTGCTGGCCTGCGGGCGGCCGTGCGTCGCGGTGCCGATCGCCGGCGACCAGGCACATCGCATCGAGCGCTGTGCGCGCGCCGGGCTCGTGGCTCGCGGCGAGCTCGAGCCGCAGGCACTCGCGGACACGGTCGTGGCGCTGCTCG